>OZ271842.1:3252500-3755000 GCA_965601835.1 Rhodospirillales bacterium
CCGTAGGGGAACCTGCGGCTGGATCACCTCCTTTCAAGGATATCGGCTGTGTTTGTGGACTTCGGTTCATGGGCATGTCCGGTCCTTACAAAAACGCCGGTGGCGTCCGCCGTCTGCGTATCTCTTCCGAAACGATGATAAGGCCTCTGTGACGGAGGTTTTTATTTTGTGAGAATTTTGAGCTTCAGGGCCTGTAGCTCAGTTGGTTAGAGCGCGCGCTTGATAAGCGTGAGGTCGGAAGTTCAAGTCTTCCCAGGCCCACCATAGCTTATGTGCGCTCAGTCGCCGCTTCGGCGCGCCGCGCCTTGGCTTACGGGCATTCGCCCGGCGCCCCTTGGGCGCTCCGCAGCGGTGCTGCGGGAAGGTGAACGACTTTAGATGGGGCCGTAGCTCAGTTGGGAGAGCGGTAGCTTTGCAAGCTTCAGGTCGTCGGTTCGATCCCGTCCGGCTCCACCATCCCGCCTTTGGCGTGATGGATGTGTGCTCTTAAGGAAACCGAGCCCGTCAGGGTGAGGCAAGCGCAAGGCGCGCCGCGCGGTCAGCGCGTAAGTCGAGCACCGGAGGTGCGGAGCGGCGTCTGAGCGGTTACAAAAACAAAAGACCGATACCACAGCGCAGATTGTTCTGTGTTTTGGTATCTGCCTTTGAGGTAGGTAGGACGCGCATGCCGAGGGGTATGCGTGGTCGTATACATTGTGAAGAGGAACGATCCTCGGTCGATTTGATATTGCCGACGGATGAATACGCAGCGCGCCTTTTTGGGCTTGTTCGGTGCTTGTCGCCGGGCGTGACCGGGAAGGGGAGCGGGAGTGTTTGTCTGTGGGTGAATGTTCGGGTGTTGCCCGGATAGGGTGCTGTTTTTGCGGTATCTATCGGTTGAAACGAGGTTCTGTCTGGCTGCCGGACGTGTTCGGTGCGTTGCACGCGCATCGAAGTCGACACGTTCGGCACTTTTGATGCCGGCATTCATTCCCGTTTGGGGATGAGCATATGATTGGGGCTTTCATCTAGTGCGCTCCGGTTGTGTGTGTTCGGCATCTGCAAATTGCGTTGAGTTGAGGCTCCGTGTTCTCTCGTCTTTTAGGCGGGGGCGTTATTCCAGCCGCTTGTTTGGAATGGCGTACATATATGGACGGGCTTAGTTTTGGTCCGTTTGTCCGTGTTGCATGGAGTGTTCTCAAGCGAGAGAAGGGCATCTGGTGAATGCCTTGGCACAAAGAGGCGATGAAAGACGTGGCACTCTGCGATAAGCTGCGGGGAGGGGAGAGCACCCTTTGATCCGTGGATCTCTGAATGGGGAAACCCGGCGCTTTAGCGTCATCGTTGGCTGAATACATAGGTCAACGAAGCGAACCCGGCGAAGTGAAACATCTCAGTAGCCGGAGGAAAGGACATCAACCGAGACTCCGTTAGTAGTGGCGAGCGAACGCGGACTAGGCCAGTGACACTTAAGTAAGAACCGAAACCGTCTGGAAAGTCGGGCCATAGTGGGTGATAGCCCCGTACGGGTAGAAAGCTTTTGTGTCCTCGAGTAGGGCGGGGCACGTGAAACCTTGTCTGAACATGGGGGGACCATCCTCCAAGCCTAAGTACTCCTTTGTGACCGATAGTGAACCAGTACCGTGAGGGAAAGGTGAAAAGCACCCCGACGAGGGGAGTGAAAGAGACCTGAAACCGGATGCCTACAAGCAGTCGGAGGGAGCTTGTCTCCTGACGGCGTACCTTTTGTATAATGGGTCAGCGAGTTAATTTTGCGAGCGAGCTTAAGCCGTTAGGTGTAGGCGCAGGGAAACCGAGTGTTAATAGCGCGTATAGTTCGTAGGATTAGACCCGAAGCCCGGTGATCTAGCCATGAGCAGGTTGAAGGTGCGGTAACACGTACTGGAGGACCGAACCCACTTATGTTGAAAAATGAGGGGATGACTTGTGGCTAGGGGTGAAAGGCCAATCAAACCGGGTAATAGCTGGTTCTCCGCGAAATCTATTTAGGTAGAGCGTCGTGTATTGCTGCCGGGGGTAGAGCACTGGATGGGCTAGGGGGCCCCACAGGCTTACCAAACCTAACCAAACTCCGAATACCGGCAAGTATCAGCACGGCAGACAGACCATGGGTGCTAAGGTCCGTGGTCGAAAGGGAAACAGCCCAGACCTACAGCTAAGGTCCCCAAGTCATGGTTAAGTGGGAAAGGATGTGGGAAGGCCAAGACAACCAGGAGGTTGGCTTAGAAGCAGCCATCCTTTAAAGAAAGCGTAACAGCTCACTGGTCTAAACAAGCCGTCCTGCGCCGAAGATGTATCGGGGCTCAAACCATGCACCGAAGCTTAGGACTCATCTTTGATGAGTGGTAGCGGAGCGTTCCGTAGGCCTGCGAAGGTAGCCCGTGAGGGTTGCTGGAGGTATCGGAAGTGAGAATGCTGACATGAGTAGCGACAAAGCGTGTGAGAAACACGCTCGCCGTAAGTCCAAGGGTTCCTCGGCAAGGCTAATCCGCCGAGGGTGAGCCGGCCCCTAAGGCGAGGCCGAAAGGCGTAGTCGATGGGAATCTGGTTAATATTCCAGAGCCTGGTGGTAGTGACGGATGATGGCAGCAGTGTGGGCTTATCGGATTGTCCATGCTGTGAAGTTGTCCCAGGAAATAACTCCACCGTATAGACCGTACCCGAAACCAACACAGGTGGACTGGTAGAGTATACCAAGGCGCTTGAGAGAACGACGTTGAAGGAACTCGGCAAAATGCCCGCGTAACTTCGGGAGAAGCGGGCCCCGTTGATGGGCAACCATCGGCGGGGGGCACAGACCAGGGGGTAGCGACTGTTTACTAAAAACATAGGGCTCTGCGAAGTGGTCAACACGACGTATAGGGTCTGACGCCTGCCCGGTGCCGGAAGGTTAAGAGGAGAGGTGAGAGCTTTGAATCGAAGCCCCGGTAAACGGCGGCCGTAACTATAACGGTCCTAAGGTAGCGAAATTCCTTGTCGGGTAAGTTCCGACCTGCACGAATGGCGTAACGACTTCCCCACTGTCTCCAACGTCGACTCAGCGAAATTGAATTCTCCGTGAAGATGCGGAGTACCCGCGGTTAGACGGAAAGACCCCGTGCACCTTTACTACAGCTTCAGAGTGGTACTAGGGAATAACTGTGTAGGATAGGCGGGAGACTTTGAACCCAAGCCGCCAGGTTTGGTGGAGTCACCCTTGAAATACCGCCCTTTTGTTCTCTGGTCTCTAACCGCGATCCCTGAACCGGGATCCGGGACCCTCTGTGGTGGGTAGTTTGACTGGGGCGGTCGCCTCCCAAAGAGTAACGGAGGCGCGCGAAGGTGGGCTCAAGCTGGTCGGAAATCAGCTGTTGAGTGCAATGGCATAAGCCTGCCTGACTGCGAGAGCGACGGTTCGAGCAGAGACGAAAGTCGGTCATAGTGATCCGGTGGTCCCGCATGGAAGGGCCATCGCTCAACGGATAAAAGGTACGCCGGGGATAACAGGCTGATGATCCCCAAGAGTCCACATCGACGGGATCGTTTGGCACCTCGATGTCGGCTCATCACATCCTGGGGCTGGAGCAGGTCCCAAGGGTTCGGCTGTTCGCCGATTAAAGTGGTACGTGAGCTGGGTTTAGAACGTCGTGAGACAGTTCGGTCCCTATCTGCCGTGGGTGTTGGATACTTGAGAGGAGCTGCCCCTAGTACGAGAGGACCGGGGTGGACGTATCTCTGGTGGACCTGTTGTCACGCCAGTGGCACAGCAGGGTAGCTAAATACGGACGGGATAACCGCTGAAGGCATCTAAGCGGGAAGCCCCCCTCAAAACCAGGTATCCCTTGAGAGCCGTGGAAGACGACCACGTCGATAGGCTGGATGTGGAAGCGTGGCAACACGTGTAGCTGACCAGTACTAATCGCTCGATAGGCTTCAGAGCGCTTCATGCGCACGGACAAACGGACCTTAACTCCATAACGCAATAAACCAGACAGATACGTCATGTGTGTGCACCAAACAGCTGACGCGCCAACCGCCAAGAACATACAAGGTTGGGCGAGCGGCCACGTCATGCATCGCATGACTGGCATACACAGAGCTCATATCCTTCGACGACCTGGTGGTCATGGCGAGAGTGCCCCACCCGATCCCATCTCGAACTCGGACGTGAAACCTCTTAGCGCCGATGGTACTGCATCTTAAGGTGTGGGAGAGTAGGTCGCCGCCAGGTCTTCAAAGGATATGACATCCCGGATCGCGTCCGGGACAGGCACAAAAAAACACATCGTTCCTCAACACATCCAAACACACGCCGCCGGACAAAACCGGACACACAAGATCAACGCGGGGTGGAGCAGCCCGGTAGCTCGTCAGGCTCATAACCTGAAGGTCACAGGTTCAAATCCTGTCCCCGCAACCATCAAACAGCCCGGCCAAACGGCCGGGTTTTTTTGGTTATGGACCGGTGAATGAGCCGGTCGTAGGCCTCCGGCCCGCTCTGCGCACTGCGCGAAAAGTATTGCAAAACAATGTTTTGAAGCGGACGGGGCAGGCGAAACCGGCGTCAGTCCTATTCCGTCTCTGCCGACAAAACACCCATCGGCGGCTTTACCGGCGGCGAAGGTCTTGTTTCTTCAGAGTATTCAAGACGATGTCAGCAACACGAAGAGAGTTAAGTTCCGCCCGTTCAGGCTTTAGATGCCAAATGTCGCTAAACCAGTCGACTGGGGCCGATTGAATGTATGGATAATTGAAATGAACACGGTCAAATTCTTCGTCAATTCGTTCTATATCGCGCGCTATTCCCGATGCCTCGCGGCCATAGTCACAGACGACCGGATTAAAGATAAAAACAACATCAACGTCGAAATCCGTGGCTAGCTCGTTAAACAATTGTATGTAGTAGTCCAATGGCTGATCGTATTTATCCTCTCGCCAGTAAGAACTCACGATAACTGGCCCGCATTCTGCGCGGTGTACCTTCTTTATGGGTTCTTTGGCGTCGTACGGAAGCCACCCTCGGCCATCTTCAAATATTCTTTTCAGTGAGTGGCCTTGGGACACGGCTTCATTGAAGAAGTCGTCAACGTCGTCGCTACTGACCCCGATCTTTCCAAGTAGTTCTGATGTTATGTCGCCTTTCTCATCCTTTCTTTGCACTCCCGAAAGCAATATCCCATTTATGAGTTCCCTGTACCTAATAGATGGAAAATAGTCTGCGAGCGTGTCGAAACCACGTGATCCCGGGTTGTGGAAATACCTCGCCAGCTCATCTCTCATTCCCGCTGCCCAAAGGTTCGGCGGGGTGTAAGGAGTAACATAAACAACCAGCAATCGAATGTTGGTATTCCGTCTGAGGTGATACTTCGCGATTTCATAGTAACCAGGCCATCCTGTGTTGGCGCAGCAGCTCAAGTTAACGTACGTAAACGGCCGAATGCGCTGTTCAACCACCAACGGTCGCACCCCAAAAAAACCTGACGAGTCTCCGACCTGAATGATCTCAGCATTCAGTTCCCGTAAGGCATGCGTCTTGTCGTGTATGACGTTAACATGAGCGGGGACTCTCTTACCTAACGCCGCGTCAACGCCAGATGGGCTCATTGAATACGCCTGTGTTTCACCGAAATCCTCGTGGAGATTGAGAAAAGGTAACTGCACAAGCTCAATAAGAGCGATTGCGATAATAGATAGAACGATGAAGTAAGCTCGCATGAAGAGCTGAAAACCTTAGAACTGAAAATATATGAACTCAAAAGTACGGGTTGGGTAGAACCAAATAAAGCCGTATGTCAGCAATATGAAAATCAACAGCTTGATCTCCGGACGCACAAACAGCAGTAACTCTGCAAACTCACGGTCTTTCCTGTATCCTATGTAGTCGGTAACGATGATAACCAGATAGAAGATCGCCAAAATCCGAAACTGGGCATAGAGTTCACTATCAAAAAACGTGGCATCACCGACAAAGAGCGATAGGCCCGCTATGCTGCCGATCAGTCCATGCAGGTGAGCATTGTCGCGAACAAAGAAAAGAAGCCACCCCGGCTGCATCAGCATAAACATGATAGCTATTGCTGTTATCGTGCCGGCTCGCTGGCCAAGTCGGCTCGCGAGATATTTATCAATCGGAAAAATGCGATAAAACAGGATTAAGAGGGCGTTATAGATTCCCCAAAACAAAAAGTACTTACTTGCGCCATGCCACATTCCCATGATGGACATCGTAAACAGCACGTTAAAAGTGTTTCTCAGTAGATTTCGACGATTGCCGCCAAGCGGAATGTACAAATAATCTCTGATCCATGTA
Source organism: Rhodospirillales bacterium (assembly GCA_965601835.1). Classification (GTDB taxonomy): domain Bacteria; phylum Pseudomonadota; class Alphaproteobacteria; order Rhodospirillales; family Casp-alpha2; genus UBA4479. The sequence goes on from OZ271842.1 coordinate 3,258,790, forward strand.
GACAAGGATATATGCCATCGTCGCCAAAAGTCGCTTGGGCTTGTAGCGAAGAGAGGAGTGAGGAAATTCCGCCGGAGCCTGATGCCGAAAAGACGGCCAAGACCACGAGCAATGTCCGAGTAAGCACTGAAGTCGCAGTATATTTGCAGACAAAACCCTAGCACAACGACAACTCCAGCACCTGGAACATGGAGTGAGTTGTCAGCGCGCTCCACCACGAGCCCAATGTTGTCAGCGATTACGACCTTCTTAAACAATCCCCAAAAAATGAGCGTTAATGCAGACGAAACAACGCGATGACTGACATTTGGCCGAAATCTTGTTATTTGCGGAAGCAGACTCGCTGCGCGTTCAATTGGACCTGCTATCAATTGCGGAAAGAATGAAACGTAAAGAAGATAGTTGGAGATGTTCTTTTCTGAGCGGATCCGACCCCGATAGATGTCTATGGTGTAGCTCAATGTTTGAAACGTATAGAAAGATATACCTGGTGGCACATCAATGCCGTGCCTCAATGGTGAGAAATCTATGCCGTAAAGTTCTCTAGTTACGATCCAATCCCAATACTTGAAGCAAAATAACATCCCCAAATTGATGACTAAGCTGACAATTAGCAGAGTAACTTTTTTTGCTTTCGACGCGCGTGCACGATCGATTTCTTCTTTTCTGGCAGAGTCTATAGATTGACCAATGTAGAAATCTGTTAACGTCGAAGAGAGAAGGAGTAGAGCAAAATAAGGATTGCCCCATGAATAAAACGCATAGCTGGCACAGGTAAGAACAGAGTTTCTTAAGCTAATCGTTCCAGAAAAATAGTGTATAACAAATGTTACTGGCAGCAATATCGCCAAGAAATTAAAGGATTGGAATTCCATCAAATCCTCTGGAGAATTATAAAGTGATTTTAGAAAGTAAAAAAATACCTATATTTTTATTTATCTAGTCGAAATTTTTTAGCGCTCAAATGAATATCAATCAATTGAAATGAAATTAAAAGGTTTCCCATCTCTTTCTACACGAGTAGAGACACATAGAGAACCGATTTGATTGTTCGTTCCAGCAAGAAATTCTAGACATCGAACATCCCTTTGAGGGACTCCGAAGTCTGGGGGGATTAGGCCGTTTTGCGTGAGATCATAGGCCCGCTTTGTGAGGTTCCTGGTATCTCAAGTACTTCACGCCCAAGGATTTGATGGCCTTTTTTGATGCACGCCTCAAGGTAGGCTTCGGGACTCATGCCCGCCATCGCAGCCCAACAGGCAAGCTCTTCGCGATCCTTCTCTGGGAGCGCATCGACGACGCTTCGCGTTAGCGGCATACCCGGTCCTTTCTGCTCAGCAACCGGCCAATCTCGCCCCAAAGATATGAAGAAAAGGTTTACACGTGACGTAAGGCCACGACCACGGACCGTATTTCGATTAAACGTCTACGAGAAAATCTTCGAGTGGGAGATGCCGAGATGTCAGATGTTGCTGATGCATGTACCGGCACATGGTCTCCAAGGCGGTACGGTTCTTGTCGATGCCGTATGGCCAGTAGTCGGCACCCATCGTGGATCGTGCCGTTTCGTATGCGTCTGCAAACCAGGGCGACATGATCCTGGTCGAAGATCCCTCGGCGACGTCCTTCACGCGTTGCATGGCGATGGTCCTGGCGTCAATAAAGCCGTGATAAAGGTGTCGGCATAGATCGGGGTGCTCGTCAGCGAGCGTCTTGCGGACACCGACGATGTGCATGATCGGAAAGATACCCGTTTTCTCGAAGTACGCTTGCTCGACGGGCATCGCCGGTTCGATAAGCCGACGTATCTCGGGGTGGCCGTCCAGGAACGATCGGGGCTGATTGGGAGCGATCACCGCATCCAGTTCGCCACTCAGTAAGCAGGCGTTGAGGGTCCTACCGGCACCCAATGGCTGCAGATCGATTTCTGAGGGGAGGTCCAGGGAAAGACGCTCAACACGGCCGGGCTCGTTTAGGCCGGCCGTTCGGTAGCGCATCGATGCGAGGTTCACACCATACTCGTCGGTGAGGAGACCGCGAACCCAAACGGCGAGGGTCATTGCGTATTCGGGGATGCCCACCGTTTTGCCGTTCAAGTCTTTTGGCGTGTCGATCCCGCGGTCATTGCGCACGTAAATGGCGCCGTGCCGGAACGCCCGCGACAGGTAAACCGGTAGGGCGATATATGCGCTTTCTCCCTTCGATACCTGTATCAAGTAGCTCGCAAAGGATAATTCTGAGATATCGTACGGCGCAGCGCCGACGGCGAGAGGAAACAAATCGCCAGTCGTCGCTATATGCGACTCCAAAACGATTCCGGGAATTGAGACCGTTCCATCATGTAGCGGAAGGGCACGGTCGTGATCCCAAGTCGCAAGGGAGAGGCGCAGCGTCATTTCACGATTTTCTCTGTCCATTTGTACACGCCATATCCTACGGTCATAAGGTGTCGCCGCAAACGCGCCTTTCGAGACAACCCGACCCGAATGCCATCGGTTGGTCATCATGGAACATTAATCCGTATGTCATGGTGCGTTCACGGCTGTGGGGTTCGTTGATTTCCAGCGTTTTGATGTGCTGAAGAGAGGGACAGGAAATGAAAACAAGAATTGCCGCGGCTGTGGTGATGGCTGCCTTCGCGATCTCGATGTCTGCATCCGCGGCTGTCGTCGAAGTTGGTCCACGACCCTACTACTTGATCGACCAGATGAAAGACGGGCCATTGAAACAACGGCTTCTGTCGTGCTCCGATCGCACCATGACCCCGTCGGAGTTTTCGATCGGGCACCGAGGTGCCCCGCTCCTGTTCCCGGAACATACGGTCGAATCCAACAAAGCGGCTGCACGCATGGGTGCCGGTATTCTCGAATGCGACGTCACCTTTACGAAGGATAAGGAATTGGTCTGTCGCCATGCGCAGAACGACCTTCATACGACGACCAATATCTTGAAGACCCCGCTTGCCGAAACGTGCGTCACACCATTTGCACCCGCGGATGGCGACACACCTGCGGCAGCGGAATGCCGGACCAGCGAGATCACTCTTGCCGAGTATCGGACGCTCACTGGGAAAATGGATGCCGCTAACAGATCGGGGACGACGGTCGATGAATACATGGACGGCACGGCCAATTGGCGCACCGACCTGTATTCGACCGGCGTCGGCACGTTGATGACCCACGCCGAATCCATCGAACTTTTCCGTAGCCTTGGTGCCAAGTTTACGCCTGAACTCAAGACACCTTCGGTCGAGATGCCATTCGATGGCTTTAGCCAGGCGGATTACGCACAAAAGCTCATCGATGAATACAAAGCCGCCGGGGTGCCGCCCGAAGATGTATGGCCCCAGTCCTTTAACCTCGAAGACGTCCTCTACTGGATCCAAAACGAGCCGGCGTTCGGTCGGCAAGCGGTCTACTTGGACGGCCGTTACAATCTTGATGGTTTCGATCCGATGGATCCTGCGACCTATGACATCTCGATGGCGGAGCTCAAATCCAAAGGCGTGAATTACATCGCGCCCCCGATGTGGATGCTGGTGACGGTCGAGAACGGTGAAATCGTTCCTTCTCCGTATGCGCACGCTGCCCGGGATGCTGGACTGAAGATCATCACGTGGACGATCGAGCGCTCACCGCCGCTCGTGAACGGCGGCGGTTGGTACTATCAAACCATAAAGGACGTGACGAACAGCGATGGGGTCTTGTATGAGCTCCTGCATGTGCTGGCGCAGGATGTCGGCATCGAAGGTATATTCTCCGACTGGCCGGGGACCGTTACCTACTATGCAAATTGCATGGGATTGAAATAAGCGCCCATTTGGCAGCAAGCGGGATGATTAGCTGTTGAACTGCAGGTAGGCGCCGACGAGCATGGCGCCGCCTGCAACAAACAACAAAACGTCCATCAAACCGTGAAAGCGCCGCTCGTCCATATGGATCAGGAAGCGCTTTGCGATCCAAGAGCCTGCCATCAAGGAAGATCCGACGATCAGGCCGTTGATGACGATCTCGTTCGGCAAGGCGCCGAGTTCGCGAAACGTGATCGATTTCGACGTGAACATGGCGAGCGAACTCAACGCTTCAGTACCGATAAACGCGCCTTTGGTAAGACCATGGGCCAAAAAGAACGGTGTGTTGATCGGGCCGGTGTTAGCGACGATGCCGGTCAGAAAACCGATCACTCCACCGACAACCGCCATGCCGAGATAGCTGATCGCCCATCCTTTTTGCGCGAACCATCGACGTAACGGCACCATGGCGATGAAAAAGACGCCGAGAATGGCGTCCAGAATGATCGGATTTAGTTCGACCATGACGCGCGCACCAAGCGCGGCACCCGGGATCGCGGTGACGCAGTATGCGGCAACTGTCCGCCAATTGATGACGGACATCCATACGGCGATACGTGATAAATTCCCGAGGATCGACGCGATCGCCATGATTGGCACCGCCGCTTTCGGGCCAAACGACAGCACAAGTATCGGCATCAAAATAGTGGTGCCGCCGAACCCGATGATGCCGGCGAGCGTTCCCGCGCCAAGACCGGTAAGCATGATCAATATCCAGGTCATTTGGTGTGGCGTCCGTTACCGGACCGAGGCGTTGATGAAAATGGCGGGATCGCCGGGACGCATAAGAACCAACCGCTGTTTCGAAACACCCCTTTGTCTTACAGGTGACGGTTCGGTAACGGCAATGACTATGTCTCGCAGGGTGCTTCGCTCAGCCGGTGACGTTAAACCCATTATCCACATAAACGACGTTGCCGGTCATACCGTCAGCGGCATCGCTTGCCAGGAATGCCGCGACGTTGCCGATCTGCTCGATGGTCACCAAGGCGTGTCTCGGGGCACGGTGGGCGGCAGCGTCCATCAATTCATCGAACCGGTCGATGCCGGAGGCCGCGCGGGTCAGCAGGGGGCCGGGTGAAACGGCGTATACGCGGATGTTCTGTTTCCCCAACTCCACCGCCATATACCGGACACTCGCCTCCAATGCCGCTTTGACAGGACCCATGAGATTGTAATTATCGATGACCTTCTCCGCACCGTAGTAACTCATGGTCATCAAAGCGCCACCGTCGCGCATCAATGGCTCGGCGTAACGCGCCATGCGAATGAAAGAGTGGCATGAGACATTCATCGCCATGTCGAACCCCTCTCGTGAGCAATCCGTGACCCGGCCGTGCAGATCTTCACGCGGCGCAAAAGCGACGGAATGCAAAAGGAAGTCGAGTTTCCCCCACCGTTCTTCAAGGGCCTCAAAGAGCTCTCCGACCTGCCCCTTCTCGCGAACGTCACACGGCAGGAAAATCTCCGCACCGAGCTCTTCACTTAGTGGTTCCACGTGTGGGCGCGCTTTTTCGTTTAGGTACGTGATGGCCAATTCGGCACCGGCGGCACGAAATGCCCGGGCGCAGCCGTAAGCAATGGATTGGTCATTGGCGATGCCAATGATGAGGCCGCGTTTTCCGTCGAGCATATTGGTAATATCCCGTTTCATGTAAGGGCGATGAATTTGCACCGCAACAAGAATGATGCAATGCAGCATCTGATCCCTAATCCCGTTTAAGCGCAATCCTTCGTTCTGGATGTCATAGAACAATCACAGCGCTTGAACGCGCCGACGTCTCTGCGTTTGAACCGAACGGAGTGGCTTTCTATGCTGGCGGCACAGTAGGGAGGAACTTCGGTGAATACGATCCACGAGTTAATTGCGGGACAAGCGACAACTGCCCCGGTCATTGGCGCTCCCGGGCGCGACCCGATGACATACGGTGATTTGCTGCAGCTGTCGCGCGATACGGGGTCTTTTCTCAACGACCGCGGTATCGGTCGAGGCGACCGGGTGGCGATGGTGCTCCCGAATGGGCCGGAAATGGCGGCGGCTTTTCTGGCGGCCGGCTCAGGCGTCTCTGCGGCGCCCCTCAACCCGGCATACCGTGCCGAAGAGTTCGAGTTTTATCTCAGTGATTTGCGTGCGTCTGCTTTGTTTGTCCTCGCGGGTGACGATACCCCCGCGCGCGCCGTTGCAGAGACCTTGGGTGTGCCGCTGATCGAACTCCATGTTCCCGATGGTGCGCGTGCAGGGTATTTCGTTCTGTCGTCCGACAATGACGCCCAAGCGTCGACGGAGACGCCGGGTTTCTCGCAGGCGACGGACGAGGGGTTGGTTCTACACACATCTGGAACCACTTCTCGACCGAAGGTGGTTCCGTTGCTCAATCAAAACCTTGCCGCATCTGCAGAACACATCCGCGATACACTGGCACTAAGCGCCGAAGACATCGGGTTGAACATCATGCCGCTGTTCCACATTCACGGCCTGATCGCATCGATGCTCGCCTCGGTCGCAGCGGGTGCATCGGTTGTCTGCACGCCCGGTTTCAATGCGCTCAAGATTTTTCAATGGTTCAAGGACATCGACCCGTCGTGGTACACCGCTGTGCCGACCATGCATCAGGCGATTTTGGCGCGTGCCGGACGGAACGCCGACATCGTCGATGGAATGCGTTTACGATTTGCCCGTTCATCGTCTTCGTCTTTACCGCCGCCGGTCATGTCGGAATTGGAAGCGGTCTTCGGCTGCCCGGTCATCGAAGCCTATGGCATGACCGAAGCGTCGCACCAAATGGCCTCGAACTTGTTGCCGCCCAAAGCACGGAAGGCCGGTACGGTCGGTGTCGCGGCGGGGCCCGAGGTCGAAATCCTGTCCGAGTCAGGCGATATCCTCTCAACCGGCGAAACCGGCGAAATCTGCATCAAAGGACCCAACGTTTTTTCCGGTTACGAGAATAATCCCAGCGCCAACGCAGAGGCGTTCCATGGCGAATGGTTTCGAACCGGCGACCAAGGTTTCATCGACCCGGACGGCTATTTGACGATATCGGGTCGGTTGAAAGAGATCATCAATCGTGGTGGCGAGAAAATCGCGCCGCGTGAGGTGGATGACGTGCTGCAGGCGCACCCGGCCGTCGCCCAGATTGTCACCTTTGCGCTGCCCCATGAAAAGCTGGGTGAGGATGTTGCCGCGGTCGTCGTGCTGGACGAAGGCGCCGAGGCGACGGAAAACGAACTACGTGCCTTTGCTGCTGAAAAACTGGCCGATTTCAAGGTCCCTCGGCAGATCATTTTCCGTGACGAGATTCCCAAGGGAGCGACAGGGAAGCTCCAGCGCATTGGCCTCGCCGACAAGCTCGGGCTGACGAACTCATGACTGCGCGTATTTGTATCTATGGCGCCGGCGCGATCGGCGGTTTCATGGGCGCGATGTTGGCCAAGGCCGGGGCAGACGTCTCGCTGGTTGCCCGTGGACCGCATCTCGAGGCGATGCAGACCAACGGACTGATCTTGGAATCAGAAGAGGGCCGCGAGGCGATTGGCGTCAACGCAAGCAATGATCCCGCCGAACTGGGTGAGCAGGATTTCGTTATCGTTACGTTGAAAGCGCACTCGGTCCCCGGTGTGGTTACGGCGATGCAACCGTTGCTTGGCAAGGAAACGGCTGTCGTTTTTGCCATCAACGGCGTTCCCTGGTGGTATTTCCACAAGCTCGATGGCCCGTACGAGGGAAAAAGACTGGAGACCGTCGATCCCGGCAACGTGATTTGGGACGGCATCGGACCGGAGCGGGCAATGGGTTGCGTCGTCTATCCTGCGGCGGATGTGCGCGAGCCGGGCGTAATCAAGCATCTTTCGGGCGACCGCTTTTCCATCGGTGAACCGTCAGGTGAGAAATCGGACCGCGCGCAGCTTTTGTCATCGTTATTGAGGGACGCCGGGCTGCGGGCGCCCGTCCGACCGCGACTTCGTGACGAGATATGGGTGAAGCTATGGGGGAACTGTTCGCTGAACCCGATCAGCGCCCTGACAGGAGCAACGGTCGAACAGATGTGCACCGATCCAAAGGTCCGCGCACAAGTCAAAGCGATCATGCTGGAAGCTCAAGCCGTGGGCGAAGCGTTAGGCGTCAAGTTCGCCATCGATGTCGAGAAGCGGATCGCGGGTGCCGAAGCCGTCGGCGCGCATCGCACATCGATGCTTCAGGATCTCGAACGCGGACGCCCGATGGAGATTGACGCCCTTGTCGCTGCGGTTGCCGAGCTGGGTCGGCTGACTGACGTTGCAACGCCGACGTTGGATACTGTCCTTGCGCTGGTTCAGCAACGGGCGCGCTTGGCCGGTTGTTACGAGGGTTGATTGATGCGTCGCGCGAATCTGATCGCCGGGTCGGTTGCGATGGAAAAGGAGCTTCTGCAGACGCCTGCGGTGGACACTAAACCGCGGCGCTCCCCGTTTCGCCGGTGCGGATGCGAACCGCTTCCGACAGGTTGGTGACGAAGATTTTGCCGTCGCCGAACTTGCCCGTATGGGCAGCATCCTTGATCGTCTCGACGATGCGCTCGACGCGGTCGTCTTCGACCGCAATCTCGATTTTGATCTTTGGGATGAACTCCACCGTGTATTCGGCGCCGCGGTAGACCTCGGTCTGGCCTTTTTGCCGCCCAAAGCCCTTCGCTTCACTGACCGTCATGGCCTCGACGCCGATGTCTGTTAAGGCGGCCCGGACTGCCTCGAGCTTAAATGGCTTGATGACGGCGATGATCATTCTCATGGGTCAAATCGTCTCCTTGCGTGGCAGGACCACAGCTAACTTGATTATGGCGATCTAGATGCACCCCGTCACCCTTTTCAGGCCACGCAAAACGCATTGCCAAGCCATGCCCGGTCAATGATGATGACACGGTTTTTGGGGGAGGATTGCAATGCGAACCGGTGGACAAATGGTGGTGGAAGCGCTCGTCGCGAATGGTGTCGACCGAATTTTCTGCGTGCCAGGTGAGAGCTATCTGGCGGTACTGGACGCCATGTATGATGCGTCGAACCAGATCCAGACGGTGATTTGTCGACAAGAAGGTGGCGCGGCCAACATGGCAGAGGCCCATGGAAAACTGACGGGCCGACCAGGTATTTTGATGGTCACCCGCGGACCCGGTGCGACAAATGCCTCTATTGGCGTTCATACGGGCTTCCAAGATTCCACCCCTATGATCGTTTTGATCGGCCAAGTCGCGCGCGATCAACGAGATCGCGAAGCATTCCAAGAGGTTGATTACCGGCGCATGTTCGGTCAGATGGCGAAATGGGTCGCGGAAATCGAAGATCCGTCCCGGGTGCCCGAATACATGAGCCGCGCATTCCAAACCGCAATGGCGGGCCGGCCCGGCCCGGTCGTGCTGGCGTTGCCCGAGGATATGCTTACCCAGGAGGTTGAAGCCCCCGAGACCAAAGCCGTCACCGTGGCCCGACCCGGCGTTGCCGACGCGGACATCGCCGCGTTTCGCGACCGGCTTTCATCGGCGACGCGGCCGCTCGTCATTGCAGGCGGTGGCGGGTGGACCCCTGAAGCAAGCATTGCTCTGACCCAGTTTGCCGAAGCCAACGATGTCCCGGTCGCGACGGCATTCCGACGGCAGGATAGTTTCGACAATGAGCATCCGCTGTATGCCGGACACGTGGGGATAGGGTGCGATCCGGCGCTGGTCGAGCGGGTGATGTCTGCCGACCCGCTCATCGTGGTCGGTCCCAGGCTGGGTGAGATGACGACCGGTGGTTATACGCTCCTTGCGTCGCCGCATCCCGCTCAGCAATTGGTGCACGTTCACCCATCCGGAGAAGAACTGAACAGCGTTTATGCCGCGGATTTGCCCATTCACGCGGATGTCACGGCTTTCTTGGAGGCGTGCGCCGACATGGAGCCCGTCGACAGTGGTGCCTGGGCATCCGATGCCGCCAAATCCCATGACGAATACATGGCCGCTTCGACGCCCGAAATTGGCGCTCGCGCCGTTGAAATGGGCGCCATCATGCAAACCATCCGCGAGAAGCTGCCGGCCGATGCGATCGTTACAAATGGTGCAGGCAATTATTCCGCGTGGGTGCATCGGTATTACAGGTACCGGCAGCCACGAACCCAGCTCGCACCGACGTCAGGCGCTATGGGGTACGGTGTGCCCTCGGCCGTCGCGGCCAAGATATCCGAGCCGGACCGGGTCGTTGTGTCGTTTTCAGGCGATGGTTGTTTTCAGATGAATTGCCAGGAGTTGGGCACAGCAGCGCAATTCGGTGCCAACGTGATTTTCATCGTCGTCAACAACGGGATGTACGGGACGATACGGATGCATCAAGAAGGCAAGTACCCCGACCGGGTTGTTGCGACGACGTTGGTAAACCCGGATTTCCCGGCTCTTTGCGAAGCATACGGCGGCAAAGGGTATCTGGTAACCGACACGGATCAGTTCGCCCCGGCTTTCGAGGAGGCGCTGAAATCCGACGCCATGACGTTGATCGAAATTCAGATCGATCCCGATGTCATTGCGCCCGGCAAAACGCTTAGTGGTATGCATGCCGCATGAGCGGTTCGACGACCGACATGATTTTGTTTGCGAACGAGGCCTTTTACGCTGCCTTCGCGTCGGGGGACGCCGATGCGATGGCCGATCTGTGGGCGGAAGCATGTGACGTGGCGTGCATCCATCCAGGCAATCCGCCGCTTTATGACCGCCAGAAAATAATCTCAAGTTGGCAGCAGATCCTCTCGGACCCCGGCGTGTCGAAAATGCGCATGCATTCGGCGGTCGTTGTCGCTGGGGGACCGGTGGCTCTGGTGACCTGCTTCGAGACCTTCAACTCAACCACATTGGCCGCGACCAACGCCTTTGTCATGGAGAGAGGCACCTGGCGCATGGTTTTGCATCAGGCGGGATTGTGCAACGACGAGATCGAGATCGAACCGACTGACGAGCGACAGGGGCCAATGCACTGATCTCGGTGAAACAATCATCGCGCCATCGTGTCGGATTTGACGAATTTGTGGGCGTGCTTGGATTAGTTTGAGCGGTTCTCGGCACCTACGGTATCCGCATGGATGTAGCCTGGTTCGCTGGGGGGAAAGATGGCGAAATCGGATATAGAAATTGCCCGTGCGGCACGCATGCAACCTATTGCCGAGATCGGCGGCAAGCTCGGTATTCCGGAACCGTCACTCTTACGCCATGGCCATCACATGGCGAAGGTCGATTACGATTTCATCAAATCGCTGCAGCGAAAGCGTGACGGTAAACTGATCCTCGTCACCGCCGTAACGCCGACCCCGGCGGGGGAGGGAAAGACGACGACGACAGTCGGTCTTGGCGACGGATTGAACGCAATCGGTAAGAACGCTGCGATCTGCATTCGCGAACCGTCGCTTGGCCCTTGCTTTGGCATGAAGGGCGGCGCCGCCGGCGGTGGATATGCGCAGGTGGTACCGATGGAGGACATCAACCTTCACTTCACCGGCGATTTTCACGCCATCGGCGCGGCGCATAATTTGCTTTCGGCGATGGTCGACAACCACATTTATTGGGGTGGGAATCCTATCCTGGATGTCCGGCGTATTACCTGGCGGCGGGTTCTGGATATGAACGACCGCGCGCTCCGTGAGATCGCCTCGTCCCTCGGGGGCGTCGCTAACGGTTTTCCGCGCGAAGCCGGTTTCGACATTACGGTTGCGTCAGAGATCATGGCGATCTTCTGTTTGGCGACTGATCTAAAGGACTTGCAACGCCGGATCGACAATATCGTGGTCGGCTATACGCGGGATCGTAAACCGGTTCGGGCCAAGCAGCTCAAGGCGTCGGGCGCCATGGCTGTGTTGCTGAAGGATGCGTTGATGCCGAACCTGGTGCAAACGCTGGAAAACAACCCGGCCTTTATTCACGGGGGACCGTTCGCGAATATCGCACATGGTTGTAACTCGGTCATGGCGACCAAGACCGCTCTAAAACTCGCCGACTATGTCGTCACCGAGGCGGGCTTCGGTGCCGATTTGGGGGCCGAGAAGTTCTTCGACATCAAATGCCGAAAAGCAGGTCTGAAACCCGCCGCCGCTGTCGTTGTGGCGACGGTTCGCGCGCTCAAGATGCACGGTGGGGTCGCGAAAGATCAGCTGGCAAAAGAAAACGTCAAAGCTGTGAAATCAGGGTGCGCAAATCTGGAACGACATATCTTGAATGTTAAGAAGTTTGGCGTGCCGCCGGTGGTGGCGATCAATCGGTTCACATCCGATACCGATGCCGAGGTCAAACAGATACAAACGATCTGTAAGAAACTAGGCGTCAAAGCGATTGTTTGTACTCATTGGGCTGACGGCTCGAAGGGCACTGAAGAACTGGCCCGGCATGTCGTCGATTTGGTCGACGCCGGCAAATCCAAATTCAAGCCGCTCTACCCCGATGATATGCCCTTGTTCCAAAAGATCGATACGGTCGTCAAAAAGATCTATGCAGGCAGTGAAGCGGCCGCTGACATGAAAATCCGCAATCAGCTCCGTGAATGGGAAGCAGAGGGATACGGGCACCTGCCGGTGTGTATCGCAAAGACGCAGTATTCATTTTCGACCGATCCCAATCTGAAGGGAGCGCCCAGCGACCACATCGTCGCCGTTCGCGAGGTGCGATTGGCCGCCGGCGCCGAATTCATCGTCGCCATCACCGGCGAGATCATGACCATGCCCGGATTGCCGCGCCGACCGTCGGCCGAGAACATCCGCCTCAATGCGAAAGGTGATATCGAAGGGCTGTTCTAGTCGTTGCCTTAGTAGCCGATCGCACAACCGTCTTTGCGGGGTTCCGAACCGCCGGTGAGGATGCCGGTCTCCCAATCGATCCAGATCGCCTGACTGCCGCCGATTGGCTTTGCCGGCTTGATGGGGTTGTGGCCCAATGCCCGCAATCCGTCGACGACGGACTCCGGCACGGTGCCCTCGACTTCGACGTCCATTGAGCCTGCGATGGGGAAGACGCGCGGTGCATCCTGGCATTCTTGAACGTCCATGCCGAAGTCGAAGAGCTTCGTCAGGAACTGCATGTGCCCGAAGGATTGATACTGTCCGCCCATGACGCCGAAAGGCATGACGGCGCGGTCCCCATCGCCGACCATGCCGGGGATAATCGTATGCAGCGGACGCTTGTTTGGCGCGATACAGTTCAGATGCCCAGGTTCGAGCGTAAATCCTTGCGCCCGATTGGTGAGCATGACGCCGGATTTAGGCGCCATCTGCACCGACCCGAAGTTGGAAAAGAGGGTGTTGATAAAGCTGCAGGCGTTCCGGTCCTTGTCCACTACAGAGATGTAAACTGTGCTCTCGTTCGTTGGCATCGATACGGGTGGAAGCGGGTCCATAGCGCGCGATGGATCGAAGTGGGAAGTCAACTCCTTGGCATGCGCGTCGGAGAGCAGCCAATCGACAGGGACGTTGCTTTGGTCCTGGTCGGCGACATAGACATTGCGGTCCTGATAGGCGAGGCGGCCGTACTCGATCTCGCGATGCAGCCGCTCTACGGAAATCGGATCGACGCCGTCGACGGCAACGTCCTTGAACATGTTTAAAAGCAACAAGGCGATCACGCCCTGGCCGTTCGGCGGGCATTCATAGATGTCGTAGCCCCGATAGTTCGTCGAAATCGGGGTGACGTAGTCGCCTTTCGCGTTCTTGAAGTCGTCAAACGTGTGTAGGCCACCCTTCGATTGCAGGAACGCCACGATATCGTCCGCAACGTCGCCCGTGTAGAAAGCGTCTCGACCGTGCTTGGCGATTTTCTCAAGTGTGGTGGCGAGTTCCGGCTGGTGATGCATCTCGCCCACTGCTGGGGTTTGGCCGCCTGGCATGAAAACTCGAGCGGCACCTTCGTCGTTCGCGAGCAAGTGCGCTTGGCTTGCGAAATCAGAAGCGACACGGGACGCGACAGGATAGCCATCACGCGCGTAGGCGATGGCGGGTTGCAACAGTTCACCGAGGTCCATCGTCCCGTGATCGCGAACAAGCGTTTCCCATGCATCGATGACGCCGGGAACGATCACGGCGTGGGCAGACTGCCGTTCGATGTTTGTGATTCCTTGCGATTGATACCAGTCGACCGTGGCGGCTGCCGGCGCGCGGCCCGACCCGTTGAAGGCGACCATGTCATTGATGCGCCCCTCGGGTGCGTAGAGACAAAAATTGTCACCACCAATGCCTGTCGACTCCGGCTCGACCACGCATTGGACGGCGCAGGCGGTGACAGCTGCATCCATGGCGTTGCCGCCCCGCCGAAGGATGTCGAGACCGGCCGCGGTCGCGAGCGCGTGCGAAGTTGCGACCATGCCGTCCTTGCCATGGGCTGGCGACCGGCCCGGTTTCTCGAAATCGCGCATGGTGTGTCTCCTCTCGCGGTCGAATGCCGCAATTTTTGAACTTAAGCGGTGCACAATACACATCGGTTTCCGGCATGGAAAACGCGGATCGGCCTTTCTCATCAAAAAAAGCTACGCTAAGGTTTTGTGACGAACGAGAAACCGACATTCCAAATCGGTCCGAGTAAACACATCAAACAGGGAGCGTTTTATGCGAAATATGATTCTGGGCGGCTTCGCCGCCGCCGCAGTTGTTGCCGCGTCGGTTGCAATGCCGACGAAAAGCTACGCCGCGCCGGACTTCTCGTGTTCGACGGCGAAGTTGATTGTTCCATGGGGTGCCGGGGGCGGCACGTCGGTGATCTTCAACATCTTCGAGAACATTGTGAACAATGAGCTCAACGCCGAGCCGAAGATCCAAGTGGTCACGATTCCCGGACAAGGCGGCAACAAAGGCGCGAAAGAGGCGAAGGATTCCAAGCCGGATGGCTGCACGTTGTTCGCCATTCACCAAAGTGCATTGGTGAGCTTCCTCAATGGACGTGTCGAGTTCAACCACACGGCATTCGATATGGTCGCCAATCTCACGCATACGCCGGAGATCTTCGGCGGGTCGGCGGCGAACCCGTGGAATACGATGGCCGAGCTCAAAGAATACGCCGTCAAGAATCCTGAGAAGGTGACGGCCGGGGCAACTTTCGGTTCCACCAGTCAGTTTATGTACCTGCTTCTCGAAGAAAACACCGGCATGAAGTTCAAGTACGTGCCGTTCGACGGGACAGCGCAGCGCATGACCGCTTTGCTGGCGAACACCATCGATCTCGGTGGGATCAACCTCGCGGCGGCGCGCAAGCACGTCGATGCCGGCACCTTGAAGGCCTATGCGTTTGCGGGTGAAGAGCGGTCCAAGCATTTGCCGAACCTTCCAACGTTGAAAGAGCTCGGCATCGATATGACCTATTCGCTCGATCGTGGCATCGTCGCGCCGAAAGGCACGCCGAAAGACAAGATCGATCATTGGTCGCAGATTCTCAAACAGGCTGCGGAGCATCCGAAACTGATCGAGCAACTGGATGCCAAGGGAACGCTCGTGAAATGGCAGGGGCCAGAGGACTACGCCAAGTGGTTCGACGAGCAATACAAGGCGCATGAAGCAGTCGCCATCAAGATCGGCATGTATCGGAAATAATCCGAGACGGAGAACGGGGTGGCGGTATCGTGACATGTAGTCGCCACCCCGATTTCGATCACTTGGGGGATCCGGTATGGGCCGTTTGAACCGCGATACGATTATCGCGATGTTTTTGCTGATCGTTTGGTCGGTCTTTCTCTGGGCGAGTTTCGACATTCGCATCGTGGAATACGGCACGATGGAGGCGAACGTCTGGCCCAAGGGCGTTCTCGCGATCCTGTATGTTTTGACGGCCATTTATTTATTTCAAAGCATCCGAGAGGGCGCTGGTCCGCCGCCAGATGAGCCCTTCAGTATCGGCCGATGGCTCAGAACTTATCGCAATCCGATTTGGTGCTTCGCGCTATATCTCGTTTTTCTTCTGACGTTGCCTATTTTCGGCATGTTGATCGGCGGCATACTCTTGGTCTTTATGTTGTTGAATATCCTTGGAGATCGAACGCCGCGTGACATAGCCATCCATGCCGTCATTGCGATCGTCTCAATCGGTGGCATGTGGTCGATCTTCACGTTTGCACTACGTGTGATCATGCCGCCCAGCATGTTCTTTTCCGGGTTTTAGGAGCGGTACATGGTCATTGAGAACATCATTGCCGCTTTCTACGAACTAGCGACCATCCAAACGCTGTTTCTGATGGCGATTGGCACCGTCGCCGGCCTAATCGCTGGTGCGATCCCCGGCTTCACGATCGCCATGGCGATTGTCCTGACGCTGCCGTTCACGTTCGGTATGCCGCCTGCGCAAGGTTTGGCGACGATGATTGGAGTATTCGTCGGCGGCCTTTCGGGTGGCCTCATGTCAGGGATTTTGATTGGTATACCCGGCACACCAAGTTCCGTGGCCACCACGTTCGATGGTTTTCCCATGGCGCGAAACGGCAAGCCGGGCTTGGCGCTTGGGCTCGGCGTATGGTCATCATTTTTCGGTGGGATCATTTCCGCGATCTTGTTGGTAACGATCGCACCACAGCTCGCGCGGATTGGGCTGGAGTTTCAGCCCTGGGATTACTTTTCACTGATTATTTTCGCTCTCACCATCGCGGCCAGCCTGGCCGGCGAGAATCTGGTCAAGGGATTGCTGGCAGGGGCATTTGGGCTCCTCGTCGCCTGCATCGGTGAGGACAGTATCAATGGCGTTGCCCGGTTCAATTTCGGATCTGACGCTCTCAAGCAGGGCTTTTCGTTCCTGCCCGTATTGATCGGCCTGTTTGCCTTTTCGCAGTTGTTGACGGATATCGAAGATCAAGTCCGGGCTAAGAAAGCATTGACGGAAACCGGTGACGTCAGTGTTCGAGTTGAACATCGAAAAGCGGCCGTCATGGTTCTTAAGCGATGGGGCAATTTAATCCGGTCTTCGTTGATCGGAGTGTTCACCGGTATTCTGCCGGCCGCGGGCAGCGCGATTTCGAACATTCTCGCGTATGACCAAGCAAAGAAAGCCTCGAAAACGCCGGAGAAGTTCGGCACGGGCCACGAAGACGGGATCGTCGCGCCCGAAGCAGCGAACAATGCGACGGCTGGCGGCGCGTTGATCACAATGATGGCCTTGGGCATCCCGGGCGACATTGTCACCGCTGTGATGCTGGGCGCTTTGTTGATTCATGACGTTGTTCCGAGCCCCAATTTCATTACCGAGGCCCCGGTTCTCGCTTATGCTATCTTCATCGCGTTCTTCGTCGCCAATTTCATGATGCTGCTCTTGCAGTCAGGGGCTTTGCGGCTGTTTGTTTTGGTCACGAAAGTCCGAATGTACATGCTGGCGAGCGTGATCCTCGTGTTTTGCGGGATCGGTATTTTTGCGCTCAACAATGTTGCGTTCGATATGTGGACCCTCTTTTGGTTTGGCATCGTCGGCTACGTGATGCGCAAGCTCGGGTTTCCACTGGCGCCGATGATCCTCGGGGTTGTATTGGGTCAGATCGCGGAGCTTTGGCTGTCTCGCGCCACAGCCCTGTCCACGGACATCGCGCCATTCTTCACGCATCCATGGTCGTTGTTCTTTATCATCATGGCCGTGTTCTCGGCTTTCTTCTCTCTGTATCAGATTGACCGCGGAAAGAAGAAATGGACCTTGTTCTATTCGCCTTTGCTGGTCGGTGCGGCGGCGGTGCCGATGTTCATGATGCCGGGAATCGTGCGTCCGATTATCGGGGGCGTTCTGGTATCGCTTTGCTTGTATATGTTCTACAGGCAACACAAGAACGGGTGGAAAGTCGACGCCCACGATGCAGAAGCGCACCGGTTGTACGAAAGTAAATAGTTGAAAAATCAAACGGTTCTCGTGACGGGCGGATCGCGTGGCATTGGCGCGGCCGCGGTACATCGGTTCGCCGCTGAGGGTTGGCGTACGCTTTTTACCTATGTATCGGACGCCGAAGCGGCTGAACAAACGATGGCGGACACAGGAGCGTCAGGTTTCAGAAGCGATGTCGGCCTTGAGTCCGATATCATGGCCTTGATGGCCGAATTCGATAGAGACGGCATTTACATCGACGCTTTGGTGAACAATGCCGGCATTACTGGTCCCAAACGACGGCTCGACGAAGTGTCAGCAGACGTTATCGCGGACGTGATGCGCGTGAATATTCTCGGCACAACCTTGATGTGCAGGGAGGCGGTGAGACGGATGTCGACCAAACACGGTGGCCGCGGCGGAAGTATCGTGAACCTGTCATCGACGGCTACGCTCGCCGGAAGCCCTGATCAGTGGATCGACTATGCGGCGTCCAAGGGTGCCGTCGATATTCTGACCCGGGGCCTTGCGCGCGAAGTCGGTGAAGAGGGGATTCGCGTCAACGCCGTTGCGCCGGGATATACGCTCACAGACATGGCGCGGAAGGGACAGATCGCTGAACGCTTTGACGCCTACAAGCACGAAGTGCCGCTGGGGCGTATTGGGACTGTTGAGGAAGTCGCCGCGGGCATCTATTGGCTGTGTTCGGACGAGGCGGCGTATGTCACAGGAACTATTCTACCGGTTTCTGGTGGGCGCTGTTGAGCGCTGCGTTATGGCCGAAAGTACAGCATGGTTTGCAGCATTCGTTGTAAGACCGGTTGAACTTGTGCCGCGAGATCATCTCGATACCGATAGGGCGGGTCTTCTTCCATGTAGGTCGACCAGCACATTTCCATTTGCACTGCGTGAATGCCCTGATCCGGATCCCCGTAGTGCCGTGTGATGTGGCCGCCCAAATACCGTTCGTTCATGGCATAGCTGTATCCGGAGGTTGCCGCGATCTCCTCGAGACTATCTTGCAGATCTTGCGCGCACGTTGCGCCATGATTCGTACCGAGGTTCAAGTCCCACAGTTTGCCGTCGAAAAACCGGGGCAGGTGGCTCTTGATCGAGTGCGCGTCCCATAGCAAAGCGTATCCATGCTCCGCCTTGATATCCTGAAGAGCCTCGTTCAGCTTGGCATGATACGGGGTGTGAAACGTCTCCCAGCGTGCGGCTTTTTCGGTGTCGTCCGGCTCCATCCCATCCTTATAAACGGCCTGGCCTGCCGCCGTGCGGCTCGGCACGAGACCTTCCGTGTCCCGTCCAGGGTACAAGGACGTATCGTCATCCGGTCGGTTGAGATCCACTACATATCGGCTATGGGTGGCGACGAGCATCGAAGCGCCCATCCCAAGCGCAAAGTCATAGAGCAGGTCTTGGTGCCAATCGGTGTCCGGTGTTGCCAGAGCCTCGGGCGTCATGCGATCAGCAAGATCGCTGGGGATGTGCGTCCCGGCATGGGGGACATCGACCAGCAGCGGCGATGAGCCCGCCGTAAAGCGGAATAACTCCATTACTCGGCGGCCGTATCGTGGCTTTGAGCGGAAGGCGGCGTATAAGGCCGATCATGTGTCAGCGCAGGAATGCGTTGGCGTGCCTCTGCTATCTCTGCAGGATCGATGTCTGCGATCACGATGGCCTCGGTCTCTTCGGGCCCTTCGGCGATAACTTCGCCCCAGGGATTGACGATGAGCGAGTGGCCGTACGTGCGGGCCTTTCCGTGATATCCGGACTGGCAATTGCCGAATACGAAGCACCCGGTCTCGATTGCCCGTGCGCGCAACAGCACATGCCAGTGCGCACTGCCAGTCTTGTGCGTAAACGCGGCCGGTACGGTTAGGAAGTCGGCCCCCGCTTTAGCTAGGTCGCGATAAAGATGCGGAAAGCGGACATCGTAGCAAATCGACATTCCTAGATTTCCCCATGGTGTCGGGGTGACGACGGCGCGTGCGCCGGGAGAAAGGGAATTTGATTCGCGGTAGACTTCATTGCCGCTCAAATCGACATCAAACAAATGGATCTTCTCATACCGGGCGCGGATCGACCCCGTATCGTCGAGAACGTACTGCCGATTATAGGACCGCCCGTCCGGCGCCGGCACGGCGATGGAACCAAGCACGATCCAGCAGGCTAACTCCGCCGCCAGTTCCGAGAAGGCGGCCAGCGCGGGATGGTCGTTCTCGGCGTGAGGTCCTGTCTCCAAACCGCTCTTGTCCACGCTGTAGCAGGAAAAATACTCCGGAAGGATAATCAAATCCGCGCTCTGCGCCCTCGCGTCGCGTGTGAGGTCCGAAGCCCGCTTGAGCGTTTCGGTCATGTCGCCCGATGCTTCGTTTTGTACCAGTGCTGCTTTGAAAACGTTTCCCATGGAGCCCTCCAACTTCCGTGTGTTTAATCATTTGCGGCCCTGGGTGTCCAGTTGATCGCTGTATGTTTGAGGTAAATGGCTATTGCCTTTAGATTCGTCAAAACGAGACTAATTGACCGGCCTACGGTCCAATAACTGCGAACCCGCAGATAAGCTGAGGCGGCAATCCCGCCCATGGGGAACGGCGATGTCGGAATGGTTGCTTCTCGCGGCAACTGTCATGCAAGGGGGTGCAGCCATTCTGGCTGTGCGTTTGATCCTGAAATCAGCGCGGCGCGCGGCTTGGGTTTTTATTGCCGTCGCATTGGTTTTGATGACCCTTTTGCGCTTGGTCGAATATTTGAATGTGCTTTCCGGCGCACTCGTGTTGCCGGCGAATATGCACGTCGAGGCGTTTGCGCTGGCAATAGCTGTTTGCACATTTTCCGGAACCGCCCTTTATGGCCCGATATCGCGGCGTTTACGCGGTGGTGATTCCGAGATCGTCGAACACCGGGCGATCCTTCAGAGCCTTCTCGATAATTCTCCCGCATATATCGCAATCCGCGATAGATCGGGCTATTTCAAATTGGTCAATCAAATCTACGCGCGCGTGTTTGGCGCCGACGTCGAGGATATCGTCGGCAAGCACATTTCCGAGGTGCTGCCCCCGGAATTGGCGAACGAGATTCTCGAAATCGAACGAGACGTGCTTAGTAATGGAGCCTCCAAGATTCATGAACATGGGCCGGCCATCGCCAAGGGGCGGGGTCAGTTCGTTTCGGTCCGGTTCCCGATTTACGATGACGACGGTGAGATCGTCGGGTTTGGCGGAATTGGTACAAACATCAGCGAACTGCTCAAAGTGCGTGAAGGGCTCGCTCGTGAACAGGAACGTTTTGCTATGGCCACAAAGGCTGGCCGTATCGGTCTGTGGGAATGGAACCCCAAGACGGATCACAAGTACGTGTCGCCGAACCTGGAAAGAATGATTGGCTGTGGGGACGGACAGCACATCGATACGATGGAAGAGTGGATCAGGCGGCTGCATCCGGGCCAGGAGGAGAAAATACGGGCCCGCTTGGAAACATATGTGACGGCGAAAGAAACCGTCATCAGTGAATACCAAATGAAGACGGTTGACGGTCGGTCGATGTGGGTGGAGACCCGGGCGACGCCGGTGTTCGATGAAGCGGGCGTCATCCAATCGGTCATCGGCGTCGATACCGATATCACGGACCGAAAGGAGGCGGAAGCAGCTTTGGATGAGCGGGAGTCGTTGTTGGACTCCATTTTCGAGAATGTCCCAGTCGGTATCTTGATCAAAGACACAAACCATGTCGTGGAACGGCCAAATCGGACTTACCTCGATTGGTACGGCCAAAGCGCGGTCGACATGATCGGCCAACAATCACAGCAGGTTGCTGGCTTCCAAACTGGCCAAGATGCCGCGCAAATGATGGCTCAAGAAACGGAAGTGTCGCGTACCGGACAAAACAGTAAACGGATCGTCGAACGGCCATTCATGGATGGCAAAACCCATACGGTTGAAGTAACGAAATTCCCGATTTATGACCGCAATGGCGACATAACGCGGGTCGGATCGGTGAGTGTCGATCTGACGGATCAGATCGATGCGCAGGTTGCGTTGCGCGAGGCCAACGAACGTCTTGAGACGGCAAGCCGGGCGAAGAGCGATTTCTTGGCGCATATGAGCCACGAGTTAAGAACGCCGCTCAATTCGATTATCGGGTTTTCGCAAATGACCCATGACGAGATGCTCGGTCCTGTCGGCAACAGCAGTTACCTCGAGTACGCCGGATTGATTCAGCAGTCCGCTGAACATCTATTGGAGGTCATAAACGATATTCTCGATCTGTCGAAAATCGAAGCCGGGGAGATCGTTGTCCACGATACGTCTATAGATGTTGCCCAGCTGCTCGCAGGTCTTCTCGACCTTATGAGCCGCCAAGTATCCGATGAAGGGCCCCATCTGAATTATGCCCCGCCGGAGGTGCCGATGGTGCTCAGGGCCGATCAGCGTATGGTCCGGCAGGTACTGATGAATGTTCTGTCAAACGCCTTCAAGTTTACGCCTCCGGAGGGCGAGGTCCGAGTGACAGCGGACATGACTGAAGGCGGTCAAATACGATTTGTGGTGGCTGACGACGGCTGTGGTATGTCGCCCGAGGATATCCCGCGCGTTTTGGAACCATTTGGACAGATACGCCAGAGCGCAGCCCTGGCGCACGACGGAACAGGCTTGGGCTTGTCCATAACGCAGCAGTTACTTCGTCTGCACGGCGCCGAATTGGACATAGATAGTGAGCTCGGGGCCGGTGTTCGCGTAACAATTACGTTTCCGCAGGAACGAACCGTGTAGGGGTGCCGGCGTGGCGGACTCTTGAAATAATCAACCACATGGTGAACCCTCTCCGGATAAATCACGTCACGGTGACAAGCTGTGCTTAGGGAGTGAGAACATTGGGAAATGCTGAGTCAGGTGGAAACATCTACGAGACGCATCTTGGTCGGAATGCAGCGAATTATCAGCCGCTTTCACCCATAGTTTTTCTAGATTGGGCCGCCCGCGTCTACCCCAATCGAACTGCGATCATTCATGGGCCGCACAAGTTTACGTGGGCGCAGTTTGCGATGCGTTGCCGCCAACTCGCCAGTGCGCTTGTTCGGCACGGCGTGTCGGTCGGCGATACGGTGTCGATCCTGTCGCCCAATGCTCCGGCAATGCTCGAAGCGCACTATGCGGTGCCGATGACGGGTGCCGTGCTGAATTCCCTAAACTATCGTCTGGACGCGGAAACGCTGGCTTTCACACTGGGGCATGCCGAGACCAAAGTACTGATCACGGACCGGGAATTCTCAAAACTGGCCAGTGAAGCATTGGCCCTTCATGGCGACCCCGATGTTTACGTGATCGATGTCGACGATCCTCTCGCTGAAGGTGGCGAACTGATCGGGCATTCGACCTACGAGGCATTCCTGCAGACGGGCGATAGCGGTTTCGAGGGCCGGTTGCCCGAAGACGAATGGGAGGCGATCTGCCTGAACTATACGTCTGGGACGACCGGCAATCCAAAAGGTGTCGTGTTTCATCACCGCGGGGCGTACTTGAATGCGATGTGTAACGCGATGGTATTCCGGCTTGGGGCGGACAGCGTCTATTTGTGGACCTTGCCGATGTTCCATTGCAACGGGTGGACGTTCACATGGGCTGTAACCGCGGTGGGCGGCACACATGTGTGTTTGCGGAATGTAGATCCGACCGCGATCTTCCCGCTTATTGAAACGCATCGTGTGACCCACATGTGCGGCGCGCCGATCGTATTGAATATGCTGGTGCACGCGCCCGATGAGATAAAGAAAAGGTTCGATCACACGATTCAAGTGGCGACAGGCGGCGCCGCGCCGCCGAGCGCCGTGATCGCCGGGATGGAGGAAATGGGCTTCAACGTCACCCATCTGTATGGATTGACCGAAACCTATGGCCCGTCCACGTTTTGTGCCTTCCAAGATGAATGGGCTGATCTGCCGATCAAGGAAAAGGCCGTTCAGATGTCGCGACAAGGCGTCCGGTTCCCTGCTATGGGCGTTCAATCTGTACGCGATCCGGAAACGCTCGAGGCTGTTCCCGAGGATGGCGAGACCATTGGCGAGATCATGTTCCGAGGCAACACGGTGATGAAGGGGTACCTTAAGAATCCGGACGCGACGGACGAAACGTTTCGGGGTGAATGGTTCCATACCGGCGATTTGGCCGTGCAGCACGCCGATGGCTATATCGAGATCAAGGATCGATCGAAAGACATTATCATTTCCGGGGGTGAGAACATCTCGTCGTTGGAGGTCGAGGAATGCCTGTACCGGCATCCAGGGGTCATGGAATGTGCGGTTGTTGCCATGCCGTCGGAGAAATGGGGAGAGACGCCCTGCGCGTTCATTACGACGACGGCGGAGGCCGAGGGTGTTTTGAACGAGGATGAGGTGATCGCCTACTGCAAATCCCATTTGGCCCGTTACAAGGCGCCTACAAAAGTCGTGTTCGGCGCGCTGCCCAAAACGTCGACCGGAAAAATTCAGAAATTCCGCTTGCGCGATGAAGCCTACGATTTGGCGCAAGAAAGCGCCGACGTATGACCGGTTTGTCGTTGAACGGCAAAGTCGCTCTGGTCACCGGGGCATCCTCCGGGCTGGGCGCGCATTTTGCGGAGGTCCTTGCCAAGGCGGGCGCGCATGTTGCCGTTGCGGCGCGCAGGGCGGATCGTCTCCGGGCCCTCGAAAAGCAGCTGCTCGACCGGGGTCCCCGAGCGCTTGCGGTCGAGATGGATGTAACGGATAGGGAAAGTGTCGCGGTGGCTTTGGACGCGGTGGAGAAAGACCTCGGCTCGCCCAATGTCCTTATCAACAACGCTGGGGTTGCGACAAATGCACCCGCGTTGCAGGTAACGGATGAGGATTGGCGGAAAGTGCTCGCCACCAATCTTGACGGTGCGTGGATCGTTGCCCAAGAGGCCGCCCGTCGGATGCAGAAGACCGGTGGCGGAAGTATCGTAAATACAGCCTCTATTTTGGGGGTGCGCGTGACCGGCGGCGTCGCACCGTATGCGATTTCCAAGGCCGGTCTCGTGCAAATGACCAAAGTCTTGGCGCTGGAGCTGGCGCGCTACGGGATCCGCGTCAATGCGATTGCACCAGGCTATGTTTCGACCGAATTGAATGCGGACTTTCTCGAATCCGAGCCAGGACAAGCCGTATTGAAGCGCGTTCCTATGCGGCGGTTCGGCACATTGAATGACCTGGATGGCCCGCTGCTGCTTTTGGCCTCCGATGCATCCGCGTACATGACAGGGACTATTTTGCCCGTCGATGGGGGACATCTCGTCAGCGGCCTCTGAGCCCACTGTCATTGCCGTTGCGAAAGGCTTGGGCGCAATGGAAAATGCTGTCCGACAAGGAGACTTCGATGGACTTTACCCTGCCGCCCGAGGTCGATGAGGCCCGACGGAACATTCGCGCATTTGTCGATCAGACCATTCTGCCGCTTGAGAGCGATGCGTCGAACTATGACGATCACGAGAACATCCATCCCGAGGTCTTGCAGGAGGTTCAGGCGACAGCTCGTTCACAAGGGTTGTGGGCGCTATCTATGCCGAAAGAGCGGGGCGGCCGCGGTTTCGACACGGTCGGCATGGCCGCCTGCTACGAGGAAATGAACCGCTCGATCTTTGGCCCCGTGTGTTTCAACGCTGCCGCGCCGGACGACGGCAACATGTTCCTTTTGAACAAGGTCGCGACCGAGGCGCAAAAGGAAAAGTGGCTACAACCGATCGTCGACGGGAAAGTCCGCTCCTCCATCGTGATGACCGAGCCGGCGCCGGGTGCGGGGTCTGACCCGGCGGGCATGATGCTGACCCGCGCGGAAAAAAAGGGCGATACATGGATCGTCAATGGCCATAAGTGGTATATCACAGGCGCCGGCGTGGCCGATCATTTCATTCTGTTGGCGCGAACGTCTGATGAATCGCGACGGAACTTAACGGCGTTTTTATTTCATAAAGATCAGCCCGGATGGGAAATTGTCCGCCGAATTCCGATTATGGGGCCGGAGGAACATGGCGGCCATTGTGAGCTCATGTTTGATGGCCTGGAGATTCCCGACGAAAACCGTCTCATGGGTGTCGGCGAGGGAATGAAGTGCGTTCAAATCCGGTTGGCGACGGCGCGTCTGACCCATTGCATGCGCTGGACAGGCCTAGCCAAGCGCTCTTTGGAGATCGCCAACGATTACATTTCGCACCGGGAGGCCTTCGGCTCCAAATTAGCGGACCGCGAGAGTGTTCAGCTACTTTTGGGTGATGCGGCGATGGATATAGAAATCGCGCGTCTGCTCACCATGAAGGCGGCTTGGGCATTGGACCAAGGCGCGCGCGCCAGCAAAGAGGTGTCGATGGCAAAGGTCGCGGTCGCCGATGTCCTCCACAAAGCTGTCGACACGGCGATCCAGTTGAATGGGGCGCGAGGATACTCGAAAGATACCGTTCTGGAGTGGATCTATCGGTATGCTCGCCAGGCCCGACTGGTTGATGGTGCGTCTGAGGTACACAAGATGGTGCTTGCCCGTTCGCTCGCGGCGGAAGGCATGGACTTCTGGTCTTGGGATCGACCGACACCGACATGAGCCGTAATGACGACGCCGTTCAGCAAATGGACCGGGACGCCATCAAACGTCTGGAAGTATGGTTGGCCCGACAATCGGGCGGCCGCGCACAGGTTCGCGATCTGCAGCAGCTCTCCGGCGGCGCCATTCAGGAGAACTGGCACCTAATTCTCGATCTCGATAGCGGAGATTGGCCAGGAACCCACGATTTGGTCTTGCGTAAAGACGCGCCCTCAAATGTGGCTGTCAGTCACGGCCGTGCCGAGGAGTTTGCGATCCTCAAGCACGCGCATCGTGCAGGTGTTGCCGTGCCGACGCCCTGTGTTTTTTGCGATGACCTGAGCGTGCTTGGCACGCCGTTTTTCCTGATGCACCGCGTCAAAGGTACCGCTGCCGGGCACAGGCTCGCACGCGCGGATGCGAACCCGGAACTGGTTGAAGCATTGGGGCGACATCTCGCACGTATTCACTCGATCGAGGATGCATCCGACCTCGCTTTCTTGCGGAAGCCCGCGACGCCGCCAGCTTTGGCGTCAGTCCAGGCGTATCGTGATCATCTTGATGCGCTGCCGACGTCGCATCCCGCGCTGGAATGGGGGCTGACATGGCTGGAGCAGAACGCGCCGGACACGGAACGGCTTGTCTTCTCGCACCGTGATTACCGAACGGGTAACTATATGGTCGACGACGGCGCGTTGACGGCGATCCTGGATTGGGAGTTCGCCGGTTGGTCCGATCCCATGGAAGACGTTGGCTGGTTGACCGCGAAGTGCTGGCGTTTCGGAGCCGTCGATCGCGTCGTCGGCGGCATCGGAGACATGGCCGATTTTCTGCGCGGTTACAAAGCGGAAAGCGCGCTTGCGATCGACATAGACCAGCTCGGGTACTGGCAAGTGATGGCGCATATGCGGTGGGCTGTGATCGCGCTTCAGCAGGCTGACCGCTTTGTTTCCGGGGGCGAGCGAAACCTGGAGTTGGCGTTGACTGCTCATATCGTTCCGGAACTCGAGTTTGAGATTCTGACGCAAACCGCACCGGCGGATGCGCGCCTCGACGGTGCCAGGACGGACGCTGTTCAGCAACCTGCGCCCTCCATGGCGGCGCTGCTGGATATCGCGCGCGAGGTGCTTCGCACCGACATCGTCAACGCATTGGATGGTGATGCGAAATACAAGGCCTTGATGGCGGCGAACGCCATGGCGATCGTCGGACGGCAGATCGATGCCATGCCGACATCCGCTGCTGAAAATCACGGTGACTTGGAATTGGCGGCCCGGATGCGTCGCGGTGACGGGTCCACGGCGGATTTCGAGCGACTATTGGGGGCTGTGCGTTCGGCGCTTCGCGGCAGCAACCCGCGTGCGCTCAAGCCTTAGGGCGCGATTACTTCCAACCCGAATTCGACCGACACGGTGTGCAGCCACTCCCAGATGGAGACGGCGAAACCGCGTGGCACGTAAAGGTCAAAGGTGTCCTCGTCGGTGCAGACGATGGTCGCTGTCACATGATCGATATCCGTCGTGACGGCGGTCGATATCGGAAAAGCCGTTGGATGTAAGTCGATGGAGCAATCCGACGCCAAAACGTCCCGGACCCGTGGGCCCGCCAGCCGCAATACGGTGCGGCTCGACGACACATCGTTTACGGCCGCTTTGGGCGCGCGGCTTGGGATGCTCGCCGCCGTTTGCCTATAAACCGAATCTTGACCGACCAGCAACCAGCGATGCGGCCCAAGCCAGACGCACTGCCACGCACCCAGATAAACGCTCTTGAGTGGCGCGGCGAGGTCACCCTCCAGCGCGGACGCCAACTCGTTCAGGCTTTGTATGTCGTCGTCAGCGATCTCAACATGGACAAGAGTCAGGCCGCGACGCTCTAGGAGGGTAATGCCAGTTGATACCGCTGCAGCACCAAAACGCCCCGGTTCGTAGACCGTCTCAAGCGCCGACCGTCGTTCGATGGGTCTAACCACGCAATCTGCTCCCGTTCGGGTCGACGAATACGGGATCGCACACCTCGACGCGAACCGATTGGTCGGTTAGCGGCGATGCCACACAAACTACCTCGCCATGGCGCTCGCGTCCGTTTCGTAACAAGCCAAGCCCTATCGGTGTCCCCATATTCGGGCTCTCGCAATTTGAAGTTACTTCGCCCTCGTAGTCGACGGGCCGTGGCCCATTTGGGTTCTTCGTGAGTTGCCCGCCACGGGGGATTTTCGACACGCCGTCAACCGGGCGCAATCCGACGAGTTGTAGCCGTTGCGTCTCTTGAAGAGCGGGGCGTTTGCGCAGGGCGTCACCGATGAACGTCTTCGCCGTGGAATGCATCCTCTCGAAACCAAGGTCCGCCGCCGTGGTTCTGCCGTTTAGCTCGCCGCCGACGATATGTCCCTTTTCAATCCGAAGAATGCCCATGGCTTCCGTTCCGTAGGGGATGAGGCCGTCCTTGCTGCCAACCTCAAGGAGGGCTTCCCAGACGTCGCGTCCGAAATCGGCTGGCACATTCACTTCGTATGCAAGCTCACCGGAGAAGCTGATCCGGAATACCCGTGCCGGTACACCGAACACCGCGCCCTCTCCGAACGCCATGAAGGGAAAGGCGTCGTTCGAGACATCTATACCTTCAACTGCTTTTTGCAGGACAGCCCGGCTGCGCGGGCCGGCAATTGCGATGGCGGCCCAGTCTTCTGTGACGGACACAAGCTTGACGTCCAGCTCAGGCCAAACGATTTGCGCGTGCCGCTCCATGTGTGAGAGGACGGGGCCCGCATGCGCCGTTGTGGTCGTGACCAGATACCTGCTCTCGGCGAGTCTGGTGACCGTCCCATCATCAAAGGCGATGCCATCTTCGCGCAGCATGACGCCGTACCGACACTTCCCAACGGGTAGCTTCGCGAACCCGTTGATGTAGAGCCGATTGAGGAACTCTGCAGCGTCCGCGCCCTGTACGTCGATCTTGCCGAGGGTGGAGACATCGACCATTCCGACTTTTTGTCTGACGTGCCGTGCTTCACGGAGGTAGGCGTCCCGAAGCGTCTCGCCGCTTTTCGGATACGCCTGAGGGCGGAGCCACGCGCCGGCGGGCACCATCGGTGCGCCGCTCTCGATGTGCCAGTCATGCATGGCGGTGCGCCGTATCGGGGTCATATGTGTGCCGATCGCGGTTCCGGCGATCGTGCCCAGAGTTGTGGGTGTGAACGGTGGGCGAAACGTCGTGGTGCCGACGGCGGGAATATCCTCGCCCCGCAGCGCCGCCATGATCGCGAGGCCGTTGACGTTCGAAGACCGCCCCTGGTCGGTCGCCATGCCGAGTGTCGTGTACCGCTTCAGATGCTCGACCGAGCGAAAGCCTTCGCGGTGGGCGAGGGCGACATCCTCTGCCGTTACGTCGTTTTGGAAGTCGACGAACCGTTTGTCTGAGCCGTCGCTGCCGACGGGGATGGACCAGATGGGCAATGGGCGGACAGGAAGTTCCGTGTCACACGTCGGTGCGCTTAGCGCAGAGACCGGAAAGCCCGCTTGCGTCGCGGCATCGGCGCCGGCGGCGTACCCATCGGCAAGGCATGATGCGAGTTGGAATGTTCCGGCGCACGCACCCGCAGAACGCTCTTGCTGGAAGCTCACGCTCGGCACGAAACATGTCCGCTCCGCGTCGTACCTCAGTTTGCCGCGCGATTGCGAGAACAAATGAACGCTCGGCGTCCAACCGCCTGAGACGGCGATCACGTCGCATGGGATATCCCGCGATGGAGCATCCGTTTGGCTGGACTCGCTCGCCGTCGGGCTGATGCGCGCAGTCTGAACGCCATCTTTCGACCCGATGGCTTGCGTCACGACATGCCCGCTGATGATGGGTATTTGGGCGGCCTCGGCAATTGCCCGTTCATCGTCGGAGATTTCGTCGCGGGCATCGACGATCGCCGAGACCTGGACCCCGGTAGCGGAAAGGTCCGCAGCGGCGGCATAGGCACTTGCATTGTTGGTTGCGACGACGGCGCGGTCACCGGCACGCACAGCGTATTGCACCGCGAGTATCTGCGCGGCGGATGCCAGCATGACGCCGGGAAGGTCGTTGCCCGCGAACACCAGTGGCCGCTCAAGGCTTCCGGTCGCCAGGACGACTTGTTTCGCGCGGATGTGCCACAGCCGTTGCCGCGGGGTATGAGATGCCGGCACGGGATGGTGGTCAGCGAGATGCTCGGCGGCGACGATCAGGTTATGGTCGTAATACGCTTCCGCCATGGTTCGGCGCAAAATGTGGACGTTTTCCTGCCGTTCCAGCCAAGCGGTCTTGTCCTTTGCCCATGTGGTCCCGGGTTGTCCGTCTATTCGCAAGGTTTGGCTGCGGAGGGCGCCGCCAGGATGTGGATTTGCGTCCAGCAGCATCACCCGTGCGCCGCTGCGCGCCGCGGCCTCGGCGGCGGCAAGGCCTGTCGGTCCCGCGCCGATCACCAGAACATCGCAATGGGCGTGCCGATGCCCATATCGGTCCGGGTCGCGTTCCGTAGGCGCTTTGCCCAGCCCGGCGATCCGCCGGATAACCCACTCGTAGGTCATCCAGAACGACCTCGGCCACATGAACGTCTTGTAGTAGAAACCCGCCGGGAACAGTTTGCCGAACAAACCGGTCACCGCGTTGATGTCGTATCTCAGGCTCGGCCATCGGTTTTGACTTTCCGCGTCGAGACCGTCGAAGAGTTCAATGCACGTGGCTTGTATGTTCGGCTCCGTTCGTGCGCCCGTTCTCAGCTGCACCAGTGCGTTGGGCTCTTCGATGCCCATGGCCATGAGGCCGCGCGGCCGATGGTACTTGAAACTGCGGCCGAGCAGCTTCACACCGTTCGCCATCAGTGCCGACGCCAGCGTATCCCCCGCGTATCCGTGATACCGGCGGCCATCGAAGGTGAAGCTGATCGGTTGTGACCGATCGATGGCGCCTCCCGCGGCGTTTCGGAAGGGCTGAGGTTTCATCGCGACGCTTCAGGCTCGGGGAGTGGCTCTCCCGGTCTTGCCGTGCCCGCGATCTCGTGTGTTGTCATATGCCGGCGCACTACTAGGAACCGCCGACACCCCGCTGTGTGTTGCCATAGTTCATCGTGCCAGCCGCGCGGGTTGTTGCGAAGATATACATACTCGTGAAATGCGTTTGTATCTGTCGGATCATCCGGGCGCCCGGCGGATGCATCGCCTTCGTAGGTGAATTCGGTTTGGGCGCGCTTTCCGCACCAGGGGCAGGTTATCTCTAGCATCGGACCCTCAATGCGCTTTGGCCCACGGTCCTGCACCCTTCTCGTCGAGGGTATGACCCGTTTCGAACCGGGAGAGTGCGAACGCTTCGTTTAAGGGGTGCGGCTGGTCATTGGCGATGGTGTGTGCGAACACGTACCCGGAGCCCGGGGTCGCCTTGAACCCGCCGTAACACCACCCGCCGTTGATGTAGAAATGTCGAATGGGTGTTTTTGAAATGATCGGGCTGCCGTCCATGGTCATGTCCATGATGCCGCCCCATGACCGCAACAGCCGCATGCGCGAGAACGAGGGAAAGAGAGTCAGCAGGTTCTGCGTCACCTGCTCGATGCGGGGGAAATTACCGCGTTGGGCATAGGAGTTGTAGAAGTCCAGGTCGCCGCCGAATACCAGTTCACCCTTGTCTGATTGGCTGACGTAGAGGTGCCCTGAACCGGAGGTCACGACTGTATCCAGACAGGGTTTTGTGGGTTCCGATACCATGGCCTGCAAGACGTGGCTCTCGATGGGAAGCCTCATGCCGGCCATCTCGGCGAGGGTGCCCGTATGCCCGGCGACGGCGATGCCGATTTTCTCGGTATCGATGCGCCCTCGGGAGGTCTCGACGCCCGTGACCTTGTCCCCATCGCGCAGAATGCCGGTGACTTCGCAATTCTGGATGATGTCGACGCCCAACCTATCCGCCGCCCGCGCGTAGCCCCATGCGACTGCATCGTGCCGCGCGGTGCCGGCACGGGGTTGCAAAAGACCGCCAAGCACCGGAAACCGGCCGCCACCGTTCATGTCCAAGAGCGGAACGCGATCCTGAATCTCGAACGGGCTCAACCAGCGTGCATCGATACCATTCAAACGCATGGCGTTGCCACGGCGCTGCGCCGCATCGATTTGCGCATCGTTGTGGACCAGGTTTAGGACACCCCGCTGGGAAAACATGACGTTGTAGTTCAAATCTTGGCTCATGCGTTCCCAAAGCTTCATGGAGAGCTCATAAAAATGCGCGTTCGCCGGCAGTTCGTAGTTTGAGCGGACGATGGTCGTGTTGCGGCCGGTATTGCCACCGCCGAGCCATCCCTTTTCCAAAACGGCGACGTTGGTGACTCCATGGTTCTTCGCGAGGTAGTACGCCGTCGCCAACCCATGGCCTCCGCCCCCGACGATGACGACGTCATACCGTCGTTTCGGTTCCGGGTCACGCCAGGCCCTGGACCACGTCTGGTGATCCGAGAGGGCATTTCGTACAAGCGAGAAAACGGAGTATCGGGACATGTGATCCTCAATGTTCGGCAAAGACTAATCGCCTTGCTGCACATGCCCATTCAATAAGAAAAAATACTATATAAAATTAAGAAATATGATATTTAAAACCATGCCAGCTGAGCCCCATCCCGACATTGATATTCGCGCCCTCAGGGTTTTTCTGACCGTGGTGGAGGCGGGCAACATGACGGATGCGGCGCGGGTCCTTGGCCTGACGCAATCCGCTGTCAGTCAAATTGTGGCACGGCTGGAGCATCAACTTGGCGTGTCGCTATTCGATCGATCGACACGGCCACCTTCCTTGACCGAAGCAGGCGAAGTTCTTCTTAAACGCGGGCATGAGCTTCTCGGGCAATGCGCCGCGGTCTTGCAAGAAATTCAATCGACGGCGACGCAAGGGCGTCCGAGAGTTCGAGTAGGATTGATCGACTCGGTCGCGGGTACCATCGGTGCATCTCTCATTCGGTCCGTTCGGTCGGAAGCGCGGGAGGTTTCGGTATGGTCAGGCATTTCGCCGGCACTCCGGCGCGATTTGGTCGATGGTCGTCTGGATATCGTCGTCACCAGCGATCCGCAACTTCGTGGCGAGGGGAAGAGCGTCCGCCTTTTGCAGGAGCCGTTTATCGCGATTGTCCCGAAAGAGTTTGATGAGGTTTCAAGCGAGGTTAGTCCGATGCGGCTGTCTGAGCTCCTGCCGTTGGTTCGGTATAGCGAGAGGTCCGTGATCGGCGCCGAAATCGAAGAGGGGTTGCGCGCCCGTGCACAGGTGCCACCACGGGTGTTTGAGTTCGACGGCTCCGACGGCGTGTTTGCGATGGTTTCCGGCGGGCTCGGCTGGGCCATCACGACGCCTCTGTGCTTGGTGCACGGACGGAAATTTGCCGATGGTGTCAGGGCGTTGCCTTTGACGGGTCCGTCGATTGCGCGCGAAGTCCGCCTCTTGGCGGCAAACGCAGTCGGAGAGAGCCTCATGCACCGTGTTGGAAGCAGAGCTGTTGAATTGTTGTCGGACCTCCTCGAGGCCGAATTCAACGAAACGTTGCCGGATATCTCCAGACATATGCGCATCGGCTAAAAAAATGGGCCGCCGAGTTTCGGCGGCCCGAGGTGTTCGGGGGAGAGTGAAGAGAAACCACGATGAGTGAGCATCGTGAATTTCACGGTCTCAAGATGTCGCGCCGGTGTGGCGATTTCCGGGTCGAAATGGGGCGAAAGTGTGACAATTTCGCTCTCGCGGGACAGCTCAAAAACTGGGTGGTGTCCGGTGCCGGTGTGCGGCAGTGTTAGGGCATGGCGAGACTTATCATCACGATCATATGTCTGGTTTTCGCGACCTCGGCCCCGGCGTCTGAGCGATTTACGAATGCAGATCTCTTGCGGAATTTCGACATCGTCGCTTTCGGGAACGAGTATTCAGGTCGCCGCTTCGATGTGGTGCGCAAGTGGAAACAGCCGATCCGTATCGGCATCGACGGTGCCGACCACCCGCCCTATCTGGAGACGTATCTGGAGGATATGTCGGCGCAGCTATCGGACGCGACCGGGCATCCGATCGAGTTGTATTATTCTATCGGCCTGCAACGCCAGAAGCGATTGCCGCCCAATTTCGACTCCAAGAAGGTGAATGTCTTTGTCCTTTATCTATCGGACCAGGCGACGCGAGACGCCGTGTACAAGTACTTTGGCGGAACGGATGTCGAGAAAGAGGCTTTGCTCGCGGAAGCGACGTGCATGGCCAACTACCGAACGCGGCAAAACGAAATCCGCTCTGCGGTGATTATATTTCCGTC
Source organism: Rhodospirillales bacterium (assembly GCA_965601835.1). Classification (GTDB taxonomy): domain Bacteria; phylum Pseudomonadota; class Alphaproteobacteria; order Rhodospirillales; family Casp-alpha2; genus UBA4479. The sequence continues at coordinate 3,293,290 of OZ271842.1, forward strand.
TCGGCACCCAGAGAGCTTTCATCGCGCCTGCGTCGTCGAAGAGTTAACTCAGATTTTGGGTTTGCCGAACGACTCCAATCTGGTCTCACCATCGATTTTCAATGACAGCAGCCGAGAGTTTGAGCTGACGGCGCATGATAGATGGCTGCTGCGTGCGCTCTATCAAGACAGCATTGTCCCGGGTATGTCCCGAAACGAGGCTCTCAGGACGGCTTTGGACTACTGGAAACGCGCCCGCCCCGAAGCACCGTGACAACGCCGATGGCGACAAGGCCGAAACTGATGAAGTGATAGGGTGCCAGGATTTCATTGAGGAAGACCACGCCCAAAAGAATGCCGAGCGGCGGCACCAAATGAGAGGCGAGGCCGGCCTTGGTCGGCCCGACGATCGCAACCGCGTGATTGTAGAAAAAGTAAGCCAGCAACGTTGGAAACACGATGATGTAGCCGATGGGCCAAACGGTGTCCCACGTGACAGGGATGACCCGGCCCATTGAGGCTTCGCTGACCCATAACGGAAGGGTTACCAAACCCGCGACGATCATACTGCCCAGCAAAAACGTGTTGGCGCTGATCTCGGGCGGTTTCAGCCGTATCACGACCGTGTAAATTGACCACATGATGAAGCCGCCGAGAATGTAGAGATCTCCCTCGACGAACGTCACGGACATCAGTGTGCTGATATCGCCTTGCGTGATCATAAACAGGACACCGCCCATAGAGACAGCGATGCCGAGGACCTGCGCCCAGGTCACCCGGTCTTTGAGAACCGCCCAGGCGATAAACGGGATCAACGCGGGGACGATCGTTTGTATGATGCTCGTGTTGGTGACGGTCGTTGTCTTCAGCCCGAAATACAGGAAGCACGGAAAAAGGGCGGGACCGACAATGCCCGCAAGCACAACATAGCGCCAATGTTTGATAAGGACATATCGCTCGGCCCATGCGCCGCGGCCGACGAACAGGCCAAAGATGGCGGCCGCCACGATCCATCTTAGGCTGACCAACGAGAAAGTCGGGATATCATTCGCGATAATGCGACCGACGACGCTGTGCCCGGCCCAAAACAGCGGCGTCATGATGAGCATGACCGCTGCTAGTCCGACTTGGCCCGACGACGGTGCTTCGGTGTCGGCGCTCATGGCGGCGTCATCGTTTCAGGGCGCTAATCACTTGACGTCGATCCGAATACCGCTGAGACCCTCGACATGCCCTTCCAAGACATCGCCCCGTGCCACCGGGCCCACGCCGGCCGGCGTGCCCGTGAAGATCAAATCGCCGGCTTCGAGCGTGAAGAGGCCGGAGAGATAGTTGATGATCTCCGGAATCTTCCAGATGAGTTCGTTGAGGTTGCCATCCTGTCGGCGTTCCCCGTTCACATCCAGCCGAATGTGGCCTTCCGCCATATGGCCGGCCTCACTCATGGGATGGATCAAACCAATCGGTGCGGAATGATCGAATGATTTGCCGACCTCCCAGGGACGGCCGGCTTTCTTGGCTTCGCCCTGAAGGTCTCGGCGGGTCATATCCAGTCCGACCGCGTATCCCCACACATGGTCGAAGGCATGTTCGAGAGAAATATCCGAACCGCCTTTACCCAGTGCAACGACCAGTTCGATCTCGTGGTGGACATCCGATGTCTTGCTGGGATACGGAAACGACGCCCCATCCGGTGTCGGCGCGAAGAGCAGGGCGCCCGGGTGTTTTTGGAAGAAAAACGGGGGTTCGCGGTCCGGGTCATGGCCCATTTCGATGGCATGTTCCGCGTAGTTCCTACCAACACAATACACACGGTGTACCGGAAACGTGTTGTCCGACTTGGCAACGGGAATAGAGACTTGTTCAGGCGCTTTGAATACGTGTGTCATGGCTTCGCTACTTCTCGTGTTCGATTACTGGATTGCGGATTTGCGTGGCGCTGACTGATACCATACTTGCGCGCCCGCTGGACCCTAGACGACACCGACACGTTCCGCCACACTCGGGCGAATTTCAACACAAACCGTGCTCGAGAGGGATGAGACATGTCATTTCGCACACCCTATTTGATGTTTTTGGGCGACGCCCCGGACGAATTGGCGGCAAAGACGGCCATAGGTGTTCGAGATTGGCGCCCGGAATGGTGTGTCGGTCAACTTCGACTTCCCGGCTGTCAGGCCGATCTCGGCTTGCCGGATATGACCCCCGCGGAAGCGGCCGAAAAAGGGTGCGGGACCATGATTATCGGGATCGCCAATCAGGGTGGATTCATCTCCGAATCCTGGGCTGACTCCATCGTCGCCGCCATAGAGTCAGGTATGGATATCGCCAGCGGGTTGCACCAAAGCCTGTCGGAAAACCAGGCGATTGCAGATGCCGCCGCGACCTATGGGCGGACGTTGACGGATGTCCGTCACCCGACCCGTGAATTCGGGGTGGCGAAAGGCAAGAAACGGACCGGTAAGCGGCTGCTGACAATCGGCACCGACGTCTCGGTCGGCAAGATGTACACGTCCCTCGCGATCTGGAAAGAGATGGAAAATCGGGGCATCAAATCCAGCTTTTCGGCGACCGGCCAGACCGGGATTTTCATCGCCGGGGACGGTGTGTCGGTGGACGCGGTTGTTGCCGATTTCATCTCCGGCGCTGCCGAATGGCTGAGTCCCGATGCGGATGCCGATCATTGGCACCTCGTCGAGGGGCAAGGGTCGCTCTTCCATACCTCGTACGCGGGTGTGACCCTCGGGCTGATCCATGGTTCGCAGCCTGATGCCCTGGTAATTTGCCACGACGCCGCGCGGAAAACCGCCCGAGGCCTCGGCGACAAACCGCTCCCGTCGTTCCAAGAAGTTATCGATGCCGGGCTATGGGCGGCGCGCAACGTCAATCCGGATGCCAAGGTCGTGGGCGTCTCGATCAACACGAAGTCCCTCGACGATGCCGCTGCGACAGCGTTGCTGGAGAAGACAGCGGATGAACTTGGCCTGCCTACGGTCGATCCGGTTCGCACCGGCGTTGGGTCCATCGTCGACGCGCTGGTCTAAGCATGCCAAGAACGGTAAGCGTTCGCGCCGAGAGTTTTCCGCTGGCGCGTCCATTCGCCATTTCACGTGGCGTCAAGACGGCTGCCGACGTCGTCGTCGTTGAGATATCCGAGGGCGATCGCTGCGGTTGGGCAGAGTGTGTGCCGTACCCGCGGTATGGCGAGACGGTCGAGAGTGTCATCGCTCAGATTGAGGCCGCTGTGCCAGACCTAGCCGGTGGGGCGGACCGTGACAGCATCAATGCACAGATGCCGGCGGGCGCGGCGCGGAACGCCGTCGATTGCGCACTTTGGGACCTAGCGGCGAAGCTGCAGGGAGAGAGTGTTGCGACCCTTGCGGGCCTTGGACCTCTCAACGCTGAGATCACGGCAGAGACCATCGGAATTGGAACGCCAGAAGAAATGGGTGCGCGGGCGAAGGAACTTCATGCCGCGCCGCTCCTCAAGGTGAAACTCGATAGCAAAGACGTTCAAGCACGCCTAGAGGCTGTGCGTGAAAACGCGCCGAATGCTCGAATGATTGTCGACCCAAACGAAGGTTGGGATGTGACGATGTTGAGCGGACTTCTCCCCTTCTTGTCCCAGGTTGGGGTGGAAATGCTGGAGCAACCGGTTCCGGCGGACTTCGATTCAGGGCTTGCCGATTTGGTCAGCCCTGTGCCGATTTGCGCTGATGAGAGCGTACATACGGCGGACGATCTCGCGGCGCTTCGCGACCGTTACGACATGGTGAATATCAAGCTCGACAAGACGGGGGGTCTGACCGAGGCGTTGCGCCTGAAGCAAAAGGCGCTGGACCTCGGTTTCGGGATCATGGTCGGATGCATGGTCGGTACGTCTTTGGGTATGGCGCCCGCCGTGCTGGTAGCGCAAGGGGCCAAAATCATCGATCTCGATGGTCCGTTGTTGCTTAGGGAAGACAGAGTGGACGGATTGTCGTTCGGCAACGGCAAGGTCTCGCCGCCGTCACCGGCGCTGTGGGGCTAAATCGGTTTTTTTGCCCCGCCCCTTTCATTCTCGGTTCCACCGACCTACTTTCCGCCGATGCAACACGTCATAGAGATTAGCAATCTTGAGAAGACGTATGCTGGGGGATTTCAGGCGTTGAAAAGCGTCAACCTGCAGATACGTCGAGGTGAGATTTTCGCACTGCTCGGCCCCAACGGGGCGGGTAAAACGACGCTCATCAGCATCGTATGCGGAATCGTCAATGGCACCGGTGGCGACGTTTCTGTCGGTGGATTCGATATCAATCGCGATTATCGAAAGACGCGGTCTCTGATTGGCCTCGTTCCGCAGGAGCTGACGACGGACGCATTCGAGACGGTATGGAATACGGTTAGCTTTTCACGGGGGTTGTTCGGATATCCCGACGATCCGGCCTACATCGAGAAGATTCTCAAAGACCTCTCCCTATGGGACAAAAAAGACAACAAGCTGATGACCTTATCCGGCGGTATGAAACGCCGGGTGTTGATCGCTAAGGCCCTTTCGCATGAGCCACGGATTCTATTCCTCGACGAGCCAACGGCTGGCGTTGACGTCGAATTGCGCCAAGACATGTGGAACGTCGTCCGCGACCTTCGGGACAGCGGCGTGACGATAATTCTGACGACGCATTACATCGAAGAAGCTGAAATGATGGCGGACCGCATCGGCGTGATCCGCCAAGGCGAGATCATTTTGGTCGAAGACAAGACGACTTTGATGCAGAAACTGGGACAGAAACAACTGACCGTTCATCTTCATGATGAATTGGACCAAGTGCCCTCGGTGCTTGCTCCACATGACCTTGAACTGTCAGCGGACGGAATGTGTCTGACGTTTACCTACGACACGAAAGGCGAGCGTACAGGGATCACGGGCCTTCTCTCCGATTTGGCCACCGCGGGAATCCGTTTCGTGGATATCGAGACCAGTCAGCGGTCCCTGGAGGACATCTTCGTCACACTGGTTCGCGAAGAGAAGACGTCATGAATCTTCGCGGTGTCAGAGCGATCTATGAATTCGAGATGGCACGCGCATGGCGTACGGTGATGCAGAGCATCGTGTCGCCGGTGCTCTCCACGTCCCTGTATTTCATTGTCTTCGGCGCGGCGATCGGATCGAAGATCGACCAGATCGAAGGTGTCAGTTACGGCTCCTTCATCGTGCCGGGGCTGATCATGTTGTCATTGCTGACGCAGAGCGTTTCCAATGCATCGTTCGGCATCTATTTCCCGCGTTTCGCCGGAACGATCTACGAGGTGTTGTCGGCGCCCATTTCCTATTTTGAAATCGTCCTGGGATACGTGGGGGCAGCTGCGACCAAGTCGATCATCCTCGGGGCCATTACGCTGGCGACGGCGGGCTTCTTTGTCGATTTGCATGTTGAGCACCCGGCATGGATGGTCGGGTTCTTGATTCTCACGTCCGTGACGTTCTCGTTACTTGGGTTCATCATCGGCATCTGGGCCGAGGGCTTTGAGAAGCTGCAAATCGTGCCTTTGTTGGTGATTACACCGCTCACCTTCCTCGGGGGCACGTTTTACTCCATCAATATGCTGCCGCCGATCTGGCAGACCATCAGCCTTCTGAATCCGGTGGTCTACCTTGTCAGCGGTTTTCGCTGGGCGTTTTACGGACAAGGCGACGTCAGCATCGAGGTCAGCGTCGCAATCTCGCTGGCGTTTCTGGGGCTGTGCCTCGCGATCATCGCTTGGATATTCAAAACCGGATATAAGCTCCGGACTTGATTCCACGCGCTAAGATATCGACGTGTACGACCATGATTACGCTTGAAGAAGACGAAGACACCACCGCCATCCGAGAGAGCGTCGCCAAACTTTGCGAGGACTTTCCCGGCACCTATTGGCAGCAGCAGGACCGCGACCGGAGTTATCCGACGGCATTTGTCCAGGCGTTGACGGACGCGGGCTATCTCGCGTGTCTTATCCCCGAAGAATACGGCGGGTCCGGCCTCGGTCTTCGCGAAGCGACCGCGATCATGGAGAGCATTCATCGCTCCGGCGGCAACGGCGCAGCCTGTCATGCGCAGATGTACATCATGGGGGCGTTGCTACGCCATGGCAGCGACGAACAGAAGGCCCGTTACCTGCCGGACATCGCCGCTGGCCGAAAAAGACTGCAGGCGTTTGGCGTGACCGAGCCGACAAGTGGCACGGACACGTCGCGCATCAGAACCCGCGCCGTGCGTGACGGCGATGCCTACATCGTCAATGGGCAAAAAGTCTGGACCTCGCGGGCGGAGCATTCGGATCTCATGCTCTTGCTCGCGCGGACCGCCGACCGTGACGCCGGCGCAAAACCGCATGACGGCATGTCGCTGTTTATCCTCGACATGGAGGCGGCGCAGGGAAACGGCCTCAGCATCAAACCGATCCGAGCGATGCTCAATCACAACTCGACGGAAGTGTTTTTCGACAACGTTCGGGTGCCCGCCGAAAACTTGATCGGCGAGGAGGGCCGGGGGTTCCGGTACATCCTTGATGGCATGAATGCGGAGCGGATACTGATCGCGTCCGAGTGTATCGGCGATGCCCGATGGTTCATCGACAAGGCCAGCACGTATGCGAAGGAACGGGTCGTTTTCGACCGGCCGATAGGACAAAATCAGGGCGTTCAATTCCCGATTGCGCGGTGTTACGCAGAGACCGAAGCGGCGGCGTTGATGAATGCGAAGGCGGCGGCGTTGTTTGACGCGGGCATGCCCTGCGGTGCGGAAGCGAATATGGCAAAACTATTGGCGTCGGAAGCAGCCTGGCACGCGGCGGATGCCTGCATGCAGACATTTGGTGGATTTGCGTTCGCCGAAGAGTACGATATTGAGCGGAAATTCCGGGAAACCCGCTTGTACATGACGGCGCCCATCTCGACCAATCTCATTCTGTCGTACATCGCGGAGCATGTGCTCGGACTGCCGCGTTCGTTCTAACGAGATCATCTCTGCGGCTGTCAACGAAGCGGCGGCTAAGTCTGTCAACACGCGGATTACCATTGCGATAATCAAAGTCCCTTTATACCGTTTAGGCTGTTGTGAGCTTTTCGGGAGGATACGATGCCGCTCCGGGCCCTGTGCATTCTCGCAGCGTTTTTTCTTTTGACGACGACCGTAAGTGCGTCGCCTCCGGCCAATATCGTGGCCGCGGCGGAGGCAGGAGACACGGCCGCCCAAATCAAGCTGGGCAGGATGCTATTGAACGGCGATGGTGTAGATAAAGACCCCGCAAAGGCCCGCGCCTGGTTCCAAGAAGCAGCGCAGACCGAGAATGCAGAGGCGCAGATGTTGATGGGGTACACAGCGCACAATGGATTGGGAACTCCAAAAGACATCAAGGCGGCGGTGATCTGGTATGAGAAGGCGGCCGCACAAGGGCACCATGCTGCAGAGTTCAATCTGGGGCTGATTTATGAGGCTGGTGAGGGCGTGCCCCAAGATATCCTGCTCGCGAAACTACTCTTCATCCGTGCTTCGGAACACAAGACGTATAACTTGCCTCAATTTCGGGTCGGGCGGATTTATGAGACCGGCCTAGCCGGCCCGATCGATATCAAGAAAGCCAAGGATTGGTATTACAAAGCAGCATTCCGGGGGCTCCCCGAAGCGCAGTACGCACTGGCTCGGCTCATGGAGACTGATGCCCGCGACGTTGAAGGTCTAAAGTTGGTGTTGCACTGGTACAAACTGGCCGCAGATGGGGGCATAGATGACGCCGATACGGCCGCGGCGCGCGTAGAGGCGAAGCTGGTCGGGCTTCAAAAAGCGGCGACGAAGGTGGTGGAAGCGGCGAGGTCCGAGACGCCTAATCGAGCCGGGCGGCTGCCGCCGTCGGGACCTATTGTCGAGTACAAAGGGCGAAAACTCGTTGGGTCCACATACAAGAATGCGGCAAACGACGAGTTCTTTAAGTGGATGAAGTGGGCCCTGGACAAGGTGGATGCGCTTCCAGCTCATCTAAAAGGCGGCGCATCCCATATCCGAGAATTCCGCTATGACCCACCGTCCCCTGAGCGTGCACAAAATGACGTGTACACGAATATCGTCGGTGTCTACACGATTGATGAGCAAGATACGTTTCCGGCGCCCATCGTGATCTATCAGGATATGCGCTGGGGCGCGCCGATATCGCTCGCATACAACATCGCGACGAGCGGGATTTACGCGGACCGTCATAGGAAGCGTATCGAAGTCGCGAAAAAATTGGCCCGGCACGAAACCGGAGAGCGGCCCTTGAGCCCGGGTGAACTGAAAAGCGCGAACCGCGCTTTTTACGAGTTGTCGGCGGATTTGCATAAGACGGATCAGCGGGTGCTGGATGAATACGCATGCGAGCCGATATTGAGGTCTTTCGCCCTGACAGAGGTGTGGGAGACCGACTCACGAAAGCGAGATGCCATCGCCAGAGACCTGGCCCTGAGAAACTGCCACTGACGCATAAGAGTGCGTTGTTGCCTTACGGTCGAGCGGCGCCTCAGTGTTTTTCGTTACGGATTGCTTGACGTATGTCGCATGCGCCATTGCGCCAGCTGACGGCGGCGATTTTCTTCGAACCGCGTTTGCCGATCGCTGCTGGTGGCGCGATTGATCCGGTCAGCTTGACGTTTTGCCAGTTCCGCTTTCCGCATCGCTAGGAGGTGTTGCAGCGAGGTGCTGCGGCTCGAGGCGTTGCGCCACGCTTCCAGTTGGCGTTGGCGCCGTGCGTTGGGGTCTAACTCTTCCCGCAAGGTCCGCGCCGCTGCGCGGATTTCTTTGAAACGTGCGTTCAGCTTCGCCGTCCGCTCGCGGTCGATCGGCACAATTCGATACCGGGTCTCGGCATCGTGGGTGGTGGGCGAGGTTTCGTCCGGCTTGGCGGCGATGTCTCGTTGGGGAATCTGGCCACCCCGCAAACCAGCCCAGAAACGCTCCACTTTTTGACGGTACCGTTCGGTTCGTCCCGGTGTCATGGAGTGATAGTGACCCGCGGCTTCGCCCCAGTTCTCCGCATTCCGCCGCAATCGGGTCAGGAAATTGGCGGCGTACGCCGCGTTGAGGTCCGGATCCATCGCTTCCTCGATGGAATTGAAGTGATGCCCATGAAAATGCAGGTTCACCTGCATGCACCCGACATCGATATTTGTGACACCTTGTGCCTGTAGGCGCCGGACTTCGGCAAGCGCCTCTTCTTTACTGTCGAAGTAGCTTCCAGGGCCACCGGAGGTTACAGTCCAGGGCCAAGCCCGGACTCGCTTCGCGTCTGCGGACCATCGGCCGGATTCCGCGAGCGAAATGGCATGAAGCAGTTTCGCAGGCACCGGGGATATCCGTTCCCAACGGCTGACAGCCCGTTCGCAGACAGCGTGTTCATGCGCCGTGCCGATGTTTGTTAATGTGGTCGACGCGAGGGCCATGCTGGCACCTGCCAGCATGGCGATCGCCACGCCAACGGAACCGGCGAATAGCAGTATCCAAGGCCTTAGACCTCTCGATATACCCATTTCGCGTCCCCTTTCAGAGCCATGCCAGCAAAATACCTGCCAGCCTGTCGCCTCCGGTCGACAAAGAGAATCCGCGATAAAAAACAAAGAAGTATTAACGTTAACGCCAAATCAGGCGGGCCCATCTCCCGCATTTCGCTGCAAAGATTGTGGCAAAAACGTCACGCAATTAGGCAATTCTTACCGGTGCTTAAAATTCCTGCACTTTTGTGTTGCGCCTGCGAAGGAATGCGTTACATTTTGCATTGCAACATTCATGAAGTTTACTTCGAATGTTGCAGACTTGGATGTTTCCTCCCAATCACTCGGGCCGTGCCATTGGTACGGCCCTTTTTTTGCAGTGCCGAATATCGCACTGCAAAAATCAGGGGTTTTCGGCGTCCGGCGGTGTATCTGCTCCGGAACCCAAGGCGCGCTGCAGGATCACTTGATCCATCCACCGCTCAAACTTGAAGCCGATGTCACGCACGATCCCAACCCGGCTGAACCCCATTTTTTCATGGAAATCGATGGATTGCTGATTTTGGGAGTCGCCGATGATGGCGATCATCTGCCGATACCCGTTGGTTGTGCAGGTTTCGATAAGTGCTGACAGGAGCGCACCGCCGATGCCGCCGCGCCGGGCATTTTCATCGACATAGACTGAATGCTCCACGGTGAATCGATACGCGGGGCGGGGCCGGTACGGGCCGGCGTACGCATATCCAACGACCTTGCCTGCGATTTCCGCCACCAGATACGGGTATCCGCCCGCCTTCAATGCGTCCGCACGGCGGGTCATCTCCGCCTGGTCGGGCGGTTCCAATTCCCAGCTGGACGCGCCGTGGAGGACATGATGTGCGTAAATAGCCGTGATCTCGGCCAAATCACTTGGCTGTACGGAGCGAATTTTGACGGCGGCTTCGGACGGCATTTGCCTATTCGGCGGCAAGAGCTGGGCGCAATGTGTTGATGCTTATGGCACTCAATCGTTCGATAAGTGAATGAATCTGGCGCGCGAGAGTGTTGAAGCCTTCCGTTCGTTCCATGGTGCTCTCGTTCATGTAGAGCGCTCGATTTATCTCGATCTGGATCGTGTGAATGCCGGCTTGTGGGTTTGCGTAGTGGCGGGTCGTATATCCGCCGGCGTAAGGCTTGTTCCGTGCGACGCGGAGACCGGCCTCTCGCAAAGTCGTTTCGGCAAGTCGTGTAACGTCGCGGGCGCAACTGCTGCCGTGGCAATCGCCGAGCACGATGTCCGCTTGAATCTGGGTTTGCGTACCGGGAACCGCAATCGACGGCATCGAGTGGCAGTCGACAACGAGGCAGCATCCGAAGGCATCAACCGTCGCATCGACGAGCCCGGACAGCGTTCGATGATATGGTTCGTGATAAGTCTCGATGCGTGTTTTCGCCTCATCAAACGTCAGTGGGCTGTGGTAAATCTCCTCGCCGCCGGCGACGACCTTCGCAATGGTGCCCAATCCCGCAGCAACACGCGGAGACGTCGTGTTGACCCATGTTGGAAGAGCATCAGAGAACATCGATGGGTCGAGCTCGTACGCCTCCCGATTTACGTCGACATAGGCGCGGGGAAAATGCGCGCGCAGCAACGGTGCGCCGAAAGTGGGTGCTGTCCGAAACAACTCGTCCACATAACAGTCTTCCGACCGGCGAACGGTTAAATGGTCCAGCCGGGATTGCGAGAGAAACGCCGGCGTGTAGATGTTTCCTGAATGCGGAGATGCGAAAACAGCAGGTGATGTCCGGCGTCCGGGCTTCACCACGTCCAAGACACCCTCAATCCGCAGCATATCGAAGTTGGTTTCCGTCGGCATAGAATCTGGCGGCGCTCTCTCGTTCGTCAGGCAATCGTATGACACACCCTACGAAATTCGAACTTTCGGATGTGTTCCGTATTTCCAGATTTAAGCCGTGTCAGGAGCAGGTTGCAAGTGGTCGCAGCGCGCCACGACCATTTGTCGGCACGGGATTGTTTACGCCGTACCGTCGCGCGCCTCGCCCTTGCCAAAGCCTGAGCGCAACGCTAAATAGACGCCCACATCGGGTCCTGGCCCGACGGAAAAGGGCGCGTAGCTCAGCGGGAGAGCACTGTGTTGACATCGCAGGGGTCGCTGGTTCAATCCCAGCCGTGCCCACCATCGAAACCCCTCGGGAAACCGGGGGGTTTCGTTTTTGCGCCCAAATCTGCGCAGGGTCACGCAAGATGGCGTACCTTCGCGTTGCATCGGCTTATTCGCGCTTTCGTCCGGCAAATCTGAGCGGCCCACAACAACCATCTTGTCAACGGTGAGGGCAATCCCCACCTCCACGGTGCCGGGATGCGTGTACAAGTCCCGCGACGCTATGGATAAAAACGTGGGACCACGCTGAAAGGGTGACAAATGAAACGGAATGATCCGGTATCTCTCAAGAGTGTATCGTACATGATGATCGGCGGCGGCGGCATCGCCGGCTTCCTGGCTCTGTTGGTTTGGGGCGTGTTGGACGTTTTCGTCGTCTAATTGCCGGGCGTTGATTGCTCCACGCGAGCAAACTCACGATTTCAGCCAAAATACGAGTAAGCCTTTGTGCGGCCTTGACCTTTCGGTCTCGGGTCCAGGATGCTCTGCTCGCCGCACTTGCCTTCAGGGCTTTTAAGCGCTTCACAAAATGCAACGAACTTTCACTGGACGCATTGATGGCGTGCGCGCCATCATGGTGGCCAGATTGCACGTAGCAGTGGGAGTTCGGTCGCTATGAAGAAGGTCCTTATAGGTTTCGGGGTGGTTCTGTTGCTTGTCGTCGGGGCAGGTGTGTACCTGTACTCGAACATCGGCGATATCATTAAAGCCGCCGTCGAAAAATACGGCACGGAAGCAACCCAAGCGACCGTCTCTCTGAGCGGTGTCGATCTTGACGTGACCAGCGGCAAGGCGGGTCTCAACGGATTTGTGGTTGGCAATCCAACCGGCTTCGAGACCCCGAGTGCGTTTGAATTGGGCGCAATTGCCGTGCAGATCGACCCGTCCAGCCTGGACACGGACACGATCGTCGTGAAGTCGGTCGATATCAATAACCCCAAGGTGACGTATGAGCTTGGCGGTGGCGGGTCGAACATCGACGCCATCCAGTCAAACGTGGAAGCGTACGCCAAGCGGTTCGGCGGCGGCGGATCCGGGTCCTCGTCATCGGGTGGTGAAGAGAAGAAGCTGGTGATTGAGCGCCTCACGATTTCCGGTGGCGAAGTTAACGTCGCGGCGAGTTTCCTCGGTGGCAAGCCGCTTGGTACGTCATTACCGCAAATCACCCTGACGGATATTGGTAAAGACAGCGGCGGCGCATCGCCGGCCGAGGTCATCCAGCAGGTGATCTCGAGTATGACATCCGGTATCGGCACGGCCGTGGGCGGTTTGAACCTGGACGGCCTCGCCAAGGAAGCGGAAGCTCAGGCCAAGAAAGCGCTGGAGGGTGTGACCTCCGGCGCAGCAGATGCCGTGAAATCCGCCACCGAAGGTACCGGCGCCGTGGGCGATGCCGCCAGCGACGCGGTCAAGGGAGCGGGCGAGCAACTAAAGAACTTGCTCGGCAACTAACGTGCACCATTTTGGATGATCATGCGGCGGCCGCCTGACCGGAGGCCGCCGTATCCTTTGATGATGCGGATTTTCGTTGTAAAACCGGGGTGTAAAGCCGATCGGGTCCGGTAGGCCTATGTCGGCTGCGGGTTGGGAGAGTTTCCGGTGGAAGCAGACAATATGAACGGTGAAGACTCGCCGTTACTGGTCCACATCATTGATGATAATGCGGCGAACAGAGAACTCTTCGAAGAGTTAATGGAATCTGTTTCGTTGAAGTGGCGCAGCCATGTCAATGCGATCGCTTTTCTCGAGTCCTTCGACCCGGCAGACGCGGGCTGCCTGATCCTCGATGTCAGAATGCCAAAAATGAGCGGCCTACAGCTGATGGATCGGCTTGCCGAGATCGGTATCGATGTGCCGATCATTCTTGCGACGGCACACGGTGATGTGCCGATGGCGATCCAAGCGATGAAACAGGGCGCTTTCGATTTTCATGAGAAACCGATTAACAACCAGGCATTGCTGGAGAGTGTTTTTCGCGCCCTCGATGAGCGGGCCAAGAACCTTGAGTCGAAGCGGCAAGTGGCCGATGCCCATGCCGCCTATGAGCAACTGACGCCACGCGAACGCGACGTCTATCGCTTGGTCGTAGACGGCTCGATGAACAAGCAGATCGCCTACGAGTTGAATATCTCGCAGCGCACCGTTGAGGTCCACAGGGCAAAAGTTATGGAAAAGATGGGCGCCCGCAGCATCGCCGATCTCATTAAGCTGCATATTCTCATTCATGGGCGGGGCGACTGACCGTCATTTGTTCTGTTCTGACACAACACTCGTTCCATTTTTAGGTTCAATATCGAACCTTTTGATCGTCGATGGCGCGGAGTGCCGCACCGATTGCCTAACATTTGAGCGCTCCTCTATGGGTTTGCGAAAATTCCCAGGGATTCCATGCGTTTAAGTGCGTATGGCGCGGCCTTTGTGCTGCCACTCCTGTAACCATCTCCCGCCGATCATAAAAATGTCATGTAATCCATATGGTTAATGGCATTTTCACGTTGCTGTGAACTGTCTCAAGCTGTCGCCCGTACGACTCGACATGCCGGGCGAATGTGTTTTTGATGCATTCGTAAACAGTCCGTTAACGGGTTTCACGAGCGGACCGATATGGAGAGAGGGTGATGGGCCGCATTTTCATGCGCACCCCAGAATTGGTTGAAGCGTTGAAGGCGCACATGCGCTTCACGCACGGTCGACCGGGTGGCCGCCGGCTGCAGATGCGTTTGGCGTCGCTTCAGGGCGTGAAACTCCCAGGCGTCGACCTTCGTGACGCCATCCTCTCTGGATCGGATTTCACAGATTGCATTCTCACCGAAGCGTCGTTCGACCGCGCTGATCTCTACGGCGCCGATTTCACGCAGGCGGATTTGCGTCTCGCCAAATTTTGTCGCTCGGATCTGCGTGGTGCCGTTTTTCGTGGCGCGTCGATGGCCGAAGCGGATCTGGCCGGCGCCGATCTCCGCCCCGGCGCCTATGCCGATAGCTCGTTCAAGCTGGTCGGAGCGCAGAAGACGACGCGGCAAAGGGTTCGTGCCAGCCGCCTTCGCTTGGAAGTCGGTGCGACCGTTTTCGATGCCGCAGACCTCGAAGGGGTGAACTTCGAAGATACCGACTTGTTTCGATGCGATATGTCGAATGCGAGTTTGGTCGATGCGGACCTGTCCGGTAGCCGGATCAGCAAAGCGCGCTTCAAGAACGCGAACTTGACCGGTGCGGACTTCTCCGGTGCGCAGTTGGAGAACGTCGATCTTCGGGGCGCTCTTTTATCGGGTGCGAATTTCAGCAATACGCAATTGGTAGACGTTCAGCTGCCGGCGGATGTTGGGTCCTTGGAGGACGAAATCCGCGATACCTTGGACAGCCATCAGATTTGGCTTGGTACTTTCGGGCGGCGTGGAAAGAGAGCGAATTTCGCGAAAAAAGATTTGTCGGGGTTGGACCTGAGAGGCACGAACCTCACCGGCGCCGATTTTACCAATGCGCGCATGAATGCAACGTTGTTGGACGACGCCGTTCTCGATTTTGCCATTTTGCGAAATGCCGATCTGTGTTTCGCCAGCCTGGACCGGGCCAACATGGATGGCGCGTTTATGCCGGGCGCCGTCATGCGTATGGCGTCGTTGCGCGATGCGTCACTTGGCCGGACGCGCTTGTATCGGCACAACCTCGAGAAAGTTCCCGGAAAGCCATGGCCGGCCTTCTTGGAAGGCGCCGATATGAAAGGCGCCGACCTTCGGCATGCGACTTTTGATGGGACGCGGCTGAAGGGCGCGAATTTTCTCGGTGCCAAGGTAGACGCGGCTAAATTCCGTCGCTGCGCATTGGAAGCCGGGGCACAAAGCCTCTTGGCGAGACGCGGCGCACAAGTCCAGGCGAGCCTTCCCACCGTATAGTCCTTTTAGGATGAACAGAACTTTATTGATTGCATATGCCTTGCCGGCGTTGGCGGTCGCGATGCCGACTCTGCCGGTCTATATCTATTTGCCTAGCTTTTATGCGACGGAGGTGGGGCTCGGCTTGACGGCCGCTGGAACCGCGCTTCTCGTGGCCCGGGTCTTTGATACGGTTACCGACCCGGTCGCCGGGTACGTATCGGACAGGCTGAATTGGCGTTGGGGCCGACGGAAACCCATGATCATCGCCGGTGGATTGATCGCCGCGCTCTCCATGCTCGCTTTGGTGCATCCACCTGCAACAGCGGGCTTCGGTTATCTGCTCATAACGTCGATATGTCTGTACATCGGTTGGACGATGGTTGTGGTTCCTTATACCGCGTGGGCTGCCGAACTGACCGGACGATACGATCAACGCTCGCAAATTACGGCGGTACGTGAAGGGGCGATGCTGATCGGGATCCTTATTGCCTCAGCCATTCCCGTCGTCGCTGTGTCCGCGGGGCTCGTGGACGGAGAAGCGGAAGGCCTCAGGCTCATTGCCTGGTCGGCTATATTAATGGGATTACCGGCGTTCGTATGGATGGCACTGCGGGTGCCGGACGCAACGTTAGACCGCCCACGCCCGAAGCCGCCGCTGGTGACCGGATGGCGTGAAGCGCTTCGTACAATGTATGCGAACAAGCCGTTCGTGAGGCTGTTCGCGGCATGGTTTGTGAACGGCCTCGCCAACGGATTGCCCGCGGTTTTGTTCCTGCTCTATATGGAACACGCTTTGAACATCGGTGAGGCGGACCGGCCGCAGTTTATTCTCGCGTATTTCCTGCCGGGTGTCTTATGCGTCCCGCTTTGGATATGGCTAAGCGGCCGGTTCGATAAGCATAAGGTCTGGTGTGGCGCGATGCTGTTGGCGTCTGCTGCGTTCGCGGTGGTGCCTTTGCTCGGGCCGGGTGACGCGGCCATCTTCTTGATTGTTTGTGTGGTGACCGGCGCAACATTGGGTGCCGATCTTGCGCTTCCACCGTCCATGCAGGCCGACGTCGTCGATTACGACAAGATGCGCCATCGCCGCGACCGAACCGGTGTCTACTTTGCTCTTTGGAGTGTCGCGACCAAGATGGCGCTCGCATTATCGGTCGGAATCGCTTT
The DNA here is from genome assembly GCA_965601835.1 of Rhodospirillales bacterium. Lineage (GTDB taxonomy): Bacteria > Pseudomonadota > Alphaproteobacteria > Rhodospirillales > Casp-alpha2 > UBA4479. The sequence continues at coordinate 3,309,951 of OZ271842.1, forward strand.
TCCGGTGTTGGATTTCGCAGGTTTCGACCCCACGTCTGAAGCGCCAGAAGCTGTATGGGTGCTGGTAGTGATCTATGCCTTGGTTCCTGTCGTACTGAAGGGACTAGCGGTCGTGATTGTCGCTGCATTTCCCATCGGGCGGAAACGGCACGACGTCATCCGCAGGTGGCTGTCGAAGAAAGCCGGATAAACGTTCAATGTTTCTTTTATCTTTCTGGCGTCGCTGCGCAGCCGTTGCGTGCTTGGTAATTCTGGCGGGATGTTCGATGAACCCGAAGGACTACGATGGAAAAGAGCCGAGACTTCTCATCGAGGAGTACTTTCTCGGTGAGGTGAGGGCATGGGGCCTGTTCGAGGACCGGTTCGGTAACCTCCGGCGCCAGTTCGTGGTCGATATCACCGGGACGATGGACGGTGACGAACTCGTTCTGGACGAGCGTTTTCTCTTCGATGACGGAGAGACCGACACGCGCGTCTGGCGAATCCGCAAACTGGATGACCACACCTACGAAGGGCGCGCAGACGATGTCGTCGGCACAGCAAGCGGCATCAGTTATGGCAATGCGCTCAATTGGGCTTACGATCTGGATTTGCAGGTCGGTGACCGCACGGTTCGCGTTCGCTTTGACGACTGGATGTTCCTGCAGCCGGATGGCGTGCTGCTGAACCGCGCACGCATGTCAAAGTGGGGAATTGCAGTCGGCGAAGTCACGTTGGCGTTCAAACGCCTGGATCAGTCGGACGCTGCTGACCTCAGCTCGACGGTCGATGCTGCAGTCGACGCCGCATGGCCTTTAGCGGCCAACCAATAAGCGGGAAGTGCTCGTAAAGCCCGCTCGCCGCATCCCAATAATCAATATGCGACGTCAACAGACCTTGCTCGTCAAAGGTCAGATAACTTGACCCGTCGACGCTCCAGGGCTTGCCCCGGAGCCGACCCTTTAGGGTCCAAATGATGACGATCTCGGGCTCAGTACCAACGCGCCGATGGATTGTGAACGTGATCCCAGGGATCAATTCAAACATCTCCGCGAGGATCGCACGCATTGCCTCGATACCTTGAACGTCGTTGAAGGGATCCTTGAACCGCACGTCCGGATGGACGAATTCTTCCAGTTCGCCCAGGGTTTCCAATTGTACCCGTTCCAGATAAGCGCAATAAGCCGAAGAGCCCGGCATCGTCTATTACGTGCCGTTGCCTTGACGGTCACCCGAGGCGTCCTCGTTTGACCGTTCCGCGGATGAGGTCTGGCCGCATAACTGGCATCGATATTCGATCATCACACCGTCCTTACCCGGAAAGCGCATCTTAACCCATCGGCCGTCCCCGTCGTACCAGACTTCTGTGTTCAACTCGCCTTGATACGCGAAATGCGTGGCTGGGCGCGTCGTGTTGCCGGTTTGAATGGTGTTTAGGCCTTTGTCCACCATCTCGACATCGTTCAACTGGCCCGTGATCGTATTGATGACCTGCGTCGACCCGATCACACCGGCATTCCAGTGGGTCGTCGGAAACAACCCCTTTGGAATGATCTCTTGCGATTCCGGACCCGTCAGTTGCAAGCCTTCGCCGCTCGGCGTGGCCACAACGGTGCTCGAATCTCCATTGTCGTCGATTTCCGCGCGCAGAGACTGCAAATGCCCGTCCTGCCAAGCTTCCGTGGACTTGTAGGAATAATTGTAGCTGAACAACCCAAGAAATCTCAGCGACAGCTCGAACGTGCTGTCGACAACGAGTTGATCGCCCTCTGCCCGAAACGTTACTTCGTGGAAGCCGACTCGTTTATCGTTGCGGTAAACATCGAACGAAATCCGGTCGCCATACAGCGAAAATGCCTTGCTCGTCAGACTCTCGGCGCTCGCAACGGCCGGGCTGCCGACCGTTGCCACCAGAAGGCCCGCACAAAGCGCATATCGACAATTATTGATCTTTAACATGACCATGATACGAACATTGCAGTGTATTGGTTCTCTCAACGTTAAATTGGCCTGATTTATCAAAGGTTCAAGCGTCGAACCGCAGCGGGAAAATAGCGGCATGAACGACAAGTCATTGAATTCTTTTGCAGACATGCCGCCTGTTGCGGCCCTTTTGGGGGCGCTCGGCGTTCTCCCGTTCGCCATTGCCGCGGTCTTGTCGATCATGCCGGAGAGTGCAGATTTCGGCCGATGGGCCATTGTCGGCTATGGTGCCGTGATTCTCTCGTTTCTGGGCGGCGTGCAATGGGGTCTCGGATTGCGCGCCGCGACCGGCGGGTCCGCGGCCATGCTGGTATCCAACGTTGTTGCTTTGACGGGCTGGGTCGCTTTGCTGTTGAGCCCTGGCCTTGCGATCCCGGTCTTGGGCGTTGGCTTCCTAGCGGCGTTCGTGATCGATCTTCTCGCCAAACCGCTGCTGCAGACACCGATTTGGTTCATCGCCCTCCGCGGTCTTTTGACGGCGGCCGTGCTGGCATCTTTGGCGCTCGCTTACTTGCCCTTCTTAACGGGCGCGTCCTGACGGCCGCTCTCAGCAGCAGATGAAAAACATTTAACCGTCGGGACACCCTCCCGTAAGGTAGCGGCACGCATTTTACGCCTCATTCAACGGTTTGCTGTTCGCAGCATATTCTTCGAAAGAGGCTTTTATGTACGTTCCAACTTTTCGCCGTCTCGAACGGACCTCGATGTTAGGCGCGGCACCGTCGAGGGTGACACGGGCTATCGGTGCGACCTTGGCAGTGGCCGCGGTCTTTACGTTTGCGGCCCCCAGTGCGTCGATTGCGACGCCTGCGACTATGGAGACACCTGCCGTTGCCGCTCCGGTCAGTTTTGCGGACGTCGTCGAGCGCGTTGGGCCGGCAGTCGTGAATATCCAAGTGACATCGCGTGCGAAACCTTCCTTGACCAATATGAATGGCGTTCCCGGCAATATGCGGGAGTACTTCCAGTATCACTTTGGACCGGGCGCCGAACGCGGCGGAGAGCAGGCGCGGACCGGCGCTGGCTCAGGCTTTGTCGTCGACGCTGAGGGCCATATCGTTACCAACGAACACGTCATCCGTGGCGCCGACGAAGTGACTGTCACCTTCAAGGACGGCCAGACGGCTGCCGCCCGGCTCATTGGTCAGGACGACAAAACTGACCTCGCGTTATTGAAAGTCGACATGCCCAAACCCCTGCCGTTCGTCTCTTTCGGCGACTCGGAGAAGGTACGTGTCGGCGATTGGATCGTCACGGTCGGCAATCCGTTCGGGCTCGGTCATTCCGTCAACGTTGGGATCGTATCGGCCAGCGGCCGAACCATTGGCGCCGGGCCTTACGATGATTTCCTGCAAATTGATGCGGCAATCAATCGTGGCAATTCCGGCGGTCCTGCGTTCGATGTGCACGGGAATGTCGTTGGTGTGAATGCTGCGATTTATTCGCCGAACGGCGGCAACGTGGGTATTGGTTTCGCCATCCCCGCCGCGATCGCCGAACGGGTTGTGGCAGATCTCAAATCCAAGGGTGTCGTCGAACGTGGATGGCTCGGCGTTAGCATTCAGACGGTTAGTAGCGATATCGCAGAAAGCCTAGGCTTGAATAAAGAAACGGGCGCATTGATCTCCAACATCAAGCGCCGTGGCCCGGCGGACCGTGCAGGGCTCAAAGTTGGTGACGTCATTCTTTCGGTTGATGGGAATGAAATCGACGCCTTGCGCGATCTGCCCCGTTTGGTGGCCAATATCGAGCCGGGAACAAACGCCAAGCTGGCGGTTTACCGCAACGGTGTCAGCCGGGACGTCGAGGTACGTATCGGCACGCAACCGGGGCCTGATGGGGCTACGGTTTCTGCCGAACGGTCGATCTCGGACGCCGACATAGGCCTTTCGCTGCGGTCGCTGGATGACGTCGCGGCCCGCCAGCTGGGGCTTGATCCGGCGGCGCGCGGAGTGGTCGTTGTCTCCGTCGCACCGGGCAGTCTCGCCGCCGAAAAAGGCATTCGCGCCGGAGACGTCCTGACCTTGGCCGACGGTGAAGAAATCGTGTCGCCCGATGATTGGCGTCAGCGCGTCACCGAGGCCCGGCGTACCGGAAAGGCGACTGTCTTAACTTTGGTGCGCCGCGGTAGCGGCCAACGATTTGTTGCAATCCCCGTTGGGGCGGCTTAATCGCCTGCCCCAAACCCCCAGGCCAGCCGGTTGTCCCCCCTCCCGGCTGGCCTTTTGGGGCGCCCGAACGCACGGCGATTTTCGCACTGTGATCTCAGGACTGGCGGTCCGGGCCAATTTTTCCTAATTTCTATGGCAGGAAAAGGTACTCCGATGCGTGTGCTGATTGTTGAAGACGATAAAGATGCAGCCTCGTTCATCGCTAAGGCGTTGAACGAGGCAGGGCATACCGTGGACATGGCGGAAAACGGCGAAGACGCGATCGCGATCGCCGGAGAGGTGCATGACGTCATGGTGGTCGACCGAATGATGCCTAAAATGGACGGGGTCACGATGGTCGAGAAGATCCGGAGCGACGGAATATCGACTCCTGTCCTGTTCCTAAGTGCACTAGGCAAAGTGGATGACCGTGTCGAAGGTCTCCGTGCCGGAGGCGACGATTATCTGGTCAAGCCGTTCGCGATGGCCGAGCTGTTGGCGCGTATCGAGGCGTTGAGCCGCCGCAAAGGAACCCCAGAAGCGCAGACGACGCTGACCTGCGGTGATCTTGAAATGGATCTGATTACGCGGGAGGTCCGTCGGGCAGAAGAAAAAGTCGATCTTCAACCGCGGGAGTTCAAGTTGCTGGAGTATCTCTTGCGGAACGCGGGCCGGGTCGTCACCCGAACGATGTTGCTCGAGAACGTATGGGACTATCATTTCGATCCGCAGACCAACGTCATTGATGTTCACATCAGCCGGCTGCGCGGAAAGATCGACAAAGGTTTCGATTATCCGCTCTTAGAGACCGTTCGCGGGGCCGGCTACAGGTTGCATGCGCCCGATTAATCTAAGGCTCATTCGGACCTCATGGTTTCGGATGGCCGTGGGTTATGCGGTTCTCCTCATTTTTTCTGTCGGCGTGCTGTTTGCGTTCTTGTACTGGAACACGGCCGTTTTTGTGGCCCAACAGACCGAAGAGACGATTGAAGTCGAAATTACCGGTCTCGCAGAGCATTACCGTCAGGCGGGCTTGGTGGGCTTGCGTGAGGTCATTCAACAGCGGGCGCAAGGCCAACGCCTCAGTCTTTATCTGCTGACCGACCCGGCACGTCGGCCGATTGCCGGGAACCTCAACGCTTGGCCTGCGAACAGTGCGCCAGGCGAATGGGTCGATTTCGAATATCGCAGACAGGTTGGCAGCCGAACTGTCGAACATCGGGCACACGCGCGGCACTTCGTGTTGCCTGGGGGCTTTCATTTGTTGGTGGGCTACGATGTTCAGGATCAGATCCGCCTGGAAACCCGAATGCGGACCTCGATGATCTGGGTGGGTGCGTTGGCGCTTGTGCTCGGCCTCGGTGGCGGTCTCTTGTTGTCACGGCGATGGCTGCGGCGAATCGAGACCATCAACCGGACCTCCTATGAGATCATGGAAGGGGATATGTCACGGCGCGTTCCGATGCGAGGCACCGATGACGAGTTGGATCGCCTGTCTCTTGCGCTCAATGAAATGCTCGACCGGATCGAGGCGCTGATGGTCGGGCTGCGCCAAGTAACCGACAATATTGCGCACGATTTGCGCTCGCCGTTGAATCGTCTCCGAAGCCGGCTGGAAGTCACGATGATGGAGGACGGTGCGAAAGAGAGTTATCGCGCGGCACTGGTCGAAACGATGACGGAAGCCGACGAATTGCTGAAGACGTTCAATGCCTTGCTACTGATCGGCGAGGCTGAATCCGGCTTGGACAAGTCGAAACTGGAGCATGTCGACTTGTCGGCCCGGTTGGACGATGTGATTGAGTTGTACGAGCCAGCCGCCGAACATGCCGGGCTGTCTTTCGTTGCCAAAATCGACCGAGAACTCGCCATTCGGGGGAACCCAAACTTGATTTCCCAGGCCGTGGTCAATCTGCTGGACAATGCCTTCAAATACACGCCGGAGGGCGGCTGCGTTTCGATCCTTGCGCAACGTTTGGCGGAGGGTAGCGTCGCCGTCGAAATTACGGACAGTGGACCTGGAATTCCGGAAATGGAGCGCGAGCGGGTTCTGTCTCGGTTTGTGCGATTGGAGCAAAGCCGATCAACGCCCGGCAGCGGTCTGGGTCTGTCGTTGGTCTCCGCTGTTTGTAAGTTGCATGGTGCCGAGCTTCAACTCGGTGACAACGACCCCGGGCTGTCGATTACGATCGTGTTCCCCGGTGCGCGGACCGCACGGCGATCTGACGTTCGCGATACGCGAGAAAAAGTGCTCCAGCCACAATGATCGCGGCGCCGAGAAAGCTCATTGCGACAGGGATCGTGCCGAAGATCACGAAGTCGTAGAGTGCTGCGAAAACAAGTGTCGAGTACATGAACGGAACGACGTAGCTGGCGTCCGCGCTTTTCATTGATTGAATGAAGCATGTTTGCGCAGCAAGCATCGTCACCCCGAGTGCCGCCAACAAGACCCATTGAGACCCGGTCGGTGTCGTCCAAAACACGCTGGCCACACTGACGGCGAGCGTTGCGCCGATCGCGTTGTTGATGAAGAGAATGCGGATCGCGGGATCAATGCCGCTGAGTTTCTTGATGAAGGTGACTTCGAGTCCCATCAGTGCTGCTGCGAGCAAAGCGATGAGTGTCGCCGATTGGAATGCGTCGGTGCCCGGACGGATCAGAACCACGGCGCCGATCAATGCGATTGCCGCCGCGGACCAGCGAACCGGGCCGACCTTCTCTCCAAGGAGCGGAATCGCCAGCATCATCGTGAAGATCGGGTTGAGGAAACTGATCGCGGTCGCTTCAGCCAACGGGATCTGCGCCGCGGCTGCAAACATGCAGCTCACGCCAAGCCATCCGGCGAGAGACCGCAAGAAATGAATGCGCCAAGGCGTTTTGGCAAAGTTAAGCCGAAGAAACGGCGCGATCAGGGCGAGGGCCATGAAAGCGAACGCGAAACGTCCGGCGCTGACTTGAAATGGGTGCAGCGCGGGACCGTAGAGGTCGTTTCCAAGCATCTTTGCAATCAGCGTCGTGCCCGCAAGCAGCACGCACGCCAAGAGCATCATGATCGTGCCACGAAGGAGATTGGTTGATGACTGAGACACGGCGTTTAGGTGTCTGCTGCGTCGATGTCGATACAGACCTTGCCGAAATGCGTACCCGAAGATAAATGCGCGTAGGCCTCGGCCGCACCGTCGAAGGGGAATACGCGGTCGACGACCGGCTTCAAATCGCTCGCGGCAATGGCGCGGCACATGTTTGCCATTGCGTCCGCAGGTCCCACCGTCACGCCTTGCAGGCGAATGTCGCGGCTCACGATGAACGGCAACAATACGTTTCCGGTCGTCGCTCCCGAAAGAACGCCGATCAAACTGAGCGTGCCACCGGGACGGACCGCGACGAGCGACTGCTTCATGGTTTGCGTGCCGCCTAGTTCGATTACGTTGTCGACGCCGTCGCCTCCTGCAAGCCACTTCGCGGTGGTGCCCCAACCTTTGTCGGACCGATAGTTGATCGTCTGGTCGGCGCCGAGTTCGACGGCTCTGGCCAGCTTCTCGTCGCTCGAAGACGTGACGATAACCTTCGCGCCCGCCAGTTTCGCGAACTGCAATGCGAACAAAGAGACGCCGCCGGTGCCCTGGGTCAGCACGACGTCGCCGGGTTTTACGTTGCCTAAGCGGAAAATGGCAGACCAGGCCGTCAATCCGGCACAGGACAACGTCGCTGCCTCGGCATCAGTGAGGTGGGCGGGCGTCGCAACCAACCCCCGTTCGGAGAAGACCCGGTATTCCTGTAGGACGCCGTCGACGGCCCGGCCCGTATCGCTTTCCATCGCATGTTCGCTGGCGCTGCCGGCAGGCCAATCTTGAAAGAAGCAAACGGTCACACGGTCGCCTATTGAAAACCGGGTGACATTTTCGCCAACGGCGGCGACGGTTCCGGCGCCGTCCGAGAGCGGAACCAGGTCCGATTGTTTCTGCCGGGAGCGATAGGCGCCTTGAGCGATCAGCAAGTCACGGTAATTGAGGGAGGCCGCGCCGAGTTTGACGAGAACCTGACCGGGTCCCGGCGCCGGGACATCGCGTTCAACGGGGCGAAGGGTTTTTGGCCCCTCCATCGCCGGAAATACCATCGCGCGCATGCATTGCCTCCAAGATCAGATGGCCCATCAAAGCCATGCCTACCGAGAAAGGCAATGCGCGCTGAGCGCAAACGCACTCAGCGATTTACTTTAGGAAAAAAAACTGTTGCCACCACTCGGGCACGGCGCACGCAAAAGGGTTTTCCCATGATGATGCAAATGGACCCAGATACGGTCATTGCCCTCAAGCCAGTCGTGCACCCAGGCGTCCGATGGAGGACATGCCAGCTTCAAATATGAATATTTGACGCGCTCGCTGCGGGTGCCGATCACCGACGCATGGTCGAAGTCGGGCACATGGACGTCCATAACCACATTCTGCTCGTCACCGACATAGATTTTTGTCGTGCGCCAGCCGGGCTTCGGCGGATGGGCGTCGACGTAGTTCTTGACGGCGACGGCGGCGGCCGCCAGGGCTTCTTCCTCCGAGACGTCCTCAGCGTAGAGACTCAGCATGGACAAAGCGACGGCTGGGATCAGCAAGGCGCCGCTTAAGCTTAGGAAGAACCACCGACGTTCTCTGATGAAATTCGAAATCCACATTTTATTTCCCTTTCCCTTCGGTAGCCCCGCTGCCTCGTTTGCGTTTGTTATCAAGGCCGGTGGCTTTGCGTCCCGCTGTTTCCAACGGTTTGCCGTTTCGGGGACTCAGATCGCTGCCGAATCACCTTAAACAGATTTATACGGCTTTCGCATTCGTTGCGCTGTGCGCCGCATCACTCCCAATATAGTTTTTAATTGGCTGATTTCATTATATTTTTCGAAAAAATATCGCGCAACGCAGAAGAAACGATCGTGACGTCCTCGATATCGTTATGGAGGTATGGGCTTATGCGCAATCCGCCTCCGCGTGCATTCACGTGGACGCCGCGGTGCATCAATTGCTCCAGTATATCGTCAGGCAAGTCTTCGGACGGCCGGACGTTGAGGATATGCGGGGACCGGAAGCGCGGATCGGCCACCTCCAGTCCGATATCCTGCGCATGATCGGCGAGAGCATCCGTGATCGGCTTAACATAGGCACTAATGCGCGACGGCTGCCACGCGGTAATTTGCGTCATCGAATCTTTGACCATGGGAAGGGACACCAGGTTTAAGAACTCACCAGCATCGAAACGGCGCGCGCCCGGTGCATAGGAATCGCCTCGGTGGTTGTTGCCGTGCTCTTCAAGGGGGCGACCGTTATGATGCCGCGGCGCTGCGTACATGAAAGCCAAACCATAGGGGCTCAGTAGCCATTTATACGCGGCACAGATCAAGAAATCGGGGTCGATCGCTTTGACGTCGAAGGGCCGGACGCCGATCCATTGTGTCGCGTCGATAACGAGCATCGCACCGTTATCGCGCAAGGCCTTCGAAATCTGATTGAGATCGACACATGTCCCGTCGGTCCAATGCGCGGGTGGAAGTGCCGCGAGAGCAACCTTGGTATCGATGTGCTCCATGACCGCTGATGTCCAATCTCCGGATGCGGGCCGCGGCACGGTGACGACCTCCGCACCGGCGTCGGCGGCGAGCCGACGCCAGATCAGGACATTGGACGGGAATTGATCCTCCAACACCAATATCGATTGACCTTTTTCGAGCGCCACGTTGCCGGCGGCCGCCGCAATCCCGAATGCGACGGAGGGTTGGATCGCGATATCGTCCGCACCGGCACCGATGAGGCCCGCGAACAAGGCCCGAACGTCGTCCGCCTCTTGGCGCCGTCGGCCGTCATCCAGCCGCCACGGGCGGCCCTTGGCCGCGACGCCGCGTTGACCGACGTCGATGGAAGATTTCAAGATCGCCGAATGGGACGCCGTCGCCATCGATACGATGCCTTCCTCCAAGTCAAACAACGCTCGCTGGCAGGTCAGTGGCGCATCATTCATCGCTGAGTTCCCCCTCTTTCTTCCGCTTTCGTTCGCGGAGGGTGATATAGGCCGTGCTGGAGAAAATGACCGCGCCCCCGATCCAAACGAAAACATCAGGGATTTCACCAAAAAAGATCAGCCCGGTAAACGACACCCAAATCAGCCGCAGGAAATCGAAGGGCATAACCACATGAGTTTGCGCGTACTTCAAAGACTGACTAACGCATAACTGGCCGCATCCGCCGAGCAGGCCGAGGACAGCGAGCCACACGAACTCATAGGGCGATGGCCAACTCCACACGAAGAGCGCCGGGATGAGGGCCAGTGGCGCCATAACCAGTGACATATAGGTTGTGATCGTGACCGCTGATTCTGTCCGGCCGAGATCCTTGATGATGATCACGCAGGCGCCCCAAAAGACGGCCGATACCAAGACCAGCCCATATCCCAGTGAAATCTCGGTGAAGCCTGGCCGAAGTACAATCAACGTGCCCACAAATCCGGCCGTAATGGCCAGAATACGCCGCCAGCCGATGCGTTCTTTGAGAATAAGAACGGCAAGCAAGGTCGCAAACAAGGGTGCCGTGAACGACAGCGCCGTCACGTCTGCGATGGGTGACAGGCTGAGAGCAGAGAAGAATGCGAGCATGGCGGCAAAGTTCAGAACGCCTCTGAGCACCAGCATTCCAAGCCGGCTGGTCTTCAGAGGCGCAAGGCCCTCCCTGACAAAGAAGGGTATGACGACGACAAGCGCAAACAGCAGGCGAAAAAAGACGACAATGAAGGGATGAACGGTGTCGGAGACGTAGCTGATGCTCGTGTGCATTAACGCAAGGCACACCGTCGACGCCAACATCCAGCCGATACCGATCAGATTGTTTTTGTTCAGGAGGGCTGCGGACGCGGCCGGTGCGTCCTTTGATGCGTCGTCGGGCGTCTTTTTCAGCATTGATACTCCAGCGGATACGATCCTAAGGAGTATCCTATCCGTGCGCCCCTGGCCATCCGCGGCGGCCCCCTGATTTTCGCCGTTTAACCGTTGACACGGTGGGGTCCGGTCCGTATGTTCCGCACCGCCTGCGCCGCCGAGAGGATGGCGCTTATGTTTTTTGTCGAGGACCCGGTCATGAAGATCAGAAACTCGTTGAAGTCGGCCAAGCTCCGCGAGAAAGGCTGCCGCATTGTGCGCCGTCGCGGGCGGGTTTACGTCATCAACAAACGTAATCCGCGCTTCAAGGCGCGCCAGGGCTGAATCCCGGGCCATCGGCCCGTATACGGCCAGGTTGAGGCCGCGCTTTGCATGTTGCAGGGCGCGGCTTTTTCGTTGTTTGCGCAGAGTGCCGCATTCGCGAATACGTGGCCTCACATATGTGCCTCACGTTCAAATTGTTTCCGTCAAATGGCCGTTTTATGTGATAGCCTGGAACTAAACGCATTGGAGCGTTATGGGGATGAGGCAATATGATCGCGCGCAGTGACAATCCATGGCGGACCCCGATGCTGGTGCTGACGGCTGGCGCGATTGTCGTGCTGTTCGTGTTTGGCTTGCGTGCAAGTTTCGCTTTGTTCCTGAAACCCATGAGCCTGGACTTAGGGTGGGGCCGAGAGGTCTTCGCCCTCGCGATGGCGACCCAAAACCTGGTTTGGGGGGTGGCCCAGCCGTTTGCCAGTGCCATCGCTGAAAAGTGGGGTGCTGGTCGCGTCATCGCCGCCGGTGGCATCCTTTATATCGTCGGTATCGTGCTCATGGCGTATTCGACCGATCCGCTTACTCTGAATTTAACCGGTGGCGTGTTGATCGGTATGGCTCAGGCGGGTGGTGGGCTCGGCGTCGTTTTGGGTGCCGTCGGACGCATCCTTCCCGATGAAAAACGGACCTGGGGATTGGGCATCGTCACCGCGGCGGGGGCCGCCGGACAGTTCACGGTCGTGCCGGCTGGGCAGCTTCTATTGTCGTCGGGGATCGAGTGGCTGCCGTCGATGCTGATACTCGGCGCAAGCGCGATCGTCATGGTCTTTTGTGCGCCGGCCCTGGCTGGAAAACCCAACATCCAGGCCGCCGCGCAAACCGTCGTCGAGCAGGATCACGGATTGAGCGCGGCGCTCAAACAGGCTGCCCATCATCGCGGCTACTGGCTGCTGACCATCGGGTTTTTCGTCTGTGGGTTTCATGTTGCGTTTGTCGGCGTCCACCTTCCGGCGTACCTGAGCGATGCCGGGATGGCGGCGGAATGGGGTGCGTGGGCCTTGGCGCTGATCGGCCTGTTCAACGTTGCCGGCAGCTATATCGCCGGCGTCCTGGGTGACAAGTACCGCAAGAAAAACCTGCTGGTTTACTTGTACGCCCTGCGCTCGCTGGTGTTCCTGGTGTTCATCCTGTTGCCCGTGACGCCCGCGACCGTTCTCGCGTTCTCGGCGGCGTTGGGCCTTTTGTGGCTTTCGACCGTGCCGTTAACCTCTGGGCTGGTGGCACAGATGTTTGGGACGCGGTACATGGGGACGTTATTCGGCATCGTGTTCTTCAACCACCAAGTCGGCAGTTTCCTTGGCGTCTGGCTCGGCGGCTATTTTTATGACACTACTGGGTCGTATATGCCCGTGTGGTGGGCGGGGGTCGCGCTTGGTATTGCCGCGGCCTTGGTGCACTGGCCCATACAGGACAACAAGCCGGAACCGGCTCCGCAGGCAGCTTGATTGGCTGGCCTTGAGACGTAGATGGGAGGAATTTCGCAATGGAAATGCCAAAACCCGATGAAACGGTGATTGCACGGCGGCAGGAACTGGCCGACGCCTTGAGAGCCATCGTGCCGGGCGAAGGCGTCATCGATGGCGACGAAGAACTGCGCGCCTATGATTGCGACGGGCTGATGGCGTACAAGCAATTGCCGTTGATCGTTGTATTGCCGGAGACCACCGAGCAAGTGTCTCAGGTGCTGAAGTATTGCCACGCCAACAATGTTAAAATCGTGCCGCGCGGGGCCGGAACGGGGTTGTCCGGCGGTGCGCTGCCGCTGGCGGACGGCATTACGCTGGGGCTGTCCAAGTTCAAGAATATCCTGGAAATCGATTACGAGAACCGCTGTGTCGTCACCCAACCGGGGGTCACCAACCTGGCGATTACCAATGCAGTGGAACATGCCGGGTTTTATTACGCACCAGACCCCTCATCGCAGATTGCGTGCTCGATCGGCGGCAACGTTGCCGAAAACTCAGGTGGCGTGCATTGCTTAAAATACGGGCTGACCACCAACAACATCCTTGGCGTCGAAATGGTGTTGATGAACGGCGAGGTCATCCGGCTCGGCGGCAAACATCTTGATTCCGGCGGGCTCGATATGTTGGGCGTTATCACGGGGTCGGAGGGTTTGCTCGGCGTCATTACCGAAGTGACCGTTCGGATACTGCGGAAGCCGGAGACGTTGCAAGCGCTCCTGATCGGTTTTCCCACCATGATTGATGCCGGGAATTGTGTGGCGGATGTCATTGCATCCGGCATCATTCCGGGCGGTATGGAACTGATGGACAAGCCGACCATTCACGCGACCGAGGATTTCGTCCATGCCAACTATCCAATGGATGTCGAGGGATTGATGATTATCGAGCTCGACGGTCCTGCGGCGGAGGTCGAGTATTTGGTCACCCGCGTTGAAGAGATCGCGAAGAAGTCGAACGCATCCTATATCCGCGTCAGCGAGAGTGACGAAGAGCGGCTGCGCTTCTGGTCCGGACGCAAGAATGCATTTCCGGCCATCGGGCGTATTTCGCCGGACTACATCTGCGTCGACGGGACCATCCCCCGCAAGAAACTGGCGGAGGTCCTGCAACGGATGGAAGGTATTTCTGAAAAGCACGGTTTGAAGGTCGCCAATGTGTTTCACGCCGGCGACGGTAACCTACACCCGCTTGTTCTGTTCGACGCCAATGTGCCGGGTGAACTGGACAAGGCGGAGGCCGTCTGCGCGGACATCTTGACCCTGTGCGTCGAGGTCGGCGGCGTGCTGAGCGGCGAGCATGGGATCGGGGTCGAGAAACGTGATCTGATGGGCGCGATGTTCACCGAAGACGACCTAAAACAGCAACAACGGTTGAAGTGCGCATTCGATCCGGAACAATTGCTGAACCCGGGTAAAGTGTATCCGCAGCTTCACCGCTGTGCCGAGCTCGGCAAGATGCACGTGTCCAATGGACAACTCCCTTTCCCGGACATTCCGCGGTTCTGAATCAATGACCGATACGCTTAAACCGGAAAACGAGGACCAACTTCTCGAAGCCATCAAGTGGGCGGTATCAGAGCGCACACCGCTGGAGGTGCGTGGCGCTGGCACCAAGCAGGGGATTGGCAGACCGACGCAAACGGCCGCGACACTCGATCTGTCCGCAATGAACGAGATTAGAGTTTATGAGCCCGCCGAGTTGTACATCACTGCACAAGCCGGCACGCCAATGCATGTCATCGAAGCGGCTCTCGACGAAGCGGGTCAGCAGCTTTCCTTCGAGCCGCCCGATTTGGGCCCACTCCTTGGTTCAGCGCCCGGCGCTGGCACGATCGGAGGCATTGTTGCGTCGAACCTCGCAGGGCCTCGGCGGATCAAGGAAGGGGCCGCAAGGGATCATGTTCTTGGTTTTCGCGCGGTGTCCGGACGCGGTGAGGTCTTCAAGTCGGGTGGCACCGTCGTCAAGAATGTCAGCGGCTTCGACTTGTCGAAACTCATGGCGGGGTCATTTGGAACGCTTGCTGTGATGTCGGAGGTGACGGTCAAAGTCCTGCCGAAGCCGGAGAAGATCCGAACGTTGCTCATTCAATGGCTGGCCGATGGGGTGCACGACCACGCTGCCATGTCTGCGATGTCGAAAGCGCTGGGCAGTCCGCACGATGTCTCGGCCGCAGCCCATTTGCCGGCCGCGATTGCCGCGCGTTCCACCGTTGGGCGGGTATCCGAAACCGGCGGAGGCATCACGGCTGTGCGTTTGGAAGGCCCGGCGCCGTCGGTCACGCACCGCGCAACCGCTTTGAGCGAGCTATTGAGCGAATTCGCGGATATCGAGGAGCTTCATACCGAAAACTCAATGACGTTCTGGCGGGAGATCAGAGACGTCATGCCGTTTGCCGGACGCGATGAGTTTCCTATCGTGTGGCGGATCTCCGTGCCGCCGATGTCGGGAGCCACGGTCGCCATGCAAATCCTCGAGGACCTTCATGGCGAGGTTTATTACGACTGGGGAGGCGGTCTGATCTGGTTGGCCACGTCCGCAACCGGCAGCGAGGGGGCCGACATCATCCGTGGCGCGATCGCCGAGGTCGGTGGCCATGCGACGGTGATCCGCGCACCGGCCGATGTCCGCGAAGAGGCCGCAGTGTTCCAGCCTTTGTCGACACCGGAACAAATAGTTACGGAAAAAATGAAAACTGGCTTCGACCCGGAGGGGATATTGAACCCGGGCCGCATGTACAAAGGCGTGTAAATCAGAATGCAAACGGATTTCACAATCACACAGCTTTCCGATCCGAATATCTCGGCGGCCAACGATATTCTTCGGAAATGCGTTCACTGCGGGTTTTGCACCGCCACATGCCCGACGTTCGTTCTGAAAGGCGACGAACTCGATAGTCCGCGCGGCCGGATTTATTTGATGAAACAGGCCTTCGAAAAGGATGAGCCCGCGACGGCGAAGCTCGCTAAGCATCTGGATCGATGCCTTTCCTGTCTCTCATGCATGACCACTTGTCCCGCTAGCGTCGATTATATGCACTTGGTGGATTATGGGCGGATCTATGTCGAAGAAACCTATGACCGCCCCTGGCACGACAAGGCGTTACGTTGGGTGCTGGCCAAAGTCTTGCCATACCCGTTCATGTTCCGGCTGTCGTTGTTGGGTGCATTGATAGGGCGCCCATTCCGCAAAATGATGCCGGCGCGGCTGCGGGCAATGTTGGAACTGGCGCCCGTCGATGTGGCGCCGCCAAGCAACTTCGATCTGCCGCAGGTGTTTCCCGCGTCGGGCGCACTGAAGAAGCGCGTCGTCTTGATGACCGGATGCGCGCAGCAAGTGTTGCGCCCTTCCATCAACGAAGCGACCGTGCGGGTTCTGACCCGGCTGGGGTGTGAGGTCATCGTCGCCAAGGGGCAGGGGTGCTGCGGTGCGTTGGTGCATCACATGGGCAAGGAGCACGAAGGCCACGAGGCGGCGAAGAAGAACATCCGCGCTTGGGAAAATGCCGCGACCGAGAACGGCGCGATGGATGCGGTCGTCATCAACGCATCGGGGTGCGGGACCACGGTCAAGGACTATGGTTGGATGTTGCGGCATGATGAAGACTGGGCCGACCGCGCCAAAGCGATTTCCGACAAAACGGTCGATGTCAGTCAGTTGCTCTTGGATTTGGATGTCGCACCGCACGTGGTGGCCGACAAGAACGGCAAGGTGGCGTACCACTCGGCGTGTTCCATGCAGCACGGCCAACAGCTCAAATCTGAACCGGTGCAATTGCTCACGTCGGCGGGATTTGACGTCGTGCAACCGGCCGAGTCGCACATTTGTTGCGGATCTGCGGGTACCTACAACATCATGCAGCCCGAATGGGCCTCGGAGCTCGGCGAGCGGAAGGCGGGAAGCATCCGCGCGCTCGAAGCGCCCATCGTGGCCACCGGCAATATCGGCTGTTTGGCCCAGATTTCCGGGAAATTTGGCGGTGAAAACGACCCCGTGGTGGTGCATACCGTGGAGTTGATCGACTGGGTCACCGGAGGGCCACCGCCGCCGGAGTTCGATTGAGCCGGCAAATTGTCATATAAAAATATGCACAAAGTGCGCATCCCGTGATACCTTAGGAGAAAGTATCACGGAATAGGAGCGGCATTGTGCAGCGGTTATTGAATACGTTTTGCGCGATTGCCTTGTCGGTTTCCGTTTTTGTTTCTCCGGGAATTGGTGAGGCCGAAGACCCAACGAAAAGCACGCTGAACTGGCTCAAGACTGAGCCGGTTACATTGATGGACTTAGGGATGATGCGTTTGCGCGAAGATGTGCGCGAGGCATCTTCTCAGCTCATCACACTGGGATACACCAACCAAGAACCAACGGTCGGCACCTACTACGAATGGCGCCGGCAACAGATCAAGGTTTACGTGAGTGTCCGCGAGCCGTTTGCGCGGCCGGAAGAAAACACCTGTTTGGCAATCTATGACCGCGTTATCCGGCACATGAAATCGAAGGCGCCGGGCGGGACCAAATCGATGGGTTGGTATCTCGAGTCCATTTTCGTCCACGAAGGATCCGGTAACTGGGGCCGTCCTCGGCAAATGCAGGAAGGCTTGCTCAACGCGGTCCGGTTCGAGGTGACGATCCTGCCACCTGATCCCATGCGTGATTCCCGGAAAGTGCGGTGCTCCGGCCGAATGGATTCGGAAATGTCCGACGTGTCCGTGACGATCTCTTAAGGTCGTGAAAAAGTGACTTCGTGATCCGATGCGGCCTCGCTAGGCTATAACGGTTATGCGAGGCCGATCACTGCAAATTATCTCGTTGGTCGCCGTTTGTTTGCTGCCGCAAGCTGTCGGCGCCGACCAAAACAGCCCGCTTCTGCCGCCATTGTTCGAAAAATTGGGCGCGGAAACGGACACCGCGAAATCGCTGCAAATCGAGCGGCAAATCTGGCGCATCTGGGGGCTCACGAAGAACGCGCGTGCCGGTGCACCGTTCTCCGAAGGCGTGATCCTGATGACGCGCGGCGCGCTTGCCGATGCGCGGTCGCGTTTCGATAACGTGATCGCCAATGCGCCGGAATTCGCCGAGGGTTGGAATAAGCGTGCGACCGTCGCCTACATGCAGGGGGATTTCACGGCGTCTGTCAGGGATATTCAGCAGACCCTTGCGCTGGAGCCGAGGCACTTCGGCGCGCTCTCTGGCTTGTCGTTGATCTACGAGATCAATGGGCAGCACGCTCTTGCGTTGGATGTTCTGATCCAGGCAAAGGAGATATATCCCGCCATGCCCGGTATCGATGAGCGGCTGTTGACCCTGCGCGAGGCCATAAAGGCGAAGCGAACGTAATTTACCCGTCAGGCGGACCGGGTGCGTCCCGGTTCTTTTCGAATTCTCTTTTGGCTTTGTCGTCGCGAAGAAATCCCAAAAGTCGCAAAGCGCCGGCGAAAGTGAAAGCCGCCATACCCAAGAGTGCGGTGATAAAAAGTATGGCCGTGTCGGGAGGCGTTTCGCCCGGAAGGACCACGGGATACAAGAAGTACACGGCGACAAAGACCAAAGGCCATACGATCGCGGCGGTCAGATACATCATTTTTCCTGTGTAGCACATCTAAATTGATGTGGCTGGCTTTGCGTCCGAACCGCCTACCCCTTACATTGGCCTGAGAAAGGCGAATTCATGGATACCGCGACATCACCGGCAGTCGACGACGACCTTTTGGACGGCCTTCGCGCCATCCTTGGCGATCGCGTCAGCACGGCCATGCCCGTTCGCGAACAGCACGGCCGAGACGAGTCCTTCCACCCCTGCATTCCACCAGACGCCGTTGTCTTTCCGACAACGACGGACGAAGTCCAGCGCATTGTTCAGCTTTGTGCTGCAAGGGGCGCTCCCGTCATTCCGTTCGGCACGGGGACCTCGTTAGAGGGGCATGTCGCGGCATTACGGGGTGGTGTCTCCATCGATGTTTCGGGGATGAACCAAATTCTCGCCGTCAACGCGGAGGATCTGGATTGTCGTGTGCAGCCGGGCGTCACCCGAAAACAGTTGAACGAGCACCTCCGCGATACCGGCTTGTTCTTTCCGATCGACCCCGGCGCGGATGCGTCGCTTGGCGGCATGACCGCGACCCGCGCGTCAGGCACCAATGCCGTGCGCTACGGCACAATGCGCGAGAATGTTCTTTCGCTGGAAGTCGTGCTCGCGGACGGGCGGATTGTCAGAACGGCGCGCCGTGCCAAGAAATCATCGGCGGGGTACGATCTGACGCGGCTGTTCGTCGGCTCCGAGGGGACGCTCGGTGTGATTACCGAAGTGAATTTGAAACTGTACGGGATACCAGAGTCGATTACCGCCGCGGTTTGTTCATTTCCGAATCTGGAAAGCGCGGTCAATACCGTCATTCTGACCATTCAATCCGGGATTCCCGTGGCGCGGATCGAGCTGTTGGACGAACTCCAGATGGAGGCCTGTAATCTCTACTCCGATCTCGATTACAACGTCGCACCGACGCTCTTCTTCGAGTTCCATGGGTCCGAGAGCGGTGTCCAAGATCAAGTTGAGAGCGTTCGAGATATCGCGTCCGATTTTGGCGCAGGAGATTTCCGATGGGCTGCGCGGACCGAAGATCGAAACAAACTATGGCAGGCGCGGCACGACGCATATTATGCCGGACTGGCGCTTAGACCGGGATCCAAGGGGATCGCAACCGATGTGTGCGTACCGATCTCGCGTCTTGCCGATTGTATTCTCCAAACCAAGGCGGATATCTCCGAAAGCGGTCTGATTGCACCCATCGTCGGTCACGTCGGTGACGGTAACTTCCATCTCGTGATCGTGGTCGATCCCGATGATGCCGAAGAGATGGCCCGTGCCGAAGCCCTCAACGAACGATTAGTCATGCGCGCATTGGCCATGGACGGCACAAGCACGGGCGAACACGGCGTTGGTTATGGAAAGATCGGATTTCTCGAGGCCGAGCACGGGGAAGGGATATCCGTCATGCGGGATCTAAAGCGAGCGCTCGACCCGCAAAACATCATGAACCCGGGCAAAATTCTCACCGACTGAAAGCCGAAAATGATGACCGATCCGAAAGCCGTTTTAAGGTCTTTGGCCGACGCCGCTATCGCGGCTGCAGACCCAAAAGTCCGGGTTCCTGCCGTATTGCCGATGCCTCCGTCAAAGGCAATTGTCATTGGCGCCGGAAAAGCGTCTGCGGCCATGGCCCGTGCCGTTGAAGAGGCTTGGCCGGACGTCGATTTATCGGGCATTGTCGTGACCCGCTATGGATATGAAGTTCCGTGTGAGCGCATCGAGATTGTTGCAGCGGCACATCCGGTGCCGGATGCGGCAGGCCGAGAGGCTGCGCGACGTATTCTCGATGCCGCCGAAGCGGCGACCGATGATGAGCTCGTCATTGCACTGATTTCCGGCGGTGGGTCTGCCCTCCTCACGGCACCGGCCGCGGGCATTTCCTTCGAGGAAAAGCAGGAAGTGAACCGGCTCCTTTTGCGGTCCGGTGCCGATATCGAAGAAATGAATACGGTCCGAAAGCACCTCTCGGCGATCAAGGGGGGGCGGCTTGCGGCGGCGGCGGCGCCTGCGAAACTGCTCACGGTTCTGATATCCGACGTCCCCGGCGACGACCCGGCCGTGATTGCCTCCGGCCCCACCGTGCCGGACCCGTCAACCTACGCCGACGCCAGGGCCGTGATCGAAAAGTATGATATGCCCGTCCCGGACTCGGTTCGCCGGCACTTGTGGGCCGGTGCTGACGAAACGCCGAAGCCTGGCGATCCGGTGTTTGAAACGTCAGACATCGTTTTCGCGGCGAAGCCAGACAAGAGCATTGCGTCAGCCGCGGATGCTGCACGTCAACTCGGTCTTGGCGTTCTCGATTTGGGCGACCGCTTGGAAGGTGAGGCGCGCGACCTCGGGAGCGCGCATGCGGAACTGGCACGCGCGTGCCGACGCGGCGAAGCGGGGGTCGCGGCGCCATGCGTGGTTTTGTCGGGCGGCGAAACCACGGTAACGATGACCGGCTCCGGTCGCGGTGGCAGGAACACGGAATATCTGTTGGGCCTGGCGCAGGCGCTTGACGGCGCCGAGGGGATTTACGCTGTTGCCTGCGATACGGACGGAGTAGACGGTAGCGAAGACAATGCCGGTGCGTTCATTGGTCCGGATACCTGTGTAAGAGCGCTCGCCGCGGGTCTGGGCGTGGATGACGCCTTGGCGGCAAACGATGCGTATACGCTGTTCAAGAATATTGATGACCTATTGGTCACGGGTCCGACATTTACGAACGTCAATGATTTTCGGGCGATCCTCATAACGTAACCGTCATTTGCTGAGGGCTACGGCCCTGCTAAGCTGTCAAATCCGTTGGCGTATTGCGGACGCCGGCGTGCGGTTCTTGCGCACATATTTTCGGAGTTTGCGCGTTGAAGAAGACGATCATTGGGCTTCTAGCGTTCATGTTCCTGCTGATCGCGGGACTGGTTGTCGTACCCGGTATTATCGATTGGAACAGCTACAAATCCGAGATTGCCGAGCAAGTCCGCAAAGCGACGGGACGAGAACTCATCATCGCCGGCGACATCGAGATGACCTTGTTGCCCAAGCCGGCATTGTCGGCGGAAAATGTATCTCTCGGCAGTGTCGAAGGTGCATCTGAGCCCGATCTTGTGGCGCTTCGATCGGTGGAAGTGCGTATTGCCCTGGCACCTTTACTGGGTGGCAACATACGCATAGAGACAGTTCGCCTCGTGGAGCCGCGAGTTTACCTCGAGGTGCTCTCAGACGGCCGCACCACGTGGTCTTTCGATACGATTGGTGCAGCACAATCGCCGGATCAAGGCGTCGAGACTTCCCAATCCGCGGGCGACGCTTCTGGCCTTGGGGTCATTTTGGACTCGTTCGAAATTGTCGACGGAACTCTGTCGTATTCGGACGCCGCGACAAATACGCAAGAAACCGTCAAAGACATTGACGTCAACATTGTCGCCGCGTCGCTGACCTCGGGGCCGTTCCAGATTTTCGGGAGCTTGGTGGCGCGTGATATGCGCCTTGGAATCGATGCGGATGTCGGCGAAATCGTCGGCGGTCGTACGTTTCCATTGAACCTGTCTTTGGGCGTGGGCGGTGACAGCGCCCGTCTCGGACTTACGGGAACGGTCATAGGGTTGGACGCCGAGCCCCGTTACCGAGGCGATTTTTCCGTTCGAAGTGAGAATATCGGCAATTTGGTGAGTGCTGTCGCGGCAGGCGCTTCTTTACCTGCTGCGCTCGGACAGCAATTGGACATTTCAGGTCAACTGGATGCATCGGCGTCGCAAGTTGCCGTCGACGAATTGGCGCTCAACTTTGGCGGCGCCACGGGAACGGGGAGCATCTCCGGCTCGTTGAACGGCGTGCCGCGAGTTGCCGCCGAGTTGCGGATTGATGTGGTGGATGCGGACCCCTGGTTGAAATCAGCGCTTCCCGAACAAGCGACACCGGGTACCGGGACGCCGCCGTCGGATCAATCGGCGTCGGCGCAACTTCCGCCGGGCGGTTCTGCCACGGCATCGACTTTTACGTTGCCGAACAATCTCGATGCGTCGGTGGTTCTGCGTATCGGCGAAGTCAGAATGCGCGGTAACCGTGCGACGGACGTTTTGGTCGATGCAGCCCTCGGAAACGGCGAGATGACCCTCAATCAGTTCTCTCTCAACGCACCTGGAGGCACTTCGGCACAGCTCTTCGGTTTCTTGACGGCCCAAGACGGTCAGCCCGCATTTGATGGTGAACTGTCGGCTGAGATTTCCGACGTGCCGACTTTGCTTGACTGGGCAGACGTTCGCATCGCTGGGCTGCAACCCGGTAAGCCGGAGAACTTGCGACTCAAAACCGCCGTCAGTGGCCTTGGACAGAGTATCGCCGTCAAAGAACTGGATCTGAACGTTGACGATACCACCGTTCGGGGTGCGGCGAATGTGGCGTTGGGTGCGCGATTGGGTATCGGCGCATCCATCAATGTCGATCAGATCGATTTGGATCAGTATTTGCCTGACGAGAGAGCTGACGCGCAGCCGTCCCCGTCGGAAGGGGGGCAAGGTGATACGGCGGATGCTCAACCGGCGGATACGCCGGCACCGGAACTCGATTTGGCCGGTATGCTGAGACCGCTGGCGACATTCGATGCCAACGTTCGTGCCGCCGTGGGGTCGTTGACGTACCAGGGTATCCCCGTATCCGGGATTGATGCCGAAATCAGCCTCGCCAATGGCGCGCTCTCTATCTCCAATCTTTCGGTTAAAGATGCCTTGACTGTCGCAGCATCGGTGCAGGGCGATGTGACCGATCTTGCAGCGCTGCCGGCGGCAAAGGGCTTGCGCTTGCGGGCGGAAATCGGCGATCCCGCCGGTTTGGCCCAGTTTTTCGGCGTCGAGATTCCGATCGATGCGCGCAACCTTGGCAAGGTTGCGGGAAACGTTACCGTTGATGGCAGTCTGCTGGCGCCGGCGCTGCAGGGGGATGTAAATGCGTTGGCCGGATCGGTCTCTTTCGACGGCCGCGTATCGCCGCTCACGCCTGCGTCCCTGTTCGATATGGGTGTCCGGTTGCGGCACGACGATGCGGCAAATCTTCTGCGACGCCTTGGCGTCACATACCGACCCTCAGGCAACATCGGTGCGCTGGATCTCGCTGCCAATGTCGCTGGCGGGCCGGCGGCGATGTCCTTCAAAGACATGGTCGCCTCAGTGGGTGCGGCGCGGATCGTCGGGGCCGGGACCGCCGACTTGAGCGGCGTGCGCCCAAGCCTCGTGCTGAATGCGGAAAGCAGCGGCCCTTTGATCGTTGATCCGTTTATTCCCGCGCAACAGACCGGGCGTTTGCAAAATCGTTCCCGGATCATCCCCGTCCGATACAATATCCAAGACGGAGTCTCTCCGTTGCTGCGATTTGTATCCGGAGTGTCTCCTCGTTGGGCGCGGACGCCCATCGATCTCTCGGTCTTAAACGCCGTGGACGCCAATCTCACCTTCAATGCGCCATCTGTCCGATACCAGGCCTACGACTTGACCGACGCCAGTCTGAAGGCGGCATTGAGCAATGGGACGCTGAACATCAGTGAGCTTGCCGCGAGTGTCTTTGGCGGCGCCTTCCAATCCACCGCGACCGTCGATGCGCGATCGGCTCGCCCCGCGCTGGCGGCGATGCTGACCCTTGGCGATATGGATATTGGCTCCGCGGCGCGCGCCGTCGGTGTGGACGGTGCGAGCGGGCGGCTGACGACCCGCGTGGATGTGACCTCCGCCGGTGACAATCTCGCCGACTGGGTCCAGGCGTTGAACGGGCAAGGAGCGTTCCAGGTCAATGGGGTCAAGGCGCGGCGCTCGTTGGCGGACGTGCCCATCATCGGCGTGACCTTCGGTCCGCTCTTGCAGATTTTCGAGCTGTTGAACAGCGGATTGGGATCGATCATCGGCCGGGGTGCGCAGACGGGTCTCGGGGAGACCGATATCACCAGCACCTTCAATATCGCCAACGGCATCGTGTCGACACGTGACATGCGCATTTTGTCGAATATCTACAACGGCAACATTGCCGGCGATATCAGCCTGCCGGCCTGGCAAATGGATGTCAGCGGCAATATCGCGGTGGATCAGGGCGTGGTCGGCGCGCTGCTGGCAGGGGTCGCGCGGCTCCCCAATCAGATTCCGTTCACCGTCAAAGGGGATATCGATAATCCCAAAGTGAACCTGCAGGGCTTTGGCTCTGGTGCGGGAGGTGGCGTTATCCCCATCCCGGGATTGGATCGGCTTGAAGAGAAAGTGCCTGGGGTCGGCGGTCTGCTCCAGGGCATTCTTGGCGGTGGGGCCGGCGGAACGTCGTCCGGGCAGGGCGGAACCACGACCGCCCCGCCATCACAGCAACCGTCGCCGCAGCAACCGCCCTCGCAACAGCCCCCCGCCCAACAGCCGCAACCACAGCGGGTCAATCCGGCGGAACAACTGCTCCGCGGGATCCTCGGTAACTAGCTGTTTTCCAGTACGAAGACGCGCAGCGCGCTTGATAAGTTGCCTGTTCGCGCACTGTCGATCTCGCGGATAATCGCGCTGACGCTTTTCCCGCGAGTCTCGGCGATGTCCGACAGGCGCGCCCAAAAAGCGTCCTCCATCGAGACGCTGGTGGCATGTCCGGCGATGGTGACGGAGCGTTTCTTGAGGCGCGTCGGGTCGTCGTTCATTCGGCGTTGGGCGGAAAGTTGACCTCGAGCTTCACACCGAAGGGCGCCACGAAGAAGATCTGTAAATCTCCGGTGTTCGGCACGGTTCGGCTGTTGAATGGAATGCCTCGGCTTTCCAAGGATGCCCTGAGTTTCCCCGGGTCATCGCCACGAAAGGCGATGTGATCGAGGGCGCCGCCGGAGCCCGTGTCGGGCGCGCTTTCCACCAAATGAACGATGGCCGGGGCATCCCCCTCGCCATACATCCAAGCGCCTGACGAGGCGAAGTTCGGGCGGTCACCGACCCGAAGATCGAGAACCTCCTCGAAGAACGCGATGGTGCCGGCGAGATCGTCCGTAACGATATTGATGTGATCGAGCTTCATTTGGTCACCTTACCCCAAATCCTGTGCGAAGGCGGCGATTTCGTCAGCCGCATCGGCGATGTTCTGCGCTTCGGTGTATCCCGACTTCTTGCGCGGCTTCAGACCATGATCGCCGTCCGGCGACCAAGACACGCGGATCGACGGCGAAAGTGTGTAGCCCGGCACTTCCTCTTTCGTGCCGAATGGGTCCCGCTCGCCCTGGCAAATCAGCGTCGGCGTTTTCAAAGCCGCCAAGTGCTCCGTCCGGAGCTTTTCCGGCCGCCCGGGCGGGTGAAATGGGTAGCCGAGGCAGACAAGTCCCGCGACGCCCTTTTCGTCGGCAATCAAACTGGCCATCCGACCGCCCATGGATTTGCCGCCGATGATCAGGTTCTGTGGCCCGAGCTCATCGATGACCGACGACCACGTTTCCAGTAATACCTTCTGCGTGTTGGGCGGACGCTTCTTTCCGGTTTCGCGCCGGTCGGCCATGTATGGAAACTCGAACCGAACGACCCGCAGTCCGCGATCGACGAGGGCCGACGTCATCGTGTTCATCCAATCGCTGTCCATGGGCGCGCCCGCCCCGTGCGCCAAGGCGATGGCGACGCGGGCATTCTTGGGGCCGTCTGTCAGAAATTCGCTCATATCCGCCCGCCGGCGACGCGAATATTGGCGCCGGCGACATGCGATGCCTTGTCGGACAGCAGCCAAGCGATCGTCTCGGCGATCTCTTCGGGTTCCGCGACGCGGCCCATGGGAATCTTCTCCGCCTGCACCGCCAGCCGGTCCGCACCGGGCATATCGGTCCGGGTCATCCCCGGCGAGACTGTATTGACCCGAATACCCTCGCCCGCGACTTCCTGGCTGAGCCCGATGGTCAACGAATTCACAGCGCCTTTCGACGTGGCATAGAGAACACCGATGCCAGGATTGCCCGAGTTTGCAGAGCCCGACGAGACATTGACGATGGCTCCGCCCTGACCACCGCGGCGCGTCGACATCCGCTTCACGGCTTCGCGCGCGGCGATCATGCAGCCGGTGACGTTGACATCCAGCAGACGCCGAATCTCGTCGGCGCTGAGATCATCGACCCGGGACCGGCGTCCGTTGATGCCCGCATTGTTGACCAAGCCGGTCAGGGTGCCGAGGTCCTTATCGATCCTTGCGAACATATCGACGATGGCGGCTTCGTCCGCCATGTCCGCTTGGATCGCGAGGGCGCGAACGCCTGTATCCTCGATCTCGGATACGATCTTGTCGGCCCCGTCGGCATCTTTCACGTAGTTGACCGCCACCGCGTGTCCATCCCGCGCCAAAATGCGGCAGGTCGCCGCGCCGATGCCCCGCGATCCGCCGGTAACGAGCGTAACCCTCGTCATTTCAAGCGCCTGTCATCTGTTCGGGACGGATCATGCAGTCGAATGTCGCCTCGTCCAGGTACCCGAGCGCCAGGGCCGCTTGTTTCAGGGTGCTGCCCTCGGCATGCGCTTTCTTGGCGATCTCGGCCGCTTTGTCGTAGCCAATCTCCGGCGTCAGCGCGGTCACCAACATCAACGATCGTTCGGTCAGCTCCTCCAAGCGCGCGTCATTGACGGTGATCCCATCGATGCAGCGTGTGCGGAAACTGTCGACGGCGTCGGCCAACAGACGGATCGAACGAAGACACGCCGCGACAATGACGGGCTTGAAGACATTGAGCTGCAGATGCCCGTGCGATGCGGCCACCGCCACCGTGGTGTTATTGCCCATCACTTGCGCGCAGACCTGGGTCAGGGCTTCGGCCTGGGTCGGATTGATTTTGCCCGGCATGATCGACGAGCCGGGTTCGTTGGCAGGCAGAACCAATTCGCCGATACCCGACCGTGGGCCGGACCCCAGCAATCGGATGTCGTTCGCAATCTTCATCATACTGCCAGATATGGTGTTCAATTTACCAGCGAGGTTGGTCATCACGTCTTCGGATGCGAGGGCGTAGAACTTATCCGGGCATGTCCGAAACGGCAGGCCCGTCATGCTCGCAACCTCTTCGGCGAACAGGGTGTCGAAACCCTCCGGCGCATTGAGCCCGGTGCCCACGGCGGTGCCGCCCTGTGCCAGCTCGTAAATCTGGTTCAGGGATTTTTTCAGCCGCTCTATGTTCTCCGCCGTCATATGCGCGAAGCTGCCGAATTCCTGACCCACGGTCATTGGGGTTGCGTCCTGCAAGTGCGTCCGGCCGATTTTAACATGGTTCGCAAAAGCGTCGGCCTTCGCCCGCAAGCTCTCGTGCAAGCCATCCAATGCCGGCATCAATCGCCCCGTGCATTCAAGCGCCAACGCGATGTGCATCGCCGTTGGGAAGCTGTCATTCGACGACTGCGACATGTTGACGTGATCGTTCGGATGGACCGGGGATTTGCTGCCGACCTCGCCTTGCAGCAATTGGATGGCGCGGTTGGCGATCACTTCGTTCAAGTTCATGTTGGTCTGGGTGCCAGACCCCGTCTGCCAGATCACCAGCGGAAAATGATCGTCGAGCGCGCCGCTTGCGACCTCCGCCGCCGCCTCGGCGATGGCGGAACCGATCCGCTCATCCAGTTTGCCAAGGGCCATGTTTGTTCTTGCCGCGGCTTCTTTCTGGATCCCGAACGCATGAATGAGGGCCAGCGGCATCCGCTCCGCGTCGTCACCAATGGGAAAGTTCTGTCGCGAGCGTTCGGTCTGCGCGCCCCATAATTTGTCGGTGGGGACGTTAACCTCGCCCAGGCTGTCCGTTTCGATCCGCCATTCTTTCATGTCGCGTCCTCCCAGAAACGCAGTGTATTGCTAAAGGGGTCGATCACTTCCATGACGGTGCCGCCCCAGGGCGCCGGATCCAATCCGGGCCGATTGTTCGCGTAATCTTTTGCCGAAATCTCCGCATGGTAATCGGCAAGCCCAGTCGCTGCGACGAAGACCGTGGTCCCGGGCGTGGTGTCGCCGTGATGCTCCGACAGGTGCAGCTTCATGCCGCCGCGCGATAATTGCAGGTATAGCGGGGCGCCATCCTCGAACCGGTGTTCCCAGTCGACGGTGAAGCCTAGGTAATCGAGGTAAAATTCCCGCATCTTCGCTTCGTCGAAACTGCGCAAGATCGGGATGGCATGAAACGTCGGCACGGGGGAAATCTCCGTCACTTCTCGGCGTTAAACTAGACGGACCGAATATCTGCCGGAGTCTTCTTCCGCCCGCCACTCGGACTCCACGATGTCATGTACGTGCCAGACCGGTCGCCGATGCTATCCGGCGGTAACGGGGCCGTCAAAAACCCAGGGACGATCTAATTCACACCTTTGATCGTCACGCTGGGAATCGACGGTACTTCGCCAGCTGCGTTCGCGAACTCCAAATTGATTGTGAAGCTGTGGGTGCGCGCCGGGTTATCGTCGGCGCGGAGCGCATCGAACGTGCTGCGCGCGTCGCTGTCCTTGAGCTTGACTGTGATCTTGTGCGTCTTGCTCGCCGGGTTCAGCGGCCCATCGCTGACGGTCAGACCGACGTTTCCGGGTGTCAGAGCCGGAACATTCTGATGCGGCGCGAACTTAGCCGTGATATCCACGGCGTCGCCGTTTAAGGCCGGGAACGCGCGCCCGGCTTCCGTCGGCAGATTGAGTGTGATGTCGATACCGTTTTCACCGATGGTGTCGAAGCCGCCGGTGGGCACGCCCGACAGCGTGACGTTCTGATCGCCGTCTTTCTCGAAGTATATGACCTCGCCCTCGATAGGGATGGTTTCAAACTTCGTGCTGTTCTGCGGATCTTGTGCACGGACCGCAATACGCAAACGGCGGCCGTTGGTCAAATATGGCGCGACGCCTGCCTGTGCCGCTTTCGTGAACGTGAACGATGACTGATACTCTTTCTTGTCCGTTCCCGGCACATCCACAGGCGAGGTATTGCTATCAACCCAATCAACGCTTGGTTCATTGGCCGGGCTGAAGGCGAGGAACAACTTCTTCTTCGGCAACTCGCCCGTGGCGATTTTGAACCTGACGTTTGGCAACGCGACCTTGTCGTTCGTTTCTGTATTCCAAATCAGCGTTTGCGAGGAGGTGAGGCGTAGTCCCGTGGGCGTCGGGGGATTGGTACGGTCACCGTTTGTTGGCCCCGGTACGGTGGTGCCGACCTTTTTGACGGTGCAGGGCGATAACGCGATCGCCATGGATGACATATGGGTGCCGTCCGTCGCGGTCAGGGCCGCGCTCCGCTGATTCTGAAGACTGGCCTTGATGCTGGCCGGGAAGGTCACGGCGAACGTGCCGACGTTGTCGTTCCCGCCAATCGATGTCGGTGAGCCCTTAACGCCATTCAAGAAGAACGACGGCGTTTCTTTGGCGTTACCCACTTTGGCCACGAATGAGACGTCTGTCGCACAGCTCGGCAAAGTCACCGGGCTGACCTCAAACAATCGGATTTCGCGGGGAAGCCCCTTGTACGCGGCGGCGCGGGGCGCGCTGCAAACGCCTGCCGCTCTCGCGCCGTCCAGTCCGATCGTGAACGTTTCTTGGCCGTCCCGCGTCCAAACGGTCATAGGCAGGCCTTGGCTGATACCCGCCTGAAGCACGGCGGGGTTCGTCGATGCGAAGAGATCATTCAGGTTGAAAGTTGCGGCGATGCCCTCCATATCCGGCAATACCCTGATTTCCTCGGCTGCGAGACCGGCGATGTACGCCTCAGTCGATCGCCAGATATTGGCGCCCTCGATGGTCACGGTTACCCGCGGCAGGCAAGCGTTGATATACCAGGGTTCGAAATGCCGGATGTTGGTCAGTCTGACGGCACTCCCGAGCGTCTTGGTCGTAATCATGTCCGTAAGCGCATCCAGGTTCGGACGCTTGTCCCACGGCAATGCGACTTCGAACCATTCTTGGTGGTATCCTTGTCCGCTTTCGTCACCGAGCCGGATCGCGCGGCTGGTGTTTTGCCAGTTTCCGACCCAGGCCGTCTCCTTCAATACGCGAACGCGCGGCCACCAGGCCGGGGCTGAAATGTCGACGGAAACTGGGTGGTTCTTGACGATATGATTGCGCTCAAGCTTGCCCGCCCCGGGGTTAAGGCTCGCGGGTGGCGCGAAAATCCAACCGGCTTGCGGCGCCTGATGCGCGGATAGGTAAAACGGGTCGGCCGATTTCTGGACACGTTCGAACCGCGACCTGCGGTCGACGAAGCCGACAACCAAATTCAAACGTTCCAATGCTTCGGCGTTACCCGCGGCCGTACGCATGAACGACGAGTCCAATTGCCCGGCGAGACCCTTGGTTGGGAAGGACGCCGCCAAACTCATGGCAAATTCCATGGAATTCGCGTTTCGGGTCAAGGTCGATACCCGTTGCGCGACTTCCTTGGGGTTGACGTTATAGGTGAACGCCTGGCCATTACCCATGAGATAGGATGTCGGCGGAACCGGCGACATGGCCGGTTGCGTGAACTGCGGATCTCGCGCCGCAAAAATGTGCGGTGGGATGGGCCGGCCGTGCTCGTCGGTTGGCGTTACATCGTGGTTGCCGAGTGTGTTCAAGGGCGCCACTGGGCTGCGCAACGCCGACGTCAGCATCTGGGTGAACGCATCCGGTGCCGGTGGCCGTACGATCTGCGTTCCGGATTTCACAAGTCCAGCCGCGCAGGAACGCATAAGTCTCTGTTCATCCCGATCACCCCATTCGCGGGCCAAAAGCTCAATTGCCTGTCGGCGGCGTAAATGGTTCCATACAATCGCTTCGCTGCTCGAACCGACAACTTCTGGCGCAATGAGCAGGATCTTGTCCTCGAAATCTTTAATGAATTCATCTCGAACTTTAGCGTCCTGAAGGCATGACTCAGACTTCAGGATTTCGGTCGCCGTCATGATTTGCAGCCGCACCAGTCCGGACATTTCAAGGGCGAGGTATTGGCGCTCGATTCTCGGGAAGCGGCCCTCCGGCAACGGGTAGTTAATGCGATACAACAAGTGGTTGAGCCACGTATGGTACAGATCGTTGATTTCGCTGTCGGAAATGACGGGAGGCAGGAATGTCATCCTGGCGATTCCCAGCTTGTCCTTGTGGCGACCGGGCATCACGGTTGCCAAGTGCTGCATCCGGTACAGCGCATTGCCGTTGTGCTCGTGGAGATCGTCCAGGTTCAACGCCGCCAATTCTTGGCGAAGTTCGGCGCGGTACGCCTGCAAATCACGAAACTGGTCGGTCGGCGACCCTTCCAAGCTCGACTGCGCGACCAACCGCCCTTGCGCCTTGGCCCGGTCGACGAGGTCATCCAAGGCGTCTTTGGCTCTCTTGTACTGCTGTTCGAGCCGCTCGAGGTTTGCCGTTGTCGTCGGAAGCGTCGGCGCCGCCGCGCCATCCGCGGTGCCGCCATCTGCGGTGCCGCCGTCCGCGGTGCCGCCACCGTCCGTTCCCGCATCTTGGGTCTGTTGCTGCTGATTTTGCGTGGCCGAAGGTTCGGGCGCTACCGTGGTTTGTGTTGTCGTGGTGGTCGAAGTGGTGGATGCTGCGTCGGGCGGCAGTTGCGTCGTCGTGGTCGTCGTGGTACCGCCCGCGTCCGTCTCGTCCTCATCCGTATCGTCGTCGCCCGATTTCGCCTCTTGCGCATCGGCCAGGGCTTTCTCTGCCTCGGCGAGCTGCGTCTTCAAGCGGGTTTCCTCAATCTGCGACTCGAGCGCCGCCAGCCGATCGGCCCGCTCTGCGATTTTTCCTTGGGCCGGGTCGAACGCGGCGCGCAACTGCGTTGCGACGGCGGTGATCGTCACCGTGTCGCGGACGAGATCGGGCACGAACCGCGAACGGAAATCTTCGGCGCCGTCGATCTTTGCGCTCTCCGCCAATAGGGATTTGATCAACTTCGCTTCGCGCAGACGGTCATTGACCAAAGTCTCGCGCTTATAGATTTGCGGGTCGCCGATGGTTATGGCGGCGGGCTGCTGCGGGCCGCTCTCATTCAAAGCTTGAAGTTGCAGGCCGAACGGCGTGTCTCCGGCCGTACAAGCCGTGATCCCGATCGACACGAGGATAAGCCCCGCGATCCGCAGACGTTGAGACACCCCGTGTCCGCAGGTGATTGATCGTACGCGCGAAATGGAAATCGCCACTGCTTCTTACCCCCATATGACGCGAGAAGGCCGTTTCCTTTTCATGAATTAGTTTTTTCTGAGAGCCCCCCGGCACTTTTCTCGGCATTAGTGTAATGCCAACCGAAGCGAGCATGCAACCATTTGGGGTGTCGTACAGCGGCCAAACGGCAGTTGTCTTCGGTGCGAGATTTAGGCGGGTACCGGTTTCTTGAATTCGGCGAAGAAGTCGTTGCCCTTGTCGTCGACGATAATGAAGGCCGGGAAGTTCTCGACTTCGATCTTCCAGACGGCTTCCATGCCGAGCTCTTCGTACTCCAGCAACTCGACCTTGGTGATGCAGTCGAGCGCCAAGCGCGCGGCCGGACCGCCGACAGAACCGAGGTAAAATCCGCCATGTGCAGCGCAGGCGTCGGTCACGGCCTTTGACCTGTTGCCCTTGGCCAGCATGACCATAGAACCGCCTGCGGCCTGGAATTGCTCGACATAACTGTCCATGCGGCCGGCGGTCGTTGGCCCGAAGGAGCCCGAGGCGTATCCATCTGGGGTCTTCGCCGGGCCGGCGTAATACACCGGGTGATCCTTGATGTACTGCGGTAAACCTTCGCCGGAATCCAGCCGCTCCTTAAGCTTCGCATGGGCAATGTCGCGGGCGACGATCAAGGTGCCGGTCAGCGACAGGCGGGTTTTCACCGGATACTGGGTGAGTTCCGCGAGGACTTCCTTCATCGGTCGACGAAGGTCGATCTCGACGACATCGCCACCCAATTCTTCGGCAGTGATTTCCGGTAGGTACTTCGCCGGATTGGTCTCAAGTTGTTCAAGGAAAACGCCGTCCTTCGTGATCTTGCCTTTCATCTGCCGGTCGGCGGAGCACGACACCCCGATCCCAACGGGGCAACTGGCGCCATGCCGGGGCAGGCGGATCACGCGCACGTCGTGACAGAAGTACTTTCCGCCGAACTGTGCGCCGATGCCCATTTGCTGCGACATCTCGAGGATGCGTTCCTCCCACTCGATATCGCGATAGGCCTGGCCGTCCGGTCCGCCCTTGGTCGGCAGTTCATCGTAGTATTTGGTCGAGGCCATCTTGACGGTTTTCAGCGTCAGTTCCGCCGAGGTGCCGCCGATCACGAACGCGAGGTGATAAGGCGGGCACGCCGCGGTTCCAAGCGTGCGCATCTTTTCGTCGACGAACGACAACAGCCGTTCCTCGTTCAACAGCGCCTTGGTTTCCTGATACAGGAACGTCTTGTTGGCGGACCCTCCCCCCTTGGCGATGAACAGAAATTTGTAGGCATCTCCCTCATCGGCAAACAGGTCGATCTGCGCCGGGAGATTGTTGCCGGTATTGCTCTCGGTGAACATGTCGACGGGCGAGACCTGAGAATATCTGAGGTTGGTCTCCGTGTACGTCTTCAACACGCCCTGCGAAATCGCGCTCTCGTCGCCGCCGCCGGTCCAGACGTGTTGACCCTTCTTGCCCATCACAATCGCGGTGCCGGTGTCCTGGCACATGGGCAGCACGCCACCCGCGGCGATGTTGGCGTTTTTCAGCAAATCGAGAGCGACAAAGCGGTCGTTATCCGATGCTTCCGGGTCGTCGAGGATATTGCGCAGTTGCTGCAGATGCCCCGGGCGCAGCAGGTGCGAGATGTCCTTGAACGCTTCGAACGTGATCAGTTTCAGCGCTTCCGGATCGATTTTCAGGACCTCTCGGCCCTCGAATTCAGCCGTCGACACATACTTGTCGGTCAGCTTGCGGTACGGGGTCTCGTCGGCCCCCAACGGAAACATGGTGTGGTGCACGTAGTCGTTCATGGTTCGCTCGTGAGGTGGTTTGGCCCAAAGGGGCGTTCAGGTCTGCTTTTTTCGAAATGCGTCGAGCGCGATCACCTCGCCGGTCTTCGGCGCGTCGTCGGCATCCACATCGCTCGACGAATTGTTCTCTTGTCCAGTGCCGTTCGCGTTTGCTCTCGGATCCAGGCCAAGGTCTTCAGGCATCAGGTCATCGTCTTCGTGACCTTCCTCGTCCTCAAGGTCCATTGATTTCAATTGAAGACCGAAACTTACGGACGGGTCGGC
Source organism: Rhodospirillales bacterium (assembly GCA_965601835.1). GTDB lineage: Bacteria > Pseudomonadota > Alphaproteobacteria > Rhodospirillales > Casp-alpha2 > UBA4479. The sequence continues at coordinate 3,344,500 of OZ271842.1, forward strand.
AAACGATGTGATCGCTTCGAACGGCACACGAAGCGTCTCCGGCCGGCCGCCGAAACGAAGCTTCACGTTGAAACCCTCGACGCCCACGCTCAACCCATCGAACTGATGCTGCAGCACGATGGTCATTTCCTCGGGGTACTCGGTCTTCAGCCAGTCGGCGATATCGAGGTCCGGGTGATCGGTGCGGAAAGTGATATAGAAATGGTGGTCGCCGGGGAGGCCCATGTCCTCGACGGTCCTAAGAGACCGCCGGATGACTCCCCGTAACGCTTCTTCGATCCAAAGATCGTACCTGAGAATGTCTTCATCCATTGGCGGTACTCTAGACCGATCACGCGGACCATGAAAGGCACAAACAAGACCGGCGGGCGGCGTGTCATGTTACGGAAATAAAGTGAGGGGCTTCTGTTGCCAGGTGCCCCTCGAACCCCGTGGTCGTTATGGCGTATTAGGCCGCGACCGCAAGTGCTTCATTGTCGTTGGCACTTGTAAAAATGGCCCGGTAACGGCGGAACCATGCCGAGTGAAAGCCGATCCTTTACTACACGCGTCGATCCTGTTTCACCCCCATCAACTTGGCCCCACACAAAGGCCGGGAAAACTTGGTGGAGGTGCCGGGCACTGCCCCCGGGTCCGCAATGCTTATTCCGATAAGCGTTTATCACCATAGCTGGCGAACCAGCCCTTAATATATGCGCCGAAGCTGGTTTTTTGGCAAGTGGCACGCATATTTGGGTGGCAATGGCGCTGTTGCCACTTGGGCACGCCTGTTTAGGTGTTTGCCGGCACAAGAGAGGGGGATCAGATGCCGTCCATGGAACTGCTCGTGGCGTTCTTTGTCGCCACCATGTTGTTTGCCTACATGCCGGGACCGGCCATGTTGTACACAGCGGCGCAGACCGTTGCGCGCGGTCGACGCGCGGGCTTTATGGCGGCGTTGGGCATTCACGGCGGCGGATACGTACACGTCATCGGCGCCGCTGTCGGCCTGTCGGCCCTGTTGGCTGCCGTGCCAACGCTTTATGCCGTGATCAAGTTCGCGGGCGCGATGTATCTGATTTGGTTGGGTATCCAACTTTGGCGTCAGTCGTCGGACCACCGAATGGAACATCCGATCATCGAGAGCAAGTCGGGCCGCCGTGCGTTCCTCGACAGTATTGCGGTCGAGGTCCTCAACCCGAAGACGGCAATGTTCTTTATCGCCTTCCTGCCACAGTTTGCCGATGCGTCTGCAGCCTTTCCCATCTGGGTTCAGATGCTAATCCTCGGGACGTTCGTGAACATTGCGTTTTCGTCGGCGGACATCGTGTGCGTGATTTTGGCTGATGCAGTCGTCGGCCGGTTGAAGCGATCACTGGGAATGCAGAAGATGGCCCGCCGGATCGGCGGTACGGTCTTGGTGGGACTAGGGATACACCTCGCGGCGCAACGTTCCTAAAGCATGTCCTTGAGTGCCGCTGTCACGGACTCGCTCGGCAGCCGTGCAATGCAGGGATAACGACTGTCCTCAGCAGGTAAAGAGCAATCGCCGAGGCAGCTTCGACACGGCATATCGTGATACACGAAACGCACATTTTCCGGTGTCGCTTCTGGCGTGTAAGGCACGATTTCGTCGATGTAGGCAGCGCTCAACAGGCCGAGTGTCGGCGCACCTGCGGCAATCGACAAATGCAGAAACGCCGTGTCGACGGAGATCACCAGTCGTGCCGTTCGAAGTTTCGGCAGGATTGCGTCGAACGTACTGTCGTCATACGTCACTCTTGGATCGTCGAATAGGGGCTGATAGTCCGGGTTTTTCGCATCCTCGCCGGGGGCGCCGGTAAAGCGGATATCGCAGTCATCGGGCAACGCCGCCAGGATCGCTACGAACTGGGTTGGCAGCGGTTGTTTTTGTTCAACGGCCGAGAACGCCTGGATGAACACGGTGTTGGTCCGGTCGCCCACAGCGGTTGACGGCAACACCGTTTTTGGGACGGGCAGATTCGTTTCGTTCGCCCAATTGGCAAAATCGACCCAACGCTTCAGCTTGTCATAGACCGGTGGACCGCTCTCGAACGCTCGGTCGATCCGAGCCGCGTTCGCGGCGAGGTCCGATGCATACTTCGGCCAGGGCTTCGCTGTCATGGCCAGGGTCTGTTCGCCATCGGCGGCCAGCATCAAGAATTCGTCGAGGTACGGATGCCGCAGATAATCGAGACTGACGACCAGCCGATAGTTGGCGGCGTAAAACGCCGCCGCCGTATCGTCGCGGTACGACTGGTCGCGCCGAAGCCGGCCGTAGTCGATTTTTTGAACCTCGATCCCATCGGGGAACAAGAAGCTCGTCTTGGCGCCGTCCGTGCGGAGGATGATGGAGACGGTCTCGTTGTCGCCCGCGAGGTCGGCAAAACGCTCGACCACATGGGACAACAAGACGGTATCGCCGAGGCCACCAGATGAAATCAGCAGAACGCCGCTCGGGGTGCCCTGCCGAGAGATGCGTTGCCGTCGGTAACGGGACCAGGCGTCGCGAAGTCCTTGCACCCGCATCGCCATCTACAAAGCCCGCTCAGTAATCTTCGTAGGACTTTTCCTCGACGAGGGAAGAGCCCAACAGGTCGTTGATCTCGCGCTTCAGGCGGGCGCGTTCGTCGTTGGTGATGTAGACGGCGCGCGCCAGTTGCACGAACGTGTCGCTGAAATCCTTGGCCCGTTCGCACGCGCGAATGTCGTCCTCGATATCCCAGAGTTTCTCGTTGATTGTTTTCAACTGCGCCGTCAGCGATGTGAGTGCGTCGGAGCCCGTAACATGCCGATCGCGCGAGGCGGTCAAGACATCCCACTCAAGCTGGACATTGGCGACTTTCGCTGCATCGTCGATGCGTTCGAGTTTTATTTCCAGGATCGTGATCTTGTCGATGAGTTCGCCGGGGGCGATGTCGACGGGGATGGTGTTACTCATTGGGCACTCAATTCTCTAAAGGATGGCGCTCTTATACACGTCCGTAGACATCATCAAAACGTACGATGTCGTCTTCCTCCAGATAATCGCCTGTTTGCACCTCGATCACTTGAAGAGGTGTCTCGCCTTTGTTCTCCAATCGATGCACCGTTTCGACGGGAATGTAGATAGACTCGTTCTCGCGGACGGTCATTTCTTCGTCGCCTCGCAGAACGGTTGCGGTGCCGGAGACGACGACCCAATGTTCGGCCCGTCGATGGTGCATCTGCCGCGACAGGGTCTGACCGGGATTGACGACCAGACGCTTGACCTTGAACCCGGGGCCACCGTCGATCTCCTCGTAATATCCCCACGGGCGATAGCCGATGGCGGACCCGTCGAGCTGCGCATGACCGCCCGTGCTCAGGGCATCGACCAGCTTTCGGACATCCTGCGCGCGGCTTTGCGGCGCGACCATCACGGCGTCGTCCGTGGCGACCACGGTCAGTCCGTCAACGCCGAGCGCTGCGATCAAGGGGCCTTGGCTGTGCAGAAACGAGTTGCGGGCATCGATGGCGACGGTTTCACCCGATGTCACGTTGCCATCCGCGTCCGGCGTCGACGCCGCGGCGAGCGCATCCCACGTGCCGATATCGCTCCACCCCATGTCGGCGCGGACCACCGCGGCCTTGTCGGTCTTTTCCATCACCGCGATATCAAACGGCTGCGGTGTGATGGCCGACCAGGGTGCCGGCGCGAGGCGCAGGAAGTCCAAGTCCTCGGTGGCGTCGGCGACGCTTTGCCGGCAACTCGCCAGCGTTTCCGGCGCGTGCGCGTCGAACGCGGCAAGCGCATCGTCCGGGTGAAACATGAACATGCCGCTGTTCCACGACCAGCCGCCTTCATCCAGCATCGCTTGCGCCGCATCCGGTGAGGGCTTCTCGGTAAACCGTTCGACGATGTCGACATCGGCCGCCCCGTCCAGCGAGCCGCCCGAGCGGATGTAACCATAGCCGGTATCGGGCCGGTCCGGAGAGATGCCGAAGATCGTCAGGAAACCGTGGCTGCACGCCTTGGTGCCGCGGTCGATCGCATCTGCGAAGGCGTCTTGTTGTTGGATGATATGATCGGATGGCAGGACCAGCACCAATGGTCTGCCGGGCATGGTGTGCGCTAGCAGTGCCGCCGCCGCCACCGGGGCTGCGGTATTGCGCGCCTCGGGTTCCAGAACGATTGGCCCATGCGCCAAACCCGCTTCGCGCATGGCTTCCGCGATCATGAACCGGTGCTCGTCATTGGCAACGAACATAGGGGGCAAGAATACCGCCGGATCGGCTACCCGGCGGGCCGTGTCCACGATCAACGGATCGTCCGTCACGAGGTTCAGGAACTGCTTCGGTTTTTGCCGCCGCGAGACCGGCCATAGACGGGTGCCGGCGCCACCGGACAAGATCACGGGCAGGATGCGTGGGCTGCTTTCTGACATTTCTGTCGACGTACCTGTTCCAAACGATTCGCGCGGTTTGTACACGCCACGCCACCCGCTGGCCAGTCGCGAATGCACACCGAACGCAAAAACGCTTGCCCGTCAACGCATTGCAGGATCACCGTAAATGCCCATCGGCAGGTCTTGGAGCGCCGCGGCGCAGCCGATATGCTGGCGCCCATGCAACAGTATCACGACCTTCTTCGGCACATCCGAGAAAACGGCATCTTCCGCGGCGATCGGACGGGCACCGGCACCCAGGCCGTTTTCGGGCATCAGATGCGGTTTGATCTCGCAGACGGTTTTCCACTGGTGACGACAAAAAAGTTGCATTTGAAGTCGATCATTCACGAACTTCTGTGGTTCTTGGCCGGCGACACCAATATTCGATATCTCAACGATAACGGGGTCTCGATCTGGGACGAATGGGCGGATGGAAAAGGCGATCTCGGGCCCGTCTACGGAAAGCAATGGCGGTCGTGGGCGGCGCCGGATGGTCAGGTCATCGACCAAGTCGATTGGGTCCTGCGCGAGATCCGCGAAAAACCGAATTCGCGCCGAATGATCGTGAGCGCCTGGAACCCCGCCGATATCGACACCATGGCCCTGCCGCCGTGCCATTGCCTGTTCCAATTCCAAGTGATGGACGGGCGGCTCAATTGCCAACTTTATCAGCGCTCGGCCGACGTGTTCCTCGGTGTCCCGTTCAATATCGCGTCTTATGCGTTGTTGTTGATGATGATGGCGCAGGTGACGGGTCTTCAACCCGGCACCTTCGTCCACACGCTTGGCGATGCGCATCTTTATGCCAATCACCTGGAGCAAGCCGACCTGCAATTGACCCGCGAGCCGCTGCCGCTCCCGACCATGCGCCTCAATCCAGACGTGACCGATTTGTTCGCCTTCACCTATGACGATTTCATACTCGAGGGATACCAATCCCATCCGCACATCAAGGCGCCGATTGCCGTCTGATGGAGATCGTTCTCGTCGTTGCCATGTCGGAGAACCGTGTCATCGGTCGTGACGGCGCATTGCCGTGGCATATTCCCGGCGACCTAAAACACTTCAAGGCGGTCACAATGGGACACCCCATCGTCATGGGCCGTAAGACATGGGAAAGCATCGGCCGGCCGTTGCCCGGTCGCGAGAACATTGTGATATCCCGGAACCCGGATTTCCGTGCAGTTGGGGCGACGGTCGTCGGGTCATTAGATGCGGCGATTGAGGAAGCCGGGAAAGCCAGTGCCGAGAGAGTAATGGTTATCGGCGGCGGGCAGATTTATGCCGACGCGCTCGACCGCGCGAGTCGTTTGGAAATTACGGAAGTACATCAAACCATCGAGGGCGATACGGTCTTTCCCGCTATCGACGAGGCCGATTGGGTCGAATCAAACCGCGCCGAGCCTCAAGTTGCCGGCGAAGGACCGTCCTACTCGTTCGTCACGTTTGTGCGGCGTTAGCTGTCAAAAATGAAAGCAGTCGACCGCGATCCACCATTCGCGTTCGTACGGCCGTAACGAGCCTAAAAACACCGTCCCGTCTTCGAACGCCGCTTTCGGCGGGTCGGCACCCGGTACCATGCTGACCTGCACGGTGCTGACGCAGATCGCGTTGTTCCGGGTCAGGGCGAAGACATGCCGTCCGTGCTTGGATTCCCCGGTGAAACGTTGCGTTTGCGGTGTTTCCCGCCAGCCGGTCTCTTCCAAGGCGCCCCGCAGATGTTTCTGCAGGTCCTGCAAAGTGCGAATTCGCTCGTTCTCGATATGAATGCCGGTGCCGACGGCAACCAGCCGACAGAGCGTCCCTTCGATCCGTTCGCGGTTTTCCGGGAACGGCATTTCAAGCTGTCGGAAACCCGGCGCGATGGGCACGTAGGTTTCAAGCGCCTGGCGCACTTCGCGGCATTCTGTCCCCGGCAAGGCGACCACGGTCTCAGCGCGGGCGTCGCCGAACGCAGCAACGGCTAGGAGCGCGGCGATGGCCGCACGCAGCAGCCTACTGGATGACAATCCGAGGGGCTTGGCTCTCGCCTTCGATGATTTGCTCGATCTTTGCCCAAACGCGGTCAGCGATGGCCCGGTAGTTATCGGCGCTCTTGCTGTCCGCGTCGGCCACGGTGATCGGTGTGCCTGCGTCCGACATCTCGCGAATATCGATTTCAATCGGCACCTCACCCAGGAAATCCACGCCCATGCGTTCGGCTTCACGTTTCGCGCCCCCATGACCGAAGATATCGTAGCGTTTGCCGTTGTCCGGGCAAAGGAAGTAGCTCATGTTCTCGATGATGCCAAACACCGGGACATCGACTTTGCGGAACATATTGAGGCCCTTGCGCGCGTCCAACAACGCGATGTCCTGCGGCGTCGAGACGATGACGGACCCCGTCAGCGGCACCCGCTGCGCCATGGTCAACTGCGCATCGCCGGTGCCCGGGGGCATATCGACGACGAGGACGTCCAACTCGCCCCAATTGACGTCTTTCATCATTTGCTCAAGCGCTGATTGCACCATCGGGCCGCGCCAGATCATCGGCGTTTCTTCGTCCACCAGGAAGCCGATCGACATCACTTTGACGCCGTAATTCTCCATTGGGTCCAGCGTCTTGCCATCGACCGAATTCGGCCGGCCTGCAATCCCCATCATCCGCGGCATCGACGGTCCGTAGATATCGGCGTCGAGAAGACCCACCTTGCGGCCACCGGCGGCAAGTCCGAGCGCGAGGTTGACCGCCGTCGTGGATTTGCCGACGCCGCCTTTGCCGGACGCGACGGCGATGATCGATTTGACACCGGGCAGAATCTGACCCTGGGCTTGCGGTCCGACCGGCTGGCCCGGCTGGGTTTGCGTGCCGCCTTGAGGTGCGCTTGCCGCCGCCGCCGAGCCTTCGCGTTGCGCGGTCAACACCACCGTCGCCGAGACCACACCCTCCAATGCGAAGACGGCGTCTTCCGCCTGTTTGCGCAAGGGTTCCATCTCGCCGCCCTTGTCTGCCGGAACTTCGATGGCGAATGCGACGTTGCCGTCTTTGGTCTGCAGACCCTGCACCATTCCCGCTGTGACTAAGTCCTTGCCGGAAAGGGGATCATTAATATTTCGCAATGCATCCAGAATGACGTCGCTATTGACCTCAGGCATGGTTGAAAACTCCAAAATCTAAGACGATATCTGTCGCGTAGATATCACGGTGGTGTTTGTGTCCGAGAGGGCGCTGGCCTATAACGCAGTCCCGTTGGCTGACATGTACGTATAGCGGGCTGCGGAAATTACAAGAGTTTCATCAGGCGCCACGATGTGGCCCGAGTGTTGATATAAGGTAGGGTTGATATGGCTTGGAATAAACAAGGTGGTCCATGGGGCGGCGGCGGCGGTGGCCAAGGCCCGTGGGGCGGCGGTGGCGGCGGCGGTGGCCGCGGCCCAGGCGGTCCGAACATTCAACCCCCCGACGTCGAAGAGATGCTGCGCAACGCGCAGAACAAGGTCAAAAACATCATTCCTGGCGGCGGCGGTGGCGCCAAAGGGTTGGCATTGATCGGTATTGCCGCGGTCGCGATTTGGCTCGCCAGCGGCTTTTACCGGGTGCAGCCGGAACAGCAGGGCGTGGAACTTTTGTTCGGTCAGTACGTGAAACAAACGCAGCCGGGCCTGAACTACTGGCTGCCGACACCGATCGGCACGGTCTTCACGCCGGACGTGGCGCGGGTGAACACGACGCAGATCGGCTACCGGGGCGACACGGCAAATACCGCCCGCGACGTGCCGAGCGAGAGCTTGATGATCACCGGCGACCAAAACGTCGTCGATATCGATTTCGATATTCAGTGGCAGATCAAGAGCGCTGCGGATTTCTTGTTCAACATCCGTGACCCTGAGGACACGATCAAAATCGCCGCCGAAAGCGCCTTGCGCGAAATCGTCGGACAAAATTCGTTGGAAGCGGCCCTGACCACCGGTCGTCAGCGGATTGAGGGCGAGACGCAGGAATTGCTGCAAAAGATTCTCGACGATTACGGCGCCGGCGTGGTTGTCACGCAGACAAAACTGCAGGTCGCCGACCCCCCGGGTGAAGTCATTGATGCCTTCAACGACGTACAGCGGGCGCGACAGGACCAAGAGCGTTCTGTTAACGAGGCGAATGCTTATAAAAACGACATTTTGCCGCGCGCGAAAGGTGAAGCCGAGAAAATCGTCGCGGCCGCCAAAGCGTACCGGGAGCGCGTGATCAAGGAAGCCGAAGGTGAAGCGGCGCGCTTTCTGTCCGTGTTTGAAACCTACAAGGTGGCGAAAGACGTGACGACCCAGCGCTTGTTCTTGGAGCGGATGCAGGAAGTCTTGGCCCGTTCCAACAAGATCATCATTGATAGCGACGCGGAAGGCGGCAGCGGGGTTGTCCCGTATCTGCCGCTGAATGAACTGCAAAACCGTACGCGCGGAGGGACTCAATAATGGGTAAGTTCGGACTTGGTATTGTCGTCGTCCTCGTCGTTGCGACGGGTGTCGGCCTCTTCAGCGCCCTTTTTACGGTTGATCAGCGTCAGCAGGCCCTGGTCCTGCAATTCGGTAACCCCGTCCGCGTGATCCAGGAACCGGGTCTGCATTTCAAGATCCCGTTCATCCAGAACATCCGTTACGTGGACAGGCGGATCCTAGATTTGGATCCTCAACCGCAGGAAGTTCTGCTGTCGGACCAAAAACGCATCAACGTCGACAGCTTCGCGCGTTACCGGATCGTCGATCCGCTGGAGTTCTTGAAGACGGCGCAAACGGACCGCAACTTCCGCCAGGTGTTCGGCTCGCAGTTGAATTCCGCGGTACGGGCCGAGGTCGCGAAAGTGTCGCTGGCGGCAATGCTGTCGCCGCAGCGGGCTGAGGTCATGGACCGCATTTTCGACATTCTGGAGAGCCAAGCACCGCAATTCGGTGTCGAGCTCGTCGATCTGCGGATCGGCCGTACGGATCTGCCGGATGCCACTTTGCAATCGGTTTACAACCGGATGCGTTCCGACCGTGTGGCGCAAGCGGCTGAGCTCCGAGCGCAAGGGGAAGAGCAGAAGCTGACCATTCAAGCGGATGCGGACCGGCAACGGACGGTGATTATTGCCGAAGCCAACCGACAGGCGGAAATCCTGCGCGGTGAGGGCGATGGGACGCGAAACAAGATTTTGGGTGATGCCTACGGCCAGGACCCGGAGTTCTTCGCTTTCTACCGGTCCATGGAGGCCTATGGCCAAGCGTTCGATGACGGTACGACGATGGTCTTGTCGCCGGATAGTGAGTTTTTCCGGTTCTTTGGAGACTCCGGTCCTGCAGCAACGCCCGGAAGCCGTCAGTAATTAACACGCACCTGACATCTTTGCTGTGACGGAACTTTTAACTGCCCTCGGTCTCGTAATCGTGATCGAGGGCATTTGCTATGCGCTCTTTCCAGACGCCATGAAAAATATGATGCTGAAAGTACAAGAACTTCCGTCATCGACCTTGCGCACCGTTGGATTGGGTGCGGCGGTGCTTGGCGTCGGCATTGTCTGGTTGGTGCGCGGTTGACCGAAAATGGGCTGGAAATGGCCATTTTTGGAACATATTTCAGGCATAGACCTGTGTCCTCCAAAGGCCCAAGCGGCCGGGACGGCAAGTGCAGAATAAGAGAAGGTAAACCGATTGATGAAACAGTCACGAGCGATCGCTAAAGCAGCAACGCGAGATCAAGCCACCCTTTGGTACGCGCGATGGATTGCCCTGGCGGCCGGTTTGGCAATCGCGCTCAGCGCGGGTCTTGCCCAGGCGAAATCCGCGCCGGAGTCCTTCTCCGGTCTGGCGAAACAACTCTTGCCGACGGTGGTGAACATCTCGACCACGCAGACGGTCGAGGGGAACGCCGGCCCGCAGATGCCGCAGTTGCCGCCCGGCTCCCCGTTCGAGGATTTCTTCCGGGAGTTCTTCGAGCGCAACGGTCAAGCACCCCGGCAACGACGGGCGACGTCGCTTGGCTCCGGCTTCATCGTGGATGCCGAAGGGCATATCGTGACCAATAATCACGTCATTCAGGACGCTGATGAAATCTCCGTCATATTGCATGACGATACGCGGCTCCGCGCGGAGATCGTCGGGCGCGACCCGAAGACCGATCTTGCGGTTCTCAAGGTCGATTTCGACGGTAACCTGCCCATCGCGGAAATCGGAGACTCCGATGCGATCGACGTCGGCGATTGGGTCATTGCCATCGGCAACCCTTTCGGTCTTGGCGGCACGGTGACGGCGGGGATCATTTCTGCGCGCGGTCGGGACATCAATTCCGGTCCGTATGACGATTTCTTGCAGACGGATGCGTCGATCAACCGCGGAAACTCCGGCGGGCCGATGTTCAACATGGACGGCGAAGTGATCGGCATCAATACCGCGATCTATTCCCCGACCGGTGGCAGCGTCGGGATCGGGTTCGCTATTCCGACCACCACGGCGCGCCCCGTGATCGACCAATTGATCCGCAACGGTGAAGTGCGGCGCGGCTGGCTGGGCGTACACATTCAAACCGTCACCGACGAGATCGCCGAAAGCTTGGGCCTTGAAGAGCCCAAGGGCGCGATGATCGCCAGTGTGGTGGACGACGGTCCCGCGGCGTCATCGGACCTCAAGGCAGGGGACGTGATCCTCGATTTCGGTGGTGTCGACGTGCCGGAAATGCGCCGGCTGCCGCGGATTGTCGCCGATGTTGAGCCAGGCACCACGGTCGATGCGACGGTCTGGCGCGACGGCTCCGAAAAGACGATCAAAGTGACCGTTGGTGAGCTAGAAGAAGACTCCGCTCAAGTGGCCGCCGTGGATCCCGAAGAGCCCGCCTCGTCCGAGCGTTCGGTCGAAGCGCTGGGATTGAAGGTATCTGCGTTAAGCGATCAGATCCGCCAGCAGTTCGAATTGGATGAACAGGCCAAGGGTGTGGTCGTTGTCGATGTCGACGCCGACGGCCCGTCGGCCGAGAAAGGCCTACGTCCCGGTGACCGGATCATTCAAGTCAGCCAGGAAGACGTGTCCTCGCCCGAGGATGTCGTCCGCAAGGTCGATCAAGCCAAGGACCAAGGACGGAAATCCGTGTTGCTTCGGGTTCAGAGCGGCAATGGCTTGCGCTTTGTCGCGGTCAGGATCGACGCCGGCTGATCAATCCTGAACGAACTCGTCGCGGCGGTATCCTTGTGCGTAGAGGAGGCCGGTGAGATCGGCATGATCGAGGCGCGCCGGTGCCGCGTCGCGGACGCTTGGTTTGCCGCGGTACGCGATCCCCAGACCTGCGGCTTGTAGCATCGGCAGATCATTGGCGCCATCGCCGACCGTCAGGGTTTGTGCAATGGCGAAGCCGTGCGCTCCCGCCGTATCGATCAAGGTCTTCAGTTTGACGTCTTTCGTGAGGATCGGTTCACGTACCTGGCCCGTCAGCTGCCCGTCTTCGATATCGAATTCGTTGGCGTGATCTTCGTGAAAGCCACAGATCGCCGCGACCCGAGACGTGAAATAGGTGAACCCGCCCGAGATCAGCACGCAATGCGTTCCGTTCGCAGCCATGGTCCGGACGGCTGTCTTTGCGCCTGCCGACAGCTCAATCTGCTGCCAGGCTTGTTCCAGAGTTTTCTCCGGAAGGCCTTTCAGCATGTTGACCCGCTCCCGCAAGGCCTCGGCGAAGTCGAGCTCTCCGTTCATGGCGCGGGCGGTAATCTCGGCGATCTTGTCCTTAATCCCGGCGAACGCCGCTAGATCGTCCAATGTTTCGCTGGTCACCATGGTGCTGTCCATGTCCGCCAACAAAAGGGCTTTCCGCCGGTGCTCGGTCGGTTGCGCGATGGTGTCTATGGCTGCGTCGGCCAGGGGGCCTCGTGCGGCGGCGTCGGCTTGATCCGGCGACAGGCCATCGAAATGCAGGTCGCACGCCATGCCGTCGGCGAGCCACGCCGGCGACGATGTCTCGGCACCCAGGCCATTGAGTGCGTCGCGAACTTCGCCAACAATGTCATCTTCGACATCGCCCGTTCGTGCGCCAATGAGCGTGAGAACATATTGCATCGATAGGGATCTCCGAGCGGACCGTCAGGAGCGCACAACGTGAACGATTTGCAGCCCGTTGTCATCATCGCAGGGCCGACCGCCAGCGGAAAGACCGAGGTCGCCCTCGACGCGGCCGAGCGTCTTGATGGAGAGATTGTCAATGCAGACAGCATGCAGATCTATCGGGGGATCGATATCTTGGCGGCAATGCCGTCGGCGGAGGAGCAAAGTCGGGTCCCGCATCATTTGTTCGGCGCCCTAGCGCCGACCGAACGCTGTTCCGCCGGCAGATGGCTGGACATGGCCGTCGCCGCCATCTCGGATATCTATGACCGCGGAAGGTTACCGGTAATCGTCGGTGGGACGGGTTTGTATCTGAAGGTCTTGATGGACGGGATTGCGTCGATGCCGGATGTCCCGGCGGAAACGGTGGCCGCGCTGGAGACCCGTTACCGTGAAATTGGCGGTGAAGCGTTTCGCGCCGAGCTGGCGACGGTCGATCCGGAAACAGCGACGAAATTTCCGGCTGCCGACCGTCAGCGGTTGGTTCGCGCTGCGGCGATCTATGCCGAGACCGGCCGTGCGATCACGGAATGGCACGCGGACCAAACGCAGGAGCCGGGGTATGCGGCGCGTTATGGCGTGGTCCTTATATCGCCGCCGCGGGATGAACTATATGCGCGAATCAATGCGCGGTTCGATCAGATGATCGAGCATGGCGCTGTGGCGGAGGCCGAACGGTTTGCCGCGCTGGGCATCGACCCGCGGTTGCCGGCGGCCCGTGCCGTCGGCGTCGCGGAGCTGGTTGCCGCCGTGCGGGGCGAGATGCCGATGGATGTCGCCGTCGAGAAAGCGAAAACCGCATCGCGCAATCTCGCGAAACGGCAATTCACCTGGTTTTCACGTCAGATTCGTACGGATTTTCGGGTTGAAGAGAAATTTTCGGAAAGGGATGACGAAAAAATCTTTTCATTTATTCGTCAGTTTGTGTTGACCGCGCCTTGACGAGGGACTAAGTTGCGCCCGATTTTGATCTGGGAAACCCTGATCTTGGACTTTTGAGACGGTCGGAGCCATGCGTCACCGACCGTCGATTGTTGTCGGAATAAGAACAAAAGGAACGAAGTCATGAGCACGCAATCGCTAAACGGAGCAGAAATCGTCTTGAAGGCCCTGGCCGATCAAGGCGTCGAGGTCATTTTCGGCTATCCGGGCGGCGCGGTATTGCCGATCTATGATGCGTTGTTCCAGCAAAACCAAATTCGCCATGTTCTGGTGCGCCAAGAGGGCGGCGCGGTTCATGCGGCGGAAGGATATGCGCGTTCGACCGGCAAAGTCGGCGTTGTTCTGGTGACGTCGGGTCCCGGGGCCACGAACGCCGTAACGGGCCTGACCGATGCGTTGATGGATTCGATTCCGATCGTGTGCCTGACGGGCCAAGTGCCGACGCATCTGATCGGCAACGATGCGTTCCAGGAATGCGATACGACAGGGATCACGCGGCCCTGCACCAAGCACAATTACCTCGTGAAGGATGTCGAGGATCTGTCGCGCGTTATGCACGAGGCGTTTCACGTTGCCCGTTCCGGTCGTCCCGGTCCGGTGGTGATCGACCTGCCGAAGGACGTGTGCATGGCGCTCGGCTCGTATCAGCCGCCGGCGAAAATCGATCTCACGAAATACAAACCCCGGGTCAAAGGCGACTTGGAGAAGATCAAAGCCGCCGTCGAGATGATGGCCGGCGCCAAGAAGCCGATTTTTTACTGTGGCGGCGGCGTCATCAACTCCGGACCCAGTGCATCGACCCTGTTGACCGAACTGGTTCACGTCACCGGCTATCCGTGCACCTTGACCTTGATGGGTCTGGGCGCATTCCCGGCGTCGGACAAGCAATTCGTCGGCATGCTGGGTATGCACGGCACCTACGAAGCCAACATGTGCATGCACGATTGCGACGTGATGATCGCCGTTGGCTCGCGGTTCGATGACCGGATCACCGGACGCTTGGACGCCTTTGCGCCGAACGCCAAGAAAATCCACATCGACATCGACCCGAGCTCGATCAACAAGAACGTCAAGGTCGACATTCCCATCGTCGGGGACGTTGGGCACGTCCTCGAAGACATGCTCAAGATCTGGAAATCGTCGCAGGCAAAGCCGAACAAGACGGCGTTGGATGCCTGGTGGAAACAGATCGACGAGTGGCGCTCGATCGACAGCCTAGGGTTCGAGCAAACCGGCGATATCATCAAGCCGCAATACGCGATCAAACGCCTGTACGAACTGACCAAGGACCGGGATACCTTTATCACCACCGAGGTCGGTCAGCACCAGATGTGGGCCGCGCAATACTACGGTTTCGAAAAGCCGAACCGTTGGATGACGTCCGGTGGGCTCGGCACCATGGGATATGGCCTGCCGGCCGCGATGGGCGTGCAGGTCGCATATCCGGACCGCCTCGTCGTCGATATCGCCGGCGAAGCATCGTTCTTGATGAATATGCAAGAGCTGTCGACCATCGCGCAGTACCGCTTGCCGGTGAAGTGCTTCATTTTGAATAACTTCTACATGGGCATGGTCCGTCAGTGGCAGGAGTTGCTGCATGGCGGCCGGTACTCCGAGAGCTACATGGACAGCTTGCCGGATTTCGTGAAGTTGGCCGAGACCTTCAACATGGTCGGACTGCGGGCGACGAAGGCCAGCGAAGTCGACGACTTGATCAAGGAAATGGCCGCGGTCGACCGTCCTGTGATCTGCGACGTGCAGGTCGATCCGTCGGAGAACGTGTTCCCCATGATCCCGTCGGGCGCGGCGCACAACGATATGCTGCTGGGCCCCGATGATAAGGCGGAGAAGCCGGTATCCGAAGAAGGCATGGTGCTGGTCTGATGGACGGCTCGTTTACACCTTCTTCGCAGTCAAAGGTTACCGACATGAAACAAGATGAACCCATCAACTCGCACACGATCTCGGTGATCGTCGATAACGAACCGGGCGTGCTGGCGCGGGTCGTCGGCCTGTTTTCCGGGCGCGGCTACAACATCGAGAGCCTCACCGTCGCGGAAACCGATATGGAAAGGGCCCGGTCGCGGATCACCATCGTGACGTCCGGGACGGTCATGATTATCGAACAGATCAAGGCGCAGCTCGGTCGGCTCGTTCCGGTGCATCACGTCAACGACTTGACCCTCGAGGGTCCGCACGTCGAACGCGAGCTGGCTTTGGTCAAAGTCATCTGCTCCAGCGAAAAGCGGGTCGAAAGTCTGCGGATCGCCGATATCTTCCGGGCCCGCGTGGTTGACAGCACCAACGACAGCTTTGTCTTTGAAATCGTTGGCGATACCGGAAAACTGGATGCTTTTATCCGGCTGATGGAGCCGCTTGGTCTCGCTGATATTTCACGAACCGGCGTCGCCGCCATTGCCCGCGGGCACGCTTAAGGCTAAAACCCCGCGACGAAAACAGATTCCGACGGATGATTCCGCCAATAATTCACGAACCCAAGAGACTTACGGGAGAGAACGATGCGTGTGTATTACGACCGCGACGCGGACGTGAACTTGATCAAGGGCAAAAAAGTGGCCGTCATCGGCTACGGCAGCCAGGGCCATGCCCATACTTTGAACCTGCGTGACAGCGGCGTCAGCGAGATCGTTGTCGGTCTGCGCGAGGGCTCCGGCAGCGCCAAGAAAGCGGAAGCCGAAGGCCTGACCGTGAAGAGCCCGGCCGAGGCCGCAGCCTGGGCCGATGTGGTGATGGTGTTGACCCCGGACGAAGGGCAAGCGGCGTTGTACCGCGATCACCTGGCCGACAACCTGAAAGAAGGCGCGGCGTTGGCGTTCGCGCATGGCCTTAATGTTCATTTCCAGTTGATCGAGCCGCGCGCGGATCTCGACGTGTTCATGATCGCGCCAAAAGGCCCGGGCCACACCGTGCGGTCCGAGTACGTGCGGGGCGCGGGTGTGCCGTCGCTGGTCGCCGTGCACCAAGACGGCACCGGCAACGCGCTCGAAGTTGCGCTGTCCTATGCGTCCGGCCTCGGCGCCGGCCGTTCCGGCATCATCGAAACCACGTTCCGCGAAGAATGCGAAACCGATTTGTTCGGCGAGCAAGCGGTTCTGTGCGGTGGCCTGTCGCACCTGATCATGGCCGGGTACGAGACCTTGGTCGAAGCGGGTTACGCGCCGGAAATGGCGTATTTCGAGTGCTGCCACGAGGTCAAACTGATCGTCGACCTGATCTACGAAGGCGGGATCGCCAACATGCGGTATTCGGTCTCCAACACGGCGGAATACGGCGACTATGTCTCCGGGCCGAAAGTCATCACCGCAGACACCAAGGCGGCGATGAAAGAGATTCTGGAGAACATCCAGAACGGCAACTTCGTCAAAGATTTCATGACCGAAAACACCGTCGGTCAACCGCACTTCAAGGCGAAACGCCGCTTGGCCGCCGAGCACGGCGTCGAAGTCGTCGGCGAGAAACTGCGTGCGATGATGCCGTGGATCACGGAAAACGCGCTGGTCGACAAGTCGAAAAACTAATCGGCACGACGTCATTCCAGCGCAGGCTGGAATCCATAGATCCCTGGACCCCGGCCTTCGCCGGGGTGACAGACAAATAAGGCGGCCTTCGGGCCGCCTTTTTCATAGTTAGATGGCGCGTACGAATTGAATAAAACAATTAATCGCAGACTGATTAGCAAAAGGTTACTATTAGCAGTCGCTGGATTCGCGGAGTAACTTAATGAATGGAATTGTTCCCAAGGCGGACGAGAAGTCGAACGGCGGCTATTTTCCTATCACGTCTTCTGAGAATTCGAGTGCCTCGTCGCCAATCAACAGACAGCATTTCGTCGATGACTCGATCCATCGGTGGTATAACTTCATCCTAGGATATTCAGATCAGTTTGTCGGTGCCGTTCTCGATCATTTCGATGTGAAACCAGGGCACTTAGTTTTGGACGCATTCTGTGGGACAGGTACCACGCTAGTCGAATGCAGAAAGCGCGGCATCCGGTCAGTCGGGATTGATGCAAGCCCTCTGGGTTGTTTCGTGTCGCGTGTAAAGACAGATGCTTCGCTGACGTCTGAGCAAATCGAATCGCTTCTGCCTCAAGTAAGAACTCGTTACTTACGGCGACTCAGGAGTTCCGCAAGATATTTAGCTGAAGGAACTTTCCAATATCTTGAGCGTTCCGGCATGTTGGATCGAGGATGGATAAGTGAGGTGCCATTGCGTAAGGCGATATGTCTTAAGCGGGCAATCACATCTTCTGTAAGCCCCGGCATTGTTAGAGACGCTTTGCTATTGGCCCTCGTGTCCGACTTACCTAAGAAGATTGCAAACATGAAGTTCGGGCCGGAGATATACTGCGGAAAGCCTAAGGCTGATGTCGATGTTTGGTCGGTATTCGAATCCGGCGCCCGCCGAATGATCGATGATTTGCGGGCATACGCAAAAAAGGACAAGAATGACGCATTAGTAATCGAAGGTGATTCAAGAAATTGCAATTCCCTTCTTGTTAGCCATGAAGTCGAGGGGATCGATTTTGCAATTTGTTCTCCCCCTTATCCGACGGAGCATGATTACACTCGAAATACTCGATTAGAACTGGCGTTCCTTGACATGGTTTCTAGCAAGGCTTGTGTTCGCACAATTAAAGAGAGTATGATTCGATCGCACACAAAAGGGCTGTACAAGGCTGATACCGACGGAATGCTCCTTCCAAAAAACTCTACCATCTCGATTTTATCGGCTCAGATCGAAGAAAAATGCAAGGGCAAGACCCATGGCTTTGCAAGGCTCTATCCAAGAGTCGTTGAAGAGTACTTTGGCGGAATGAGAAGGCATATGTCAGAGTTGTTTAAGGCATTGAAGCCCGGAGGTGCTGCTGCCTTCGTAGTAGGTGACCAAGCGTCGTACGTAGGCGTAAGCGTACCTACGGCGGATTTGCTTAGGGAACTCGCCAACGAGATCGGTTTTGAGGCTGAAGAACCACTCTTGTGGCGACAGAGGTGGGTCACAAAAACCTCAAAGACGATAGATGAAAATGTTCTAGTTATCCGACGTCCTCAGTAACATGGGCGAAAAGATCAAGGTCCATGAGAAGGCATTAGCCCACCTCAGTAGAGGCTTGTATCGCTCTCCTGCAAGTGCACTTCGCGAGTTGATCAGCAATGCTTGGGACGCGAACGCGACCGAAGTCCGCGTGAACACAAACTATCCGAATTTTTATCAAGTTTCCGTTCAAGATAACGGCGATGGTTTCACTGAAGATCAGTTTAGAAACCTGATGTCTGGTGGCATTGGCAATAGTGAAAAACGATCCGAAGGTCCCAAGCTCAGACATGGGCGAGAGATCATCGGTCGCTACGGCATTGGGATGCTGGGTATCGCCAATTTCTGTGGCTCCTTCATCATTGTGAGTAAGACCGCGTCGGGTGATGCATTCAAGGCGCGAGTCCATCTTTATGATCTTGCACCGGAACGGATGGACGACGACGATCCAGAACTGGTCCACGAAGACATCATTCAGTTAGACGGCGAAGACAAACAACTTCGCGTCGTGAATGTAGGCGAATTTGAGATTTTAGAGATCGACCCACAAGACGTGGAGTATGGGACCCAGATCGTTGCTGATGATTTGCATCCCACGTTTACACTTGGTTTTCAAGAAGCAGTGAGTCACGAAAAATTCAAGCCGGTTCCTCGAAAATGGGAAGATGGTGTAAAGGATGTATTGAGCAAAGAGAAAACTTTGCAAGTTATTGGAGATTATTGGCGGTTCATTTGGGAACTGGCTTGTTCATGCCCCGTTGAGTATTTTTCGGAAGAAGCAGTACCGGATGGTCTTATTGCGGACATCAATAAGAAACTCCGAAGCTACAATTTTGCCGTATTTGTCGACAGTAGGAAGATTTTTAAGCCTGTATTCCTTGAGGGGAATGCCGACGGCTACACGTCTGCTCGTGTCGGACCAGTCCGCGAGAAAGTATACGGAAGGAACCTGAGGTATGAGGGTTACATCGTTGTCCAGGAAGGGAGGCAACTTCAGCCAGACGAACTTCGAGGCATCCTTATCCGCGTGAAGAACATTGCTGTCGGGTTTTACGACCCTTCCATGTTGGATTACCGAAGAAATGAGGGGCCGCGGAGCCGATGGTTAACAGGCGAAATCAATGTTCTGGAGGGCATGGAGAGTGCATTGAATGTGGATCGTGAGAGTTTCAATAGGTTCCATCCGCAGTATCGCGCTCTTCAGGCGCACGTCCATGATCTATTGAGCGAAGAGATATTTCGAATCGTTTATCAAAAACTTGAGAGACGTTCCGCTCGTAAGGAAAAGGCAAGAGGTGGGCGGCGAGACGAGTCGCTGCGGAACATTGTATCTGCGTCTGAGAAGCGTTCGGTCGTTCTCAAGGAGGTCCAATTAGAAAGTAAGGCACCCCCCGTTGCCTCCGTGGTCACTTCTGGAGAAACGATTGAAATAGATCTTCCTGATGAGGATCAGATTCCGACCTCAAAAAGAATGCGAAAACTCGCACAGGCAATCATAGCGATATTCGAAGTGGCGATTCAGGAGAAATCTCAAGAAGCAAAACGATTGAAGTTCTCTTCTTTGTTGACTGAGTTACTCAGAAAATGGTGACCCAGTTGAGAATGGCTGGGATATCGCGTGACCTTTAAGTTCGAGAATTGCGCGTTCAAGCATTTCGTACGCGTGAACGGTTGGCTTCCTGTGTGTAAGTCAAGAAAGAAACTGATGGATGCGTCGTTTCAGAAAGAAAAAGAGAAACGTCGACTAAAGTACTTCACTTTCTGCGCCGAGGGGGCGCTCGACGTTTTTCTCTTAAACAAAGCAAAGATCATAAACTTCGATGACAAGAATGGATTTTCTAGTGTTGTGTTCTTTGACAAAGACGATGAATCCGTCGCGAGAACAAGTGAGAATATTCCGGGTGCAATTGGATTTCCGGGAGACTTTATAACAGTTGTACTTGGTGGCGACGTGCCGGAGCCAGGGGGCGATGCAGAACTAGAAAGCCCCGAAGATCTTGAAGATACGAGCGAGGTCAGAGGTCAGCAGAGACTCAGAGATATACGAAAGAAATTTCATAACCAGTTCCCGTTCGATGTCATTAACCTGGACGTCGAGACTTACCCGTGGAAACCACGAGAAGAACTGCCGGGTAAGTTGCTGAATGCCATAAGACAAATTCTTGAGTGGCAAAAAAGAAAGAACTTCAACGGCAACAATATCCCTTATCGGGTGAGCAGCTTTGATCTGATGTTCACGACGCGGCTTGGTCCGGCGAATTTACCTGCCGACCAAATCGAGCGACTTAAGGGGCGAATAAATCAGAATTTGGAAATGTATCCAGACGCTGCTGAGGCGTTTCGCGACGCACACAAAGTCATGGACGCCGACGAGTTGTTTGACATTGATTTTGACGCTGCGTTCAAGATCGCAATACCAAAGAGTTTAGCTGATTTAGCGGTTGAGTGCGGCTGGTACGTTGATGCAGACCTTGGTGTTCGAGTTTTTGAGTTTGAGAGGGACGAAACTGATCCTTCCTACACCATGCTTCATCTGGTTATGACATTACATCGACAAAATCCGCCAGTGGAATTGCGTCTGCCAAAAGAACCTCTGCCAGAGATAACTGAGAGGAACCACGCCGAAGTTGTCAAAAAGGTCCTGTCTCAGAAAGTAGAGCGCCTGAATGACATATTGATCGACGACAAAATGGATGAAGTTGCCGCCAACTTGGAAACGTTGTTCCAGCATCGTGATCGAATGCATGGGAAATACTGAACAATTGATCATTATTTAGTTGGTATCGAGGCGGCCTTCGGGTCGCCTTTTTTGTTAACCGGATGGCAACATCGATTTGCGATTTTCTGGCATAGATTATGTTCGATTTGCTGCGTTTTATTGCAGCTGCGTGACGGGGAACACAGATTGGCACCGTGGCGCTTGCAATGATGTGGCAGATTTTGCACGTAGCCGGTTGATTCCGCGCTGTTTTAGGGGGTCAGAAAAACATCGTCGGATATGACTTCGCCCTAGCATTTCCGGCGCGCGCTTTCTATAAGGACATTTAGACGGTTTCGGGGCGCGAAATACGCTGAAATTCCAGAAGAAACGGGACTACGAACGCCCATGCTATCGAGATTATTCGGATTCCTCTCCGCCGACATGGCGATCGACCTCGGAACGGCCAACACGTTGGTCTACGTGAAGGGCCGCGGCATCGTGTTGAACGAACCGTCGGTTGTCGCCATCGCCGAGGTCAAAGGCAAGAAACAGGTATTGGCGGTCGGTGAGGAAGCCAAGCAAATGCTGGGCCGGACGCCCGGCAATATCCGCGCCATTCGGCCGCTGCGCGATGGGGTCATCGCCGACTTCGAAGTCGCCGAGGAGATGATCAAATACTTCATCCGCAAGGTGCACAATCGGCGAACCTTCGCGAGCCCGCTCGTCGTGGTCTGCGTGCCGTCGGGCTCGACCGCGGTGGAACGCCGCGCCATTCAAGAGAGCGCTGAGAGCGCCGGCGCGCGCAAGGTCTACCTGATCGAAGAGCCGATGGCGGCGGCGATCGGCGCCGGTCTGCCGGTGACGGAACCGACCGGGTCCATGGTCGTCGACATCGGTGGCGGCACGACGGAAGTCGCGGTCCTGTCGTTGGGTGGCATCGTCTATTCGCGTTCCGTCCGCGTCGGTGGCGACAAGATGGACGAGGCCATCATCGCTTATATCCGCCGCAACCATAACCTCTTGGTCGGCGAAGGCTCCGCGGCCCGCATTAAGGAAGAGATCGGCTCGGCGTGTCCGCCAGATGACGGCGACGGCCGCACCATGGAGATCAAAGGCCGCGATCTGATGAACGGCGTGCCGAAGGAACTGATTATTTCCGAACGGCAGATCGCCGAGAGCTTGGCGGAGCCGGTTGGCGCAATTATTGAGGCGGTCAAGGTCGCGTTGGAGCATACGGCGCCGGAACTGGCGGCCGATATCGTCGACAAAGGGATCGTTTTGACCGGCGGCGGTGGCCTGCTCAGCAACATCGATTTCGTGCTGCGTCATTCGACCGGTTTGCCGGTCTCGATCGCCGACGACCCGCTGAGCTGCGTGGTGCTCGGCACCGGCCGGGCGCTGGAAGAAATGAAGCGTCTAAAGGACGTCTTGACGACGATGTACTGACGCCGTTTGCGCGTCCTGCATCGTCTTACGATGTGATTTCGACCGCCGTCGGGCGATCTTCGCGGCTTGTCGGTGGATACCTGGGATTTATGCGCGAAGACTGGGTGATCCAAAGTGAACGATCGCGAGCGTTCCGTTAGCCGATTGACCGCACCGGTTAAGACCTTTGCGCAGCGTTTCGCGCATATCGGTCTCGTGGTTGCGGCGGCGGCGTTGATGTTGGTGGGCAAAATGGAACCGGCCGCCTTCGAAAAAGCGCGCACACAGGTCATCGATGCCGTCACGCCGATTTTGGATGTGGCCACCCGGCCCTTGGACGCAGCACAGGAAGCCATCGGAGAGGGCAAAACGCTGCTGGCGTTGCGCGAGGAGAACGCCCGGCTCCGGGCCGAGCGGGACAAGCTCCTGGAATGGCAAGCGATTGCCCGCAAGTTGGACGCGGATAATCGGTCCTTGCGGGAAATGATGAACTTCGTGCCCGCCCGCGAAGCGTCGACCATTTCCGCTCGGGTGATCGGGGATGCCGGCGGCGCTTTCGCCAGGACAATGATCCTGAATGCCGGAGAGCGGGACGGCGTTCGAAAAGGCCTCGCTGTTATCACAGGTGCCGGCTTGGTTGGGCGTGTGCAAGAAGTCGGACAACGCTCCGCTCGGTTATTGCTGCTGGCGGATTTGAACTCCCGCATCCCCGTCGTCGTCGAGAGTTCCCGGGTTCGGGCCGTCGCTGTCGGGAACAACAGCGATACGCTTCGGCTCATGCATTTGCCGCCGGATGCGGTTGCCGAGCCGGGTGACCGGATCGTGACCTCCGGTCACGGCGGCGCGCTTCCGCCGGGGTTGCCGGTCGGCATGGTTTCCGCGGTCGGCGAGGCCGGGATCGAGATCCGCCCGTTCGTCGATCCCGCGCGCCTCGAACTTGTTCGGGTCTTGGACTACGGGTTGGACGGCATCATCGAGTTTCGACCGCAACGCGCCGGGGCCGGGGACTAGTCGGCGGCCATGAAGCCAACCATTTGGCATCGTATGGATCGGATGGCGCGGGATATGTCGCCGTTCGCATTGACGTTCCTTTTGCTCCTGATCAATGCCGTGCCCTTCCATCTGCCAGGGTTTGCGCAGGTCGCCCCTTTGCTGCCTCTGATCGGGATTTATTTTTGGGCGGTGTATCGTCCGGATTTGATGCCGTCGTGGGCGGTGTTCATGATCGGCATCCTGCATGATTTCCTGTCCGGCTTGCCGGTCGGTGTCAGTGCCTTGATCTTCCTCTTGGTTCAATCCGCTGCGATGGCACAGCGGGATTTCTTCTTCGGTAAGTCGTTCGTGATCGTATGGTTCGGTTTTGCGATCGTCGCGGCCGGTGCGTTGTCCATTGAATGGATCGTGCTGTCGGCCATGTCCGGTACGATGATTGACGCTCATTCCGCTTTGTACCAATACGGTATAACGTCTGCCTTGTTCCCGTTCTTGGCATGGCTGTTCACCCGATGGCGCCATGCGTTCTTGATGGTTGATTGACGTGAATAGAGATCCTGACCGTCATAAAGTATTTTCCAGACGCGCCGCCATTTTGGGCGGCGGTCAGGCACTCTTGATGTCTGCGCTGGTCGGTCGGCTGTATTACCTGCAAGTCGTCGAGGCCGAGCGCTACGCCACTTTGGCCGACGATAACCGGATCAACCTTAGGCTTTTGGCGCCGCCAAGGGGCCGGGTCATCGACAGGTTCGGTGCGCCGTTGGCGGAGAACCAGCAGAACTATCGACTTCAATTGGTGCCCGAAGACGTCAAGGGCAGCGACATCGACGAAGTGTTGAAACACGTCCAGCAGATCGTTGCATTGAACGAGGGGGACCGGCGACGGGTCATTCGCGATCTTCGGCGCAATCGGGCGTTCGTACCCATCACGCTCAAGGAAAACCTGTCCTGGTCCGAGGTCGCGCGGATCGAGATCAATGCGCCGGACCTGCCGGGATTGATGATCGATGTCGGTCGCAGCCGGCGGTATCCGTTCGGCACCGAAGCGGCGCACGTTCTCGGATACGTCGCAGCGGTTTCGGAAGACGATGACGATGGCGATCCGTTGCTCCGGCTCCCCGGCTTTCGGGTCGGCCGCGCCGGGATTGAGAAGGTTCACGACCTGAACCTGCGGGGAGCGGGCGGCAGCTCCGAGGTTGAGGTCAACGCTTATGGCCGGATGATCCGCGAATTGTCTCGGCGCGAGGGGCAACCGGGCGCCGATGTCATGCTGACGCTCGATATTGGTTTGCAGGAATACATCACCAAGCGGCTCGGCGGCGAAAGTGCATCCGTCGTCGTGCTCGATGTCCGCAACGGCGACATCCTCGCGATGGTCTCCAGCCCGAGCTTCGATTCCAATGATTTCAACCGCGGCCTGTCGACTGCGGAGTGGGAAGCGTTGGTATCGAACGAACGCGCCCCCCTGATCAACAAGACCATCACCGGGATCTATTCGCCCGGTTCGACGTTCAAAATGATCGTGTTGCTCGCGGCCCTGGAAAAAGGCGTGATCAGCCCGGATCAGAAAATCTCGTGCACCGGCGAGTACGAACTGGGCGACGCCGTTTTCCATTGCTGGAAGAAACACGGGCACGGTCCCATGGACGCGATCTCGGCGATGGCCGAGAGTTGCGATGTCTATTTCTATGAAATCGCTAAGCGGACGGGGATCGACCGGATCGCGGCGATGGCGCGCAAATTCGGGTTCGATCAGCTGACGGGGATTGAACTCCCGGGCGAGCGCGACGGCTTGATGCCGACCCGCGATTGGAAACGCGCGACACGGGATGAACCCTGGCACCAAGGGGAAACGGTTATTGCCGGGATCGGCCAAGGGTATGTGCTGGTGACGCCGCTGCAATTGGCGTTGATGACGGCCCGGTTGGTCAACGGTGGACAGGCGATCATTCCGCACCTCACCCGGGCCATCGGCGCTGCCATCCAAGAGCGTGTCGAGCCGACCGAAGTGCCATCATTGAGCATCCCCCCCGGGCATCTTGAATTGGCGAAGCGCGGCATGTTCGAAACCGTCAATGGACCGACTGGGACCGCCCGCGCATCGGCCATTGATCTCCCAGATTTCAAAATGGGCGGCAAAACCGGCACGGTGCAGGTTCGTCGCATTACCAAGGCGGAGCGGGAAAAAGGGGTCATCAAGAACGAGGATCTGCCCTGGCGGCAGCGCGACCATGCGCTCTTCGTCGGCTACGCGCCGGTCGAGAACCCCCGGTATGCGATTGCCGTTGTCGTCGAGCACGGTGGCAGCGGATCGAAGAATGCAGCGCCGATCGCCAAGGATGTGTTGATGGAGGCTTACCGTCGCAACTCCTCCGATCCCGGCGTATCCGTGATGGCGGGCGGCGAACCGGCTGGGCGTCGGCGATCCGAGCGGGATCCGGTAGATACGGTTCTCGCAGACAACGAGGAGCCGGGCACATGATGCGGTCCAGCCTCACCGCCCCGGAGTTGACGCTGGGTCGAAAACTGCTGTCCATCAATTGGCTGCTGATCATCTTGATCGTCTTGGTCGCCGGCGTCGGCTTCGCGATGCTGTATTCCGCGGCAGGAGGCGATGTCGACCCTTGGGCCAAGCGGCAGATGATCCGCTTTGGGGTTGCCCTCGGCATTATGATCGTCGTCGCGACCATCGATATCCGGCTATGGCTCAGATACGCCTACGCGCTCTATTTCCTGTCGCTGGCCTTGTTGGTCGCGGTCGAGTTCATGGGACATGTCGGGATGGGGGCGCAGCGATGGATATCCCTTGGCTTCATCAATCTGCAGCCTTCGGAGCTGATGAAGATTTGCCTTATCCTCGCGCTCGCCCGGTTCTATCACGCCAGCGCCATGGAGGACATCGGCCGTATCACCCGCCTGTTCATTCCCCTGGCATTGATGGCTGCGCCGACGGTGCTGATCTTGCGGCAGCCGGATCTCGGCACGGCGATCATGATGGCGATTACGGGGGCGGCGGTGCTGTTTCTTGCGGGGGTTCGGCTTTGGAAGTTCGCATTGGTCGGTGTGGCCGGTTTGGCGGCCGCGCCCATAGCGTGGCAGTTCCTCCATGCGTATCAGAAAAAGCGCGTGTTGACGTTCCTTAACCCGGAGACCGACCCGCTCGGCGCGGGTTATCACATCATTCAATCGAAGATCGCCCTGGGCTCCGGTGGGTTGATGGGCAAAGGGTTCATGCAGGGGCCGCAGAGCCACCTCCACTTCCTGCCGGAGATGCAGACCGACTTCATTTTCACCATGCTGGCCGAGGAATTCGGCTTGATCGGAGCGGTCGGTTTGATCCTCTTATACGCCGTGATCGTGGTGTACGGCACCGTGATCGCCGTGCGATGCCGTAATCAGTTCGGGCGTTTGGTTGCGGGTGGCCTGACGACGTCCTTTTTCCTCTACGTCTTCATCAACATCGCCATGGTGACCGGCCTGATTCCTGTGGTTGGCGTTCCGTTACCCCTGGTCAGTTACGGCGGCACCGTGATGATGACGATTATGATCGGCTTTGGATTGATCATCGGCGTCGGTGTGCATCGAGACGTGGTGGTCGGCCGGCGCGGAGACGCCGAGGGCTTTTAAGCGGCGGCGCAGTCCGGTCTGGTTGCCCCAACTGCCGACATGCCGTCACAACATTTGTGCCGAAATGTGCACCTATCGACCGAGATAGGGCTTGATCGCGCGGTGAAAACCTCAATATTTCCCGGACAAAGAGCGCCTTAAGGCGACGGTACGAGAGGGAGCATATGAGCGACAAACCGACCGTTCTGGTAACTCGGAAATTGCCTGACGCTGTCGAAGCGCGCCTTTCGCGCGATTACGCGCCGATTCTGAACCCCGACGACAAGCTTTACACCGCCGAGGAGATCATCGACCTCTCGACCAAGATCGATGCGATCTTGCCGTGCCATTCCGAGGTCTTGTCCGCGGATGTCATTGCCAAGCTGTCCGATCGGGTCAGAGTGATCGCCAATTTCTCGGTCGGTTACGATCATGTCGATATCGCCGCTGCAAAGGAGCGCGGCATCATCGTCACGAATACACCGGACGTGCTGTCGGATGCGACCGCGGAAATCGCCATCCTGTTGATGCTCGGAGCGGCGCGCCGCGCGTCCGAGGGCGAACGCATGGTGCGCGCCCAGCAATGGAAAGACTGGAGCCCCGCCTTCATGGTTGGCACCCAGGTGACAGGAAAACGGTTCGGCGTCATTGGTATGGGCCGAGTCGGCCAGGTGACGGTACAGCGCGCCCGCGGTTTCGATATGACCGTGCATTACTTCAATCGAAGCCGTCTCGCGCCCGAGCTTGAGGCCGGTGCAACGTTCCACGAGACGTTCGATGAACTATTGCCGAACGCAGATGTTCTTTCGATCCATTGCCCGGCGACACCCGAGACCAAAGGCATCGTGAACGCAGATGCTTTGGCGCGGCTGCCGGACGGCGCCATCGTGGTGAATACCAGTCGCGGCGCGGTCGTTGACGACGAGGCGCTGATCGAAGCATTGAAAAGCGGAAAAGTGGCTGCGGCCGGTTTGGATGTCTTCAACGGTGAGCCCGCCGATATCCATCCCGGCTACCGAGATTTGGATAACGTTTTCTTGTTGCCGCATATCGGTAGCGCCACGGCACAGACCCGGGATGCGATGGGCTTTCGCGCGTTGGACAACCTTGATGCGGTATTTGCCGGAAAGGAGCCAAACGATCGTGTTGCGTAAGCCGATTGAAGCATCAGCTATTCGTTGATTAACGCTCGAATGCTTCTTACGTTATGCGGATTACAAAACAAGAACATTAAGATCTTTAATCAAAAAGACATCCGACCGGACCATCGGGGCAGCGTGCTTCGTAAATGCGCTGCTGAACAGGTCCATACACGGGGAGACGGCGTCCAATGGATTTCCGAACTCCCTGGTTTTCGTGTTCTTCGGCGCCCTTAGCAGGGGTGAAGAACTTGATTGAGTGGATGAACCTTTGGGAGACCAATATGTCCAAGAAAACTGAGAAAAGCGTCTCGCGGCGCAAGTTTCTGAAAAACTCGACGCTCGCGGCGACGGGTGCAGCAGCGGCGACTGTTGCGGCGCCGCATGTGGCCAAAACGGCCACGACCATCAAGATGCAAGCGGCCTGGGGCGGCGGCATCTTCCTGGAGTTCGCCCAAGACTATGTTGACCGTGTCAACAAAATGGGCGGCGGCACGATGAAGATCGACCTGCTCGGCGTCGGCGCTGTCGTTAAAACGGCAGAAATGCAAACCGCCGTTCACCGTGGCGTTTTGGATGCTGCGCACTTGGTGACCGCATACTGGTATTCCAAATCTCCGGTTGCCTCCCTGTTCGGCACGGGCCCCTGCTTCGGCTGGAGCGCCAACGAACTGATGGGTTGGATTCAGTACGGTGGCGGTCGCGACCTGTACTACGAACTGATGCACGACAAGCTGCGCCTCGACCTGATCGGTTTCTTCTCCGGTCCGATGCCGGCGCAACCGCTGGGTTGGTTCAAAGAAGAGATCAAAGACTCCTCGCAGATGAAGGGTCTCAAGTACCGGACCGTTGGTCTGGCGGCGGACGTCCTTCAAGAAATGGGCATGTCGGTCGTTCAGTTGCCGGGTGGCGAAATTCAGCCGGCCATGAAATCGGGCCTCATCGACGCGGCCGAGTTCAATAACCCGACCTCGGATAAAGACTTCGGTATGCAGGACGTGTCCAAGCACTATCACCTGGGCAGCTTCCACCAGTCGCAAGAGTGCTTCGAGATCATCTTCAACAAGACCTTGTTCGAGAACCTCTCCGAAGAGCAGCGGTCCATCCTGCAGTACGCCTCCGAGTCGGCGTCGGCGGATATGGCCTGGAAAGCGATGGAGCGGTACTCCGCCGACTTGGTCGAACTTCGCGAGAAATTCGGCGTCAACGTGTACCGTACGCCGGATTCCGTGATGAACGACCAGCTCAAAGCTTGGGACACTGTCACGGCGCGAATCAGCGCCGAAGACCCGTTCTTCGCGAAGGTCATCGAGTCGCAAAAAGCATGGGCCAAGCGTCACGGCGCCTACGCGCTCAACAATGCGCCGAACTATCGCGGTGCATACGAGCACTACTTCGGCTCGCTCTAAGCACGTTCTCGCCATTTCCGGCGAACACCGGGGGGCGGCGCCAAAACGGCGCCGCCCTTCCGATCTTATTTTTTGAAGCATAATCGAGGTGGGGCATGACACGGGTTCTGTTCTTCATCGACAGCCTGAGTACCTGGACCGGCAAGGCGTTTGCCTGGTGCATCATGGTTCTGACGCTGTCGACGTGTTATGAGGTTTTCGTTCGCTACGCATTGAATGCGCCGACTGTTTGGGCGTTCGATATGAGCGTGCAAATGTACGGTGCGTTGTTCTTGATGGCCGGCGCCTATGCGCTCTCGCAGGACGCGCATGTCCGCGGCGACGTGATTTACCGGCTATTGCCTCGAAAAGCCCAGGCCGGGATCGATCTTGCCCTGTACACGCTTTTCTTGGTGCCGGGCGCGCTGTGCCTGCTGTGGTACGGCTACGAGTACGCAGCTGACTCTTGGTTCTACAAGGAAGTTAGTTGGTCGTCCCCGGCGCGGATTCAGATTTATTTCTTCAAGACGCTCATCCCCATCGCAGGGTTCCTGGTGCTGCTGCAAGGTCTCGCCGAGATGGCCCGCTGCGTTGTCTGTTTGCGTACCGGTGAGTGGCCGGCGCGCCTGCATGACGTGCAGGAGACCGAAACGATGCTGATGCATGAAAAAGAAGACCTGGCGCAGATGGAGCAGCCGAAATGACCGACCCTCAAGTTGCCCTGTTCATGCTGGGGCTTTTCATATTCGTCGTGCTCCTCGGCTTCCCAATCGCTTTCACACTGATCGCAATGGGTCTCGCATTCGGGTATTACGCTTACTACGACCCGATGCGGATGCAGACGATCTTCGATAACCGGATCTTCGATCTGTTTGTGCAAAACACGTTCTCGGTAATGTCGAACGACGTCCTGGTGGCGGTGCCCTTGTTCCTATTCATGGGATACGTGGTTGAACGGGCGAACATCGTGAACCGCCTGTTCTTCAGCTTTCAACTCGCTGCGCGCAACCTGCCCGGTTCGATGGCCGTTGCCGCCCTCGCGACCTGCGCCGTGTTCGCGACCGCGACCGGGATCATCGGTGCGGTCGTTACGCTCATGGGGATGCTGGCGTTCCCGGCGATGCTTGCGAAGAACTACGACAAACGGTTCGCGTCGGGTGTCATCTGCGCTGGGGGCTGCCTTGGGATTCTGATCCCGCCGTCGATCATGTTGATCGTTTACGCGGCGATCGCCGAGATTTCCCCGCTTCGCCTTTATGCGGCGGCGTTATTCCCGGGCTTCATGCTTGCCGGCTTCTACATGATCTATGTGGTGGTCCGTGCGACCATCAATCCCAACCTTGCGCCGAAACCGGAGACCGAGGACGTGTCCATCGGCAAGGTCTTGTACGAACTGATGACTTCGTTCGTGCCGTTGGCTGTGCTGATTATGTCCGTCTTGGGGGCGATCCTGTTGGGCCTTGCAACGCCCGCCGAAGCGGCTGCCGTCGGTGCCGGCGGGGGGCTTTTGCTCGCCGCGATCTATCGATCGTTGTCGTGGGAACGATTGAAAGAAGCGGTGTATCTGACCGCCAAGACCTCGGCGATGGTGTGCTGGTTGTTCGTCGGCTCGTGGACGTTCGCCGCCGTGTTCTCGTACCTCGGCGGTCACGACATCATCAAAGACTGGTTCCTGTCGCTGGATATCGGCACCGTCGGGTTCCTGATCTTGGCGCAAACCGTCATCTTCTTGCTGGGGTGGCCATTGGAGTGGACGGAGATCATCATCATCTTCGTGCCGATCTTCTTGCCGCTGCTGGAATCCTTCAACGTCGATCCGTTGTTCTTCGGAATGCTGGTGGCGCTGAACCTGCAAACCTCGTTCCTGACGCCACCGATGGCGATGGCAGCGTATTACCTCAAAGGTGTCGCGCCGAAGGATGTGGAGTTGATGGACATCTTCCGCGGCATCATGCCGTATCTCGGGATCGTCATCTTCACCATGGTGTTGCTGTACAACTTCCCAGGCATCGCGTTGTGGCTGCCCGTGTACCTGTTCGGGCCGGGCTGATCCGCGGCGGAGGGTAAGTCATGGATACTGCGTACGCACTGAGCGCGGCCGAGGCGGCAAAGGCAATCCGGGACGGGCAGATCACGTCCTTGGAGCTTGTCGAATCTTGCCTGAAACGGATCGAGGAGTTCGAGCCGACGGTCCAAGCTTGGGCGCACATCGACCCTGAGTATGCCCGCGAACAGGCAAAGGCCGCGGACAAGGCGCGGTATGACGGCAAGCCGATGGGCCCGCTGCATGGGGTTCCCGTTGGGATCAAGGACATCTTCGATACCCATGATTTCCCGACGGAACTGGGCTCACCGATCCACGAAGGTCGCCGTTGCCGCGATGACGCCAGCGCCGTCGCATTGTTACGCCAGGCCGGGGCGGTGATCCTGGGCAAGACCGTCACCACGGAGTTCGCCGTCTACGCACCCGGCAAGACCACCAATCCGCACAATGCCGGGCATACGCCGGGCGGGTCATCGAGCGGCTCCGCCGCCGCGGTGGCGGCGTTCATGGTGCCATTGGCGCTGGGATCGCAAACCAACGGCTCGACGATACGGCCTGCGTCCTATTGCGGCGTGGTTGGATATAAGCCCTCGTTCGGCCTGATTCCGCGCACCGGGGCGTTGAAGCAATCGCCGCCTTTGGATCAAGTCGGCGTCTTCGCCCGCTCGGCAGTGGATGCCGGGTTGATGGCCGAAACCATGATGCATGTGGACGGCCTCGATACCCATATGACCGGCACCGCCAAACCGGGCCTTTACGACGCCGCATTTGCGGACCCGCCGATGCCGCCGCGGTTTGCGTTCTTGCAGGGACCCGCGTGGGACCAGGCCGACGAAGGTACGAAGGACGCCTTCGCCGAATTGGCGGACGCCTTGGGCGAGCGTTGCGAGGCAGTCGAAATCGCCTCCGTTTACGACGAAGTGTTCGAATGGCACCGCCGGGTGATGGAAGCGGATCTGGCCAAGAACTTCGCCGAAGATTTCGCCCGCGCGCCAGAGAAATTCAGTCCGCAACTGACCGAGATGGTCGAGCGCGGCCAAAAGGTCCTCGCCATGGACTACAACCTGGGCATCGACCGGATTTCCCTGTTCGAACGGGGTTTCGACGAACTGTTCGCCGACTACGATGTGATCGTGACGCCGGCAACCGCGGGCGAGGCGCCGGCCGGCTTGGACGCCACAGGTAGCCCGGCGTTTTGCACCCTTTGGACATTCACCGGCCTGCCGGCGATGACGTTGCCGTTGATGAGTGGCGAAAACGGCCTGCCGTTGGGTGTACAATTGGTGGGCAAGAAAAACGACGATGCGCGGCTCATTCGGACTGCGGCATGGCTTACGCGGTATATTGAAGAGGCATCCACCCAAGCGGCGTGACCGCGCGGATATTTAGGAGCGAGACGATGGATAGAATTATTACCGGTGTTATCGGCATGAGCATCTTCCTGGTGTTCGTCGGCGGACTTGCCAAGTCCATCGGCAAAGCGCCGTTCATCGTCATATTCTATATCATCGCGGCGATGGCGGTGTATGCGCTGTGGGAAGAAATCCGCGACGAGCGCAAAAAGATGAAGGCCAAGAAAGAGCAGCAGTCGTAACCACCGTCCGCAGCCCGGCCCGGAACGCCCCGCGTGGAGACGTCCATGCCCTCGAAACAATCCGTTAAATCCTTCATCATTTGGTACCTGCGCCAGCCGTTTGTGATGATCGTCTGGTTCATGGAGACGTTCGCCAAGAACCGCGGTGCATTGAAGGCCTATTTGACACGGCCCAAGGTCGCGTCCGCCGTCAAAACCGTGATCGTCGCGACGTTCTTCGTCTGGCTCGGCGTATTTGCCTTTATGTCGACCGATGAAGGTGGCGACCGCTTTACCTGTGCGGTCAAGAGCTTGTGGCCGGACGCCGATTTGACCGGATGCGAGGCGCAGCCATGGCAGCCGGCACCATCTGCGCAGTAGCCTTGATTTCGCTGGGCCGGTCACCGATGATGCGCCCGCTTTGACAGGAAAGGCAGGCAGATGAAGTTCTTTGTTGATACCGCGGAAGTCGATGAGATCCAGGCGTTGAACGCCCTTGGGTTGGTTGACGGTGTTACCACGAACCCGTCTTTGATTATGAAGTCCGGTCGGGACATGTCCGACGCCATCAAGGAAATCTGCGACGTTGTCGCGGGCCCGGTATCCGCCGAGGTCACGGCGACCGACGTCGAAGGGATGCTGTCCGAGGGACGCAAGCTCCGGGCCATCGCCGACAACGTGACCGTCAAGGTGCCGTTGACCGAAGCGGGCATCCAAGCGTGCAAGACCCTGGCCGACGAGGGCACCTCGGTCAACGTGACGCTGTGCTTTTCCGCCGCGCAAGCGATCCTGGCCGCGAAGGCGGGGGCCGCCTTCATTTCGCCGTTCGTTGGGCGGCTCGATGACATCGGGCAGGACGGGATGTCGTTGATCGAGGATATCGTCGAGATCTACGAAAACTATGGCTTCGACACTGAAGTGCTGGTTGCGTCGATCCGCCATCCCATGCATGTCGTCGATGCGGCGCGCCTCGGGGCCGATGTGGCGACAGTGCCGCCCGGCGTGCTCAAACAGATGTTCAAACACCCGTTGACGGACAAAGGACTGAAGGCGTTCTTGGACGACTGGGCGAAGACCGGGCAGTCAATCCTCTAAGGCGTGGTTCCCAAACCTTAAGCGTCTGCGAACAATGAACAATTTTCAATGTTGTAACGCTTGAAACCGGCATCTCAGTAGCTATCTTTCGCAAAAAATTTTTAACAGGGACTGGAAACTCGCATGGCGCCGATGATCGCGCTTCGCACACTGACCAAGCGTTTCGGACCGCTGACCGCCGTCGATGGAATCGACATGGCAGTCAACAGCGGCGAAGTGCTGGGGTTTCTTGGGCCCAACGGTGCCGGCAAATCCACCACCATGAAAATGGTCACCGGGTTCTTGGTGCCGACGGCGGGCGAAGCCTTGGTCGGCGGTCTCGATGTCACACAGGAGCCCGTCGCGACCAAGAAACTGATCGGATACCTTCCTGAGGGCGCGCCGTGCTACGGCGATATGACCCCGAGAGCCTTCTTGGGCTTTATCGCCGAGATCCGAGAATTGAGCGGCCGTGACCGCGACCGGGCAATCGACAAGGCGATCGAGCGGATCGAACTCGACAGCGTGCTTGATCAGCCCATCGATACTCTGTCCAAGGGTTTCAAACGCCGGGTCGGCCTGGCGCAAGCGATCCTGCACGACCCGCCGATCCTGATCCTGGACGAACCCACAGATGGCCTGGACCCCAACCAGAAACACCAAGTGCGCTCCTTGATCACCGACATGGCCAAGGACAAAGCGGTGATTATCTCCACCCATATCCTCGAAGAGGTCGAAGCGGTCTGCACCCGTGCGGTAATCATCGCGCACGGAAAACTGATGGCGGACGGCACGCCGGCGGAATTGCTGCGGCGCTCGCCGCTGCACAACGCGGTTCATATCGAAGTGGCCGCGGACGATGCGGATGCTGTCGTCACCCACTTGACGGGAATTGACGACGTGGCCGACGTCGTGAACGAGCGGACGGTCAACGGACATGCCAGTCTCCGGGTGACGTCCAAAAGCGGCGCGCCGATCGCGCCGCAGGTCGCCGCCGCGTTGCAGGCCTCGGGCCATGCGGTGCTCGACCTCAAGACCGAAAAGGGCGCACTGGACGCGGTATTCCGTGACATCACCCGCAAAGACGCCGACTCGGCAGCGGAGACAGCCGATGCGTAACGTCTGGATCATCGCCAAGCGGGAATTCAAAGGTTACTTCGCGACGCCGTTGGCGTTGGTGTTCATCGTCATCTTTCTGGCGCTGACCGGTGCTTTCGCGTTCTACGTCGGCGGCTTTTTCGATCGCGGTCAGGCCGATCTGACGGCGTTTTTCGGCTATCATCCGTGGCTATTCCTGCTGCTGGTGCCGGCGATCGGCATGCGTTTGTGGGCGGAGGAGCGGAAATCCGGCACCATCGAGTTGCTGATGACCTTGCCGGTTTCGACCCGCGACGCGGTGGCGGGGAAGTTCCTTGCGGCGTGGGCGTTCTGCGGTCTGGCGCTGGCACTCACGTTCCCGATGTGGATCAGCGTCAATATCCTGGGCGACCCGGACAATGGCGTGATCTTCGCGAGCTACATCGGCAGCTTCGTGATGGCCGGCGCGTACCTCGCCATCAGCACCAGTATCTCGGCGATGACCAAGAACCAAGTGATCGCCTTCATCATCGCCGCCACGGTGTGTTTCCTGTTCACTATGTCCGGCGCGCAGCTGGTGTTGAACTTCTTCCAAGGGTGGGCGCCCGACGTCTTGGTCGAGGCGCTGCGCTCCATGGGCTTCCTGACTCACTTCGACGCCATTACACGGGGTGTGATCGATCTGAAGGACGCGGTGTTCTTCGCCTCGCTGATCCTCCTGTGGCTGTTCATCAATGTCGTCGTCGTCGACATGAATAAGGGGCGCTGATCATGGCGGACGGGAAGCCAAGCATGAACGCGGACCGCGGCAAGCTCTCGATCATCGCGTGCGTGCTGGCGGTGATTATCTTCCTCGGCGTCAACATCTTCGCGAATTCGACGTTCCGCGGCTTGGACGTCGATCTCACCGAAGAGCGCTTGTTTACCTTGTCCGACGGGACCCGCGAGGTCCTGCAGGACATCGACGAGCCGATTGTGGTGCGCCTATTTGTGACCAAGCGGTTGGCGGAAATGCACCCGGGCCACGCCAACTATGCCGACCGCGTGCGCGAGCTCTTGGAGCGGTATGTCGACATCTCCGACGGCATGATCCGGTTCGAGCTGTATAACCCCGAATCGTTCACTGATGAAGAGGACCTTGCGGTTGCGTTCGGCCTGCAAGGTGTGCCGCTCGATAACACCGGCGAGCTCGGATACTACGGCATCGCCGCGACCAACAGTGTCGACGAGCTGGAAACCATCGCGTACCTGAGCCCCGAGCGAGAGAGCTTCCTCGAATACGACCTGACCAAGATGATTTTCAAGCTGGCCCAAGATGAACGGCCCCTGGTGGGCGTGATCTCGGGCTTGCCGATCATGGGCGGCCCGCAGGCACAAGGCGGGCAAGCGTGGGCGTTTTTGGACAACATTCGCGAGTTCTATGACATCTCGACGATCCCCGTTTCCAGCAGCGAAGTCTCCGACGACATCGACATCCTGCTGATCGTTCACCCCAAGAACCTGAGCGAACAGCTGAAGTACGAGATCGACCAGTTCGCGTTGCGGGGTGGGCGGATCGTCCTGTTCGTCGACGCCAACTCGGAAATCGACGTCGCCATGAACCGTGGCGGCGAGGGCGCCGGGCCGTCCGATTTCAATGAGTTCTTGAACGCCTGGGGAATTGAAATGGTTGCCGACCGGGTGCTCGGCGATCTCGACTCGGCCAGGCGCGTGAACGTCAATTTGCGCGGCCAGACCGCGGTTGCCGACTACGTGGTTTGGTTGGCGCTGTTGCCGACGAACTTTGCCGACGACAGCACGATTACCGCGGACCTGCAGCAGATTACCCTGGCCAGCGCCGGAATCCTGAAGCCGCTCGACGGCACGCAAATGACCATCGAGCCGTTGATCCAGTCCGGCCCGCAATCGATGGCGATCGAGACCGGCAGGGTTCGAATGAGCCCAGACGTGATCGGCATGTTCCGGAATTTCGAGCCGTCGGGGGAACGAAAGATCATCGCACTCCGCGCTAGCGGGCTGCCGAACGCCGTTTATCCGGACGGTCGACCGGACATGCCGCAAGGGGCGCTGCCGCTTGCCCCGGAGATTGCCGAACGCCCGCACCTGGCAGAGGCGTCCGCGGAGGCAAACATCATCGTGGTGTCCGATGTCGATATGCTGCACGAGCAGTTTTGGATGGAACGGCGTAACTTGTTTGGCGAAGCCTTTGGCGTGCCGTTTGCCAACAATGCGGATTTCGCCGTCAACGCGATCGAACATCTTGGCGGCGGCACGGCGTTGATGAGCCTGCGCGCCCGGTCCGAAGCGTTCCGGCCGTTCACCTACGTCGAAGACGTCCGGCAAGCCGCGGAGCGGCAATTCCGCGACAAGGAAACGCAGCTCAACGAGCAATTGGAGAACATTCAATCCCAGTTGGCCGAATTGCTGAACCGCGAGCAGGTCGGCGGCGAACTCGTGATCGGGCCGGAGGACAAAGCGCGCGCCGAGGAGTACCGGCGCGAGATGGTGCAACTGCGCCGCGAGCTCCGGGACGTGCAGTTCGAGCTGCGTAAGGATATCGACAATCTCGACGCGACCCTGAAATTCTTCAACATCTTCGCGATTCCGCTGCTGTTGGGCGGCGTCGCGGTGATCTGGTTCTTCGTTAGCCGTGCGCGCCGTGCGCGCCGCCATCGTTTGAGAACCGCGTGACGCGGAGGAGAGGTCCATGACGCCGAAGTCGGTCGCCGTATTGGGTGTGTGCGCCGTGGTCAGCGTGGCCGCGGCGGCGTTTGGCGTGTCGCAGCGGGTCGGGTTCGAGACCAGCGACTTTCAGGGTCAGCGGGTTTTCCCGGACCTTCTGGATCAAGCTGCGAACGTCAAAGAGGTCGTCGTCACGCAAGGCGGCGAGGTCAAAACCTTCCGCCTCGATGGCGATCAATGGGGCTTGGCCGAGAGCGACGGCTACCCCGTCCACAACAATCTGGTGACCAAGGTCATGTTCGGTCTGTCGAATATGGAATACCTCGACGCCAAGACCGCGCTGCCAAAGCGTCATGCAGATCTTCAGTTGGAGCCGCCGACCACCCGCGCCGCGAATTCGCAGCAAGTCGTGCTGAAATCGGCGGGTGGTGATGTGATCGCGGAATTGCTCGTCGGCCGGGCCAACTATTTCCTGCCGGAAACCACCACCGGCGGCATGTATGTGCGCAAACCCGATGAGAACCAAACCTGGCTCGTGCGTGGCCTTGTCGATATCGGCGTCGAGCCCCGCGACTGGCTCCAGCGCGACATCATCGACATGCCGCTGAATGATGTGCAGCGGGTAGAGGTGACGCATCCCGACGGCGAGGTGCAATTGATCCGGCCAAACCCGGACGTCACCGGCGGCTTCGAATTCGAGAACATGCCCGACGGGATGAAGCTCAAAAGCGAGTTCGCGCCCCGCAACATCGCCGCCGTCATCAACAGCTTTGTGCTCAACAACGTTCGGGCATCGTCCAACGTGACCCTCGATCCCGCGCAAGCATATACAGGGGTTTATACGCTGAACGGCGACGTGCAGTTGACCTTGCGCATGTGGCAACGGGACGGCACGCAGTACCTCCGGTTGTCGGCGGCGTATGAGGGCGACGATCCGAATTCCGAGGCGGTCAAGAACGTCGCCGAGATCAACGCGCGCGCCGATGGCTGGACGTACCTGGTGCCGGAATATCAGTTCGAACAAATCAGCAAGAAATTCTCGGTCGTTACGGAACCCGCCGACACCGGCTCCTGAGCCGCTTGCGTTAGCGCGTCTCGGCGCGCGCCACCATCGCGTCCAACAGCACCTGCGCGCCGAGCGTGACGTCTTCCGGGCGCGCGTTCTCCAATTCATTGTGGCTGATCCCCCGTTCGCACGGCACAAAGATCATACCCGTCGGCGCGATCGCGGCGATCTTGCAGGCGTCGTGACCGGCGCCGGAGTGAATGTCCATGAAGCGGATTTGCCGTTCCCGACATGCGGTGCGGACGGCGTCGATGCACGCCGGATCGAAATCGACCGGCTCCGCCCGGGTCACCGCCTCAATGTGCGGGGTCAGGCCGCCGGCCTCGGCAATCGTCTCGATCGCCGCGGTCATGTCATTTTCCATTTTCTCCAAGGTGGCGGAGTCCGGATGCCGGCTGTCGATGGTGAAGATCGTGCGCCCCGGCACGGTGTTGCGGGAATTCGGGATGACCCGGACATGCCCAACGGTAATCACCGCGTGCGGCTCGTATGTCATTGCCAGCTCGTTCAATACGACCGCCATCTTCGCCGCGCCGACAAATGCATCGCGCCTCTTGACCATGGGCAGGGTCCCTGCGTGGCCATCCTCGCCGGTAATGGTGACGACGAAACAACGCTGACCCTGAGCGCCGATCACGGCCCCGATGGGAAGGCCTTCGGCCTCCAAAATCGGCCCTTGCTCGATGTGCGCTTCGAAATACGAGTCGATCTCGATTCCGCCGACCGCATGGTCACCGGCATATCCGATGGCGTCGAGAGCGTTCTGCACGCTGATCCCATCGGCGTCGGTCAGTTGCATGGCATCGTCCAATTGCCGCGCGCCTGAGAACACGCCCGATCCGATGCACCCGGCGGCGAAGCGCGCACCTTCCTCGTCGGTCCAATCGACCACGTCGATCGGTCTCTCGGTTTCAATCCCGGCGTCGTTGAGGGCGCGGATCACCTCCAACCCGGCCATGACACCGTACGCGCCATCGAATTTTCCGCCGAGCGGTTGGCTGTCGATATGACTGCCCGTCATCACCGGGCTGGCGTCCGGATCGCGCCCCGACCGGCGGGCGAAGATGTTGCCGATGGCATCGATGCGTACGTCGCATCCGGCGTCTTTCGCCCATGACACGAACAGGTCCCGCGCTTGCCGATCGAGGTCGGTGAGGGCGATCCGCCCAACTCCGCCTTTGTCGGTGCGGCCGATTTCCGCCAGCGTCATGAGCGACGACCATAGGCGTTCGCCGTTGACGGTGGCGCTCATAACCGGGTGTCGATCCAGTTTGCGTGCCGGAACAAGTCGGCGTCCTTGCCGAACCGGCCGATCACTTGGACGCCGATCGGCATTCCGTTCGGTCCGGTCAATTTCGGCAAGCTCAACGTCGGCACGCCGGTCAACGTCCAGATCTTCTGAAAAATCGGGTTTCCAGTGCCGCTCAATCCTTCGGGTGCCTCTCCCGGTGCGGACGCGGTGATCAACACGTCTGCGTGGTCGAACATACGATCCAGTGCCGCCGATAGGGTGTCGCGATACTCGATCGCCTTGACGTAGTCGGCGGCCAGCAGCCCATCCCCCGCGGCGCATCGGCGCTTGGTTTCGTCTTGCACATTGTCGCCGCCGTCGCGGCAATAATCGCCGATATTGGCGCCGAGATGCGCCAGCATCACCGTGGTGTGGCAGTCGATGGCGGTATCGAATACACCTGTCAACGCGACCTCGCGCGCTGTGTCGCCAAGCGTCTGCATGACGTCGGTAAACAATCCTTCCAGGTAGGGCTCGGCGGCGTCCCACGGTGGGCCTTTGACGAAAGCGATCCGGGGCGCCTCGCCGGGATCGTGAAGCGCTTCGCCGAGACCGGTCGCGATGTGTCCGCGCATATCGAGATCAGCCGGGTCGCGTTGCATCAGCACATCGGCCAGAAGCGCGACGTCGGCGAGCGAGTTGGCGTAAATCCCCGGATGATCCAAGACCCGCGACAACGGGAACATGCCGGCGCGGGAGATCGATCCAAAAGTCGGCTTAAACCCGTAGCAACCGCAGAACGAGGCCGGCCGCAACATCGAGCCGCCGGTCTGCGAGCCGATCGATAGCGGCACCTGGTGATCGGCCACCGCGGCGGCGGACCCCGACGAAGACCCACCGGGTGTCCGCGCCGAATCGTGTGGATTCTTGGTTTTACCCACTGCCGTCAGGGCAAACTCCGTGGTGACGGCCTTCCCCATGATGATGGCCCCCGCGTCGCGGGCAAGCCGCACCAGCGTCGCATCGGCTACGGGGCGTCGGCCGGCGAACAAGGCGGAGCCGTTCGCCGTCGGCATGTCGCGTGTGTCGATGATGTCCTTAAACGCGATCGGAACACCGTGCAGCGGTCCGAGGGCGTCGCCTTTTTCGCGCGCCGCGTCGGCGGCGTCCGCTTGCGCACGCGCGTGCTCGGGATCGAGGTGGATCCATGCGCCCACCATCTCGTCGCGCACGGCGATACGCTCCAGATAGGCGTCAACCAGCGCCCGGGCGGTGAGTGACCCTTCGCGGATCGCGGCGGCCGCCTCGGTCGCCGGCGTCGACGTGAGATCCGTCATCGGGTCATCCCGATCTCGCCGTAGAATTTCTCGGCGCCCGGGCACAATGGGATCGATACCCCGTCAAACGCCGTTTCCACCGTGATATCGACGCCCCGCGTGTGTCCGTTGTCGAGAATCTTCCGCGCGTGGGGGTTGCGCCACAGCGCTTTGGTGATGCCATAGACCGTCTCTTGGTTGACGGCCTGGCTCGACAGCAGCAATGCCGGGACGGCGGCCGTCTCCACGTCGCCGGTTTGTTGAGGATACGTCCCTCCGGGAATGCGCGATTTTGTGTAGAACGGTGACTGCGTGGTCAGCGCGTCGCGGCCCGCACCGCTGATCGGCACCAACGTCGCGCCGAGGTCTTTGGTTTGCACGGCGATGGTGTCGTTCGGATACCCGGTGACCGTGACGAACGCATCGACCTGGCCTGCCTTGAATTGCTGCTGTGCGCTCGCAAAGTCGACCAGCACCGGGGTCAAATCGGACCGGGCATTTATGCCGTGTGCCTGTAGGACCAGCATGGCCCCCAGCAATGCGCCGGAATCCCGCTTTCCGAGTGCGACCCGTTTGCCTTTGACGTCGGTGATGGCGCCGATGCCCGAGCCTTTCGCCGCCAACACGTGCACTTGTTCTTCGTACAGACTGGTGATCGCGCAAATGCGGTCGTTGGGTGGGCGAGACTTGAACGGCCCCGTTGCCGTATAGGACCAGTACGCGACATCGGACTGCGACAGGCCGAGTTCGATCTGGCCTTGGTAAAGCGCGTCGACGTTCGCCACGGAGCCGCCGGTACTTTGTGCGGTCGCGACCAGTCCCGGGACGCCGCAATTTCCGCCGTCCTGACATGAACGTGCGCCGGGCGGGTTGGAGATGACCTGAGCGATCAGCCCGGCGATCGGAAAGTAGTTTCCACCGGGTGAACCCGACCCTATTTTCAGGAACTGCAACTGGCTGGCCGGAGCCGGTATCGCCGCCGTCGTGATGATGGCCGCCGCGGCAAGCCCAATGAAAGTCCGCCGTCCATGCATTTGGATGCCCTCCTGTTTTGCGCTCACCATGTCAGTTTCGGCAGGAACGCGCGGGACGGCAAGAATTTTGACCAATGCGCCCGGCTCGGACATCTTACACGGATGAAGGAGATGCAAAGATGACCGACAAGTCGTATACGCCACCGGCCAATGTGCGCACCTGGGAGACCGCGTCCGCGGACGAGGTTGGTTTCGATCCGACGCGGTTGCAAGACGCGGTCGCGTTCGCCACCGAAAGTGAGAGCACCTGGCCGCGCGACCTCGAAGATGCCGGCAGTGTGCCGGGGCTGACGCAAATCGAACCGGAGCCTTGGAATGCGTTTCTCGGCCCGTTGAAGCCCCGGGGCGGGGCGTCGGGCCTGCTGCTGCGCGGGGGGCGGATCGTGACGTCCTGGGGAACGCCGGACCGGGTGGATATGACGTTTTCCATCGCCAAAAGTTATCTTGCGATCCTGGCCGGGATCGCCGTCGCCGATGGCGTGATCCCCGATGTCGACGAGCGCGTCTCGAAATCCTTGGCATTGCCGCAGTTCGACAATCGCCAGAACCGCAAGATCACGTGGCGGCACTTGCTGACGCAGACCAGTGAATGGTCGGGGACGTTGTTCGAGAAACCCGACCAAGTCGATCATTTCCGGCAGGTCGGCGCGGGGTCCGATAACTCCCGCAAAGGCCAGCAGCGCAGCCTCAGTGAGCCCGGCACGTTCTGGGAATACAACGATGTGCGTGTGAACGTGTTGTCGTTCGCCCTGATGCATGCGTTTCAGCGTCCCCTCCCCGAGGTGTTGAAAGAGCGCATCATGGGTCCGATCGGCGCGTCGGATACGTGGACGTGGCACGGATACAAGAACTCCACCGTGCATATCGCAGGGCGGGACATGACGTCGGTGCCGGGCGGCACCCACTGGGGCGGCGGATTGTGGATCGACAGCTACGACCATGCCCGTTTCGGATTGCTGATTGCCAACGGCGGCACGTGGGATGGGCAGTCCTTGCTGTCGACGGATTGGATCACCGAGATGCTGACACCGATCGATTTGTATCGGGCCTACGGCATGCTGTGGTGGCTGAACACCGGTCGGACGCATTACGCGGACGTGCCGGAAACCAGCGTGTTTGCGCTGGGCGCCGGTTCCAACGTGATCTGGATTGACCGCTCATTGGACATCGTCGCGGTGGTGCGCTGGGTCGATCAGGCAAAAACCAACGACGTCCTGGCCCGGTTCGTCGCCGCCTTGCGATGAACCGCGGCAGGGCGGCGCAAGCCTTTACGCCGATCGGGGAGATGAACGCCGATGGTCACGCGCGACTGATCGCGCTGAACAACGACCACGCGGCGGAAACATCGTACCTGTCGTCCGATGCTTGGCGCGCGTTGATCGGCACGTCTTTTCGTGCATGGGCAACCACCGCGTGCGATGCCTTCCTGATTTCCTGCGACCAAGGTGCCGACTACGACAGTTCGAACTTCCTGTGGTT
Source organism: Rhodospirillales bacterium (assembly GCA_965601835.1). Classification (GTDB taxonomy): domain Bacteria; phylum Pseudomonadota; class Alphaproteobacteria; order Rhodospirillales; family Casp-alpha2; genus UBA4479. The sequence continues at coordinate 3,388,825 of OZ271842.1, forward strand.
TAGGGACAAATATACGCAGTTCGTCTACGTCGACCGCATCGTCGTCGCACCCACCGCAAGAGGGCGCGGTTACGCGCGGGCGCTGTACGAGAAACTGTTCGCGGACGCACGCCGGGCAGGGCACGCGCGCATCGTCTGCGAGGTGAATACCGATCCACCCAATCCCGGATCCGATGCGTTTCACGCCGCCCTCGGCTTTGTCGAGGTCGGTCACGCACGGCTCGCCTCGCGCAACAAGTCGGTCCGCTATCTCGTGCGCGACCTCGGCCCCGATAACACGCTGTAACACTTCCTTACCGGGACGACATTCTACGATTACACGCACGCCGTATCCATGACACCAGCACCAAAGCAAAACGTCATGGATACAGGAGTGCCCCATGCAGATCGTTCGAGCCGCCGTTACCGGCTTCGCCATCGCGTTCTTGACCGTTACGGTTGTGGACGCCCAGACCACCGTGCATCGCTCGTCCTTGGCGCAGGCCGGCGGCGCGCAGATTCAGCTTGAGGTCGAGACCGCCTGCCGCGACGGCGTCGCGCAATTTAAAATCATTAACGCAGGCGACGCATGGCCGCGCGCCGGTACCCTAAATGTTCTGCGCATCACGGCGAGCGGCGCAGAAACGCTGACCCGTCGGCAGATGCGGTTTGCCGCCGGACAGAAGGCCTCTTTCCGTCTCAAAAATCCAGGGAACGATACGCTTGGGATTTTCGTGCAGCCGTCCTGGTACGAGCGGGCGCCGCAACTCGATGCGCAGGTGTCCTGCTAAATAAGGTTGAAAGGGTCTTACGGCCCCCAAGCGCTGCGGTGGCATGATCGTGGCGCTTGTTAGAGAGGGTCCGGCTTCGGCCGGGCCCTCTCGCCTTGGCTAGGATTGCGCCGCCAAGGCGTGCAGTTTCGCGACGCTTTCCGGCGTAAGATTGCCGCCGGTGAGCGCCGCCAAGGTCTTGAGGGACGTGTCGACCTTGTCGGCCAGGAACGCGGCACTGGCGACGACGCCCGCCGCTTCGCCCAGCAGCTTGCCGCGAAACAGCAACGTCTCGAAGGCGCGGCCGATATCGGCCTCGCTGATCAGGACGATGTCGTCCATGTATTCTTGCAGATGCGCGAACGGCCGCTCGCCCGGGCGTCGGGCGGAGAGGCCGTCGGCGATGCTGTCCCAATAGTCGATGGCGGTCGGTTCCCCGTTCTGGCGCGACACATAGGCCGCGTTGGCGCGTTCGGGTTGCACGCCGATGACTTTGACGTCGGGTAACAGGTTCTTGACCGCCGTCGCCACGCCCGCAGCGACGCCGCCGCTGGACACGGGGACCAGGACCTGCTGCATGTCGGGAAGGTCCTCGCACATCTCCATGCCGAGCGATGCATGACCGGCGGTGATCCAATATTCCTCCCAGGTGTCGATCGCGGTCATGCCGCGTTCCTCGGCAACCCGTTTGACCATCGGCTGGCGGTCAAGCGCGTCGTCGCAGACCACCACCTCGCCGCCGTGGCCTTTGGTGACCTCGACCTTGTAGGCGCTGGTCTCGCGCAGCATCACAACAACGATGGGGACCTTCAACAGGCGGCCGGCATAGGCGAAGGCCTGGGCGAAGTTGCCGCTGGAGGCGAGCACCACGCCTTTCGCTTTGGCTGCGTCGTCCAGGCGATCCAGCATGGTGAACGCCGCGCGGACCTTGTATGCGCCGGTGACCTGTAGGTTCTCGCACTTCACGTATAGCCGCTCGTCACCGATTTCCGCCGACGTTCGGCTGATTGGAAACACGGGCGTATGGCGGATCGCCGGATGTAGCCGCGCACGCGCGGCTTTCATGTCCTCAAAATCGACGAGGAGCGACACGCTCAGGTGCCGAGGCGAAGATTGATATCGTTGAGACGGCCCATCGCCAATAGGAGCTGATACACCGCCAGTCGCTCGTCATAGAACGCCGAGGTATAGTTGATCTGTGCGTTGTTGACCTCGTTCTCGGCGTCGAGAACGTTGATCACGGTCTCCTTACCGGCCTCGCGCAATTTCTTGCGGCTTTCGAACACTTCGGACGCGATGTTCACCGCGTTCTCCAACAGCTCCAACCGTTCGCGCGCGGTCAGCAGGGATTGCCACGCAAGTTTGGTTTGTTCGATGACTTTGCGCACCGAGAACTCATGCTGGTCTTTGCTGGCGTGATAGTCGTAGGCGGCTTGGGCCATGGAATTGCGCGTCGAAAAGCCCGAGAACAGATCCCATGTGCTGGACACCACCAGCGAGTAATCCCGGCGGGTGCCGATGGTGCCGTTGTTGTGCTTTTCGTAGTTCATGGTCCCTTCGAGATCGACCGTCGGCATCAATTCCGCGGCGACGCTGCGGCGGCGCTCCCGCGCGACCTCCACCGTGGTGCCCGAATTGCCGACCGCGGGGTTCTCGATCACCGCGATGTCGACGGCCCGGCGCAATTCGCTGGGGACGAGGTCAATCGGCGGTTCGGGATCGAGCATGGACTCCATTTCCGGCGGATTTCCGAAAACCTGGGTATACCGGCTGATGGCGTCTTCCAACGCGCCCTCGAAACTGACTCGCCGCTCCTTGGCGATCTGCAGACGCGACTTCGCCTGCAACACGTCGACCGCCACGCCGGAACCACGCTGCACCCGCTCATCTTCCAGGTTCAACTGCCGTTGGATGGTGGCTTCGTTCTCGCGCGCCAGTTCGATCAAGCGCCGCTGGCGCATGACGTCGATATAGGTTTGGATGCCTTCGAAAATTGTGTTCTGCCGCGTCCCTTCCAGCGAAATCTGCGCCAGTTCACGGTTCAGCCGGGCGGTGCGCACCGCGGACGCATTGGCGTATCCGCTGAACAGGTTCTGCGTCACCGTCAGGCTTGCATTGTTGCGGGTCCGGCCGAACGCATCACCATCTTCGTTGGCGGCCCGGGTCGATGGGCTGCTGATGTTCTCGTATCCCATGTCGCCTGTCAGCGTTACGCTCGGATAAAAATCGGCAATCGCAACACCGACGCCCTGCCGTGAAGATTGCAGCGACTTTTCGGCGGCACGGATCTGCGGATGCTTGACCAGCAACCCGGTCAATTCGATTTCCATGGGGTTTGCGCGCGCATCGTGGCTCGGCAGCATGAGCGCCGCCGCCAATGCGAATAGCCCGACCTGTTTGGAGAAGCGTCCGGTCACTCTCAAAACCGCTCTGTTATCACCCGCAAACGTCGTGTTTTCGCTGCGAATCGCGAATCACTCTAAAGTACCCTTTTGCGCAAAAAGTCACAACCGGCGACGGTCGGGCGCCGTCAAAGTTTCATCAATCGGTGCCGCCGAACCCGCCCCCGCCCGGCGTCTCGATGACGAACACGTCACCGGCGTTCATTTCGGTTTCGTCGTTACCGCGTAGCAGGTCGACCGACCCATCGGTGCGTTCGACCCTGTTTTCGCCACGCTTGCCGATGCCGCCGCCGGACAGTCCGAACGGGTCGGTGTGCCGGTGGCTGGAGAGAATGGTCGCGGTCATCGGCTCCAAGAACCGCATCCGCCGCACCACGCCGTCACCGCCGTGGTTGGCGCCCGGTCCGCCTGACCCGCGCCGGATCGAGAACTCCTCGACCCGCACCGGGAACCGGTTTTCCAGGACCTCGGTGTCGGTCATGCGCGTATTGGTCATGTGTGAATGCACGGCACTGGCGCCGTCAAACCCGTCGCCCGCCCCCGTGCCGCCGCAGATGGTCTCGTAGTTCTGGTATACATCGTTGCCGTAAACGAAGTTGTTCATGGTGCCTTGCGCCGAGGCGAGCACGCCGAGCGCACCATACAGCGTATCTGTGATGCACTGCGACACCTCGGTGTTGCCGGCGATGACGGCCGCCGGATACTCCGGGCTGATGATCGACTTTTCCGGCACGTTGATTTTGAGCGGTTTCAGGCACCCCTCGTTGAGCGGAATTTCATCGTCGACCAAGGTTCGGAAGACATACAGGACGGCCGCTTTGCACACCGCGAGCGGCGCATTGTAGTTGTGATTGCCCTGGGGCGAGGTGCCGGTGAAATCAATTTTCGCCTCGCGGGCGTCGCGGTTCACGGTGATCCGAACGTGTATCTGATCGCCGTTGTCCATCGGATAGGTGAACTCCCCGTCCGACAGAACGTCGAGCACCCGGCGCACCGACTCCTCGGCGTTGTCTTGGACATGACCCATGTACGCATGCACCACGTCGAGGCCGAAATGCGCGATCATCTTGCGAAGCTCCCGCACGCCGGTTTCGTTGGCGGCGATCTGCGCTGTCAGGTCGGCCATGTTTTGCGACGGGTTTCGGCACGGATACTGTCCCGACCCCAGAAGATCATAGGTCTCGGCTTCGCGCAGGCGGCCTTCTTCGACCAACAGGAAATTGTCGATCAGCACGCCTTCTTCTTGGATCGTGGTCGAATCCGGCGGTGCCGAGCCCGGCGTGCGGCCACCGATGTCCGCATGGTGGCCGCGCGAGCCGACATAGAACAGAATGTCTTTTCCGCCGTCGTCGAACACCGGCGTGATCACGGTGACATCCGGCAGGTGCGTGCCGCCGTTGTAGGGCGCGTTCAGCGCATAGACGTTGCCCGGCTTCATGGTGTTCGCATTCTCGCGGATCACGGTTTTGATGCTCTCGCCCATGGAACCCAGGTGCACCGGCATGTGCGGGGCGTTGGCAACCAAATTGCCAACGGTGTCGAAAATGGCGCAGCTGAAGTCCAGACGTTCCTTGATGTTCACCGAATAGGCCGTGTTTGAGAGCGTCGCGCCCATTTGCTCGGCGATCGACATGAACAAGTTGTTGAACACCTCCAGCATCACGGGATCCGCCTCGGTGCCGACCGCGAAGACCTGTGGCCGGGCCTCTACCCGTTTCAGGATCAAATGCCCGTGGCCGTCCATGTTGGCTTGCCAGCCGGGCTCGACCACTGTGGTCCCTGTCGCTTCGACAATGATCGCCGGCCCGTCGACCGTGGTGCCGGGGCGGAAGTCTTCTCTGTCGAAAATGGGGGTGTCGTGATGGGCGCCGCCGGAGTACATGGAAACGGTCGTTTTCGCGTCGACGGACTGGGCATCGCCGGGATCGGGCGCGTCCATGTCGTCGACCCGCTCCGTCATCCCGATGGCCTCGACGGCAAGCGCGTCGATGACCAGCGTGCGGCCCTCGGGCACGAAGCCGAAACGCTGGCGGTGCTGCGCCTCGAAATCGGCTTGCATGGACGCAGCATCGTCCAGCCCGACGATCAGCGACGTATCCGTACCGTCGTAGCGCAGGTGCACTTTCCGTTCGATCTCGATGTGGCTTTCCGGCACGTCCTGACGTGCGACTTCGGCGCGGGCGTCGTCCGCCATGCCGTTCATGTCATCGGCCAAACCGCCAAGCGCGTCGTCGGTCAGAGGTGCGCTTGCGGTCTGCTCGCGAAGCGCGCGGATATCGGCGAGCCCCATCCCGTAGGCCGAAAGCACACCGGCAAACGGGTGGATGAAGACGGTCGTCATCCCCAACGCATCGGCGACGAGGCAGGCATGCTGGCCCCCGGCGCCGCCGAAGCAGTTGAGAACGTACTCGGTCACGTCGTAGCCGCGTTGCACCGAAATCTGCTTGATCGCATTGGCCATGTTCTCAACCGCGATGGTCAGGAATCCTTCCGCCACATCTTCCGGCGAGCGTTTGGCGTCGCCCGTCGCATCCGCGATGCGCGCCGCCATGTCTTCGAACTTCGCGCGCACGGCATCGGCATCGAGCGGCTCGTCGGCGTTCGGGCCGAACACGCTTGGGAAGAAGTCCGGCTGGATCTTGCCCAACAGCACGTTGCAATCGGTCACGGCCAGCGGCCCGCCGCGGCGGTAGCACGCCGGACCCGGATTGGCGCCGGCGCTTTCCGGACCGACCCGGAAGCGGGCACCGTCGAACACCAGGATCGATCCGCCGCCGGCGGCGACCGTATGGATATGCATCATCGGCGCACGCATTCGCACACCCGCGACCATGGTTTCCAAGCTGCGTTCGTATTCGCCGTCGAAGTGCGCGACGTCGGTCGACGTGCCACCCATGTCGAAGCCAATAACCTTGTCGAAGCCGCCCATTTGCGCCGTTCGCACCATGCCGACAACGCCGCCGGCCGGACCGGACAGAATGCTGTCCTTGCCTTGGAACAGGGCTGCGTCCGTCAGCCCGCCGTTCGATTGCATGAACATCAGGCGGGGTCCGGCGTTGCCGCCGGCCTCCAGATCGCCGGCAACCCGGTCGACATAGCGCCGAAGGATCGGCGACAGATAGGCGTCGACCACGGTGGTGTCGCCGCGCGAGATCAGTTTGATGAGCGGACTGACGTCGTGCGAGACGGACACCTGGGTGAAGCCGATCTCCCGCGCGATCTCGCCGGCGCGAACTTCGTGGCTGCTGTGCTTATACCCATGCAGGAAGGCGATGGCGACGGAGCGGATACCGTCATCATACGCGGCCTGAAGATCGCTGCGGAGCGGCGTCTCGTCGAGGGATGATAAGACCGCCCCGTCGGCGGCGACCCGCTCGTCGGCTTCGATGACGCTTTCGTAGACCAACTCCGGCAGCTTGATATGCATGTCGAACAGGCGCGGCCGGTTCTGATACCCGATGCGGAGCGCATCCCCGAACCCTTTGGTGATGACCAAGACCGTGCGGTCGCCCTTGCGTTCCAACAGCGCATTGGTGGCGACGGTGGTGCCCATCTTGACCGACTGCACGGCGCCCGGCGGCACCGGGTCGCCGCTGTCGATCTGCAACAGATCACGGATGCCTTGAAGGGCAGCGTCCTCGTACTGTTCCGGGTTTTCCGACAGCAGCTTGTGCGTCACCAGCGCACCGTCCGGGCGTTTCGCCACGAGGTCGGTAAAGGTGCCGCCACGGTCGATCCAAATCTGCCACATGGTCATACGTCTCCTGTCGGCGCGGTCCGCGCGCCGGTTGCGATCAATAAAACAAGCCGGGGAGCCACAGCGCCATGTCGGGGAAGACCAACAGCAACCCGATCATCGCGAACATGGCGAGCACGAACGGCAGGATGCCGATCATCACGTCGTTCAAGCTACCCGATGTGCGGATGCCTTGAACGACATAGAGGTTGATGCCGATGGGCGGCGTGATCAGCGCGGTCTCCAGCAACACCATCAACAAGATGCCGAACCACACCGGATCGAAGCCGAGCGCCACGACAATCGGCGTGATCAATGGCGCCGTGGTGAGCAGCATCGACAGTGTTTCCATGAAACACCCGAGGATAATGTAGAACCCGATGATCATCAGCATGGTCTGCATCGGCGTCAGACCGAGGCCCAAGATGAAGTCGGCCAACGCTTGGGTGATGCCGAGCGCGCCGAGAATGAAATTCAGGAAGATCGCCGCGAGAATGATCAGCATGATCATCGCCGTGGTGCGCATGGTTCCTTCGATGGCGCTCTTCAGCATATCGATGGACAGCGACTTTGTCTGCCACGCAAGGCCGAGTGCCGCGACCACGCCGAGCGCCGCGGCTTCGGTCGGCGTCGCGACCCCGGCGTAGATCGAGCCGACAACCACCAGAAAGATGCCGAGCGGCGGCAGCAAACCGGGCAGGGATGCGATCTTCTCGTCCCAGCCGCTGTTGACGGTGCCGCCGCCCCATTTCTTGCGATAAAGACAGGCGACGATCACCGTCACCATGAACAGGCCCGCCAGCACCATCCCTGGTATGAACCCGGCGAGGTACAGTTCCGGCACCGACGTGTCGGTCAACAGGCCGTAGATGATCAGGTTGATCGACGGTGGAATCAGAATGCCGAGGGTGCCGCCGGCGGCAATGGTGCCGAGGAACAGGCGCTCGTTATAACCGCGTTTTTCCACCTCGGGCATGGCGACGGTGCCGATGGTCGCGGCTGTGGCGACGCTGGATCCGGACGTCGCCGCGAACAGCGAACACGCCCCGATGTTGGAATGCATCAACCCGCCCGGCAACCAGCCCAGCCAATGCACCATGCCGTTGTACATGCGCTCCGTGATACCGGACCGCAGCAACAACTCGCCCAACAGGATGAACATCGGGATGGCGACCAACAGGAACTCGGTCGAGTTCTGCCAGGCGATGTCGCCGATCGCGAGGTGCAGCGGCATGATCGAGTGGACGTTCGACATGAACAGCCCGAGCCAGCCGAGCGACGCCGCGATGGGCACGCTGAGGATGATTAGCCCGAGGAGGACGAGGAGCGCTTGCGCCAGCATCGGTCAGGTCCCCTCGGTCTCTTCTTCGATCTGCTCATCGATGGTCGGTATGCCCATCAACTTGCAGACGTAACGCCAGTTCCGCTGCAGCAAGCCGGCCAGTCCGGCGAGCAACAGAACGACGCCTGTGACGACCGCGAATCCCATGCCGATCAACCATGGCGTTTGTGGGATCGCCAGCGGTGTTCTGAGCGGTGTGATCGAGCGCGAGCCGTACTGGTACGTGTCGGCGACGAGGAAATAGCCGCGATAGGCGATGAACGCGATAAACCCGACCAGCAGCGCCAATCCGATCCAATCCAGGATCGCCCGCAACCAAATCGGCATGTGCTGATACGCGGCATCGATCCGGATGTTGGCCCGGTGCAGGATCGCGTAGCTCAGCGAGAACATGATTCCGATCCCGAACACGTAGCCGGTGATTTCGTCGGCGCCGCCGAGGCTGATGCCGAAGATCTTCCGGCAGATCACGTCGATCGTCACCATGAACGACGCCAGGATCAGCAGGCCGCCGCTGAGCCACACCAAGCGCGTGGCGAGACCGTTCAGGCCGGCGATGAGTTTATCGAAGAACGCCATGACAGGTACTTTCGGGCGTGCGGTGCGGATGCCGGCCGATGGCACGGGCCACCGGCCGGGTGTCCGTCAGATGCGCGGTCCTACTTGGCGACCGCTTTCAGGCCGACGATTTTGCCGACGGTGTTGTTCCACGCCTCGGCGCACTCGGCACCGCAACGCTCCGCCCAACGGGCCAGCACGACTTCTTGTGCGATCCGGTCGCGCTCCGTCAGGTCGGACGCCGAAGGGACAACATGCACCATGTTGGCCGGATCGCCGATCGGGCATTCCTTGCCGGTGATGCAGTTGATGGCGACGCTGTCCTCGGTCGCCGTTTCCGCCCACATTTCGTCGGTGAGTTTGTTCAACTCGGCTTGCAGGGTTTGCTGCTGCGCCGCCGACATCGAGTTCCACTTTTTCATGTTCATGGCGCCGAAGGCGAGGCCCCAGCCGACCCGCATGGTGTAGGCATGGGTCGCGGCCTGGAACCACTTCGCATTATAGGCCGGCATGGTGCCGGTGATGCCGCAATCGACGACGCCTTTTTCCAGCGCCGGGATCACTTCGGCAAACGCCACGGTGACGCTGGACCCGCCGACCCCTTCGACGAAATCGCCGAGCGTGGTCGAGTAGACGCGGATTTTCTTGCCATCCAGGTCCTTGATCGAGTTGATCTCGGCGTTGCACCAGAGCATCTGGCTCGGGAACGGATAGAGCTGCAAAAGCTTGGCGTCGTAGATTTCCGCGAAGGCCTTTTCCAAGATCGGGAAATAGGCATCGGCGACCTTGCGTTGCGTTTCGATGTCCTGGACGACCGACGACAGGTCACCGCCTTCGAATACCGCGTTCTCCGCGGCGACATAGCCCGGCAGGCCGTAGGCGTAATCGAACACGCCCAGCTTCAAGAGCCGCATGATTTCAAAGCCTTTGAGGCCGAGTTCCGTCTGCGGCTTGATTTCGCCGACGATGTTGCCGTTGGTGGTGGCGGCGATCCGCTCGTTCCAGAACGGGCCTTCGTGTTTCTTGAAGTTGGTCAGGTTGCCCCAGGTGCCGACGCCCTTGATGACGACCGGCGCATCTTGCGCCATGGCGCCGCCGCCGACGCCGACGCCGATGCTGAGGGCCGTCAGGCCCGCGATCAATGCACGTTTCATGGTTTAGTTCTCCCTGCTGTGTTGTGCGTTAGGTAATTTCGAATCTGTGGCCCAGCTCGGCACGTCCGTCACCAGCATGCTGCCGGGCGCGTGGGTAATGCAGATGGCGGGCTTGGCCGCGCGGATTGCGTTCTGCGGCGTCACCCCGCAGGCCCAAAAGACGGGCACTTCGCCGTCTTCGAACTCGGTCGGGTCGCCGAAATCCGGCGCCGCGATGTCTTCGATGCCGATGGCGGCGGGATCGCCGATGTGGACCGGTGCGCCATGCGCATGCGGAAAACGCGCGCAGATGGCGCTGGCGCGCACGGCGTCGGACATGGTCATGGGACGCATCGACACCACCATGCCGCCTTGGAACGGTCCGGCCGGTTCGGTCTGCAGGTCGGTGACGTACATCGACACCGTTTTGTCCTGGTCGATATGGCGCAGCGGGATGCCCTCCGACATCAACGCGCTTTCAAAGCTGAACGAACAACCGATCACAAAGGCGACGAAATCGTCCCGCCACAGCGACGCGATGTCGGTGACCTCGTCGTCCAATGTGCCGTCCCGATAGACCCGGTACTTCGGAATGTCGGCGCGGATATCGATATCCTGCCCAAGCGTCCGCAACATCGGATCGCCGGTGTCGGACACCCCGATCAACGGGCACGGTTGCGGATTGCGCTGGCAATACCGGGCGAAGTCGAGGGCGTGCGCGGCGGGCAGAATGGCCAGGTTCCCCTGTAGCATGCCGGGTGCGATCCCCGCCGTATGGCCGCTATAGCGGCCACCGCGAAACGCCTGACGCGCCTCGGTGGCGGAAAGGCCGGCGAATTCCTCGAAAACCATGTCGGTGAGAGTCGGCGCGGTGACGGCGCTCATGTCCCTGCTGTCCCTGTAATTGCCCCTTGCCCATCATCAGAGCAGTGATTTGCGCCGTAAGTCGAATTTATAATTTTTTGAATTCTGAATTAATTTTTTTTATAAGTATCGACGACGGGAGAAAACCATGAATCTCAGACAGTTGGAGGCGTATCTGTGGGTCGCGCGGCTCGGCAGCTTCTCGAAAACCGCCGAACGGCTGTTCACGACGCAGCCCGCAATCTCCAGCCGTATCGGAAATCTAGAGGATGAATTGCGGGTCCGTTTGTTCGAACGGGATGGATCGCGGGTACGCCTGACGGCGGCGGGACGCGGCCTGATGCGGTACGCCGAAGAGGCGCTCGGCGCCGTCGAGGCCATGCGCGAACACGCGGGTGCGCCCGGCGATATTTCCGGGCTGCTGCGGCTCGGGGTTTCCGAGACCATCGTACAGGCATGGTTGCCGGAATTGTTGGCGCGGCTGCGGACCCGGTACCCCAGTCTCGACGTGGAAATTTCCGTCGACGTCACCGCGAACCTGCGCAACGATCTCGTCGACCACAGCATCGATCTCGCCTTTCTGATGGGGCCGGTGTCGGAATACACGGTCACCAACGTGCCGTTGTCTGAATACCACTTGATCTGGGCGATGCGGCCGACCGACGGCACCGGGCCGGCGCCGCACATGACCCTCGACCAGATGGCCGCGTATCCCATTTTGACCTTCGCGCGCAATACCCGCCCGTATGCGGAGATCAGCGATGCATTTCGCACGCGGACAGGCAAGCCGGCGCGGATCTTCCCGTCGACGTCCCTGTCGGCGTGCCAGCGGATGGCGGAGCGGGGTGTCGGGATCGGCGCCGTGCCGAAGGCCTTGATCGGCGAATCCCTCGCGCGCGGCGACTTGGTCGAGATCACCTCGGATTGGACGCCGCCGCCGCTCAATTTCACCGCGTCCTATATCGCCGACCCGTCCCGGCCCATCGCTGCCCGTGTCGCCGATATGGCGGCTGAGATCGCCCGCCACGCTTGACGCCGCAAACAGGGGCTCACAGACTACCGCGTTTTTTGTGTAGGAGATCCTATGAGCCCAGGGCCGCGAAAACTGGTTTATTTCGATACCTGGATCGATCCGGTGGCGGACGAGGTTCTCGCGACCGCGCCGTGGATCGAGGTGATCCGGTGAGCCCAGGGCCGCGAAAACTGGTTTATTTCGATACCTGGATCGATCCGGTGGCGGACGAGGTGCTCGCGACCGCGCCGTGGATCGAGGTGATCCGGCTCGATCAAGACGACGACGAAGACAAAGTCTTTGCCGTGATGCGCGAGGCGCACGGCTATCACATGCTGGCCAAGACCGAGTTTCAGCGCCGCTGGTGGCCGGACCGGGCGTTTATCGAGAAATGCCCGAACCTGTTGGCGGTCTCTTCCCTCGGCGCGGGATACGACGCCTGCGACGATACGGCGTGCAGCGAACACGGGATCATGGTCATCAACAATTCGGGCGCCAATTCCGACAGCGTCGCGCAACACGCCATCGGCATGCTGCTGGCGTTAGGAAAGAACATGATCCGCCACGACCGCATGATGCGGGACGCGCCGGGCCTGGACCGCATGTCCTATCCGGGCTTGGAAGCGACGGGTAAGACGCTCGGCATCATCGGTCTTGGGAATGCCGGCCGGCGCACCGCGAAGATCGCCAAACATGCCCTTGGGATGCGGGTGATCGCGTACGACCCCTATATCACCGATCAGGATTTCGTCGACCGGGATGCTGAAAAAGCCACGTTCGACGAGGTCTTCGCCAACTCGGATTTCGTGTCACTGCACTGCCCGTTGACGGCGGAAACCAAGGGAATGGTGGGTGCCGCGGCGTTCGCCCTGATGAAACCCAGCGCCTATTTCATCACCACGGCACGCGGCGGCATTCATGACGAGGCGGCGCTGTGCGAGGTGTTGGCGAGCAACCGGATCAACGGGGCCGGCGTTGATGTGTTCGATCAGGAGCCGCCGGGACCAGGCCATCCGTTGATGGCGTTTCAGAACGTGCTGATGACGCCGCACGCCGCCGGCATTACGGATGTTTGTAATTACAACATGGCGAAATGGGGCGCCGAGCAGTGGATCGAGGTGCTGAGCGGCCGCCGCCCGCCGCGCTTGGTGAACCCCGATTGCTGGCCGGCCTATGTGGAGCGGCACACGCGGATTTTCGGCACGCCGCCGGTCGACGCCGATATGGATGCGGCATGACGACGCTCGGGGACGATAAGCGGGGTGCTTTCCGTTACGAGTTGGACGTCGCGGCGCATGGCGAGATCGGCGGCCAACGCTTCGAGGGTCGGTTGCAGGATGTCTCGGTCACGGGGGCGGCGGTGGTCGGGATTCAGGATACGGGGTACGACAACAACCAGTTCGTATCGCTGCACATGGAGGGGATCGGCCATCGAAACGGCCATATGCGCCGGACTATACCAGACGGGTTCGCGCTTGAATTCGAGTCCACCGAAGCGGAAGAGCAAAAGAAGCTCGAAGCGGCGATCCAGTTTCGCGCCATGAGCGCAAGTGACCGGATGGGCTAGTTCGGGATCAGGCCTTAGAAGACGGCTTCCAGGCTGTTCACCAACAAGGTGATGAGGCCGTATCCGATGACCGCACCGCCAATGACCGTACCGACCGCGGTTCCGAGTGCTTCGTTCAGTAACTCGTGCCAGTTCATGTTCATGGTCGCCTCCATTCTGTTACCAAGTCGCCCGTTCTGGGCGTTTTGTTCAAGTCTGGACGTTAACCATTAGAGCGCTTGATGAACGGGGTGTCTGTGACGGCCCGCACAGGCCGATTTACCATGTCAGCGGCACATGGTTCGAAGCGCATTCCACTCCACCGAGGTCATGCTGCGGCCATCGGCGATGCTGGCGGCGACGATCCGCTCCGCACGTCCGGCGCTGGCGGGATGGGTGCTGAGAAACTCGGGGATCGACCCCTCGAGTTCACTTTGGTCAGACAAGCGCGACAGAAAGGCCGCCAGCGGACGGGCGGTCAGACCCAGTTGATTGAGGGCACGAACCGCCAGGTCATCGGCAGCGGTTTCCGCCTCGCGGCTGTAGCCGGTTTCCAGCAGCGTCGTGCCGATCCCCGACAGGACCGCGCCGCCGAATACATCGCCGATCAACAGGCTGACCAACAACGCGGTGCCCGTTTGTTGTAGCGTCACGGTCAGGGCGTCGCGGCGCACCACATGGGCGATTTCGTGCGCCAACACGCCGATCACTTCGTCACCGTTTTCGGCATCGTCGAGCAGCCCGGACAGGATCAACACCTCGCCGCCCGGCAAGGCAAAGGCATTGGCGACCGGAAACCGCAGCACGGTGACGGTGACATCGAACGGGCTTTCCAGCACCGCTTCGATCTCAGCGGCATGCCTGTCCAGGATCGCCTGTCCACCCGCTGCACGGCAGACGCGCGGCGCACCCTCCCCGCCAAACCGGCCGAGCACGCCGATGATCTGATCGCGGGTTTGTTCGCCGATCTGCCGCTCCAACGTCAGCGGCACGGCCTGTACGACGATGTTGGCGAAGGCTGGGATCAGGAACACAACGATCCCGCCCAACGACAGGATCGCCAGCACCGCGGCGATGGCCCAAGTCTTGGCCATGCCCTTCGGGTTGTCGCCTTTTTTCAGGTTCGGGCAGTGGTCGGTCAGCCATGCACCGCCGTCTTCGGGCAGTAACGACAGCCGCGCCTCGGCGCCCACGCGGCGGAAGCGGCCCGGCGCACTTGCGGCGCGGATCTCATCGACCGGCCAACGGTCCAGTACCGCACCGGTCTTGCCGATGATCGCCAATGCCCGGTTGCCGACGGCGCAGGTCACGGTGTGGCGTTCCGCCGTCTTGCCGTCGTTGTAGTGTGCGGGGTGGGACATGGGGTCTCGTTCTTGCTGCTCTGCGCCAACCTACTCAATTCGTCATCCCGGCGCACGCGCATTGGACGCTCCAAAACCGCCGTCATCCCGGGCTTGACCCGGGACCCAGTGCTACTGGCTGGTCCGACTGGGTCCCCGCCTTCGCGGGGATGACGAGTTTGTGTTACAGCCCGCCGATGTCCAGCGCGTCGGCGAGGCCCTCGCCGGATTTCATGTCCGCGCTCGGCCGTTGGGCGGCGGCTTCGAGATGTGCGGCGGCGCTCACATGTGTGGTGAGGATCGCGTTCTTGAGGAACGAAAAGCTGAAGATCACGGCCCAAATCAGCGGGAACACAATCACGACGGCGAACAATCCGATCGCGATGCCGAGAATTTGCCCGATGACCGTTGCTTCTTTGACCGTATCCGCGAAAGCGGCGCCCAAGGCGCCGGCAATGCCGGCGGAGATCAGAAAGGTCAAGACCGCCACGACCATTGCAAATGCGCCGGCGCCGATCAGACGCATGATGGACAGCGACGATCGCGTTGACGTTCGACCGGCGCGCAGATGGGTGATGCGATAACGGGCCGCGACCAGGCCGAACCGAAAGAACATGCCGGCGGCGATGACGAGCGCCAGCGCACCGCCCGCGGCCATAAACGGAAACGCGCCGGTGACATTGGCGTCCAAGCCCGCGATGGTTTCCTCAATCGAGAATGAGCCAGAGCCCGAAACGAACGGCAAGCTCCCCAGCAACCCAATGCCCACGATGATCGGCACGTTGACCCACAACCAATCGGGTAACAGCTCCCGCCCGATGCCGTGAAAGGAAAACGTCTCCTGACCGATATGCGTGTGCCGCATCTGATAGCGCCAGAGCTCCACCTGCATCCACGGATAGGCTAGGCCCAGGGTCAGGAACGTCAGCAGCGTCCAGCCCGACGCCAGTTTCAGGTATTCCCACGACGAGCCGTCGAGGCCGAGGCGGATGCCGCGCCAGCGGGTGCGGCTCATCCGATAGCGCCAGGCCCGGTAGAACCCGATCTGCAGCAGCGCGAACAGCACCATGTAATAGAGGACTTCGAGCGCGATATGCAGCCAACCGCTGCCGGGCGGCACCAGGGTCTGGATGGTGGTGTAGGCGAAACCCAACGGAAACAGCACGGCGATGACGATCAGAAAGCCGAGGAACAGTTCGCCCGCCGTGCCCGTGTATTCCAACGGGTCGTCCAGGAACCGGATGTGCGACCACAGATACCGGCGCACGCGGGTCTTGGCCCAAAACCGATAGATGCCGAGGGTCAGGACCGTCAGCAGGGCGTTGATCAGCAGCAGCCTCAGGAAGCTGCCACGGCTTGCCGTGAAGGAAAGCGCCGGATGGGTATCGGGACTGTGCTCTTGATCCATCGGGCCGGAACGTCTCCACTGCCGCGGCCGGTCGCGACTCTCTGCATCATTGTTGGGCGATCGACGCGGGTGGAGCAAGGGCAATTGGTGCACGCATGACGGGTTTTGCCGGCATTCTCGGTTTTCTTGGGCGGTTCGCGCCGCAGGCGATGGCGGCGGGGGTGTTCCTCGGCCTGCTGCTGCCGCCGCTCGCTGAATTGCTGCGCCCGCTGTTGGCGCCGGCGGTGTGGGCGTTGCTTGTGCTGTCGGTGATGCGGGTCGACATGGCCGAGGTCGTCGCCGATCTCAGGCGGCCGTTGATGCCCCTGGTGGTCACCGGTTGGATGGCGTTCGTCACCCCCGTTCTGATGGCGGGACTTTTGTGGTTCGTCGATCTCCGTCCCGGTGTGGAAGCCGGCATGATCTTCGCCGCGGCGTCCGCGTCGCTGTTTTCGACACCGGTGCTCGGCACCATGTTCGGGCTCAGAGGGTCGCTGTTGATGGTGGTGTTGGTGGCGGGCACCATGATCCTGCCGCTCAGCCTGCCGTTGATGGGGTTGCTTTTGCTGGGGTTCGAGACGGGGGCCGATCCCGTCGACTTGATGGTCCGCATGGGGGCGCTCCTGGCCAGCGCCATCGTCGTCGGCTTGTTTTTGCGCCGGGTGATGGGGGCGGGCCGGGTTCAGCGGGCGGCGCCGGTCATCGACGGGCTTTCCGTGATCCTATTGATCCTGTTCGCGGTCGCCATCATGGATGGCCTGACGGCCCGGTTTGCCTCGGATCTCTGGGACACCATGGGGGTGACGGCGCTGTCGTTCGCGGTTTACGGCGGCATGGTCGTGGTCGGCGGGCTGGCGGCGCATCTGATCCTGCGCGGCCGCGACCGGCGCACCGCGCTCAGCGTCGGTTTCATCAGCGGGACGCGCAATCTCGCCGTCATCCTGGCGGTGCTGCCGGCCGATGTGGATCCGGATATCCCGCTATTCTTTGCGGTCGGGCAATTCCCTATCTACATTATGCCCATGATACTGAAACCGATCTTCGGGCGGCTGTTGGCCGCCCGCGAACCCTGAGCCCCCGAGAGGCGATGATATGCGGAAACGAAAACTCGCGACCCGGGTCTTGGCGGTGTTTCTTTTGGCCGTGGCGGCGTCCGGCGTGACGTCGTTTTTCAAGCACCAGGTCCGCGCCGATTGGTGGTCGGCGAGCCGCGAGCCGATCGGCATCGCCCCCGATCCGGACGAGGTGCGCGAGGCGGTCATCCAAGTGTACGGTGCGCGCGCCTTCAACTGGCGCGGCTACTTCGGGGTGCATACCTGGATCGCGCTCAAGCCGACCGACGCCATGCATTTCACGATTTATGAAGTGGTCGGCTGGCGCGCCCGGCATGGCGGCAGCGCGGTGGTCATGTCGACCCGCGATCCGGACTCCCGCTGGTACGGTGCGGAGCCGGACTTGTTGGCCGATATCCGAGGCGAGGGCGTCGACGAGATGATCGAGCGGGTTCACGCCGCGGCCCGGGATTATCCCTACAAAGGCACCTACACGGTTTGGCCGGGACCGAATTCCAACACCTTTATCGCCCATGTCGCGCGCGCGGTGCCGGAACTGCGGCTGGACTTGCCGCCGACAGCGATCGGCAAGGACTACCTGCCGGGCGGTTCGTTGATCGCCGAGACGCCCAGCGGCACCGGCTATCAGTTCTCGCTCTTCGGACTGTTCGGTGTAATGGCGGCCCCCGAAGAGGGTTTCGAGGTCAACATCCTTGGGCTGACCTTTGGGGTCGATATCAAGGATCCGGCGATCAAGCTGCCGCTCGCGGGGCGGATCGGTACGCCGGCGACCAAGGGGAGCTGAGCGGCACCTTATGAGGATCTGGTTATGAGTGCCTGGTTATGAGTGCCTGGTTATGAGTGTCTGGTTATGAGTGTCTGGGGCAAAGTCATCGGCGGCGTCGCCGGGTTCGCCGTCGGCGGGCCGATCGGCGCCGTGATCGGCGCGGTCGCCGGCCATCACGTGGTCGACAAACCGAAACAGGACCAACAACCGGAGATGCTGGGCGCCGAGGCGAAGCAGGTCGCCTTCACCACGGCGGTCATCGTGCTGGCGGCGAAGATGGCCAAGGCCGATGGGCATGTCTCCCGCGACGAGGTCAACGCCTTCAAGCAGGTGTTTCACATTCCGCCGAACGAGATGTCCGCGGTCGGCAAGATTTTCGACGAAGCCAAAGCGACGGCGCACGGCTACGAGCCCTATGCCGAGCAGATCGGCGACATGTTTCGTGGCGAACGCGCGGTCTTGGAAGAATTGATCGGGGCGTTGTTCCACATCGCCAAGGCGGACGGCCAAATCCATCCGAACGAGGTTCAGTTCGTCCGCCGGGTGGCATTGCTGTTCGGGTTTACGGATGCCGACTTTCACCGGCTGCAGACGATTCACCTCGCCGGTTGGGGCGGCGAGGGCGGGCGCCAGTCGGCACCCGACGACGCCTATGAGATTCTCGGCGTGTCCAAGAGTGCCAGCGACGACGACATCAAGAAAGCACACCGCGCACTGGTGCGCGAGAACCATCCCGATACCTTGATGGCCAAGGGCATGCCGCAAGAGTTTATCGACCTCGCCAACGAGAAGCTCGCTGCGATCAACGATGCTTACGACCGCATCAAACGGGAGCGCGGGATCAGCTAGCGTTCGCCGGCGCGCCGCGCCGCCTTTTGGGGGACCGACACCATGCCGCCGATCGGCATTGCCGCTGCGCTTGTGACCGTGGTGCTGTGGGGCGTGAACTTCATCGCCGTGAAAATCGCCATTACCGAGGTGCCGGCGATTTTCGTCGCCGCGCTGCGGTTCACGATTTTGGCGCTGATTCTCGCGCCGTTTCTCAAGCTGCCCCGCGGTCACATCCGCGGCGTCCTCGAATACGCGGCGATCATGGGGGTCGGGCATTTTGCTGTGATGTTCGCGGCCCTCCAGTATGTCGACATCTCCACGGGCGGGATTGTGCTGCAATTGGGCACGCCGTTCGTGGTGTTGCTGGCGTGGCTGATGCTGAAAGAGCGGTTCGGCGTTTGGCGGTTCGCCGGGATGGCCATCGCGTTTGCCGGCATCGGCGTTCTGGTCGGATTGCCCGGCAGCGGTGTCGAGCCGGTCTGGCTGTTCGGTCTGGTGTTCGCGGCGTTTATGTGGGCGCTGAGCAGTATCCGCGCCAAGCAACTCGCCGGCGTGCCGTTGTTCACGTTGATTGCGTGGATGGCGGTGCTGGCGGCGGGCCCCGTTTACGTCCTGTCGGCGATTTTCGAAACCGGTCAGGTCGACGCCCTGAAATCGGCAACCTGGGCGTTTTGGGGTGGGCTCGCCTATATGATCATCGCCAGTTCCATTGCCGGATACGGTCTGTGGTATT
This sequence comes from Rhodospirillales bacterium, assembly GCA_965601835.1. Lineage (GTDB taxonomy): Bacteria > Pseudomonadota > Alphaproteobacteria > Rhodospirillales > Casp-alpha2 > UBA4479. The sequence goes on from OZ271842.1 coordinate 3,408,297, forward strand.
GGCTGATCAAGCGCTATGACGTGACGGCGGTTGCCCCCTATAACCTGCTGGTGCCGCTGATTGCTGCGACCGGCGGCGTGACCGTTCTCGGAGATGAAATCACCCTTGTGAAGTTGGTCGGCGGCGGCATGATCTTTGGCGGCGTGGCGCTGATTACCGTGCGACAGGTCTTATTGTCGCGTCGCGCCAAAACACCGGCAACCGAAGGCGTCCAAAGCGCATGACAGACAACCGCTCTCCCAACTTCGATAGCCGCGACGGCGTTGCCGTCGATATGCTGGTGTTGCATTACACCGGGATGCAATCGGCGGCAGAGGCCGTTGAGCGGTTATGCGATGCGGACGCCAAGGTCAGCGCCCATTACGTGGTCGACGAAGACGGTACGGTTTTGCGGTTGGTGGATGAGGCCGCGCGCGCCTGGCATGCCGGGGTGGCGTCGTGGCGCGGCGAGACGAATATCAACCACCGGTCCATCGGCGTGGAAATCGTCAACCCAGGGCACGAGTTCGGCTATCGGCCGTTTCCCGAGGCGCAGATCGCCGCGGTCATCGAACTGTGCAATGGCGTTCTGTCACGGCACGATATCTCGGCGCGCAATGTGGTCGGCCACTCCGACGTCGCACCCACCCGCAAGGAGGATCCTGGCGAACTGTTTCCGTGGGTGCGATTGGCGGGCGAAGGGATCGGTCTTTTTCCCAACGACACCGGGGTTGCGCCGACGTCCGATCACGACGTTAAGCAGGCGTTGGAGTACATCGGCTACGACACCAAAGAACTGCAACCGGCGTTGATTGCGTTCCAGCGGCATTTCTGTCCGCACCGATTGGACGGTGTCGCCGATTTCGAAACCCGCGCCATGCTTGCCGCGCTTCGCAATATGCTATAACTCACCGCACGCCAGACGGTCGGATGACCGCTCGTCACAATCCGAAAGGGGTGGCGGGAGGAAAGTCCGGGCTCCACGGGGATACGGTGCCGGGTAACGCCCGGCGGGGGCGACCCTAGGGAAAGTGCCACAGAAAGCAAACCGCCTGCCTGTCCCGGGCTCGACCCGGGACCCAGCAGGTAAGGGTGAAAGGGTGCGGTAAGAGCGCACCGCTCCAAAGGCAACGGCGGAGGCATGGTAAACCCCACCGGGAGCAAGACCGAGTAGGGACGATGGCAGGTTACTGCAGGCGCATCCTCGCGCTGTCGTCCGGGTAGGTCGCGCGAGGCGCTTGGCGACAAGCGTCCCAGATGAATGGTCATCTATTGCCTTCGGGCATGGACAGAACCCGGCTTACAGACCGTCTGGCTCTTTTTCTCATTACAGGCCGCTTGGGGATGGCAGGGTTGATAGCGAAAGCACTTTTTGTGCATCCCGATAGGCATTAATCTTGAAGAGTAATTCTACCTTTAGTTATGCGGCAAGATTTCTGAGACTTGCGTTGCGCAAAAGAGGTCGTCTTTGTCCGAAGTTTCCCAGGTATTAGCTTTAGCGCTGGGCGCTGTTCTCGTCGCTCTGATCTGCATCGTACCTCTCATGCGGAGCGGTCTCAAAGCCCTCGCCCTTGTCAACAACTTCATCACAATTCGTTTTCGAACGTGCATCGTATTCACTCTGCTCGTCTCGACGGCGATAGGACTGCTTCTCTTCGGTGACATCGAGTTAGATGCTTTGAGTTTCTCTCGTGCTGTGCATGCGTTCTCCGAAGGGACGTTTGCGGACCCGGAATTCAGGATGGATGTTTGGAACCTCGCGACGATGGTCATTGCACTGTTTGTTGGATGCCTACTTGTTCCGTTCTTAGCCCTATTTCCTATGTTTTCAGTAATCGCCAGTTCGTCCGCAATTCAATCGGTGCGGCGGCCTCGATTGAAGTTGATCCTGACCTATTGGAGTGGCGTATACATCGGCGCAATAATGGACAGATCGTTCTTCTGAATGCCTTGGTCCCCGCTTTCGCGGGGATGACGATTGTTTTCAGTCTGTTGGTTTAGCATCCCGACGTCACGGATTCGTCAAATAGATATCGCCCTCGTCATCCCCGCGAAAGCGGGGACCCAGAGAGGCCGTTGTACAAGTCCCGCCAGTCGGGATTTACGCGCTCGATCAACTCAAGCTTCCATTTCCGCCGCCACTTTTTCACTGCCTTCTCGCGCCGTATGGCGGCTTCGATGTCGTCGAATGGTTCCGCGTAGACGAGGCATGTGACACCGTATTTGCGTGTGAAGGCCGAGCCGCGTCCGTTCTTGTGCGCCCACACGCGGGACGCGAGATCGTTGGTGACACCGATATATAGCGTCCCATTCCGTTTGCTCGCGAGGATGTAAACGTATCCGCCCTTGTTCATATCCTCAGTTATGCAAGGCATAGAGGGGTTTCTGGATCCCCGCTTTGACCTTCGGTCCGCTGCGCGCACGCGGGGATAACGGGGTATCTGTGAACGGCAATCAGGGGTCTAAGAGGTTAATTTGATGTAATTTTCAATTAGAAGAACAAAAATCGATTGATTATGGGAATTGTCATTCACATTTAACATCGACGCGCGTCCATCAAGAGACGCCGGCGACACGACGACATGGGAGAAACAAGAATGACCGTACGTGCAATTCTCGACAGCAAAGGCGTGGCCGTTAAGTCGGTGCCGTCGCATACCCCGGTTCGCGAGGTTCTGAAACATCTCGATCAGCAAGCCATCGGCGCGCTCGTGATCACCGATGACGGCGACAGCATTCTCGGCATCGTGTCCGAGCGGGATGTCATCCGCGGGCTGCGGCAAGTCGGCGATCATGTGCTCGACGCCGAGGTCGAGGATATCATGACCAGCAAGGTCATTACGTGTGATATCGGCGACAAGGCCGCCGAAGTGACGGCGCAGATGATCAACCATCACATTCGGCACATCCCGGTGGTCGATCAGGGCAAGCTCGCAGGGGTCATCAGTATCCGCGATATTCTCAAGCGCCGCCTCGACGAGATCGAAGCCGAAGCCAGCGCCATGATGGAATACATCCACGCCTGATTGTTCCGGCGTTTCCGAACCGATATCCGTCATTACGGCTAGGTTTTTAGCGCAGCCGCATTAACTTTGCGGATGCGGCACCTGTGCGCACATGCCCCCTCATCTGTCTTCTCCCCCAACTTCGTTAGGGGAGAAGGACGCTGACGCGAGAGTCCCTCTCCCCTGCCAGGCCCCGGATTTAATCCGGGACAGGTGAGGGGGCATCGCCCCAAAATCACCGCAACATCACCCATGTTTTCCCATTTTGTCGCCACAGGATGGGCGCAGGTTCGCGTGCGCTAAAGCCCGGAATTCTGCGGGTTTCGTTAACCATCTTGGCAGCAGAAACCATTGACGCCCATAAAAACCCATGTTATCCCAAATAATCCCACTATAAGCCTGTTCGCGCGCGGGGTGTTGAAGGGGCGGGGTTCAACGGCAGAAGCCGTTGATAACGCGAAAGAATTAAGGAGCCCTCAATGGGGGTCTTTACGGGCACACACACGAATAAGGTCGACAAGAAGGGCCGCGTTTCGGTGCCGAAGACCTTTCGCGCGCTTTTTGACGGCGAGCCGTTTCAAGGCGTTTACGTGTTCCCGTCCTTCCGCCAACCGACCCTCGAAGCCTGCCCCGAGAGCTTCATGGAGCGGATCGTCGACAGCCTCGAAGACTTGGCACTGTTCTCCGAAGAGCAGGATGATCTCTCGATTATCGTCGAGAGCGCGCAGCGCCTCGGATTTGATCCCGAAGGCCGGATCGTTGTGCCCGACGATTTCCGTGCCGATGCCGGGATCGACGGCGAGATCGCGTTTGTGGGACGCGGCCGCACCTTTCAGATGTGGGACCCCGCTGCGTATGCCGTGCATCGCAAACCCGCATTGGAGCGGGCCAAGGCCAAGGGTCTCACCCTCAAGCTTCGCCGCCCGAGCGAAGACGGGGAGGGCTGAGCCATGACCGACGCCCCGCACATTCCGGTTCTGGTCGACGATGTGGTCGACGTGCTGTCTCCCCGCGACGGCGCGGTCTATATCGATGCGACGTTCGGCGCCGGTGGATATAGCAAGGCGCTGTTAGCCGCCGCCGACTGCACGGTGTGGGGGATCGACCGCGATCCCGACGCCGCGGCGGCCGGCAATGCGCTGTCACAGGATTACGGTTCCCGCCTAACGGTCCTGAGTGGCCGCTTCGGCGACATGAAAGAGCTGCTCAGCGATGTCGGTGTGCATCAGGTCGACGGGATTGCCATCGACCTCGGCGTGTCGTCCATGCAGATCGACGATCCTGCGCGCGGTTTTTCGTTCCGGTTCGACGGGCCGCTCGACATGCGGATGGAGCAGTCCGGCATGAGCGCCGCGGACGCCGTCAACGAGCTGGCGGAAAAAGAACTCGCGGACATTATCTATAAGTATGGCGAAGAGCGTGCGTCGCGAAAGATCGCCCGCGCCATCGTCAAGCTTCGTGAACAATCGCCCATCACCCGCACCGGCCAATTGGCCGACATCGTGCGCAGCGTGGTGCGGCGGTCCAAGGATGGCATCGATCCGGCAACGCGCACGTTTCAGGCGCTTCGGATCTACGTCAACGAGGAGCTGGCCGAGCTTGACCGCGGCCTGGCGGCTGCCGAAACCCTGTTGGGGGAAGGCGGCCGCCTGGCCGTGGTCTCGTTCCATTCCCTGGAAGACCGTCGGCTGAAGACGTTCTTCCAATCGCGCAGCGGCGGCGGCCCCGCTCCGTCGCGCCACGTGCCCGAGGCGCGCGAGCGTCAAGCGCCGATCTTCGAGGTGCCGGAGCGCCGCGGCCGCGTGCCGAGCGACGCCGAGACCGATCGCAACCCGCGCGCCCGTTCGGCGCGCCTGCGTTGGGGGGTCCGCACGGCGGCGCCCCTGCCGGCGGCAGCGTGAGGAGGGCGGTATGAGACGCACCAGCCTCATTCTCGTCTTAATGGCGGCCACCGTCAGCGTGTCGCTGTTCGTGGTGAAGCATGAAGTCCAGGATCTCGACGATCGTATGCATGCGCTCGACCGCGACATCGTGCGGACGAAAGAGGCCATACATGTGTTGAAGGCCGAATGGGCGCACCTCAATCAGCCCGACCGTCTGCGTCGGTTGGCTGGGGCGCATCTGGAACTAGGTCCGCTCGACGCCGAGCAGATCGGCGCCGCCGACCCGCTTTTGACGGGTTTGCCCGAACGCGAAGAAACGCAACCGGACGGGGAGAAGCCCCATGACTGAACGCGCCGTTCAACAGAACGTGCTGCCCGCCGCCGAGGGCCGTCGGATCGACGGTATCGGCAAAGAGGCCTTGGAAATGGGACGAAACCGGCTGCTGGTGACCGCAGCCGTGCTGAGCCTTGCGTTCCTCGCCATTGGCGGACGGCTGATAGATCTTGCGGTCTTGACCGGGGCCGAGCCGGTCGTCGCCGTGCAACCCAGCGCGCCGCCGCCGTTGGTCAGCCGCGCCGACATCACCGACCGCAATGGGGTCGTCCTGGCGTCCAGTCTGCCGACCGCGTCGATGTACGCCGACCCGTCCGAGGTGATCGATGTTAATGGGGCGGTGCGGGCGTTGACCGGTTTGTTCGACGATCTGGATGCCGACAAGCTGCGGCGTAATCTGAACCGCGGCGGCCGTTTCCTGTGGATCAAACGCAATCTGTCGCCGGAACAGCAAATGGCGGCGAACCGTCTGGGCTTGCCCGGTTTTGCGTTCTTGCGCGACGAGCGCCGGGTCTATCCGCATGGGATGCTCACGGCCCACGTCTTGGGCGCCACCGATATCGACGGCAACGGCATTTCCGGGGTCGAGCGCCAGTTCGACGCGCGGCTGCGCCGCGACGACAATCCGTTGAAGCTCTCCGTCGATGTCCGGGTGCAGTCGATCCTGCGGACCGAGCTTGCCGCCGCGATGTCCGAGTTCAATGCGATCGGCGCCGCCGGCGTGGTCCTCGACATCCATACCGGCGAATTGCTGGCGATGGCCTCGTTGCCGGATTTCGATCCGAACGACCGCCGCTCCTATGTGGGGGATGCGCGGTTCAACCGGGTCACCAAAGGCGTCTATGAAATGGGCTCGACCTTCAAGTTGTTCACCGCGGCGATGGCGTTGGACAGCGGCACGGTCAACATGGCCAGCGGGTACGATGCCACGGACCCGATCCGAATTTCGCGCTTTACGATCTCCGACTTTCATCCGGAAAAACGCTGGCTCAGCGTGCCGGAAATCATCGTCCATTCATCAAACATCGGCGCCGCGAAGATGGCGGTCGACGTGGGCACCGACGGGCAAAAGTCGTACTTGCGGCAGTTGGGGCTGCTGGATGCGGCAGCCGTGGAATTGCCCGAGGTTGGGCGTCCCTTGGTGCCGCAGACCTGGCGCGACATCAACACCATGACTATTTCCTACGGCCACGGTATTGCGGTAACACCCGTACAGCTGGTCAGCGCCATCGCGACACTGGTCAACGGCGGCGTGCGCCGACCGGCGACACTTCTTCGTCACACGCCGGGAACCGAGGCCGCGGGCGAGCAAGTGCTGTCGCCGGCGACATCTGAAAAAATGCGGCAATTGATGCGTCTTGTGGTCGCCAAGGGCACCGGCAAGAAGGCGTCCGCCAAGGGATACTTCGTCGGCGGCAAGACCGGCACGGCGGAAAAACAGGTTGCCGGACGCTATGACGGAGATGCCCGGGTCTCGTCGTTCGTCGGCGCGTTCCCGATGCACGATCCGCGCTATGTCGTGTTCGCCATGCTGGACGAGCCGAAAGGCAACAAGAGCACCTGGTATTACGCCACCGGCGGCTGGGTCGCGGCACCCGTGGTCGGCCGTGTGGTGAAGGAACTGGGCCCCTTGATGGGTATTGCGCCGCGCTTGGAAGAGGGCGAGCCGCTGCCGCTGCCGCTGGTCGACGACGAACGCAAGAAACAACCGGCACCAGCCCCGCGTTTGATCAAACGGGCGTCGACAACGGCGGCGCCGCCGGCACCCAAGCCGGCCGTTGTGCCGCTGCCGACGCCGCCGGCGGCCGAGACGCCGTCGGACCGGATCGCACGCGAGGCGCGGCAAGTGCTGGAGCAGGCTTTTGCCGGGCAATGAGGACTGGAAACCGGACAACGTGAACGCCATCAGCGACCCGCTCAGCCGCCTCGACATCAAAGGGGTCACCTGCGACTCCCGCGCGGTGAAACCCGGGTTTGTGTTCGCCGCCCTGCCCGGCTCGGCGGTCGATGGGCGGGACTACGTTATCGATGCCATCGATAACGGGGCCATTGCCATCATTGATATCGATGACGAAAGACCGCCGTTACCGGTCGATGTGCCGGTTGTGCGGGACCCCGATCCACGTCGGCGCTACGCCCAACTGGCCGCCGCCGTGTACGCCGGACAACCCACCCATATCGGCGCCGTCACCGGTACCAACGGCAAGACCTCCGTCGCGTGGTTCGCACGCCAACTCATTAATTTCGCAGGTTTTTCCGCCGCCAACGCTGGGACGCTGGGGTTGCTCGCGACGGCCGCCGACGGCGCGCCGCTGGTCGACCACCCGGGCGGCTTGACCAGCCCCGATCCCGCCGATCTGCACAAGGAACTAGCGGCACTTCCCGCCGCCGGCGTGAACCACCTGGTGATGGAGGCCTCCAGTCACGGCCTCGATCAGCGCCGTCTCGACGGTGTGCGGATCCGCGCCGGCGCGTTTACCAATTTCAGTCGCGATCATCTCGATTATCACGGCACCGAAGAAGCGTATCTGGCGGCGAAAGTGCGCTTGTTCGACGCCCTCGTCGTCGATGGCGGGATTGCCGTCATCCATGAGGATGCCCGGTTCGCCGAGGCCTTTTCGGGTGCTGCGCAGCGCCGCGGTCTCGAAATCGTTCGGGTTGGCCGGTCGGCAGGGGCGCCGTTCCGTTTGCAAGCGGTGACACCGAAACCGAGCGGGCTCGATATCGTGGTGGAGGTCGATGGCGCGCGTCGGGAATGCCGATTGCCGATGATCGGCGATTTCCAGGCCGAGAACGCGCTGGTCGCGCTGGCGTTGGTTGGTGCCTTGGGGATCGATCCGGCGATGGCCGTAGGCGGCTTCGAAGGGCTGTTCGCGGCGCCGGGCCGAATGCAACACTGCGGCAATCATCCGTCCGGCGCCGGTGTCTATGTCGACTATGCGCACACCCCCGACGCCTTGGCGACGGCATTGCGCGCGATCCGCCCGCATGCAGATGGCCGGGTCCACGTGGTGTTTGGATGCGGCGGCGACCGGGATCCGGGAAAACGCCCAGAGATGAGCCGCGCCTGTGCCGACAACGCCGATGTGGTGATCCTGACCGATGACAATCCGCGGACCGAAGACCCAGCGGCGATCCGCGCGCAGGCAAAAGCGGGGGCGCCCGATGCGATCGAGATCGGTGACCGCCGCAACGCCATTCGCGTCGCGATCGAAGGATTGAACGCGGGTGACGTGTTGGTCGTCGCCGGCAAAGGTCACGAACCGGGGCAGATCGTCGGGACGGAAGTCTTGCCGTTTGACGATGCCGCCGAAGTGCGCGCCGGCTTGGCGGAGATCGGACAATGATCGGCGGCGGGCAAAGCCGCGGCCTGTGGAGCGCGGTCGATGCCGCTGCGGCCACGGAAGGCGAGGCATCAGGTGCGTGGTCGGCGATGGGTGTGTCCATTGACAGCCGAACCCTGACCCCGGGCGATTTGTTCGCGGCGCTTCGCGGTCCTAACCACGACGGGCACGATCACGTGGCCTCGGCGTTCGCCAATGGCGCTGTGGCGGCAATGGTGGATCAAGCCATTGCCGATCTGCCATCGGGCGGTGGGTTCTTGCACGTTCGCGACACCTATGACGGGCTTTGTGACCTCGCCGAAGCGGCGCGTGCGCGCACGGCCGCGAAGATCTGCGGCATAACCGGAAGCGTCGGCAAGACCGGAACCAAGGAGCTGCTGGCAGCGGCCCTTGGCGAGCAGGGCAAGACGGCCTCGACCGTCGGCAATCTGAACAATCAGATCGGATTGCCGTTGAGCCTCGCGCGGATGGAGCAAGACTGCGCGTTTGGCGTCTTCGAGATGGGCATGAACCACGCGAACGAGATCACGCCGCTGTCCAAGTTGGCGCGACCGCATGTCGCCATGATTACGACGATCGCACCGGTTCACATCGAGAACTTCGACAGCATCGATGGGATCGCTGCCGCCAAGGCCGAGATATTCGATGGTCTGGAGCCGGGCGGTATCGCTGTCCTCAACCGTGACAACGCCTTCTTTGAGTATCTCGCAGCCACCGCGTTGCAGAAAGGTGCCGGTCGTGTGGTCGGTTTTGGCGTCGACGGTGCGGCGGACGCCCGCTTGATTGCCTATGAGAGCGATGCGGACGGGTCGACGGTCGAGGCGACCATCGATGGCGTGAATGTGCGGTTCCGACTCGCGATCCGAGGTAAGCACTGGGCGTTCAATGCGCTCGCGGTTCTAGCCGCGGCCAAGGCGCTTGGCGCCAATGTCCCCGAAGCGGCCGATGCCTTGCGGAACGTCGCGCCGCCGAAAGGCCGGGGCCATGTGCTTCGGGTTCAACTGCCAAGCGGCCCGTTGACCATTATCGACGAAAGTTACAACGCGAGCCCCATTGCCATGCGTGCAGCGTTCGAAGTGCTGGCGGTCACCAGCACCGAAACCGCGGGCCGTCGGATCGTCGCGCTCGGCGACATGTTGGAGTTGGGGGTGAGCGCACCGGCTGCGCACGCCGGACTGGCCGACGATATCGTCCGGCACGGGTTCGATGGGGTATTCGTGTGTGGGCAATACATGACTGAGCTATGGGATGCGCTTCCCGAGGCACTGCGCTGTGCGCGTGCGCCCACATCCTCGCAGTTGGTGGAGAAGATCATGCCGACGGTTCGCGGCGGCGATGTCGTGATGGTCAAAGGGTCCGCGGGCAGTCACATGATTAAGGTTGTCGACGCGCTTCGCGGCTTAGGCGACACCGAAGAACTCGCGGTGGGGGCCTGACATGCTGTTTCATATCTTGTTCCCCCTTGCCGAACAGTTTGGTGCGTTGAACGTGTTTCGCTACATCACGTTCCGAACCGGTGGCGCCATGATGACGGCGCTGATCGTCAGCTTCCTTTTCGGGCCCGTGTTGATCGAATTGCTTCGCGCCCGCCAAGGCCACGGCCAGCCGATCCGCGACGACGGTCCCGAGAGTCATCTGCTGACCAAGAAGGGTACGCCGACCATGGGGGGTGTGCTGATCTTGTTGGCGGTCTGCGTGTCGACGCTGCTATGGGCGGACCTGACCAATCCTTATGTTTGGGGCGTCCTTGCCGTGACGATCGGTTTCGGCGCCATCGGGTTCATCGACGATTTCCTGAAAGTTTCCAAACGCAATACCAAGGGACTGGCGGGCAAACTGAAGCTGTTGATGCAGTTGGCGATCGCCGGCGTTGCGACATTTTGGATCCTCAGTCACATGCCGGAGGATCTGCAAACGACACTGGCGCTCCCGTTCTTCAAGGATCTGCTGCTCGATCTCGGCTGGGTGTTCGTGATCTTTGCCGTGTTCGTCATGGTCGGGTCGTCCAATGCGGTCAATCTGACGGACGGTCTCGATGGCTTGGCCATTGTGCCGGTGATGATTGCCGCGGGCGTCTTTGGGTTTATCGCGTATCTGACCGGAAACACGATTTTCTCGAATTATCTGCAACTGCATTACGTGCCAGGTGCCGGTGAACTCGCTGTGTTTTGCGGTGCGCTCATGGGGGCGGGCCTCGGGTTTCTGTGGTTCAACGCCCCGCCCGCCAAAGTGTTCATGGGAGACACAGGCTCGTTGGCGCTTGGCGGCGCTTTGGGCGCTGCAAGCGTCGCGACAAAGCACGAACTGGTGCTGGCGATCGTCGGCGGTCTCTTCGTGTTGGAAACCGTGTCTGTGATCGTTCAGGTCGTTTCCTTCAAGTTAACCGGCAAGCGGGTCTTCGCGATGGCACCGCTGCACCATCATTTTGAAAAGAAAGGTTGGCCCGAGCCGACCATCGTCATCCGGTTCTGGATCATTGCTTCGATCCTGGCCTTGGCCGGTTTGGCGACGCTGAAGTTGAGGTGAGGAGATGATCGACGTATTTCCATTTGCCGGGCTGCCAGTACCGGTTTTAGGGCTGGGCCGCAGCGGCATTGCCGCTGCGCGGGCGCTGCAGCGGGGCGATGCGGAAGTCTGGGCCTGGGACGATGACGAATCCGCTCGCGCCGCTGCCGCCGATCTTGGGATCGAGATCGTAGACCTTCGAACCATCGATTGGCGCGAAGCGACGTCATTGGTGCTCAGTCCCGGCATCCCGCACACGCACCCGGCGCCCCATCCCATCGTGCAAATGGCGAAGGACGCCGGTTGCGAGATTATCGGCGATGTCGAGTTGCTCGCACGGACACAGCGGGACGCCAGCTATGTCGGGATCACCGGTACGAACGGGAAGTCGACCACCACGGCGTTAGTCGGCCACATTTTCCAAACGGGAGGGCGGGACGCCGAGATCGGCGGGAACCTTGGCATGCCGGCGTGCGCGCTGGAGCCTTTGGGTGTCGATCAGACCTACATTCTCGAAATGTCGTCCTATCAGTTGGAACTGACATTTTCGGTCACCTTCGATGTCGCCGTGCTGTTGAACATCAGTCCCGATCACCTGGACCGTCATGGCGGGATGGATGGGTACGTTGCGGCAAAGAAACTGATTTTCCATCGCCAAACCAAGCCGCGCACGGCGGTGATAGGCGTCGACGACGATACGTGCCGCAAGATCTACGAAGACCTGCATAGCAAAGACGAGCAATTCGTCGTCGGTGTATCGACCAAGGAACGTGTGCACGGCGGTGTCTATGTGATCGACGGCGTCATGTACGACGATACCGAGGGCCAGGAAACGCCGGTCATGGACCTGCGGACGGTGCCGAGCCTGCAAGGGGAGCACAACTGGCAGAATGCCGCAGCTGCGTATGCGGCATGCAAAATGACGGGCATGCAGCCGCCGGCAGTGATGGCGTGCATCAACAGCTATCCCGGTCTGGTGCATCGTCAAGAGCCCGTGGACATCGTCGACGGGATCGGGTTCGTGAACGACTCCAAGGCCACCAACGGGGATGCCGCGGCGCGGGCACTTGCCGGATTCAACGACATTTATTGGATATGCGGCGGTCAACCGAAGGAGGGCGGACTCGCTGCCTGCATGAAATATCTTGATCGGGTCCGCCACGCCTTTCTGATCGGCGAAGCGGCCATGGCGTTCGCGTCGGAGCTTGACGGCAAGGTGCCGTTTACACTGTCCGGCGATATTGCGAGTGCCACCCAACAGGCGTTCTCCGCCGCCAAGGAAGCCGGTTTGCCAGGGTCCGTGGTACTGCTGTCGCCGGCCTGCGCCTCGTTCGATCAATTCGATGATTTCGAAGCCCGTGGCGATGCCTTCAAGGACATCGTCGACGATCTTCCGGGCGAGCATGAAGATCCGTTCGAGTCTCCCGAAGCGTTTACCGGCGGAGGTGCATAGACCCGTCGATGAGCGCGCTGCAACGCACAGACACGAGTTTGTTGGGCCGATGGTGGTGGACCGTCGACCGATGGACGCTGGCGGCCGTCGCGGTGCTGTTGGCGTTCGGCGGCGTGATGAGCCTCGCCGCGTCGCCGGCGGTCGCCGAGCGCATCGATGTCGGGAGTTTTCATTTCGTCAAACGCCAATTCGTTTTTTTGGGACTTGCCGCGTTAACCATCATCGGCGTGTCGCTGTTGTCGCCGAAAGGCGTCAGGCGGCTTGCGTTGCTGATGACCGTCGGCGCGATTGTCTTGATGGCAATGACGATCCTGTTCGGCGCCGAGATTAAGGGGGCGACCCGTTGGCTGAACGTCGCCGGCTTCTCGCTGCAACCGTCCGAATTCGTGAAGCCCGGATTGGCCGTGGTCGCCGCCTGGCTGTTCGCCCGCCAGCGTATCGATGGGCAATTTCCCGGTTTCCAGATGTCCATCGCGCTTTATCTGATCACGGTTGCGATCCTGCTGATGCAGCCGGACGTCGGCATGGCGTTCGTTGTTTCGGTCGTTTGGGGAACCCAGTTCTTCGTCGCCGGCCTGCCGTTGGTTTTTGTCGTGTTGATCGGTGTGGCGTTCGTCGGCGCCGGGGTCGCGGCGTACTTCACGTTCGACCATGTGCAGAGCCGGGTCGACAATTTCTTCGGCGAAGATGCCAACCTGGGGTATCAGGCATCGACCGCGATCGAGGCGTTTCAGCGCGGCGGCATCGTGGGGCGTGGGCCGGGCGAAGGGCGGGTCAAGGAAGTCCTGCCAGATGCCCATGCCGACTTTATCTTTGCCGTGACCGGCGAGGAATTCGGATTGCTTGCGTGCCTGCTGTTGGTCGGCTTGTTCGTGTTCGTTGTGATGCGCGGTTTTGCGCGGGTCATCCGCCGCGACAATTTGTTTGTCCTGCTGGCGGTGACCGGTCTGCTGGCGCAATTCGCCGTACAAGCGCTGATCAACATGGCGTCGTCGGTCAGTTTGATCCCGCCGAAGGGCATGACCTTGCCGTTCATTTCGTACGGCGGCTCATCGACCCTGGCATTGGCGATCGGCATCGGCATGGTGCTCGCCCTCACCCGAGACCGCAGCGAACCCTTGGGAGGCATCTATGGCCGATAAAGGGTTGATCGTTCTCGCGGCCGGCGGCACCGGCGGGCATGTCTTTCCTGCCGAGGCGCTGGCGCGCGAGCTTCAGCAACGTGGGTTCAAGATGGCGCTGATCACCGACAAGCGGGGTGTCGCCTATGGGGGCGCGCTCGGGGCCATGGAAACGCACCGCGTGCTGGCCGGTGGTATTGCCGGCAAGAGCCCATGGGCAAAGGCGCGCAGTGTCGCTGAGTTGGGTCTTGGCACACTCCAGGCCCGAAGCCTGCTGCGCCGCCTGGCACCCCGGGCGGTGGTCGGGTTCGGCGGATACGCCTCGGTGCCGACCATGTTCGCGGCGCGGTTCGCAGCGACCCCGTCGGTCATTCACGAGCAGAACGCTATTCTTGGGCGTGCCAACCGATTGCTGGCCGATCGCGTAAATGCAATCGCAGTATCGTTCCCCGACAGCCAAGGAATACCGCCGCGTGCGCGAAACAAGGTCGTGCATACAGGTATGCCGGTGCGGCCCGAGGTTCTCGCCGTGCGGGATACGCCCTATCCAAGTTTCACCGACGGCCGTGCGCTTCCCATCGTCGTCCTTGGCGGCTCCCAAGGGGCTAGGATTCTCAGTGATGTCGTGCCCGCCGCTCTGGCCCGGTTGCCGGATGCAGTGCGCGCGCGCCTCTCGGTTACCCAGCAATGCCGGCCCGAAGATCTGGAACGGGTGCGCGCCACATATGATGCCGCAGGGATCGATGCGGCGCTCGCCGCCTTTTTCGAGGATGTGCCCGCAAGGCTCGCCGGTGCCGTCCTGGTGATTGCCCGTTCCGGCGCGTCGACCGTGGCCGAGGTTACCGCCGTCGGGCGGCCAGCGATCTTGGTTCCGTATGCCTATGCGGTCGATGACCATCAATCTTTGAACGCGCACGCGGTCGATGAGATCGGGGCCGGCTGGTTGATACCGGAGCCGGATTTCACCGAGCAAACGCTGGCGAACCGATTGGAATCGATGCTTGGGATGCCGATGATTTTGGAAAAAGCCGCGGCCGCCGCCATTAAGGCGGGGACACCGGATGCGGCGGGACGTCTTGCGGATGTTGTGGAACGCATCGCCGGAACGCACGGCGATAACGGCGAAAGGCATGCCGCATGAGAGCGATACCCCTCGATATCGGGACCCTGCATTTCGTCGGCATCGGCGGCATTGGCATGAGCGGGATTGCCGAGATCCTGCACAACTTGGGCTACAGCGTGCAGGGCTCCGATATTGCCGAAAGCGCCAACGTGCAGCGCCTGCGCGGGTTGGGAATCCCCGTCTTCATCGGCCATGCGGCGGAGAATGTGCAGCAGGTCAGTGTGGTTGTTGTCTCGACGGCGGTGAAGCCTGACAACCCCGAAGTCCTCGCCGCGCGGGAACGTCTGGTCCCCGTGGTGCGCCGGGCGGAAATGCTCGGCGAATTGATGCGGCTGCGATGGTCGATCGCCATCGGCGGCACGCACGGCAAGACCACCACCACATCACTGATTGCGCAGGTGTTGGAGACCGCGGATCTGGACCCGACGGTCATCAACGGCGGCATCATCAATGCGCTCGGTACCAATGCGAAGTTGGGCGACGGACAGTGGATGGTCTGCGAGGCCGATGAGTCCGACGGCACGTTCCTGAAGCTCCCCGCAGCGATTGCGGTGGTGACAAATATCGATCCGGAGCACCTGGACCACTACGGCAGCTTCGACGACCTGCGGGCGGCATTCATCGCGTTCGTCGAGAATATTCCTTTCTATGGCTTCGCGGCGCTATGCATCGACCACCCCGAAGTGCAAGCGATGATCCCCAAAGTCTCGGACCGGCGGATCGTCACCTACGGCTTCAGCCCACAGGCGGATGTGCGCGCCGATAACGTGCGCGGCGGCCCGGGAGGCTCGACGTTCGATGTCACGGTCTCCGACCGCCAGTCCGGCGACGCGCGCCGGATCGAAGACGTGACGCTCGCCATGCACGGTCAGCACAATGTGCAAAATGCTCTTGCTGCGATCGCGATCGCGACGGAAATGGGCATCGCGGACGACATACTTGCCAAGGCGCTTGGGTCTTTCGAAGGCGTCAAACGCCGGTTTACGCGGACGGGTACCGTCGCCGGTATCACCGTCATCGACGACTATGGCCACCATCCGGTGGAAATTTCAGCCGTCCTGCAGGCCGCTCGCGAGGTCGCGACCGGCAAAGTGATCGCCGTGGTGCAACCGCACCGCTTCACCCGTTTGCGCGATCTGTTCGAAGGGTTCTGTACCTGCTTCAACGATGCCGATGCGGTGGTCGTCGCCGATGTGTATCCGGCGGGCGAAGCGCCCATCGAAGGTTTCGACAAGGACGCATTGGTCGACGGGCTCCGCGCCCGCGGGCACCGCACGGTCGCGCCACTCGCAGGTCCCGATGCCTTGCCACAGGTGATCGCCGAGATGGCAGGTGATGGAGATCTCGTGGTTTGCCTGGGCGCGGGCAACATCTCCGCCTGGGCCAATAAACTGCCGAGAGATCTTAAGGACCTCTTTGGTGACGAGCAGGAGGTCGCGAATGATGTCCGCTGAACGGCCGATAACCCATGCCATCGATCGCATGCCGCCGGTACGCGGTCGTGTGCGGGCCGACGAGCCATTAGCGCGCTTTACATGGTTTCGTGTCGGCGGTCCGGCTGAAGTTTTATTCGAGCCGGCCGATGCGGACGATCTTGGGGCGTTCCTGTCCGCGCGGCCCGACGATCTGCCCGTATCCGTGCTGGGCGGCACGTCCAACGTCCTTGTCCGCGACGGCGGTGTGCCGGGTGTGGTCATTCGGTTCGGTAAACCGTTCGCGGACATCGGCGTCGATGGGGTGGTTGTGAAGGCGGGGGCGGCCGCCGCCGACGTCAATGTTGCCCGGCGCGCCGCCGAGGCGGGCATCGCCGGATTGGAGTTTATGGTCGGCATTCCCGGTGTGGTTGGCGGCGCACTGCGCATGAATGCCGGTGCTTACGGCACCGAGGTCAAGGATGTCTTGCTGACCTGCGAAGGCGTGGACGGCCGCGGCATGCCGGTGCGATACGACGTCGCCGAGATGGGGTTCGGGTATCGCTCGTCGGCGATTGCGGATGACGTCATCTTCACGGCAGCGACGTTCCGAGGCGAAGCGGGCGATCCCGGCACCATTCAGGCCCGCATGTCGGACATTCAGACAGCGCGCGAGGCCAGCCAACCCGTTCGCACTCGGACCGGCGGGTCGACGTTTGCGAACCCGCGCGGTTTGCGCGCGTGGGAATTGATCGACGATGCCGGGTGCCGCGGGCTGAAGATCGGCGGCGCCGTCGTGTCCGAGCACCACTGCAATTTCCTGATCAACACCGGCGACGCTACGGCGAATGATCTCGAGAGCCTCGGCGAAGAAGTCCGGCGCCGGGTCAAGGAAAACAGCGGTGTCACCCTTGAATGGGAAATCAAACGTGTCGGCGTGCCGTCTGCGCCCGCAGTCCAGGAGGCCGGCGAATGACGAAACACGTTGCGGTGCTGATGGGCGGTTGGTCGGCGGAACGCGAAGTTTCGTTGTCCTCCGGTGCGGCCTGCGCAAAGGCGTTGCAAGAGGCGGGCTACGATGTGGCGCCGATTGACGTGCAACGGGACATGGGCGCGTTGATTACCCGGCTTTATCCCAAGCCGGATGCGGTCTTCAACGCACTGCACGGACGCTACGGCGAAGACGGCTGCGTACAGGGCCTGCTCAACATTCTCGGCATTCCCTATACCCATTCCGGGTTGATGGCGTCGGCCCTGGCGATGGACAAGCCCATGGCCAAGCGCCTCTTTGCGACGGCGGGAATCCCGGTCGCGCAACACGTGCTGGCGTCGGAACAGGATATTCTCTCAGGCGACCCAATTCCGCGTCCTTACGTCATCAAGCCGTACAACGAAGGGTCCAGTGTCGGCGTCCATATCGTGCAAGAAGGCGATAACGAACCTGCGTTCGCCGGAACCGGTTGGCCGCATGGTGACAAGGTGATGGTGGAGGAGTTCATCGCCGGCCGAGAGCTGTCCGTTGCCGTGATGGGTGACCGGCCATTGGCCGTCACCGAAATCAAAACGGAACGAAATTTTTACGATTACCAAGCTAAGTACGTTGAGGGCGGGTCCAACCACGTCGTGCCGGCCAAGATCGACAAGTCGATCTACGACGCTTGTTTGGACCACGCCTTGAAGGCGCACCAAGTGCTGGGTTGTAGAGGTGTGTCACGGGCGGATTTCCGTTTCGACGGGGAGCGACTCTGTCTCCTCGAGGTGAACACCCAACCCGGCATGACGGCAACGTCCCTGGTGCCTGAGCAGGCGGCCTTTGTCGGGATGTCGTTTGCCGAACTGGTGACGTGGATGGTTGAGAACGCGGAGTGCGATGACGGATGATCGCGTGGGCTAGAAAAGAAGATACGGCAACCCCCTCGGCCTCGCCGCGGCCGCGTGTTCGGCCGCTTTGGCGCCGCACCTGGGCTGTTTCCGCGGCATCCGCGCTCGTTATGGCGACGATTGTTGGCGGCGGTTGGTATGCGGTCAGCGCCGGTATTGCATCGGCGGCCGTCGAGCAGGCGCGTTGGACGATGATCTCGGCCAGTGCGGCAATGGGTTTCCGGGTCCAGGAAGTGATGGTCAGCGGCCGTCAACAAACGGATCCCACGCAGCTCCTCGATACGCTCAACGTCGCGCGCGGTGCGCCGATCTTGGCCTTCGATATCGACGAAGCGAAGCAACGGGTGGAGGCCTTGCCTTGGGTTCGGGCGACGACCATTGAACGCATGCTGCCGGATACGATCTTGGTCAGCATCGTTGAGCGCGAACCTTTGGCGTTGTGGCAAAAGGACGGCGACCTGCATCTGGTCGACGCCGATGGCGTGGTGATCTTGGACCGTCATCTCGAACCGTACAAAGATCTCATCTTGGTCATCGGTGATGACGCACAGTTCCGCGCCGCCGAATTGATCGCCCTGCTGGGTACCGAGCCCCGATTGATGAGCATGGTACAGGCCGCGACGTGGGTCGGTGGCCGGCGATGGAATCTGCATCTGCGGGACGGGATCGTCGTCCGCTTGCCGGAGAGCGATCCGGCCGCTGCGTGGCGAACGCTGGCCGAGTATCACCGCACCCACAAGGTATTCGACAAAGACGTGACCGTTCTGGATCTGCGGATTCCGGACCGGTTGATTGTGCGCAAGGGACCAAAGGAGAGCGGTCAGCAAACCTGATCGCCTGCAAAGAGTTGTTGAGAAACGAGGCATGAAGAAAAACGGATCCACATTAAAAGCGCGCTCTGGCTTCGTCGCCGCTTTGGATATCGGAACGAGCAAGGTCGCGTGCTTGATCGCCAAGCCGAATGTTGAACGGGGGCCGTACGGTGAGACCGGGCCCAAGATCGTCGGCATCGGGAGCCATCAGTCGCAAGGTATGCGGAATGGCGCCGTCGTCGATTTGGCGGCGACCGAGCATGCGGTCCGCGCCGCGGTCGAGCGCGCCGAGCAAATGGCCGGCGACAACATCGATCGTGTGGTCATCAATGTATCTTCGGGCAAACCGCAGTCACGCCTCGTCGCGTGCGAGGTGTCAGTCGGCGGGCATGGCATCACCGAGCACGATATGCGCCGCCTCATGGATCCGGCAATGTTGAGCGACAGCACCGGCGACGACCGGGAGGTCCTGCACAAAACACCCGTCGGGTTCACCGTGGACGGCAACAGAGGCGTACGCGATCCCATTGGCATGTTCGGTGAGACTCTCGGCGTCAACGTGCATCTCGTGACCGCATTGCAGGCGCCGCTCCGGAACCTGCGCGCCGTGGTCGAGCGCTGCCACCTTCGGGTCGATGACATGGTCGTGTCACCGTTCGCATCCGGATTGGCATGCCTGGTCGAGGATGAAAAACGGATCGGAACCGCGTGCATCGACATCGGCGGCGGAACGACCAGCATTGCCGTGTTCTTTGATGGGGAGCTTGTCCACACCTGCGTGATTCCCGTCGGCGGGGCGCACATTACCAATGATATCGCACGTGGTTTGTCGACGCCGCTGGCGCACGCGGAACGGATGAAGACTCTTTACGGCACGTGCCTGCCGTCGGCGTCTGACGACGGCGAAGTGATCCAAGTGCCTCTGGTCGGTGAGAACGACGAAACCGGGACGGTTCAAGTGCCGCGGTCCATGTTGGTCGGCATCATCCGGCCCAGGGTCGAGGAGATCATCGATCTCGCCAAGGAGCGATTGGAGAAAGCCGGCTTCGCCCAGTTGGCGGGCCGCGTGGTGTTGACGGGTGGCACGTCTCAATTGACGGGCATCGTGGAAATGGCGTCGCAGGCCTTCGGCCATCATGTGCGGGCGGCAGCGCCCTTGCAGATCGACGGATTGGCCGACGCGGTGTCGGGGCCGGCGTTCTCGACCGCGGCGGGGCTGCTGCGGTACGCCGTCGCCCACGCCAACGATGAAATGGAATTGTCCGCCGATCTCGTCGGACCGCCGAACGGGTGGTTTGGGCGTATCGGCCATTGGTTGCGGGAGAACTTCTGAAAATGCCCCGCAGACGACATCGAACGACGCCTCGCGGACCGCGAGGATTCACGAGCCCTTTCGTTGAAACGTATTTGAAGCACTGGAGACTGACATGAGTATCAACATTAGCGTACCCGGGGACGGCGGCACCCCCGAGTTAAAGCCGCGCATTACGGTTCTCGGCGTCGGCGGTGCCGGCGGCAACGCCGTGAACAACATGATTGCCAAGGAACTCCAAGGCGTGGACTTCGTCGTCGCCAATACCGACGCACAGGCGCTTGTTCGGTCGAAAACCGACCGCCGGGTGCAACTCGGCGCTGATGTGACCGAGGGCCTCGGCGCAGGGTCCCGGCCCGATGTCGGCCGGATTGCCGCCGAAGAGAGCATGGACAAAGTGATGGATGAGCTCGAAGGCGCGCACATGGTCTTCGTTGCCGCCGGCATGGGCGGCGGCACCGGGACGGGTGCGGCGCCGATGATCGCCAAAGCGGCCAAGGAGCGGGGCATCCTGACGGTTGCGGTGGTGACCAAACCGTTCCAGTTCGAAGGGTCGCACCGGATGCGGATCGCCGACGCGGGGATTCAGGATCTCGAGAGCTACGTCGATACGCTGATAATCATTCCGAACCAAAACCTTTTCCGGATCGCTAATGAGAGCACGACCTTCGCCGACGCCTTCGCCATGGCGGATGAGGTTTTGTACTCCGGTGTTCGGGGGGTTACCGACCTGATGACCATGCCCGGACTGATCAACCTCGACTTTGCGGACATCCGTGCCGTCATGGGCGAGATGGGTAAAGCGATGATGGGCACCGGCGAAGCCGAAGGCGAACGCCGCGCATTGGAGGCCGCTGAAGCGGCGATCAACAACCCGCTTTTGGACGACAGTTCCATGAAGGGTGCCAAAGGCGTGCTGATCAACATTACCGGTGGCCGCGACATCACCTTGTTCGAGGTGGACGAGGCCGCCAACCGCATCCGCGGCGAGGTCGATCACGACGCGCATATCATTATCGGTTCCGCGTTCGACAGCGAGCTCGATGGTATGATGCGGGTCTCGGTGGTTGCGACGGGAATCGATGCCGCCGCCGCCGAGCAGCCGCGGCCGCAGATCCTGACGGTCAACGAGCCCGCACCCGTGCGGACGGTGAAGCCGGAGCCTCCGAAAGCCGCAGCAACGCCCGACGCCGCGGAACTGCCGGTCCGACGTGTGCCGGCGGCGCAAGCGCCGACGCTCGATCCGACGACGAATACGCCGCTCCCTGCAGCCGTAGTGGCGGCTGCCGTGAGCGAAGACATCGCGGAAACGGCACCGGCGGAGGACGAGCCGCAGGCGCCGATGTTTGAGATTTCCGACGCCAAACCTGCCGCGGCGGCTGAGATCGAAACTCCGGAGCCCGAGTCGGAGCCGGAGCCCGCCGCAGAAACGGTGCAACCTACTGAGACGCCCGCCGAACCTGCCGCTGCGGCAGAAGAAGCCGAAGAGGCAGAGGACGTCGCAGCAGAAGCTGCGGACGAAGAAGTGCCGCCACCGGCAACTCCGAAGTTGGGCGACAAAGACGCTTTCATTCCGAAGCCTGCAGCCGACACAAAACCGGACAAGCTGAACGTTTCCGAAAGTGCGGATCCCATGGCCGAGGCCGCTTTGGTCAATGGCGGCAAGGCGTCAGAAGGTGAGTCCAGCGGCCGCAAAGGTAAGATGAGCTTGTTCGAACTCGTCACCGGTACGGGCCGGGCAGCCGTGGAGAAAGTGACCGGCGGACAAAAAGCCGAGCCGGTGCCAGCTCGCGACAGTGAGCCGAAAGCGGCGAGCACGCTGAATACCGGCGAGCCTACGACGCCCCGTGTTGTGGTTGGCCAGGGAAGCGCCCAGGCCGCGCCGCAACCCACGCTTGGTGGGCTCGACCCGGATGATCGACCGGTCGAAAGTGCGGATGAAGACGACTTGCTGGATATCCCGGCGTTTCTTCGACGCCAGGCCAATTAACCCGGCGATTTCGCATTGATGGAAGGGGCGCTTCGTCGAAGCGCCCCTTTTTGCGACCGCACGGTGACGCGAATGGACGAGAGATAGCGGGCTGACACCGGCCCAGGTGGAAACAGTAGGCCTTTAAGTATTTGTTATATAAGAATTTTTTAGTAACAATCCGAAACAAATGTTGATTTGAGCGACGCAAACGCTGTTGCTAAATCGTTAGGCAACCAAATAAGCCCGCATCACGGGCCCCGGGGATTACGAGGACTCGCCTTTTTTATGTTCGATCAAGCTTCCAGTGGATGTGCCGACCTCCTTGTCGATGATGAAGACGTTGTGCGTCAACGAACGCTGAAAACCGACATCCACTGCGCAGACATTGGGCTGCATACCGGTGTCACCGTCAATATGACGATTAAGGCGGCGGATGCCGATCACGGCATCGTTTTCGTTCGAACGGACGTCGACGGGGACGGGCGTATCCCGGCGCGATGGGATCGTGTCGTCGATACGCGCATGTGCTCCGTTTTGGCGAATGAAAGTGGTGCGACCGTAGGCACCGTAGAGCATCTCATGGCGGCTCTTGCCGGGTGCGGGATCGACAATGCGCTGATCGAAGTGGACAACTGTGAAGTGCCGATCATGGACGGCAGCTCCGATCCCTTCGTTGCGATGATCGTCGATGCCGGTGTGATTGAGCTTGATGCGCCCCGCCGGGTTATTCGTATCCTGAAAGAAGTCTCGGTCGATACCGATGCCGGTCGGGCGGTTTTGTCACCCGACGAAAAACAGACCGTCGATGTCGAGGTGGACTTCGACGACAATGTCATCAAACGCCAATCTGCCAGCCTTTCGGTCGTCAACGGCGCATTTTGCAAGGAATTGGCCAAAGCGCGGACATTCGGCTTCTTGCATGAGGTCGAAGCGATGCGCGCCGCCGGTCTGGCGCGCGGCGGGTCCTTGGAAAATGCAATTGTCGTCGACACCGACGGCATTCTTAACGAAGACGGTCTTCGCTTCGATAACGAGTTTGCCCGCCACAAGGCGCTGGATGCGATCGGCGATCTGTATCTCGCCGGTGGGCCGATCATCGGTCGTTTTCACGGCGTGCGCTCCGGCCACGCGCTGAACAACCAGGTCTTGCACGCGCTGTTCGCCGATCCGACGGCATGGACGTGGGACGTGGTCCGAGGCGACGCGAAGAAGTTCGCCGTCGACGGGGGTATCGCCGCCGAGGCCGCTGCCGCTTCCTAAGGCCAAGTCCGGCGCTTTTCTGGGCCGGTTTTTTTCCGATTTGTCATTGCTCAGATGTTGCCGGAGCCCTGGTTCCGCGTGATATAATCTACGCAGCCTTAACAGGATAAGAGCGGGTACCGCGGGTGACATGAACTTCACAGGTGTCAGCAAACGATTGCTTGTTGCCGGATGCATGGTGTCCATGGTCGCGGCATGCACGGCTGTCGAAGAGCCCGAGTACCAGGAGCGGCCTGTCGCCGAGATCTACAACCGGGCTATGGATCTCATGCAAACGACCAATTTCAGCGCGGCGGCGTCGGAGTTCGACGAGGTCGAAAGACAGCATCCCTATTCTGTATGGGCGACCAAGGCGCAATTGATGGCGGCGTACGCCTATTACCAGTCCAACCGATATGACGATGCCATCATCGCACTGGACCGCTTCACACAACTGCATCCCGCGCACCGCGACACGCCGTATGCCTATTATCTGAAGGCATTGTCATACTACGAGCAGATTTCCGACGTGGCGCGGGACCAACGTATGACCGAGCTGGCGTTGAATGCGCTTAATGAAGTGACGCAGCGCTTCCCCGACTCGGAATATTCGAGAGACGCTGAAATCAAGATCGATCTTACATACGACCATCTGGCCGGCAAGGAGATGGAGATCGGCCGCTATTATCAGACGCAGGGCCACTATTTGGCGGCGATCAATAGGTTCAAGGAAGTGGTCGAACGCTACGAGACCACCACGCACGTTCCGGAAGCGCTGCACAGATTGACAGAGTCGTATCTGGCGCTCGGCATTGATGCCGAAGCTCGGCGAACCGCATCTGTTTTGGGGCATAACTTCCCGGGCAGCGACTGGTACGCCAATTCGTATGACCTTTTCCAAGACAAGCCCGAAATCGTGCCGGAGCGACCTTGGTACAAGCTTTGGTGACGTCGGCCGGATCACGATCATTCGAAAGTAGCGCTCCATGCTGACGCGGTTATCGATCCGGGACGTGGTCCTCATTGAAAAGCTCGATCTGACGCTGGAGTCCGGCTTGTCGGTCCTGACAGGAGAGACCGGGGCGGGCAAATCTATCTTGTTGGATTCGCTCGGGCTGGCCCTGGGCCACCGCTCCGAGGCACGGCTCATCCGGCGCGGTGCCGAGCAGGCGAGTGTCTCGGCCGCTTTCGATCTGGCCGACGATCACGATGCCCGCAGGCTTGCCACCGATAGCGGCGTCGACACGCAAGGCGAGGACCTGATCCTTCGGCGCGTTTTGCGCCAGGACGGCCGTACGAGGGCGTTCGTTAACGACCAGCCGATCAGTGTCGGCCTATTGAAACAGATCGGCGCGACGCTGGTCGAAATTCATGGTCAATTCGAAACGCAAGGGCTGCTTGAGCAGGCGGCGCATCGCCCGCTCTTGGATGCCTTTGGTCGGTTGCAGCCGGAACGCGATGCCGTAAGCAACGCATATGACGGCTGGACCGTCGCCCGCAAAGCCTTGGCCGATGCGGAGGCCGCCGCCGCCGAGGCCAAGGCCAATGAGGAGTTCCTTCGGCACGCGGTTGACGAGTTGAACGAACTGGCGCCCGCACCGGGCGAGGAGCAAAGCTTGGCGGACCAGCGTCAACTGCTGCAACATGCTGAGCAAATCTCGGCGGCCATGAGTGAAGCGGTTGAGTTCCTGACTGGCGAGGGCGGTGCGGATTTGCAGTTGTCGCGGGCCTTAGGCGCGCTGGAACGTGCCGCACAGCACGCCGGCGGCGCCTTGGACGAGACCATCGCCGCTTTGAGCCGCGCCGTGAGTGAAACCGCCGACGCGCAAGGATATCTCGACAAAGCGGCCGGCGATATGGACATGGATCCGGCGGCGTTGGAGGCGGCGGAGGAGCGGCTGTTCGCGCTCAGAGCGGCGGCACGCAAATTCGATGTGTCCGTCGATGGCCTTGCCGATCTCCATGACCGGTTCGCCACCGATCTCGCCGACATGGACGCCGGCGGGCTCGCTCTTCGCGAGTTGCAGCAACAAGAAACAGCGGCGAAAGAAGCATATGTGGCCGCCGCGAAAACCCTGCAAACTGCCCGGCAGGCTGCGGCGGCGCGTCTCGACGACGCGGTTATGGGCGAGCTTTCTCCTCTGAAACTGGGGAACGCCCTATTCGCAACGTCGGTCTCGGAACTGCCGGAGGAGCGCTGGTCCGCTGTCGGCATGGACCGGGTGGAATTTTCGGTTGCAACCAATCCAGGTTCCGATCCGGGGCCGCTCGCGAAGATCGCATCGGGAGGCGAATTGGCGCGGTTTATGTTGGCATTGAAAGTCATCCTGGCGGAAGCGGACCCCGTTCCTGTCTTGGTTTTCGATGAAGTGGACGCGGGGATCGGCGGCGCCGTTGCCGCGGCCGTCGGCGAACGGTTGGCGGCACTGGGCCAGATTGCACAAGTCCTTGTTGTAACCCATTCCCCGCAGGTTGCGGCAAGGGGTGATCAGCATTTGACTGTCCGCAAGAGCGACGCTTCGGACAGTCAGGTCCGCACGGAGGTCAAGCCGTTGCTTGCGACAGACCGGCGTGAGGAAATTGCGCGGATGCTGTCCGGCGCTGAGATCACCGGCGAAGCGCGCCAGGCGGCGGAAAGTCTGCTGAACGGAGCGGCCGCGTGAGCGACGGCACGCTTCGGAAAATTCCCGTGGCCGAGCTGTTGAAGCCTGATGCCGCGGTGGAATTGGAAAACTTGGCCGCTGAAATCGCCGCGCACGATCTTGCCTACCACCAACAGGACGCGCCAGTCATCTCCGATGCCGAATACGATGCTCTCCGGCGCCGGAACGACGACATCGAGGCACGGTTTCCCGATCTCGTGCGTGCCGACAGTCCGTCCAAGAACGTGGGCGCCGCACCCTCGCAAGGGTTCGGCAAGGTACGGCATGCGCCACCGATGCTGTCCCTCGGGAACGCTTTCGCCGACGATGATGTGTTTGAGTTCTACGCACGTATCCGGCGGTTCTTAAACATGGGAGCCGACGAGGCGATCGATATGGTCGCCGAGCCAAAAATCGATGGCCTGTCCATTTCACTTCGCTACGAAAACGGCAAGTTCGTAAAAGGGGCAACGCGGGGAGATGGCCGCGAAGGGGAGGATGTCACGGAGAACCTTCGGACGTTGCCGGATATCCCGGAAACGTTGAGCGGAGAGTTCCCCGATGTCATTGAGGTTCGCGGCGAAGTCTTCATGTCGAAACAGGAATTCTTGTCTCTGAACGAACGCCAGGAAGCACAGGACGGAAAGATCTTTGCCAATCCGAGGAACGCCGCCGCTGGCTCTCTACGCCAAAAGAACCCGGCGGTAACGGCCTCTCGGCCTTTGACGCTGTTTGTCTATGCGTGGGGTGCCGTCAGCGGCGCCAATGAGCAAGGCTACGGCGGCGATGCCGATTGGCCGGATCAGTGGGCTTTCTACGAACGTCTGAGGTCTTGGGGGCTATCCACCAACGAACGGGCGGCTTTGTGCGCCTCAGAAGCGGAGACGCTCGCCGCTTATGCGGATCTCGCGTCGGCGCGGGCGACGCTGCCTTATGATATCGATGGCGTCGTATACAAGGTGAGCCGCTTGGACCTGCAGCAACGGTTGGGATTTGTCAGCCGAGCACCGCGGTGGGCGATCGCGCATAAGTTCCCGGCGGAAAAAGCGGAAACGATATTGAACGATATTCGCGTCCAGGTCGGTCGCACGGGTTCGCTGACTCCAGTCGCAGAACTTGAGCCGATCACGGTCGGCGGGGTCGTTGTCAGCCGTGCGACCCTGCACAACGAGGACGAGGTCCTTGAGCGATTGGATGCCCGGATCGGTGACCGCGTCATCGTGCAGCGGGCCGGAGACGTCATTCCGCAAATCGTTGAGGTACTCAAAGACAAACGCCCGGCGGATGCTGTCATTTGGTCGCCACCGGAGATTTGCCCGTGTGAGTTGAAAACCAAGACCGTTCGGCCGGACGGTGAAGCGGTGCGTCGTTGCACGGGCGGATTGGAATGCCCCTATCAGCAGGTGGCACGGCTGAAGCACTTCGTGTCCCGGGATGCTTTCGACATCGAAGGGTTTGGCGGCAAAACCATCGACGCTTTCCACGACGAAGGGATCGTGCGCACGCCTGCGGATATCTTTACTTTGGAAGACCGAGACGCCCAAGCGGATCTGAAAATCGTTGACCGTGAGGGTTGGGGCGAGACATCGAGCGCAAATCTGTTCTCCGCCATCCGCGCGCGCCGTCAGATCGATCTCGCACGGTTCATCTATTCACTGGGCATTCGCCAAGTGGGCCAGACCACCGCGCGAGATCTGGCGTTGGCGTATGGTGATGCCACGTCGTGGATTGACCATATGGAAGCTGCTGTGCGCGATTCCGAAGGCGAGGCGTACATGGAATTGGTTGCCATCGATGGGATCGGTCCCTCGGTGGCAGCGGATTTGATGGCATTTTTCGGAAACGCGCAATCACGCGCGGATTTGGACGAGTTGATCGCTCTCATCGACGTTGAACCGGTTGAGAGAGCACAGAATGACTCAGCGCTGAGCGGAATGAGCATTGTCTTTACAGGCTCGCTCGAATTGATGGGGCGGTCCGAGGCCAAGGCGCGGGCCGAGCAATTGGGCGCAAAAGTCTCGGGATCTGTCTCCAAGAAGACGGATTTGGTCGTCGCCGGCCCCGGCGCAGGGTCAAAGTTGAAAAAAGCCGAGGAACTGGGAGTTCGGGTGATTTCCGAGGAAGAGTGGCTGGCTATGCTCGATCCGGGCGATGCCCAGTTGCCGCTGCTCTAGAGTACGTAGTTGTCACAATAAATGTGATTAACCACAATGTTTATCATGGTTTGTGATACTATAATCGCAATGCGAGCGTCGGGACACTCCCTGCGCGCTGTTACATTGGAGACTAAGAGATTATGCCACACCCGACAGATGTTCACGTCGGCCATCGATTGCGCGAGGTCCGGATTATGCGAGGCCTCACGCAGACGCAACTTGGTGAAAAGCTGGGGATCAGTTTTCAACAGGTGCAAAAGTACGAGAAAGGCACGAACAGGATCGGTTCGAGCCGTCTTTGGGATATGTGCAACATTTTGGACGTGCCTGTGAGCTTCTTTTTCGAAGGGTTGAGCGACGCCGCTGCAGATGATGAGAAGATTTCGCGAAGGGCCTTGCAGCTTGCAAAAGAGCTTGATCGCATTGAAGATGATGATGTGAAGGCGAATTTCCTTCACTTGCTGAAAGCCTACAATACCGGGACTTAGCGGTCCCACGCGACGGGGGAATAACGCCTTTGTATCATGACAGTGGATCTGATGCGGGCACTTCCCCTGGAGCGCTCGACCAGCAGATGAGCTGCTGGCTTGATGACAGCGGGCGTCAGTTGCCTTGGCAAAGCATGGGGCGCAGTCCCACGGGACGCAGATTCGCCCTAATGCATCTCGGCATGGCCGAGTTCCACGTACAAAATGGCCGTGTAAAGGTTCGCTGGAATGTGGCGCGGGTCGCGTTCGGCGCCCTTTCCGGGATCGCCAAGCTCATTGACGGCTGCGATCCGAGAACAGATGTCACGCTGGAGTACTTCTGGGGCGCTTGGGCGACCGAGACGGGTCTCACACCAGAACAGGCGCTGGAGCGATTGTTCGAGACAGTCGCTTTCGCCGATGTTTCGCCGTTCCTGGGGACCAGTGTCGCGGCGCGGGATGTGGCGTCCGTCCGTCAGGAGGGGGGGCTCATCGCCCAAACCTTTGAGCAATGGGACCGAAAAGAAAGCATATGGCGTGACAAAACGGCGAATCCCGAAAACCGTCACGTCGGAATGCGGATTTTGGGCTTCCAGCACGACATCGCCGATGAAACGCTGCTGATCAGCCACGTCGGAAAGGCCTCAAGCGCCGCTATCGTGTTCGGGGTCGACTGGGCCGACCAAGCCGTCGGCCGGCCACCAACCCGCTCGCAACCCGACTATGAATTCGATGAGCGGGTCTGCGATGCGTATGACGAGGTGATGGAATCCGGCGACATCAGGGTCGATCACGTCTTGGCCTATATCCGCCGCCCCGAGAGAGACCCCCTATGGGTTCCGTATCGGCGGCTGTTGATGCGCAGTCGTGACACGCGCGGGACGCCGACACTCTTGTCGATGGTTGAAATGCGGCCCGATATCGACATTCCGTTCATGGCGGCGTAATCAGCAATTCCAAGTCACGCCGCTCATTCCAGACAATCCATTCGTCTAAGGTGCCAGTCGACGGTACGGTCCAGATCATCCCGTGCGGCTGCATATTGCGGTACCCATACCTCGCGCTGACACCTTTGGTACAGATACCGGGTTGTGTCATCCCGAATACGTAATCCGGGCGCCAGCGCAGCAAGATGAGCGCTAACATCAGTCGGGGCAGGCTGATGGTGAGACCCCGGGCGCGGAATGGTTTTTCCAACCAGATCTCACCGTGATACGCGACGGCACCGTTGATGGCGTGTGTTACGGGTGCCTCGCAGACGCATGTCTCTCCGTCTTCCGCAGCGGTCGATGGATCGCTATAGAATGCTTCCAGGCTTTGGTGCAGCAGCGCCAATGTGGTGGCACTGCAATCGTAGATCCTGGCGGCTTGGGTAAAGACGATGCGGCCATGTAGGTCGACGCCTTTCATCCACATGCCGTTGCTTGGGCCGATATCGATCTTGTCCGGATCGAAATTCGGTGTCAGCGGCAGTTTACCGACCGCTTCGTTGGTTTCCTTGAGCTCGTGAAAATCTGTTTCGAGACTGAGCTTCACGCCATAGGAAAAGGCGATCGCCTCCAAACGCTCGATGTAGGGCAGTATCTCGCGCTCTGCCGCTGTGTTCCGTCCGCCAATCTGATCCGTGATGCGCATAAAAACTCCTCAAATCCTCTCATGTTCTTCAACGGGCATGACCCTTTGCGTTTCATGAAAGGATTGAGGGCGTTTTATGGTGATCGATTACCCAGAGAATGATGCCGCCGGTGGTCATTATGGTCTCGCCGATGTCGAAACCCTGTACGCGCGGGTTTGGGGGGACAGCATTCATTTTGGTTTGTATCCCACAAGAGACCTGGATTTGGAGGCAGCGACGATTGAGACCAAGCGCCGAATGGCGGACCTCGCGGGGGTGTCCGTCGGCACGCATGTGTTGGAGGTCGCGAGTGGTTGGGGGGCGACCGCGCGCTATCTCGCGCGCGACCGAGGGGCCAGGGTCTTGGCGACGAACCTTGAGCAGGCGCATACGGCTCGCGCACGGATGGTGAGCGATATGGCCGGGCTCCGGTCTCGGATCGACACCGAGAACGCGGATTTTCACACGCTGCCATTCGCGGACGAGACATTCGATGTTTGGTGGTGCCAAGAGGCGACTGTGCATGCGACATGCAAGCCGCAGGTTTTTACCGAGGCATATCGAGTGCTGCGTCCGGGTGGCCGGATGATATTCAGCGATCAAACGACCTTTCGCACGCGGTGTGAACCAGCTGAGCTCGCGAAAATCGCGGAACGTCATGGATCAGAGGATCTGTTTGACGAGGCCGAGTTCCTTGGCGGGCTCGACAAGTCGGGTTTCTCGAATGCAACCGCCTACAGATGGGATCCACACATGGCTCGGCACTTCGAGAACCTGTTGGCCCGCATAGATCATTGCCGGACATCGATTTCTTCAGATATCGATGCGCGGATATTCGCCTATAACGAAGACATGTGGCGGTTCGCCCTTGGGTTGGCGCAATGCGAGAAGATTGGTTGGTCCTGTTTCGTCGCGCACAAAGCCTAAACGACGGCCTCGCCGCTCAGAATGTTCTGCTCATCGGGCCCACCATGGAGCTTCCATGTCACCCGTTCGGGGCCGATCTCGAATATCGCTGTGACCAGGGTGCACCCGTAATCGTCGCCACCGTCGCCGGGGCGGCGCAAGACACTCTCGCCACCGTCGTCGCTACGTTGAAAAAGGATCTGCGTTGGTACTCTGGCGTCGCCGCCGTCGGCCAAGTAAGCATCGCAGGTCTTCTGCCGATAGGCAGACGATGATGTGGTCACCTGGCCGAGACCGGCAAAGGCGTCATCCAAGAGATGATTCGCATGCGCGCGCGGGGAGGTCACCATATTGATGACGGCCTTGCTGGCCGGGGCCTCGACCGATAGAGGAACGGCTTCACCTGCCATGCCGATGGCGTGATGAAAACCGGAGGCGCGATCGTCCCGTCGAAGATGTCCGATAACCTCGGGAATGGTCTCGGCGTCCAGCACGGCGCGGCAGACAAAGTGCCGCGGGATTCCCGGTTTGAGGTCGTCACATCGGATATTATTGATGGTTTGGACCAAACCGGCATCGGTGACGGCGACGCTGTGACCGGCCAGCATCCCCGGATACAGGTAGCTTTCGAAACCGGGCGCACCATTAGGACGTGCACGCACCCAATAGCGGTGTGCCTGGAACGCGCCGTCGCCGTCTTCGTTGTGTGCGATGATGGCTGGCAGGCCCGCCTCGAAGTCGCCAGGGCAAAGGACTGTCGTGCACCCATCGGTCAATGCCGACAAACGTTGCGCTGCCAATTCCGGTGACAGTCTCAGATCCCCGCGGCAATTCCACAGGAACAACTTTTGTGGGTCGATATCGGCGGCGTCCGCCATCGCCCGCAGTTCGCGCATATACAGCGGATACGCCGCCTCGGCGTGATCCTGCAACGATGCCAGATATGCACTTTCGCCAAACGCTTCGTACGTCCCGGCGAACTCCCGCTGGCTCAGGACCGTATCGTGGACCGAAGTCCCAACCGCGTGACCGATGGCGCGGCCAATATCCTCCGGCGTGCCGGAGGCTTCGATTTCCGTGATCCCCCTGGCCATCAGATCAATCCGATAATATAGCGGGCAAAGCCTTGTACGCGGCTCGGGTGCTCACGGAATTGGCGCCTCACTTCACCGCAGACCTCGGCAGGAAGGTCGCCACTTGCTCGCTTGGAATCCTCGCGGGCCATTTCGAACCGCGATTGGGCGGCCGTAGACTCGGCGTCGTTGGCGGTAACGTAGTCGAACATGCGGCCGACCCGCAGCAATAGCGGGGTAACGTCTTCGCCGCATGCTTCGGCGCGACCGGTGATCCGGCCGAAGGCGTTGGCGCCTTGGAGGACCTGACTGACCCCCAACACCGGCCGTTCCGCCGCCTGTAACTGGCGCATCTCTTTGAAACGCGGGTGGGCGTGCACGGACGCGGCATGATCGGCATCGCAGACATCTGCCAGCGTATTGCAGACCGAGATACGGGAAAAATACGTGTCCCAGGCGCGGGCCAACCGTTGCGAGTCGCGCGGATTGCCGGGATTGCCGGCATCGCCCGCCCAAGACCGCACGACCTGATACGTATGAAACTCGCCCGCCAACACCATCGCCCGTGCGTAGGTCGTTCGGCCGTCGGGCATTCCGCAGATCGCCGACGCGACAGAGGCGTTGCCGATGGACGCAACGATCCCGTCAATCTCGGTTTGCTCCGACGTCTCGCACGGCGCTGTAAAGTCTTGCTGCCAGCGTCTGACGATCGCGCGTGCATCGGCGTCATCGGCGTTGGCTGTTCGGGATATCACCACCCGCTCAAGTGCATCCGCGTCGCTGGTTCCGGGCCTGCGCCATGCGCGTTCGATGTCTCCGCCCTCGGTCGACGACGGACTGCCGCCGATCCAATTGGGCGGAGGAGGTGCAATCAGAACTTCGCCGTCGAAATCCGACGCCGCCAACGGCCCAATCGACAGCATGGACATAGCGAAGACGGACAGGCCGAGAGCGAGTGAGCGATTGCGCATCCGACGTTTATACGGCGGAGAACCGGCGCTGAGAAGGGTAATCCGATATCTCAGTGTGGATACGCTTTTCCGGCAAAAAGAAAGGGAGGCCGAAGCCTCCCCATCGGAATCCAGCCGGATCGATTCGCCTTAGTTGAGGCGGTCCGGAAGTGCTTTTATCGCGTCATCCACGAGAGCGCCGGCCTTGGCGTCACTCACGTTGCTGGCCAGCACGCTCTCTGCCGCGACCACAGCAACCTCGATCGCGTGTGCGCGAACGCGGGCGGTCGCCTGTTGCTCGGCGAGGGCAATCCGCTCCATCGCCAGCTTTTCCCGCCGTTCCAACGACGCGGCCAGCTTTTCACGGCCTTCGCGGTCCATGCGCTCGGCCTCTTCCTTCGCGTGGGCGATGATGGCTTCCACTTCCTTGGCGGCATCGCGTTGTTTGCGCTGATATTGCGCCAGCAGCTCTTGTGCCTCGTTTCGAAGGCGTTCGGCTTCGTCGAGCTCGTTCTTGATCTTGTCGGCGCGCTCGTCCAATCCCTTGGTGACGAAGCCCAGAACCGGTTTGGCGATAAGGCCTAAGAAAACGAAGAGGCCGACGGCAACCCAAAAGGTTGGATCTGTGAACATCCCGATCTCCCCTTACGCCTTGCCCGAAAGCGCCGCATCGACGGCTTTCTCGACGTCGGCGGCTTTCGGCGCCTCGCCGGCCAGTTGCTCGACCGCTGATGCCGCCACATCCGCAGCGATGCCGCGGACGTTCTCCATGGCCTTTTCGACCTCGGCGGCGATGGCTTTTTCGCTCTCAGCCAATTTGGCGTCGAGCTTCGCCGTCAGGTCTTCTTCTTCCTGAGTTGCCGCTTCGTGCAGTTTGCTTTGGATCGCCTGGATGTCGTCGTGCGCTTGCGCCCGTGCGTCGGCCAGGGCCTTCTCGTAGGCGGCCAAAGTCGCCTCGGCCTCCCGTTTTAGGTCCTCGGCCTTCTTGAGGTTGTCCTCAAGCCGCATTTGCCGGGTTTCCAACGAATCGGAAATCTTCGGCACGATGACTTTCCACATGATGAGGAACATCGCCCCGAAGGTGATCACCAGCCACACGATTTGCGGCGCGAACGTCGTAACGTCTAGTTGGGGCATAACACCGCCACCTCAGCCGTCTGTGCGCGGGGGCCTAAGCCCCCGGCGGCAATTAACCGAACAGAATAACGAGCGCGACAACCAGCGCGAACAGCGCGATGGCTTCCACCAGCGCGAAGCCCAGCATGGTCATCGGGAACACGGCGCTTTGCGCGGACGGGTTCCGGCCGACGGCCTGGATGAAGGAGGAGAAGATGTTGCCGATACCGATACCGGATCCGATAACACCGATAACGGCGAGGCCGGCGCCAAGCGCCTTAGCAGCTTCAACTTCCATGGGAATAATCCTTTCTAGGTTGGTTGATCTGTTGAAGAGGGTCTCCGCGCTTAGTGCAGATGCAGCGCGTCATTGAGATAGAGGCACGTCAGGATCGCGAACACGAACGCTTGCAGGAACGCGATGACGAATTCCAGGCCGGTGACCGCGACGACGAAGACGAACGGCAGCCACCCCGCGGCGATGCCGAGCGGCACGATAAAGCCCGCGAACACTTTCAGCAGGGTGTGCCCCGCGAGCATGTTGGCGAACAGACGGACGCTCAAGGAAATCGGCCGCGACAGATAGGAGATGATCTCGATCGGCACCAGCAACGGGGCCATGTACATCGGCACGCCCGGCGGCATAAAGAACGAGAAGAAGTGAAGCTTGTGCTTGGCGATGGCGATCAGCGTCACACCCATGAAGATGAAGAAGGCGAGGGTGAACGTCACCGCGATGTGGCTGGTGAAGGTGAAGCTGTAGGGCATCATCCCCCACATGTTGCCGACCAGCACGAACATGAAGACCGTAAAGATGAACGGGAAATACGGACGCCCTTCGTTGCCCACGGTGTCGCGCAACATGTTGGCGATGAACACGTAGGATACTTCGGACATCGATTGCCAGCGGCCCGGTACCAACGCGGTTTTCCGCATGCCGCCCAGCAGGAACACGCTGACGGTGATAACCGTCAACACCATGAACAGCGATGAGTTGGTGAACGAAGCGTCGACGCCGGCGATTTGGATATCGACCAGCTTTTTGATCTCGAACTGCGCGAGCGGGGAAAGTCCCTCAGCCACTGCGATCTCTTCCTTCTCTCGGCGCCGCCTCGCCGTTTTCGGCGTTATCCGGCGCTGGTCCCGTCTGTTGATAGCCCAAACCGCTGCCCAGCCGCTGCGCTACCCGATAAACATTCAACATCCCGGCACATCCCCCCAGGACGATGAACAGGATCATCAGCCAAGGGCTCGTCCCGAGCCAGTTGTCGAGGGCCCACCCAATGGCGAACCCCACGGCCAGGGCGGAAACTAGCTCGACGGCCACCCGAAACGCAACCCCGAGCGCCGATTTCGGCGGCTCATTTAAGTTCCGTTTCCAGACCCGCCGGGCCTCCTCCGTTTCGCGGGCGTCGGCGAGTTTTCTCTCGAGCGCCGCGATATCTTCCGGAGGCTGTTCCGGCGACCCTTTGCGGGTGTCGTCTTGCGGCATGATAAGGCGTCCTCCAAGGCGGCAATGCGCCCAAAAAAACAGCCGGGCTCAGCCGCTCCCGACCCGTGGTCGGGGGTGTTTTAGCAAAATAAACCGGTCCCGCAAGGACTCATTTCAGGCCCCGGATTACAAGGATTTAAGGTTGGTGGGGATCGATCGCTTAACCGCTCTCAAGGGTTAACGTGCCTCACGCCGATTCCCGGATTTCCTCGGCTTTTTGCAGGTCGACGGAGACCAACTGCGAGACGCCGCGTTCCGACATGGTGACCCCGTAAAGCCGGTCCATCCGCGCCATGGTCATGCGGTGGTGCGTGATGATCAGGAACCGGGTGCTCTCGGTCTTCGACATGTGCTCCAGCATGGTGCAGAAACGGTCGACGTTGGCGTCGTCCAGCGGCGCGTCGACCTCGTCCAGCACGCAGATCGGCGCCGGATTGGTCAGGAACACGGCGAACAGCAGCGACAGGGCGGTCAACGCCTGCTCCCCACCCGATAGCAGGGTCAGATTCTGCAGCTTTTTGCCCGGTGGGCTCGCCATGATCTCCAGGCCCGCGTCCAGCGGATCGTCGGCCTCGGTTAGTTCCAAATGCGCGTGCCCGCCGCCGAACAGCTTGGCGAACAGTTCCTGGAAGTGCTCGTTCACTTCCTCAAACGATTGCAGCAGGCGCGCGCGACCCTCACGGTTCAGTTCGGAAATGCCGCGGCGCAGCTTCTCGATCGCCTTGATGAGATCGTCCCGCTCGGTATTCAGGGTCTCGATCTGCTCCGTCAGCTCGCGCATTTCCTGTTCGGCGCGCAGGTTCACCGGGCCCATCGTTTCCCGTTCGCGGTGTAGGCGCTCGGCCTTTCGCTCGGTCGCCTCCAATTCCGGTAGCGGCTTTTCCGGGTTCAGACCCGCGATCTCGAACAGTTGATCCGGGCGGCACTCCAACCGGTCGTCGATCCGTTCCGCCAGCGCCAGGCAGGTTTGCTGCCCTTGATCGACGGCGGCCTGGGCGCGAACCCGTTCCTCACGGGCGGAGGCCATGCTGGCCTCGGCGCCGCGGAGTTCCTTGTCGGCCTCGGCCAGGAACGCTTCGGCGGTGGCCAGCACGTCGGCGGCGTCGCGGCGCGCTTTCTCGGCGGTTTCGATTTCGCTCAACAAGGTCTGACGGCGGGCGTTCAGTTCCGCGGGTTTCTCGGCCAAGGCGGACCGCTGCGCTTCCAAATCGGTTTTCCGCTGCGCCAGTTCCTCGTTCCGCGTCGAGGACGTTGATTGCCGGTCGGCCCAGGACTGCGTTTCCCGCCCGATGGCGGCGATCCGGTCGTCCCGCTCGCGGGCGATCCGTTCGATCTCGTCGTGTTTGGCCCGGCACTCCATCAACTGCGTGCGCTGCTCGGCCAGGGTTGAGCGCATGCCGTCGATCCGCATCTTGTCGGCGGCAACATCCGGCAGGGCGGCACGTTCCTGTTCGGCGCGGGTTTGAGCGTCCGCTACCTCCGTCAGGTCGCCGGCAATCTGCTCCAACTGGGCGACGATGCCGCTGATCTTGGAACTGTGCGCTGCCATGCGGTCCTTGATCGCCGCCATCCGGTCGCGGGCTTCGTTGGCCGCCGTTTCGCAGTCGCGCACGGCGTTGCGTGCAGCGCGTTCTTCGGCGGCAGCGGTTTCCAGTTTTGCCCGCGCCGCCTCGGCGGCGGCATCGGCGTCCCGCAGTTTGGCGTGCGCCGCAGCGGTTTGTCCGTCGAGTTCCTTGAGCCGGTTACGCTGCTCCAATCGCCGCGCCGCAGATGTCGGGGCGCCGGCGGCGAACAGATACCCGTCCCAGCGCCACAGCCCACCGTCCCTGGTCACCAGGCGTTGCCCGACTTTGAGCTGCGCCATCATGGCCCGGGCTTGGGTCTCGGTCTCCACGACGCCGATTTGCGACAACCGGCGGGATAGTTGGTGCGGGCCTTGCACCCATTGGCTGAGCGGTGTCGCGCCCGCGGGCAGCGCCGGGGCTTCGGCCATCGCCGGCAGGTCGCGCCAGTGCGCAGGCGCCGCTTCGTCGGTAGGCGCCTCGATTTCGTCGCCCAGCGCCGCACCGAGCGCGCCTTCGAACCCCGGCTGCACGGTCAGCGCGTCGATCAGCGGCGGGAACATGTCCGGATCGCCGGTGTCCAACAGATTGGCGAGCGCGGCTTTTTCGGCGTCCAGCTTGGTCGCCGCGTCGCGGGCGTCGTTCAGGGCCGCACGTAGGGTTTCGCGCTCCGCCTCGATGGTTCGCCGCGTGTCTTCGGCGGTGGTCGCCGTTTCCCGCGCATCGGTGAGCGCGTCCGCCGTCCGCGCCGCATCCCGTTCCGCATCGGCATAGGCCTCGGCTTCCGGCGCGTCGGCCTCCAATCCTTGCTTTTGCGCGTCGAGTTCACGCTGCCGGCTCTCCAAGCGGTTGCGCCGGCTGTCGATTTCCGCGACGGTGCGTTCCAACGCGGCGCGGCGCGCCTCGGCGTCTGCGACCTGTTGGGTCAGCGCGGACAGCGCGGTATCGGTCTCGTTGACTTGAACCGTCGCCGCGTCCAATGCCGCCGCTGCATCGGTGCGGGCGTCGGTCTCGCCCTCGCGCGCGGCCTCGATAGCGGTCCGTTCCGCGGCGAGCCGCTCCTGCGCGGCGGTCGCGTCGGCCACCAAGGCTTGTTCGCGCGCGATATCGGCGATGGTCTCTTCGATACGGGTT
Source organism: Rhodospirillales bacterium (assembly GCA_965601835.1). GTDB lineage: Bacteria > Pseudomonadota > Alphaproteobacteria > Rhodospirillales > Casp-alpha2 > UBA4479. Next base: position 3,446,785 of record OZ271842.1, read on the forward strand.
TGCGTTTCCTTGGCTTGCGCTTCGATGCGCTGCTCTTCCTCGTCCAGGCCTTCGCGGGCGATGACCAAGCGTTGCAGGCCCGCCGCGGCGGCCGCCTCGTTGTCACGCAAAGCGGGGATTTCGGCGGCGGCGGCGGCTTGCTTGGTCACTGCTTCGGCGACAAGGACCGACAGCTCGTTGACGCCCTTTTCGATCTCGCTCAGACGCAGGCGCGCGTCGCTCAGTTCTGTGTCCGCGGCGCTCCAACGCAAATAGAACAGTGTCGCGTCGGCGGTGCGGATCAGGTCCGACAGGTTGCGGTACCGGGTTGCCTGTCGCGCCTGCTTCTTGAGGCCCGCCATCTGCGCTTCGAGGGTGACGAGAATATCGTCCAACCGTTCGAGGTTGGTTTCCGCGCCACGGAGCCGGAGTTCCGCTTCGTGTCGCCGGGAATGCAGACCGCGGATTCCGGCCGCTTCTTCCAGCAACGAACGGCGTTCCGTGGGCTTGGCGGCGATGACGGCGCCGATGCGGCCCTGGCTCACCAGCGCGGTTGAACGCGCACCGGTCGCTTGGTCGGCGAACAGCAACTGGACATCGCGGGCGCGCATGTCCTGTCCGTTGATCTTGTAAAGCGAGCCTTTTTCCCGCTCGATCCGGCGGGCAATTTCCAGTTCCTCGGCTTCATCGAACTGCTGCGGTGCGTTTTTCTCGGCGTTGTCGAGGGTCAGCACCACCTCGGCGACGTTACGCGCCGGTCGGCTGTCGGTGCCGGAAAAGATGACGTCGTCCATTTCGCCGCCGCGCATCTGCTTGGCGGAGGTTTCGCCCATGACCCATTTCAGGGCCTCGACCAAGTTCGATTTGCCGCAGCCGTTGGGGCCGACGATCCCGGTAAGGCCGGCGTCGATGTCCACGGATGTGGGTTCGACGAACGATTTGAACCCACTCAGGCGTAATTTCTTAAAGTGCAGCACGGGCGTTTCGGTCTCCCCAGGCGTGCCAGTCTACCCCAATATTGCGCAGATGTGGCGGTTTTTTGACGCCACTACACAACATGTGGGGGACTATACGGGCGCGGTTCGAGCCGAGTCGACTCTTTTCCGCGCCCGTATTGGGGATAACTTGAGCCCGTCGCGGGCCCGGGATCAGTTGGCTTTTGCCAGCGCGTCGTCGATCTCGGCTTTCAGAATGTTCCAGTCCATGCCGTTTTCCGAAGGCTCGCCCGCGACGAACAGGGTCGGGGTGGAGCGGACGCCTTTCTCTTCGGACGCGACGCGGGCGGCGTTCTGGATACCGTTCATCAAATCGGCGTTCTTCAGGCAGGCGTCGATGTCGCTCGGCCCCAGTCCCGCCATGCGCGCGACCATGCCCATGGCTTGCAGCGGGTTTTCGGACCGAAGCCATTGGTCTTGCGTATCGAAGAAGATATCCAGCATGCCTTTGTGGCGGGTCGGTCCGGCGCAACGTGAGATCATCGCCGCCGCCAGCGCCGGGGTGTTGGTCGGAAAATCGCGGTAGATGAACTTAACCTTGCCCGTATCCACGTATTCCGATTTCAGTTCGGGCCAAACGGCCTGATGGAAATACTTGCACGCGGGGCACGACAGTGATGCGTATTCGATCACTTCGACCTTGGCGTTCGGGTCGCCCAAGACCAATTCGGTCATGGCCTCTTCGGTCGAGACGATCTTCGACGAGGCGCGAGCAGGTCCGACAGCGAACGTCGCAGCCGCGGCCGCGGCGAGGGTCATTGCTGTGCGTCGGGTGTACTTCATGGGGGGCTCCAATTCCTATTCGGATTCTGTTTGTTGTTCCTCGCTGGCGCGGCGTTGGGCGACATGGGCGCCCAGCCGGCTCAAAGCGTCTTTCAACTCATCATCGGTGATCGACGACAGGCTGTCGGCGATTTTGGCGCGCGCCTCGGATTTCAGCGGCGGTAAGGCCTTTTTGCCTGTTGCCGCCGCGCGCGGGATCGGCCCGTGTATGATCTTGATCCGGCCAACAGCGCGGAAACCGAAGTAACGATTGATCCGCTCAAGCAAAACCGGTTCGAAGTGAATGATCTCGGTCGCCAAAGCACCGTTGGCCAACAGGAGATGCAGCGTGCCCGGTTTCGAGCGGTCCCGCGAAAACGTGATCTTGTCCGGCAAACTGTTGCCGCCGATCAACTCTCCGGCAATTTCCGGCCAGCGGTTGACGATTTCCACGTCGACGAAGCCGCGCTTGTCCAACGCACGGCGGGTCAGGCCGGCGATCGCGCGGCCCAGCGGTTGGCTGCGGGCCCTGCGGGCTGTCTCCAATGCGGCTTGTGGATTTCCTACCATGGCACCTTACCTAAACCCAAACACCCGGCGCGCCTTCTTAAATAACCGTAACTTCACGGAGATGTTAGAAAGCGCGCAGCCTCGCCACAAGGATTGCCGAACCGGCTCAAGAAAATGTGTTTGAAGTGGGTGTGCAAAAATCCGATGCATACCGCATGGCACAGCCCCGCCAGAACATCTCAGCTTTGCGGTCCGAGGTCTTGCGATGGTACGACCGGCACCGCCGCTCGTTGCCCTGGCGGGTCGCGCCGGGGGCCGTTGCCGACCCTTATGCGGTGTGGCTCTCGGAAATCATGCTGCAGCAAACGACGGTGGCGACGGTGGCGCCCTATTTCACAGCGTTTATGTCGAAATGGCCGACGGTCGTTGACCTTGCAAAGGCGGACCTGGACGAGATTTTGGTGGCATGGCAAGGCCTTGGCTACTATGCGCGGGCCCGCAACATGCACAAATGCGCTTCGGTCGTGGCGACGGAGCACGGTGGCGTGTTCCCGAAAAGCCCCGATGAACTCATCAAACTCCCGGGGATTGGCCCGTACACGGCAGCGGCAATCGCCGCCATTGCCTTTGACCATCCCGTGGTGCCGGTGGACGGCAACATCGAACGGGTAACGGCGCGCGTGTTCGCGGTGGACACCCCGTTGCCGGACGGCAAGAAGGACATCGCGGCGGCGGCCGCCGGGCTCGCCGGCGACGATCGGCCGGGCGATTTCGCCCAGGCGATGATGGATTTGGGGGCCACGGTCTGCACGCCCGCGGCACCCACGTGCGTTTTGTGTCCCCTAATGGATCGCTGTCAGGCGCGAAAGCGAGGCGTTGCCGCCGATCTTCCAATCAAGGCGCCGAAAAAGGCGCGGCCCGATCGTCGCGCCGTCATCTTTTGGCTGACCGATCCTGAGGGGCGGGTGTTGATGCGCCGGCGCCCGGAGCGAGGACTGCTTGGCGGTATGATGGAGTTTCCGTCCACGCCATGGACCGAAGACGATTGGCCGACGGCGGAACGAGTTGAGCAATACGCACCGGCCGCGGCGGAGTGGCAATTGCATCCGGGAGAGGCGCAACACATTTTTACGCACTTTCGCCTGACTGTGCGTGTCCTCCGCGGCGAGACAGATCGGCCGGAAAAGATAGATGGGGTCTGGATCGCTGCGTCGGACTTCGCCGATTTCGCGTTGCCCACGGCGATGAAAAAAGTGGTGGCTCTGATCCGGGCTTAAATCGCCTTGATCGCTTTCCCAAGTGCACGAAGGTCATCGGCGACGTGCAGTCGAATGAACCGAGTCAGGGCCTGTGCCTGAAAGATCGCGTCGCCGCGCGATGAAAGGCCCAAGACGCGGTCCAGTTCGATTACGGTATTTTCAATCCGCCGTAAGCCCAGGCGTGACGCCCAGGCGCGCAGCCCGACAATCTCGGCTTTCATGTCGGCGACTTTGCCGGCGACCGCAAGGGCGGCCAGACGGTCGGCGCGCTCAACCGCCTGCGATTGCGCGGTCTCCGATGCTTCTTCGTCCTGACCGGCCAGCCCGGCGACCGTCGCCGTGTCCAGCACTTGCCAATTTGGTCCGTCGTGAAAATGGTCGCTCATGGTTATTCATCGTACTGGATCAACGCATCGAAAGGCACGCCTAACTTCTCTCGTGCGCCCAGAAACGTTAGTTCGATGATGCACGCGCTGCCGACGACCTCGGCACCCACCTTCTTGAATAGAGCGTGCGACGCGCCCAAGGTGCCCCCGGTCGCGAGAAGGTCGTCGAGAACGACGACGCGCTGCCCCGGTTGCACCGCATCGATTTGGATTTCGATGGCGTCCGACCCGTATTCCAGATCGTATTCGTGGCGTACCACTTCGCCCGGCAGCTTGCCCGGCTTGCGCACCATGCAAAACCCGAGTCCAAGTCGCGCCGCGAGAGGCGCTGCGACCAGAAAGCCACGGGACTCGATACCGGCCAAGATGTCGGGTTGATGCGTGGAGACGATCCGTGCCAGCCGGCTCAGGGCAACCGACCACGCCTCGGGATGGGCGAGCAAGGTCGAGATGTCATAAAACTCGATACCGGGTTTCGGAAAATCAGGGATCGAACGGATATGCTCTTTGAGGTCCATGGTCGTGATCTCCTTTGTGACGTGAGCACCCAATCGATGCCAAAGCCAATTCCCCTGCGGAAAACTGGATGCTCTTTGGATAGAAAAAAATGACGCGCCGCACAAACCGAATTGTTTGCGCGAACTCCTGGGCTGTGATTTCGTCGCGTGATCGACGTTGGGGGAACGACTTCGATGACCCATGTTTTCCATCGCGCGCCCAAAGTGGAATTGCCCGTCGCCGTACGCGGCGAGGGGATTTACATCATCGATGCAGACGGCAAGCGCTATCTTGATGGCTCGGGCGGGGCGGCCGTCTCGTGTCTGGGTCATTCCGATCCCGATGTGATCGCCGCCGTCCGCAATCAGGTCGACAAGATCGCGTTCGCGCACTCCGGCTTTTTCAGTTCGGAACCGGCCGAGCAGTTGGCCGATTTTCTTGTTGAGCGTGCGCCGGAGGGCATGCGTGCGGCATATTTCGTGTCGGGCGGCTCGGAGGCGGTCGAGGCGGCTTTGAAAATGGCCCGGCAGTATCACCTGGAGTGCGGCCAACCATCGCGGGCGAAGTTCATCGCCCGACGTCAGAGCTATCATGGCAACACGCTGGGGGCGTTGTCTGTGGGCGGGAACGTTTGGCGGCGTAAACCGTTTGCGCCCATTTTGACCGAAACAACCTTGATCGCGCCCTGCTATGCGTACCGTGACCGGCAAGACGACGAGACCGAGGCCGAATACGGCCTGCGCGTGGCGAACGAATTGGAAGCGGCGATCCTTGACCTGGGTCCCGATAACGTTGCCGCCTTCATTGCGGAGACGGTCGGCGGTGCGACTGCGGGCGTTATCCCCCCCGTGCCCGGGTACTTTCGCCGCATTCGCGAGATCTGCGACACTTCTGGTGTGGTGATGATCCTCGATGAGGTCATGAGCGGCATGGGACGGACAGGCACGTTGTTCGCGTGTGAGCAGGACGGCGTATCGCCCGACATTGTCTGTATCGCGAAGGGCCTCGGCGCCGGCTTTCAGCCCATCGGCGCGACCCTGGTTCGCGAACACATCTACGATGCGTTCGTGCAAGGATCCGGCGGGTTTCAACATGGGCACACCTATATGGGCCATCCGACCGCCTGTGCGGCCGCTCTTGCGGTTCAGCGAAAGGTGGAGCGGGACGCGCTGTTGCAGCAGGTGCAAGAGCGCGGCGCATCGCTCATGGCGAAGTTGCACGAGCGGTTCGGAAACCTGCCCCATGTCGGTGATATTCGCGGCCGCGGTCTATTCATCGGGATCGAGTTCGTCGCCGACAGGGCAAGCAAGGCGCCACTGGACCCCAGTATGAATTTACATGGGCGGATCAAGAAAAACGCGATGGCAAACGGGCTGATTTGTTATCCCGGCGGTGCGACCGCGGACGGCGTTGCCGGAGATCATGTCCTGCTGGCCCCGCCGTTCATAATGTCCGAAGACCAATTGGACGAATTGGTCGAAAAGTTGGGACGAGCGGTCGACGAGAGTTTGCAGGAGGTCTTGTCGTGATGAAATCGAGGGTGGTGCACTTGGTTGCGCGGACAATTTTGTGTGCTAGAGTCAAAAAAAATGTGGGGACATCGCTTCATTAATGACGCGGTCGAAAGCAAACTGACAGGGTATGGCGAGACACATTTCGGTGTTTTTTGCTCAAAATTTGGCGGCACCCGTGGCGACGGGGAATTGTCGAGTTTCGTTCGCATTTTCGATGACTGGTTCGGAAAGGGCGGCGATGACCGGACGTAAGTGTCCGGGAGAGGGGGGCGCCAACCGGTGACCCGTAAGAACGCGGCACTATGTCGAAATCCGGCCAAATGCGGCCAGTGGAACGATTGGGGTCGTCGAATTGGTTTGGGAACCTTGAACTAGAAACTCTAAGACTCAAGGAGGAGTCACGTAATGAAAGTTAAAACCGCATTGGTGGCGTCTGCCGCCGTTCTGGGTATGACGCTCGCGTTTGGTGGCGCGCAAGCCCAACAAAAATTCATCACCATCGGTACCGGTGGTGTGACAGGTGTTTACTACCCGACCGGCCAATCCATCTGCCGCATGGTGAACAAGACCCGCAAGGAACACGGACTTCGCTGCTCCGCTGAATCGACCGGTGGGTCGGTGTACAACATCAACACAATTCGCGCGGGCGAGCTCGACATGGGCGTCGCGCAATCGGACTGGCAGTATCACGCCTATAACGGTACGTCCCGGTTCAAGGACCAAGGCGCATTTTCGGCGCTGCGCGCGGTGTTTTCCGTGCACGCAGAGCCGGTTTCGATCGTCGCGCGCAAAGATAGCGGTGTGAAAACCGTGGACGACCTTGTCGGCAAACGGGTCAACATCGGCAACCCCGGTTCCGGTACGGAAGCGACTTGGGGCGTGATGTGGGGCGCGATGGGTAAGTCCAAAGACGACCTGGCGCTTGCAGCGCAGATGAAGTCGGCGGAAACGCCCTCTGCCTTGTGCGATAACAAGATCGATGCGTTCTTCTGGTTGGTCGGCAACCCAGCGGCTTTGAACAAAGAAGCTGCGACCACCTGCGACGTCGTATTCGCCAGCGTCGACAACGCGGCGATCGCGAAGCTTGTGGCGGACAACTCGTTCTATCGTTACGCGACGATCCCGGGCGGCATGTACCGCGGCAACCCGAACGACATCACGACCTTCGGCGTCGGTGCGACGTTCGTGTCCTCGACCGCGTCGGCCCCGGATACGGTGTATCACGTCGTCAAAGCCGTCTTCGAGAATTTCGATGACTTCAAGAAACTGCATCCGGCTTTTGGTGTCTTGAAGAAAGAAGAGATGATCAAGGATGCCTTGTCGGCGCCGTTGCACGATGGTGCTGCGCGTTACTACAAGGAAGCCGGATTGATGTAATCCGTTTGGGGGAGGCGGCGTTCCGCCTCCCCTTCGTTTTTCGGGATCCGGCGTCAGGGGGTTTCGCCGCATCCCGATTAACGATCGGGGCGCGATAGCCCCGAGACACGATCGCAGGGTCAGCGAGCCAGGGGGACGTCATGAGCGAACAGGCCGGCGGCGGTAACAGCGTCGCAGATCAAGACAAACTCCAAGATATGATCGCCGAAGCGGATACCGGTGCGCGTAACCCGTCGGGTATCTCGAAACAGGTGCTATGGTATGTGCCACTGATTTGGGCCTTGTTCCAACTCTGGTATGCGTCACCGCTGCCCTTCATTTTTAATATCGGTTTGTTCAATTCCACCGAAGCGCGCTCGATCCACTTGGCGTTTGCGGTTTTTCTCGCTTTTACGGCTTACCCGACCTTCAAGAGTTCTCCCCGCGATTACATACCGATCCAAGACTGGATCGCCGCGCTGGTCGGCGCCTTTGCCGCCGGTTACATCTTCTTGTTCTTCAACCAACTGGCGCTGCGCCCCGGCTTGCCGACGCAGACCGATATCATTGTCTCCGTGGTTGGTCTTGTCTTGGTGCTGGAATCGACGCGCCGCGCCCTTGGCTTGCCGCTGATGATCGTTGCGCTGGTTTTCATGTCGTACACCTTCCTCGGGCATATGGCGCCGGACATGATCAGTTGGAAAGGGGCGTCGCTGAACAAAGCGATGTCGCATTTCTATTTGACGACCGAGGGCATGTTCGGGATTGCGCTGGGCGTTTCGACATCGCTGGTGTTCTTGTTCGTCCTGTTCGGCTCGCTGCTGGATAAGGCGGGCGCCGGTAATTACTTCATCCGCGTGGCGTTTGCGCTCATGGGGCACATGCGGGGTGGTCCGGCGAAGGCGGCAGTCGTCTCATCCGGTCTGACCGGGCTCGTGTCCGGCTCTGCCATCGCCAACGTCGTGACGACGGGGACCTTCACGATCCCGCTGATGAAAAAAGTCGGCTTCCCGGATTTTCGTGCCGGTGCCGTTGAAGTGGCGTCGTCGACCAACGGACAGCTGACCCCGCCGGTGATGGGGGCGGTGGCGTTCCTGATGGTCGAGTTCGTCGGGATTTCCTATCCCGAAGTGATCAAGCATGCGGCGCTTCCTGCGCTGATCTCTTACATCGCGCTTGTCTACATCGTTCATCTTGAGGCGCTGAAAGCGAACATGCAGGGCTTGCCCCGCAAGTACGTGCCGACTTTGCTTCAGAACGTCGTCAGTTTCGGCGGCACGTTCGTTGGCCTCGCCGTCCTCTCGGCGGTGACGTACTTCTTTTTCGGTTGGACGAAGGACGCATTCGGCGGCGCCACGATCTGGATCGCCTGCGTGGTGATATTCTGCGCGTATCTTGGGCTCATCTGGTATTCCACGCGCTTCCCCGAATTGCCGCATACCATCGAAGTCGACGAGCTCCCGGAACCGGGGCCGACGATCAAGGCGGGTCTGTATTACCTGCTGCCGGTGTTCGTCTTGGTTTGGTGCCTTGTCGTCGAGCGCCTGTCGCCCAGCCTGTCCGCCTTCTACGCGACATTGCTGATGCTGTTCATCTTGGTCACCCAAAAAGGCATCAAAGCATTCTTCCGCAAGACCGGCGAAAACCTGGGCGCCACCATCGTCGAAGGGTTCAAGGATGCCATCGACGGGATGATATCCGGTTCTCGCAATATGATCGGGATCGGCGTTGCGACGGCCGCCGCGGGATTGATCATCGGCACCATGACGCTCACAGGCGTGGGTGCCATCCTCTCCGAGTTGATCGAGTTTTTGTCGGGCGGTCAGATCTTGATCATGCTGATCCTGACAGCGATCTTCAGCCTGATCCTGGGGATGGGCCTGCCGACGACGGCGAACTATATCGTTGTCTCGGCATTGATGGCGCCGGTCATCGTGACGGTCGGTGCGGAAAACGGATTGATCGTTCCGCTGATCGCGGTGCACATGTTCGTGTTCTACTTCGGAATATTGGCGGATGATACGCCGCCCGTCGCCATGGCGGCGTTTGCGGCGGCGGCGATTTCAGGCGGCGACCCGATCAAGACCGGGCTTCAAGGGTTCGCGTACGACATCCGGACCGCCATTTTGCCGTTCTTGTTCATCTTCAATACCGAGTTGCTGCTGATCGGCATCGAGACCTGGTATCACCTCTTGGTCACGATCTTGACCGCGGTGACTGCAATGCTGTTGTTTGCCGCGGCGACGCAAGGGTTCTTCATTACGCGCTCGAAGGCCTGGGAGACCGTGGCGTTGTTGTTGATCGCGTTCACGCTTTTCCGCCCCGGTTTTTGGATGGACTACATTGCCCCGGAATTGGTGCCGCTGCCTGCCGCGCAGATCTACCAGTTGGCCGAGGAAACGCCACAAAACGGTCAATTGCGCGTAAGGGTGAAAGGCGAGACCCTCGAAGGCGACCTGGTCGACAAGACGGTTATGTTCAACACAGGAGATCTGGGATCCGGCGAGGAGCGGGTCAAAAACCTGGGCTTGGAACTCCGTGAAGAAGAAGGAAAGCTGCTCGTCGATAACATCGAATTCGGCAGCCAAGCGGAACGGCAGGCGATCGATTTTGACTGGGAGATTGTCAGCATCGAGAAACGAAATCCGGATCGGCCGGCGAAACAGTGGTTCTATATTCCGGCGATCGTGCTGCTTGTCGTCGTGGTGATGTTGCAACGCCGCCGCAAGGCCGCAGCGGCAGCAGCGTAGGGGGCGGACATGTACAAGAACATCCTACTCGCGATCGACATCGGCGACGAAGCGACGTGGAAGTCCGCTTTGCCCACCGCAATCAGCTATTGTCATGCCTTTGGATCGACCCTTCGGATCATGACGGTGCTGCCCGATTTCGGCATGTCGATCGTCAGTCAGTTCTTCCCGCAGAATTTCGATAAGAAGGCCATGAAAGAGGCCGAAAACGAGCTTCGGAGTTTTAAGGAAAAGCATGTCCCGGACGATATCGAAAGTGCCATCGCGCTCGGACAAGGATCCATCCCCGAACAAGTCCTGAAAGTCCAAAAAAAGGCGAAGTGCGACTTGGTCATCATGCACGCACGGCATCCGAGCGCCGAGGACATGATGGTCAAGCCGAATGCCACTGCGGTGATGCGGAACGCGACCTGCTCCGTGCTGGTGGTTCGGGACTAGGCTCGGGCCTTACTCAGGCCGGGCAAGTTCCTCCCAGATCGATTGCCCTTTGATGTAGTCCCGGTAAGACGCCAGCGCTTTGGCGTACATCGGGTCTTGCGACGAACCTTCGTCGGCCTCGGCTGCCCAGGCGTCGCGCATCGCCTCGGTCACTTCGGCGGGCCAGGGTAGAACGTCGGTGCCGCCTGCGACCATTTTCTTGAGCGCATTGAATTGCAGCGCTTCCCCTTCGGCGATTGCGTGCCGCATGTTGTCGCCACATACCGTGTTGATCAGGGTCTTCTCAGCGCTGTCGAGGGTTCCCCACAAATCCTTGCCAAAAAGAACCGCGAAGACTTTCGCTGGTGTGCGCCAACCCGGGACATAATAAGCGGCGCCCGGCAAGTCGGCGCCCAGTGCGACGTCGACATGCGGCGCCGACAGCTGCGCACCGTCCAAACCGCCGGACTCCAACGCGACCTGCGTGTCCGTCAACGGAAAGTCGGCGATGTCGGCGCCAAGTCGGCTCAACATCTTCGCCTCGACCCCCGTGGCGCGGATCCGCAGCGCCGAAAGTGCATCGGCGGTCGGCACCGGTGACCGGAAAATACCGCCGCCAGCGTGCGGCACCATGCCGCAAAGGACGCCGTGCAGCCGCATCTCGGCCAGAGTCTCGTTGAAAAGTTCGCCACCCCTGCCGGCCATCCAGCCGAGGTACGCCGCGACCGACCGTCCAAACGGCGGTCCTGCGAAGAGCGTCATGGCGGGTTGCGCGTCGGACAGGGAATCCAAGTCGGTAAAGAAGGCATCGATGGCGCCCGACGCCAGTGCATCCACGGCATCATCGTTGTCGATCAGTGCATCTGGTGGATAAAACCGCAGGTCAACGGACCCCATGGATGCGCGCCAAAGCTCGCGTTCGAGACGAACAGCAGCCGCGCCAAAGGCGGGCAGGGCGGCCGGGTATTTGCTCGCCATGCGCAATTGACGGCGCGCTGACGAGCGGTCTTCTTGCGCCGTGTCGGTGTCTTGCTGTGTTTCCACATTGGCTTGTGCCGCATCGGGCGCAGGTCTGTCGGGCAAGCGCAGGATGGCCGACTCCGTTGCGCTCATCCTTGGCGCGATGACAGTTGCCCCGAGCACGATGCCGGCGACAATGCCGATAATTAGACCCAATACGGCGTTCCGCATACTTGCGCCTCTTGCAATATAATTCGACGATATCGTTAACACCTTCGCACCGTCGATGCCATGGTTACGCGGCCGCCAGTGCAGAACGCCATCGTTTCCAAGACGCTGCCGCCGAACAAGCCCGTATGCCATTGAAATGGGAAGTTCTTTTCAACGCGGATAGTGATACCTTTCGGGATGCACGATGAGATGACAGAGCGCGCGTCACAAAACCGTCATGCGAATGGATTAGGCTCGCGGCCTTCACGTTGTGTTTTCTAAGAGGGGCAATAAGACAATGGAAATGTCGGTCGACACCAACGAAACGGGTGTTACACAGGTTCAATTGGATGGATCCTTGGACATCGCAGGCGCAGAGGCCATCGACATGAAAATGAGTGTGCTGGCCGGCAATAGTTCCAAGGTTGTCATCGATATGGCGAACGTGTCCTTTATGGCGTCCATCGGTGTCAGAACCCTGGTGAAAGCGGCGAAGGCGATCAACCAAAAGGGCGGTAAGATGGTTGTCGCCCGCCCAAACGACACCGTTGCCAAAGTCCTTTCGACGACCGGCGTCGACCAGATGATTCCGGTGCACGGCGACATCGGTGCCGCGATCGCGGATGTGTCGGCTGCGTAAGGCGCGAGGCTGTGTCCGACATCGATACGGCCAATCAACGTCATACACTTAGACTGGGGTGCGACGCCGCGGAAGTAACCCGCCTCAACGGTTGGATTGACGACCTCCAGGCCGAACTCAAGATCGACAAGGCCCCGCTGGAAGATCTAAGGCTCTGCGTCAACGAGGCAGTTGCGAACGCGATCACCCACGGGGGGGATGGGCTCGACGCGATTGATGTGTCGGCATGGTCCGACGGAACCACGCTGTACTTCGAGGTCCGGGATACGGGGCGCGCATTCGATCCGACCGCGGCTCCCGAGCGAACGGCGGCGAGCGACTTGGAAAGCGAGACCATCGGTGGATGGGGCATTCCACTCATGCGGCGGCTGTCGGATGACATGCGTTACAAGAATGTTGGCGGACAAAACCGCGTCCGTTTTGAAAAGGCGCTTCGGTCTTAAGCGCCGAAACGCAGGGTCAGGACCGTTGTGTCGTCCGCTCGTTCGCGCCCTGCGGCGAACGCATCCACAGCATCCATCAACGTTTGCGTCATTCCTGATGCAGTTCTCTGGTTCGCAGCCTGGATCGTCTTTGACAATCGCTCTTCGCCGAACATCGCACCTTCGGGATCGAAGGCTTCGGTGACACCGTCGCTATACACCATGAACATGTCGCCTTCCATCAGCGACAGGGTCTGAGACCTGAACGTGGCTGCCTCGAAAAGGCCCAACGCCGGCCCACTCGATGGATGCTCGAATATTTCGTCGGCGGCTGTTTTGCGGATACCCGGCTCGTGTCCCCCGTTGCAGTAGGTGATTTCACCGTTCCGGAGATTCAGGACCCCATAGAAAACGGTCACGAACATATCTTGGTCGTTGCGCTCGCACACCAGCCCGTTGGTTTGCGTAAGGCACGTTCCCGGATCGCGACCGGATAAGGCCACGGCGCGCAAAACGCTGAGGGTCCTGGCCATGAACAAGGCCGCCGGGACGCCTTTGCCGGCGACGTCGCCGACCAAGAAACCCAAATGGTCCTCGTCGACCAAGAAGTAATCGTAGAAATCGCCACCGACATGCTTGGCGGCGATCATTTGTGCCTCGATTTCCGTGCCACCCGATGACGATAAATCAATGCCATCGGGCAAGAAGGCGAGTTGGATCCGTTGTGCGGTCTCCAGTTCTTGCAGTTGTTTGTGCTTTTCTTGCAATTCGAGAGCCATCGATTTGAAGACTTCGGCAAAGTGCGCGAATTGATCCGCGCCGTCAGACAGGGAATCGAGAAACGCGGGCGTAAACGTGCCGTTTCGAAGCGCTTCCGCCGCTTGCGTCAGCATGGCCATCGGCATGCTGATGTTCTGCAATCTGAGGCCAAGCCGGCCGATCACGTTCATGGCGAGATCCATGTTGTCGCCCATGGCCGTTTGAATGGCCGAGCGCTCCAGGCGAAGTGCTTCGACATCGGAAAGGGCAATGACGCTGGCGGTCCGGGGCACGTCGCTGAACGCGCCGATTTCTCCGACCAGCCGGCCCGCGCCGATCTCCGCGACGCTGACGGCGCCTGTTGGCGTCGCAACTTCGATGCTGACGTCTCCCGCAAGGATCAAGTAGCCGTATTCGCCGACGGCTCCCTCCAGAAGCAAGGCGTCGCCTTTGGCAAATGAATGGCGTTCCGCCGCATCGGCGAGACGAACCAACACCGCGTCGTCCAACACCGAGAACACCGGACTTTCGGTGAGGGCGTTCAAGACAGCGGTGTCGTCGATGGACATGTTGGATCGGGACCTGGATCGAAGAATCGTCCCCAATCGTCGGTGATCCGCCGATATAGTCAACCGTTGTGAGGAAATGGTCGGAGTGAGTGGATTCGAACCACCGGCCCCTGCCTCCCGAAGACAGTGCTCTACCAGGCTGAGCTACACTCCGTGCCGTGCGGCGCGCTTTATAGCGGTCAGAGACGGCGAGGGCAAGAACCGACGAAGGCCTTTGTTATTATTGCCACGTGATGACTTACGCCGTATCCATATGTCCGGATTGTGGCCGAATTGTCATATATCGTTCCTTGCATAATGCGCACATTGTGCGTAAACACGAATCAGCAGGGGACATCCCCTGACTGTGACGCAAGAGGAACTTGCCGGCGTCAGACGAGTGACGCGAGTTGATTGGTGAGATGAGCGAAGAAATCCCCTTAGAATGTGAAATAAAGCTGGTCGGCAACCGCCGGGCCTTGCGCGCGGCTGAAACGCTTGTCGCGAAGTATACCGGCGCCCGTGTCGCCTGGGAGGCGGTCAATCTCAAGACCAGCTATTACGATACGGTGGACCGGCGGCTGTCGCGGCGCGGCGTCGCCCTGCGGGTCCGAAAGAAAGGCCGTACGTATACGCTGACCGTTAAGGCGGATGCCGAACGAACAGAGGCGATGAGCGCGCGGCCTGAATGGAACGTGGAACTCCCCAATGCGACGGTTGATCTGAACCAGCTGCCGCATGAGGCGCGGGCGCGGGTCGGTCTCGTGCTGCCGGGGGAACTCCGCAAGTTGTTCACCGTCGATGTCGAGCGCAAGAAAGCCGAGGTGACGCTTCCGGCGGAAGGTGACGAAACGCCGACGGTGGTCGAAATCGCCGTGGACCGAGGGGCCGTGACGGCCGGCCGGAAGAAATCCGATATCGGTGAGCTTGAAATAGAAATGATCTCGGGCAAGCCGGCCGCAGCGTATCAATTGGCGGCGGCGCTGGCCGATGCCGGATTGCACGTGGGCCAGACCACCAAGGCGGCGCGCGGGTATGCGCTGATTGATGGCGCGCCGGAACCGACCGCGAAGCGAGCGCCGAAGATTCTCCTCAGGCGGAATGAAACCGTGTCCACCGCATTGTCCGAGATTCTCTCGGCAGGGCTTGCAAGCGTTCTTGCCAACGAGGCGGCGGCCTTGGATGGCACCGATATCGAGGGCGTGCATCAAATGCGGGTCTCGCTGCGCCGGATGCGGTCGCTGTTCGCGGTGTTCAAATCCGTCTTGCCGCCGGAAAAGGTCGAATGGGCCAAGACGGAGCTGAAATGGTTGGCGAGCAGTTTGGGGCCGGCCCGCGATTGGGACGTGTTCATCGATGAGATCTTGGGTGCTGTCGACGGCACGGGGATTGATGCCGATGCGGTTGCCGGGCTCTACACCGCCGCCGAGACGCAACGGCAGGCAGGGTATGCCGTAGCGCGCGAGGCCATCCTATCGCCGCGCTACACAAAGTTCATTTTCAGCATGTCTCATTATATCGAGACCCACGGCTGGATGCCGGACGGCGATGACGTGGGTTCGCTGCAAAAACCCATCGGCGAGCTGTCCAACGAGATTTTGAAGCGCGCTTTCCGCAAACTTCGCAAGAAGGGCCGGGGGCTGGCGGAGATGGATGTCCCCGAACGCCATGTCGTTCGGATCGAACTAAAGAAATTCCGCTATTCCGTCGATTTCCTGAACGCACTTTATCCCGTTCGCTCGGTGAAGCCGTTCCTCAAGGCACTTGCGAAGATGCAGGACCAGTTTGGGCACTTGAACGATGTCAGCGTCGCGGAAGAACTGTTGGACATTCTGGTCAGGGAAAAAGGGCTCACCGCGGCGCAGCGGCAAATCCGGCGGTACGCGGCCGGACAGGTTCTGGGTTGGCACGCGCGCGGGTTACATGACTTGGAAGATGCGTTTATCGAAGATTGGGACGGCTTGAAATCTGCTCGCGTGTTTTGGCGCGCCGCCAAAGGAGTGTAGAGCATGTTGTCGATCTTGGTGTCCAATTCCAAAGGCGGTTGCGGCAAGACGACGATCGCGACCAATCTGGCGGCGGCGTACGCTGTCGGCGGTCTCAAGGTGGCTCTGGCCGACGCCGACCCGCAGAAAAGCTCGCTTCACTGGTGCGAACGCCGCGCTGCCGACCGGCCGGCGGTCATGGGCCTGGATTGGACCCGGGGCAAGGGCCGCGTGCCGCGGGGGATCGACCGGTTGGTCGTCGATGCGCCGGCGGCATTGGATGTCGAGCGGTTCCGCGAACTCCTCAAGATGGCGGACGCGGTTTTGTTGCCGGTCTTGCCGTCCGCCTTCGACCGCATGGCGACGGCAGGGTTCGTCAAGCGGATCGAGGACGTCAAACCGATCCGCAAGAACCGCAAACCGCTCGGGATCGTTGCCAACATGGTGCGGCCCGGCATGCGGCACCGGCGGACCCTGCACGCCTTCCTCTCAGAGCTTGGATATGCACCCGTGAGCGAGTTGCGCTATCGCGGCATTTACACCGATGTCGCCGAAAACGGTTTGGGTGTATTTGACAAGGGCGATAAAGTTTCAAAAATGTTACAGGAAGACTGGACGCCGCTCGTGACGTTTGCGGAAACGCTCGGGACGGAAGCACGCCCTTAACTGGGGAGGGGGCCGTGAGTATGGATGGACGACAGTTCAAGAAATGGCGCAAGGCGCGGAAGCTCTCGCAAAAGAAAGCGGCGGAGCTGCTGGGCCTCAAGCCCCGCATGATCCAATACTACGAGAAAGGCGAGCGCGAGGGCAAAAGCGTGAAGATTCCGAAATCCGTGCGGTTGGCGTGCTACGCCTTGGACTCCGGTGTGGTCGATTTCGACGGAGAGATCGTCCGGCGCAAGAAAGTGATCGAAGCGGAACAGCCGGCTTAGTGGGCGCGTACCACGCAGAATTCGATCAAATCGGTCAGCGCCCGCTTTTCAGCATTGTCGGGAAAAATACCCAGCGCATCGCGCGCCATGGCGCCGTAGTGGCGCGCCCGGTCGACGCTGTCCGAGAGCGCGTTATGGGTCTCCATCAGGGAGATCGCATGTTCCAGGTCACCGTCCCGTTGATCCAAATCGGCCAACGTTCGGGTCCAGAATGCCCGCTCCTCGTCGGTGCCGCGCCGGAAAGCTAGAATAACCGGCAACGTGATTTTGCCCTCGCGGAAATCGTCGCCCACGGTTTTGCCCAGCTTCGCTTGATCGGCACGGTAGTCCAATACATCGTCGATCAGTTGGAATACGATCCCAAGGTTCATGCCGTAGGATTCAAGCGCGCTCTCTTCGACTTTCGGGCGGTCGGCGACGACCGCGCCGATGCGGCAGGCCGCGGCGAACAAGGCCGCTGTCTTGGATTTGATGACCTCCAAGTACTGTGCTTCGTCGGTGTCCGTGTCGTTGGTGGTCATCAATTGCAGGACTTCGCCCTCGGCGATGACCGACGATGCGCGGCTCAAGATCGCTAGGACGGGCAAGGAACCGTCTTCCACCATCAACTCGAACGCCCGCGAGAACAGGAAATCCCCGACCAGCACACTGGCCTTATTGCCGAACAGCGCGTTCGCGGAGTCCATGCCGCGTCGGACATCGCTCTCATCGACGACGTCGTCGTGCAGCAAGGTGGCGGTATGGATAAACTCGACACAGGCCGCCAGCAGAACGTGGCGCGCACCGCCGGAATAGCCGCACAACTGCGCCGATGCCAACGTTAGCATTGGCCGCAATCGTTTGCCGCCGGCGGCGATAATGTGAGAGGCCAGTTGCGGGATCAGCGCGACCGGGCTGTCCATGCGCTTGACGATCTCGACGTTGACGGCTTCGAGATCCTTGGCGACCAGGGCGTGAAGATCGTCCAGCGACGGCCGCTTCTCCCCGCCTTCATCCAGATTTACGACGACGCCCACGTGAACTCCTCTCGGCATTCAAAACAAATGGCGCATCCGTGTATGCGCCTTGGCTCAAAGCATACGGACCGCTATGTAGGTGGGCAAGCATTCCGAAAAGGCAATGAGTAGAGGTACGTATGCGGGAATTGACCCGCTCCAACGATCCCGTTCTGGTATCGTATCTGCGAACCGAATTGGCGCGCCAGGGCATCGAAAGTGTCCTTCTGGACGCCTACGGTTCCAGTGTACTTGCACCGATCAACGTGACGGCTGCGCAGCGCATCATGGTCGATGACGAAGACTATTGGGATGCCTGGATCGTTTACGAAACGGCCGAGGACCGGGTGACGCACGATACATTGCTTGATGGACAAGTAACCCTCTGGCAGCCGCGCGACGGCTTCCGCGTAGCGATCGACCCGGTGATCCTGGCCGCGTGCGTACCGGCACAGGCGGGGGATAGGGTCCTAGATGTCGGGTCGGGGACTGGTGCCGCGGCCTTGGCGCTCCTTGCGCGTACGCCCTTTGCTTGGGCCACAGGGATCGAGATCCAGCCGGAATTGGTCGCCTTGTCCCGCCGTTCGGCGCGTGACAATTCCCTCGGCGACCGCATCACATTCGGGGAGGGGGATATCGCCAAGCCGGTACCTTGGCTCGGCGATGCCGTTTTCGACCACGTGATGTCGAACCCGCCATACATTGCCGACCATACAGGGCGGACCCCAAAGAACCCATCCAGGGCCTTGGCCACCATGGAAAGCACGACGGACCTCAGACATTGGATCGATTTCATGACGTCACGGCTGCGCGACGGCGGAACGTTTGCGATGATCCACCGCGATGACCGCTTGGACGAGGTGCTCGAGGACCTCTCGGGGCCTTATGGAGATTTTCGGGTCCTTGAACTGTTTCCGATGGACGACGGCCGAAGCGCCAAACGGTGTGTCGTCACAGCGGTAAAGGGTGGCGAGAACCTCGAGCCCAAGATATTAACGCTTACGCTACATCAGAGCGATGGAAGCTACACGCCACAAGCCGAGGCGATCTTGCGGGATGCAGCGCCCGCGCCCATCTTCGAGGGTGGAGACACCGCGTAAGAGGGCATCGCCGACATGGGCTACTTTGACGAAACTGTATTGCCGGGCATGAAGGGCGTTCTTTCCGGCAATCGTCCGCCGGTCGTTCCGGTGGTGCCGCTGAAGGGCGTTATCGGGCAAGTGGGGCCGATGCGGCGGGGGTTGACCTTGGAATCCTTGGCACCCGTCCTTTACCGCGCGTTCAAGATCAAGCGGGCGCAGGCCGTCGCGCTGTTGATCAATTCACCGGGTGGCTCACCGGTTCAATCGGCGCTGATCGCGAAACGCATCCGACAGTTGGCCGAAGAGAACGACGTCAAGGTCATCGCCTTTTGCGAGGATGTCGCCGCGTCCGGTGGATACTGGCTCGCCGCTGCCGCGGACGAGATCGTCGTCGACGACAATTCCATTGTCGGCTCGATCGGCGTCATTTCGTCAGGTTTCGGATTCAAGGAGGCGATCAAGAAGATCGGTGTCGAACGGCGTCTTCATACGGCCGGCGACAACAAATCTTTCTTGGACCCGTTCTTGCCGGAAGCGAAAAAGGACGTTGAACGGCTGAAGCAAATTCAGGCGGACATGCACGACACCTTCAAGGAATATGTCGCGCTGCGCCGCGGCGAAAAACTGAGCGATGATCCGGACATTTATTCAGGTGCGTTTTGGACCGGGCGACGGGCGGTTGAACTGGGTCTGGCCGATGGTTTAGGCGAGGTCCGCGGCGTCCTGCGTGAGCGGTTCGGTGACAAAGTGCGCTTGCCGGTCATCAAGGCGAAAAAATCATGGTTGCAGAGCCGCTTCGGGAGTTCGTCGGAGCAGCGGGCCGCGTCCTGGACCGACGGTGTATTGGCCTCGGTCGAGGAGCGGCTGCTCTGGGACCGGTTCCGTCTTTAGACCGTTTTTGCTGGCCCTTGCCGCCCCGTATCTAAACCCTTAGAAAGACGCCCATGTTTGGATTCTCGTTGCCGAAACTGTTGGTCCTTGCCGCGATGATTTTCATCGTGTGGCAGGGCTTTAAGTACCTGCAGCGCCGCCAAGAGGTGCAGGACAAGAACAAGCACGAGCAAATCAAGAAGGCCCGTGAGGAAACTCAAGGAACGCCGGACCCCGTCGAAGAGATGGTGCGCTGCGCCGTATGCGAGACCTTTGTCGCCGGCGACAATCCTAAATCCTGTGGCCGTTCGGACTGTCCGTATCCCCGCTGACGGTAACGGGTTTTGCGGGTGTGTTGACGCCTTGATCGCGCTTGATCGACCGACCACAGCCCCGTATGTTGCGGCGCACTGAACATCGCCCAAACCCCTTGCTGGGATTCCGCAACCGATGGCGCCGCACGCGAAAAAAGAGACCTGTTTCCAAAACCTTATACTGAAGCTTCAGGGTTTTTGGGCTGATCGCGGATGCGTCATTTTGCAGCCTTATGATATGGAGGTCGGTGCGGGGACGTTTCACTCGGCAACGACGCTCAGATCGCTGGGCCGCGCCGACGACGTTTGGAACTGCGCCTACGTGCAGCCATCCCGCCGTCCGACAGACGGCCGGTACGGCGAGAATCCGAACCGTTTGCAGCACTACTACCAGTTTCAAGTCTTGATGAAACCGAGCCCGGAAGACATCCAGGATCAGTATCTGGACAGCCTGCGGGTGCTCGGGATCGATCCGGCGCTGCACGATATCCGTTTCGTCGAGGACGACTGGGAAAGCCCGACGCTCGGTGCGTGGGGTCTCGGGTGGGAAGTGTGGTGCGACGGCATGGAAGTCACCCAGTTCACCTATTTTCAGCAGGTCGGCGGCTACGACTGCGATCCGGTGCCGGTGGAACTGACCTACGGGTTGGAGCGCCTGGCGATGTACGTTCAAGGGGTCGAAAACGTCTACGACCTGGATTGGGACGGTATCGACAAGTCCACGGGCGGCAAATCCTACGGCGACGTATTTCACCAAGCCGAAGTCGAATACGCCCGGTTCAATTTCGAATACGCGGATACGGACATCGTGCGCCGTCATTTCGAGGACGCCGAGAGGGAATGTGCCGCGCTGCTCGAGGCCGGGGAGAACCGGATTGGCGCTGCCGACGCGGGATGGGGGCATCATGCCGGCCTCGCGTTGCCAGCCTATGACCAATGCCTGAAGGCGTCGCATCTTTTCAATCTATTGGATGCACGCGGCGTGATCTCGGTGACCGAGCGGCAAGCCTATATCGGCCGGGTTCGGGCGTTGGCCAAGGGATGCGCCCGGCAATGGCTTCAGACCCAGGGCGTCGAGGCGGACTGATGCCCGAATTATTGTTGGAAATCCTCTCCGAAGAGATCCCCGCGCGGATGCAGGCGCGGGCGGCGGCGGACTTGAAGCGGTTGGTAACGCAAGGCCTTAAAGACGCCGGCCTGGCCTTCGATACCGCCGAGGCCTATGTGACGCCGCGGCGTTTGACGCTAGTCATCGACGGCTTGCCGGAAAAACAGCCGGATGTGTCGGAGGAAAAGCGTGGCCCGCGGGTCGACGCACCGGAACAGGCGGTCAACGGGTTCAAAGGCTCCCTCCCCGACGGCGCGGTGATCGAGGAGCGGGAAACGCCCAAGGGGACGTTCTTTTTCGCGACTATCGAAAGAAAGGGCGAGGATAGTTTTCAGGTCATTTGGAAAGTCGTCACAAAGACCATTTACAATTTTCCGTGGCCGAAATCTATGAGGTGGGCAAATACCTCGAACAGTTGGGTCAGGCCGATTCACAGATTGCTTCTTCGTTTCGGCGGAAACGAAGAAGTTTCGACGATTTATCTGACGTCACTGAACGTTGATCCTGACGAAGCCATTGGTTTGGAGATAACCGATTCCACCGTTGGACATCGGTTTTTGGCGCCGGAGCCCTTTCAGGTCGCGGATTTCGCTGATTACAAACAAAAGCTCTTCGATGCCAAGGTGATGCTCGACCCAGCCGACCGTCGCGCCAAGATTGAAGCGGATGCCAAGGCGCGGGCGGCGGACCACGGCGTCGCGCTCAAAGACGACCCTGGCTTGCTGGACGAGGTCACGGGATTGGTCGAATGGCCGGTCGTGTTGATCGGCACCATCGACGAAGCCTTCATGGAATTGCCGGACGAAGTGCTGACCACCTCGATGCGCTCGCACCAGAAGTACTTTGCCTGCGTCGATGCGGATGGCGCGCTAGCCAACAAATTCGTCGTCGTGGCCAACACGGAAACCGACGATGGCGGCGCGCAGGTCGTTGCCGGAAACGAGCGCGTGCTACGCGCGCGGCTGTCGGACGCGAAGTTCTTCTGGGATCAAGATCGGTCACAGTCCTTGGCGTCCCGCGCGCCGGCGCTGAAAGACCGCGTGTTCCACGCCAAGCTGGGCACGATGGACGAGAAGGTCGACCGGGTTCAATCGCTGGCCGCCGATATTTCCGTGTTCGTGCCGGGTGCCGACCGCGACAAGGTCCGTTCCGCCGCTCGTTTGGCGAAGGCGGACTTGTCGACGGGAATGGTTGGTGAGTTTCCGGAATTGCAGGGGCTCATGGGGCAGTATTACGCGCTTCACGACGGCGAAAGCGAAGATGTCGCAAGTGCCATCGCTGAACACTATTCGCCGCTCGGCCCGAACGATAAGACACCGACCGCACCTGTCAGCGTGTGTGTCGCCCTCGCCGACAAAATCGATAGCCTGGTCGGTTTCTTTGCCATCGACGAGACGCCGACCGGCTCGAAGGACCCATTCGCGCTGAGACGTGCGGCTTTGGGCGTGATCAGATTGATCCTGGAGAACGAGCTTCGCATTCCACTCACAAAGATCTTTACGAGTGCGCGCGGGTTCATTGCCAAAGGACAGAAGCCGACGGGGGCGCTGCGCGTGTTTTTCGCAGATCGTCTCAAAGTGCATCTCAAGGAGCGAGGCGTTCGTCACGATTTGATTGATGCGGTGTTCGGACACGGCAATGAAGACGATCTGGTACGTCTGGTGACCCGAGTCACGGAGCTGCAATCTTTCCTCGGCTCCGAAGATGGCGAAAACCTGTTGGCTGGTTGGCGAAGAGCGGCCAACATATTGAAAATAGAAGAGGAAAAAGACGGGGTCGCGTACAGCGAACATGCCGAGGCCGCCCTGTTCCAACAAGACGAGGAACGTGCACTCGCCGATCAACTTGATACAGTTGGCCCGCTCGTTGCTTCCGCCTTGAGCGACGAAAGGTTCGCTGACGCTATGCAGGCGATCGCCGGGCTGCGGACGCCCGTGGATGCCTTTTTCGATGCCGTGACGGTGAACGCGGATGACCCCGCGCTGCGGGCGAACCGATTGAAACTATTGAACGGAATCCGCTCCGCCTTGGACGGCGTCGCTGATTTCTCGAAGATCGAGGGTTAGACAATGAACAAATGGGTTTACGCATTCGGGGACGGTACTGCGGAGGGCAGGGCCGACATGAAGAACCTGTTGGGCGGCAAAGGTGCCAACCTCGCTGAAATGGCGAACCTGGGCCTGCCTGTCCCGCCTGGGTTCACGATTTCCACGGAAGTCTGCACCCATTACTACGATAACGACCGGACGTATCCGTCCGATCTCGAAGATCAGGTCGCGACGGCCTTGCAGGCGATCGAAACGAACTTGGGCCGAACCTTCGGCGGGACCAAAAAACCGTTACTCGTCTCGGTCCGCTCTGGCGCCAGGGCTTCCATGCCCGGCATGATGGACACCGTGCTCAACCTCGGACTCAACGATGAGACCGTGGAGATCCTAGCGGCCGAGTCCGGCGACCCGCGTTTCGCCTATGATAGCTACCGACGTTTCATCACCATGTACTCGGACGTGGTGCTTGGGGTCGATCACGGCGAGTTCGAAGAGATCCTCGATAACTACAAGGTCGATCGCGGCAAACGGCAGGATACGGAACTGACCGCCGACGACTGGAAAGCCATTGTGCCGATGTACAAGGAACGGGTGCAGGAGGTTCTCGACCAACCGTTCCCGCAGGATGTGAAAGACCAGATGTGGGGCTCGATCAGCGCCGTCTTCGGCTCGTGGATGAATGCGCGCGCCGTAACGTATCGGCGACTGCATGACCTCCCAGCCAGCTGGGGCACGGCGGTTAACGTCCAGGCCATGGTGTTCGGCAACATGGGGGAAGACTGCGCGACCGGCGTATGTTTCTCGCGCAATCCGGCGACCGGCGAAAACGCCTTCTATGGTGAGTATCTGGTGAACGCCCAGGGCGAAGACGTGGTTGCCGGCATTCGCACCCCGCAGCCTTTGACGGTCAAAGAGCGCGAAGAAGCCAACTCCGACTTACCCTCCATGGAAGAGGTAATGCCCGACACCTACAACGAGCTGGTCGGCTACCGTGACCGCCTCGAGGCCCACTACAAAGATATGCAGGACATGGAGTTCACGATCCAGCAAGGGCGGTTGTGGATGCTGCAGACCCGGAACGGGAAGCGAACCGCCAAGGCCTCATTGCAGATCGCCTGCGATATGGTCGACGAAGGGTTGATCTCGAAAAGCGAAGCCATCCAGCGTGTCGACCCCGCGCAACTCGATCAGTTGCTGCATCCGATGCTCGATCCGGATGCGGACCGCGAAGTGATTGGCGCCGGCTTGCCCGCCTCGCCGGGCGCGGCGACGGGGAAGATCGTTTTCACCGCTGAGGATGCCGAGGCGTGGGCGGCGTCCGGTGAGGACGTAGTCTTGGTGCGCACCGAGACCAGCCCCGAGGACATCGGCGGGATGCACGTCGCCCAGGGAATTCTGACGACGCGGGGCGGCATGACCAGTCACGCCGCCGTCGTCGCGCGCGGAATGGGGACGCCATGCGTCTCCGGCGCCGGCGACCTCCAGGTCGACGCGGCGAACAAGACCCTTAAATGCATGGGGCAGGAATACACCGAGGGCGACGTGATCACATTGGACGGCACCACCGGCCAAATCATGAAAGGTGCCGTCGAGATGATCATGCCGGAATTGACCGGCGACTTCGGCAAACTGATGGGCTGGGTCGACGAGGTTCGGACCATGCGAGTGCGAGCCAACGCGGAAACGCCGTCGGATGCGGAAACGGCAAAATCGTTCGGTGCCGAGGGTATCGGACTGTGCCGGACCGAGCACATGTTCTTCGACCCCGAACGGATCGTTCACATGCGCGAAATGATCCTGTCCGGGAGCGAACAGGCGCGACGTGCCGCGGTCGACAAACTGCTGCCTTATCAACGCGCCGACTTCGAGGCCTTGTTCCGGATCATGGAGGACCGGCCGATCACGATCCGGCTTCTCGACCCGCCGTTGAACGAGTTTTTGCCGCATACCGACGATGAATTGGCGGATGTCGCCGAGGCCGCGGGGGCCACGTTGAAGGACATCAAGAGCCGTAAGTTGCAACTGGACGAAGCGAACCCGATGCTCGGCCACCGCGGCTGCCGGTTGGGCATCACCTACCCCGAAGTCTATGAAATGCAGGCCCGGGCCATC
The DNA here is from genome assembly GCA_965601835.1 of Rhodospirillales bacterium. Lineage (GTDB taxonomy): Bacteria > Pseudomonadota > Alphaproteobacteria > Rhodospirillales > Casp-alpha2 > UBA4479. Next base: position 3,472,196 of record OZ271842.1, read on the forward strand.
TTCGAGGCCGCGGTGACCGTCATCAAAGACGGCATCGCAGTGGTTCCGGAAGTCATGATCCCACTCGTCGGCATGAAATCCGAGTTGGACGCGATGGCGGACGTGGTCAATGGCGTGGCGAAATCGGTGATGGAAGAGACCGGAACGGAATTCGACTACTTGGTCGGGACCATGATCGAACTACCGCGGGCCTGTTTGCGGGCGGGCGAGATCGCGGAGACGGCTGAGTTCTTTAGTTTCGGTACCAATGACCTCACGCAAACGACTTTCGGCTTCTCCCGCGACGACGCAGCGCCGTTTTTGGATGTTTATCAGCGCAAGGACATTCTGGAGACCGACCCGTTCGTGAGCCTGGATGTCGACGGGGTCGGCGAGTTGGTAAAGCTCGCCGCGGATCGTGGCCGCGACACCCGGGATGGTATCAAGCTCGGGATCTGCGGGGAGCACGGCGGGGACCCGGCATCGGTTCATTTCTGCCACGAGATTGGCCTGGACTACGTGTCGTGCTCGCCGTTTCGCGTGCCCATCGCACGTTTGGCGGCCGCGCAGGCTGTGCTCGCGTCGCAAGAATAAGCGGCGGAGATTGCCGCAGTATCTGTAAGGGTGTTTTAAGGCGGTTCCTTCATCCTCCGTACCACTGACGGAGGCTCTGAGCGCTCGTGACATTCACACGACCGATCAAACGCGACGACTTTACGATCGTTTTTCTTGGCGAATGCAACAGTCGCGCAACACTGATGGCCGAAGCCCTTGTGCGTGCGCACGGCATGCCTGGCGTTCGCGCCTTTAGTGCTGGGATCACGCCCGCCGACGGATCCGACAGGTTGGCGATCGCAGCACTCGCGCAGCTCGGTGTCGAGTACGACGGGTTGTGGCCGAAGCACTGGCTTGGGCTCACAACGGATCGGGCCGTTAGCGTCCATAAATGGGTTGCTATAGGGACCATACGCCTGCCGTCTTCTTTGTTTCGCCAGACGCAACCCGACCGCCTGCACCGGTGGAGAGACCCATTTATGAACGGTCGCCCCAAGGACTTCGACGCCTATGTCGACTGCGGCCATCGTTTGAACACGCACATCGTTCAACTTCTCGAAGACGTGCCGTTGCGCTGGCCGTGCAAGAGCGGCGCTGTCCGAATGACCGCTTAAGCAACCCACTAACGCCGAACGAAGTACGTGACGTCCGGCATTGGCCGCTCGTCGACGACATGGACGTTTGCGGACAATGTCTCTTTGCAAAATCGCTCCATCTCGGATGGGTCGATGTAGTACAGACCTTGGTATTTCTCCGACTCGTCTTCACGCAGCATATTGAAGGCAAGACATACCGTCGTGCGGCCCCACAATCGAACAAGGCTGTCTTCGATGTACGCGTGCCAATCCGCGGGGTCGGCATGTCCTTTCAGATTGTACGTGCCGCAGGCGAAGCTGTACTCCGCGTTCTGTGTCGCCTCCATCTTGCGGAGAAACTTGGCGCGCGGATCATCGATGCGGTCGCGGCACGCAGCGATCATTTCCTGGGCAATGTCATAGCCGAAATAACGACTTCCCCGCATCACCGGCTTGTGCTGAATGAAATCGAAGAACGCGCCATAACCGCAGCCCAAATCGTTGATCGTAATGCCGCCGCCGACGGTGTGTTCGGCCGTAAAGGCCTCCGAGAGCCGAATGAAGCGTTTTTCGTGCCAATGATCGTCACGCCAGAACACCCCTTTGGCCGTCGTGCCGCACTGATCCAGCCGCCTGCCATACATGCGCGCGACGGGCGCCAGAAGACGCGGCGCGCGTTTGAGCAACTTGAACATGGTTCAGGCTAGCGGTTTACGCCGGGGCCCGGCAACGCCGATCAGGCGTCTTCTGGTAGCCGCATCCAATTTGGGACCAGCGGCTTAACGTCCGCTTCGCCCGCTTTCAGCGTTTGCCCGGCGATCAGCGCCTGCAACCGTATCATCGCGATCCCATGTTGGCCTGTCACCGAGCGCAGGTCACCGACCACCTTGCCGTCCAGCATAAGGTCGCTGCCGCTCTCCGCGCTTCCCGATAGTTCGACGGGGACCAGGCGTTTCTTTACCAAGCCTCGGTACTTCGTCCGAGCGGTCAACTCCTGGCCCATGTAGCAGCCCTTGTCCCAATCGACGCCGTTCAGTTCGTCGAAACCGGACTCCAACAAAATGGATTTCTCCGCCTGCAGGTCGATCGGTGCTTCGGGCAGCCCAAGCCTCGTCCGGTGTTGTTGATAATCGCCTACTTCGGCAGCCGTGCCGCCGAGGAGTTCTGAATCGGCTCCCGACGGTAGCAATGCGCGCGCGCCTGCGGTATCCAAGCGAGGATCGCGATACACGATGGCGCCGTTCTCCAAGACCTGCTGATCCGCGTCGGCTAGCGCTGTGATGCCTTGGCCGCCATCAATCAACGCATAGACCGCGAAGGCGTCGCTCTCGTCTGTGAGTTCGACATCCGAGCGGAGCTTGTACATCCGCAGTTTCTTGGAAAATGCCGGAACGTCCTCGGCGCGGCATTCAAGGAGGACACCATCTTCGACGCCAATGACGAAGAAATCGTACAAGAACTTGCCTTGCGGTGTGAGCAGCGCTGCATAAACCGCTGCCGCTCCATTGGCGCGGCTGACATCGTTCGATATCAACCCTTGTAGAAATGTCTGCGTGTCCGGACCGCTTAGCCGCAAGACGCTACGGTCGCTAAGATGAATTCGTTGCATGGATGTACTCCGTCTCTGGAACACAGATAAGAACGGCCCCTATTGGTCTGCAAGAGGCACCGTCTTGGGTTATCCTTGCATCACCGACCTGCCCATCTATAAGGGGGCATTGCTGGGGACTGACTGTATGCGAATGCTTTTCGTCACATCGACGCGGGTCGGCGACGCGATCCTCTCGACCGGTGTGCTCGCGCGTCTGATCGAGGACAATCCCGGCATTCGCGTGACGGTGGCGTGCGGTCCGGCGGCGGAATCACTGTTTCGCGCTGTTCCCGGGCTCGATCGCATCATCGTTCTGCACAAAATGGCGGGATCGCTGCATTGGCTGTACTTGTGGGCACAGACCGTTGGCACGGTTTGGGACGTTCTGGTCGACCTCCGGAATGCGCCCATGACGTACATCATTCCGCGCCGAAAAGCGTACCGATTGACGAAAACCCGGGACACCGGACACCGGGTGCGATTGATTGGGCGTGTGCTCGACCGAGATGCAACCGCACCCGATCCGAAAATATGGCTGGATGACAGCGTGCGCGAAAAGGCGCGCACATTGATCCCCGATGGCGGACCGGTCTTGGCCATCGGCCCCACCGCGAATTGGCGGGCCAAACAGTGGCGTGCGACTTCCTTTGCCGAGCTGGCCAGGCGGCTTACGGCGAGCCGCGGCGTGCTCGCCGGCGCACGTGTCGCCGTTTTCGGCAGGGATGACGAGCGGCCGATGGCGTTGCCGTTGTTGGATTCGGTGCCGGCCGATAGGCTTCTCGATCTCGTCGGGGGTTTGGACCTCCTCACCGTTGCGGCGTGTATCGAGCGCGCCGACCTCTATGTCGGCAATGATTCCGGTTTGATGCATCTGGCCGCCGCAAGTGGCACGCCGACGCTCGGACTGTTCGGGCCGTCGCCGGTCGAGCAGTATGCGCCGTGGGGCAGCTTGTGCGATGTCGCTCAGACCCGCACGTCCTACGAAACTATTTTTCCCGATGGTTTCAATCCGACCAAAAGTGACACACTCATGGACAGTTTACCGGTCGAGGATGTGGAAAAAGCGGCAACCGCCCTTTGGCAGCGCGCAAAGGACGCTGCGGCGTGACCGACCGACCGACCCTTTCCGCCGTCATCAGCGTCCATAACGAGGGGCATCAACTGGCGGCGTGCCTGGAGACACTGACTTTCGCAGATGAGTTGGTGGTGCTGCTCGACAAGTGCACCGATGATTCCGAGGAGATCGCGCGCCGTTTCACGGAACGGGTCGTGCCCGGTGCCTGGGATATCGAGGGTGATCGCAGAAACGCGGGCATCGAGGCCTGTAGCGGCGATTGGGTGTTTGAAATCGACGCCGATGAGCGTGTTCCGGCGGATCTCGCCGCGGAAATCCGCCTTACTGTCGAAACGTCGGCCGCCGATTGGCATGAGATTCTGGTCGACAACTACATTGGCGCGCGGTTGGTTCGTTGGGGGTGGGGAGCCTCATTTGGCAAGGCGGCGTATCCCGGACTTTTCCGCAAGGGCGTCAAGACTTGGGGGCCGCAAAGGGTGCATCCGGCCCTGACATGGCGCGGCAGCAAGGGCGCCATGCTCGACCAACGTCTGATCCATTACGTTGATCGGGATTTGAGCGATACTCTTCGCCGACTGGACAGTTATTCGACGGCCCGTGCGAAGGATATGGCCGAGACCGGCAGCACGGACAGCCTCGCCAATAACATCCGCCGGTTCTTCTCGCGGTTCATCAAGTGTTACCTGTTCCGCAAGGGCTACCGTGAAGGGGGATACGGGCTGGTTGTCGCGGTTTGCGCCGGTTTGTTTCCCTTGCTGTCCTATCTCAAGGCACAGCAATTGCGGGAGGACCGATAGCCGTGGTGCGGATCATCCTCGCCGACGATGGCATCTCGTTTGACGGGACGACACCGGAGAAGGGGCCCCTTGGCGGTGCGGAGTCCTCGGTGGTCAATCTTGCTGAAACTTTGGCTGCGCGTGGCCACAATGTCAGTGTTTTCAACAAGTGCGCGGCGCCCCTGAAGCACAAGGGCGTCGATTGGCACCCCATCGAAAGCGGCGTGCCGGACAGCGCGGATCTGTACATCGCGAACCGCGGCGACAAGCTTCTGTCGCTTTGTTCGAATGCGCGGCGGACCGTGTTCTGGACGCATAATCCATGCCGCTACATGCTCAAATGGCGATACATTCGGAAGCTCTGGCGTCGTCGTCCGGTGATCGTTTTCATCGGCGACTCTCATGCGGAGACACTACCGGCCTGGGTTCCCGACGGCGGGCGGCGGACGATCCCTTATGGTGTGCCGGAGATGTTCTGCAGGCCCGTTCCGGCGGATGTCCAAGCGCCGGGGCCGCGGGCGATTTTCACGTCAAACCCACTTCGGGGATTGGATTGGTTATTGGAATTGTGGAGCACCGAGATCGAGCCGAAGGTTCCCGGCGCGGAGTTGCATGTTTTCTCGGGGGCGGCGACCTACGGCGCCGCGGGTGCCCGAAAGTCCGATGCCATGCAGCAGATCTTGGAGCGCGCGAAGGGCTTGTCCGACCAAGGCGTGCGACTTCGCGAGCCGGTGCAAAAAGAGATGCTCATCGACGAGTTCCGATTGGCGCGCGTGATGCTCTACCGCGGCGATATCAACGAAACCTATTGTTTGGCCGTTGCTGAGGCACAGGCAATGGGCGTGCCGGCCGTGGTGCAGCCGATCGGGTCGATGCCGGAGCGCGTTCGACACGAAGAGACCGGATTCGTCGCCGCGGACGAGCGCTCGTTCGCCCTTGCTGCGCAACGTCTCCTCACCGAAGATGCCCTTTGGCAAGACCAGCGGGCACGGGCCTTGGAAACACAACGTTCATGGCGATGGGACAATGCCGCCGCAGCGTTTGAGGAACTGTTGGATGGTGCATAGGTCATGAGCATGAAGGTCATGCAAATCATGGCAGGTGGCGAGTTCGGTGGCGCGGAGGCGTTTTTCGTGCGCCTGTGTATTGCCCTGCATCGTACGGGCCTGGATCAGCGGGTGGTGCTTCGCGAGCATCCTGCGCGGGTCGCGGCCCTGCACGCAGCAGGCATTGAACCCGTCACCCTACGATTCGGCGGCAGGCTCGATTTCTCGACGGGGCGCGCGTTGAAACGCGAGATCAAAGACTATCAGCCAGACGTGGTCCTGACGTGGATGAACCGCGCTACCAGCATGTGTCCGGCCGGAGATTTCGTTCACGTCGCACGGTTGGGCGGGTACTACGACCTTAAATACTATCGCGCTTGCGATCATCTGATCGGCAATACACGCGATATCGTCGACTATCTGGTGGAGCACGAATGGCCGGCCGAGAAGGCACACTATCTGCCCAATTTCGTGCTCAGCGAAGACGCCGAACCATTGCCGAGAGCCGACTTTTATACACCTGAGGCGGTGCCTTTGTTCCTGGCAATGGGGCGATTGCACGAGAACAAGGCATTCGACGTTCTGCTCGAGGCGGTGGCCAGGGTCTCGGATGTGTATCTTTGGATTGCCGGCGAAGGGCCTCTCCGGGACGATCTTCAGCGTCAAGCCGAGAAGCTCGGGATCAAGCCGCGTGTTCGGTTTTTGGGATGGAGAGAGGATACCGCGGCATTGCTTCGAACCGCGGACGTTTTCGTTTGTCCGTCCCGCCACGAGCCTCTGGGGAACGTGGTGATTGAGGCCTGGGCGCAAGGAAAGCCGGTTGTCGCGGCAGATTCCATGGGGCCTGGTACCCTGATCGAGAATCTGGAGACGGGTATCCTGGTGCCGGTTGATGATGCTGTGCAACTGTCGCGCGCGTTGAAATCGGTTGTCGAAGACCGAAACCTAGCCGAGCGGATCGCCCGCCAGGGATACGACACGTACCGCGATAACTTTACGGAAGAGCGCGTCGCCACCGAGTACCTGGATTTCTTCAAGCGAGTGATCGCCTAAGCCATGTGCGGCATCGCTGGGGTCATGACGGTTCCCGGAAAGGCGCCCGATGCGTCGATCCTGGACCGTTTCGCCGACGCATTGGCGCATCGCGGCCCCGACGGGCATGGGACGTACGTCGGCGACGACGTTGCGTTGGTGCAGACACGGTTGGCGATCATCGATCTCGAAACCGGCGACCAGCCGCTTTTCGCGCCGGGCAAAGAAGATTCATCCGGCGACCTCGCGCTCGTCGCCAATGGCGAAATCTACAATTACGTCGAACTCCGCGACCAAATGCCCGACGTCGAATTCTCGACCCAATCGGATTGCGAAACGGCGCTCTACGCCTACCGGGAACATGGGCTGGATTTTGCCGAGCACCTGCGTGGCATGTACGCCATCGCAATCCACGATCCGACGGACGGCGCACTGGTTTTGGCGCGCGATCCGTTCGGGATCAAGCCGCTGTATTACGGGATATCGGCGGACGGGTTGGCGTTTGCGTCCGAGCCGCAGGCGTTAATTGCCGCAGGTCTGGCGACGCCCGCAATCGATGCGAACAAACGCGACGAATTACTGTCTTTGCAGTTCACGACGGGCGCGGAAACCGTCTTCAGCGGGATTTACCGGGTCTTGCCCGGAGAAACCATCGTTGTGCGGGAAGGGCGGCCGGCGGAGCGTAAGCGTTTGGCTGCGTTGCCGCCGGGTGCGCCGCGCCGAGATGCGTTGGATGCGGCGCTGCTGGAGTTCGACAAGGTGATCACCGACGCTGTCGGCGTACACCAGCGCTCCGACGTGCCGTATGGAATGTTCTTGTCCGGCGGGATCGATTCATCGGTTGTTCTTGCGGTCATGCGCCGCCTGAACCCGGAGCCCGTGCATGCGATATCCGCCGGCTTTCCGGGTACTGAAGCGCACGACGAACGCGCCCATGCCCGAGCGGTTGCGCTCGCGGCCGGTGCCGAATTTGACGAAATTACCGTAACCCAAAATGACTTTTTCGCAGAACTGCCGCGCATCGTGGCATCTCTCGACGATCCGACGGGGGACTACGCCGTTGTCCCAACCTATTTCCTGGCCCGCCGTGCGCGCGAGGCCGGCCTGAAAGTTGTGCTTTCGGGTGAAGGGGGCGACGAGTTGTTCGCGGGCTACGGTCGCTATCGCCGGGCGCGGCGGCCAAGATGGCTGACCGGACGGCGAATGTACGATAAGGCGATCCTCGCGGATGCCGGGGTATTGCGCGCGACGCCGATGAATTGGCGTGACGGCGTCGGGATAGCGGAACAGGAAGAGGCGGCGTACGCGCGCACGGGATTGCAGACGAACCAGGCCGTCGACGTTGCGACGTGGTTGCCCAATGACCTATTGACCAAGCTTGATCGTTGTTTGATGGCGCATGGGGTGGAGGGGCGTGTCCCGTTCCTCGACCCGTTCGTTGCGGATTTCGCGTTTTGCTTGCCCGACAAGCTCAAGACCCGTGGCCGTATGGGGAAGTGGGTGCTGCGGAAGTGGTTGGAGACAGCTTTGCCCGAGGCGAAACCGATGGCGCGGAAAAAAGGATTTACCGTGCCCGTGGGCGAATGGATATCGCCCCGCTCAGCGGCAATCGGCACTTTGGTCGCGGGCCAAGCGGGAATTGCCGAGGTATGCGATCCCGTGGCCGTCAAGGCGTTGTTCGATGCGGGGGGTGAGCGCTCCAAGGCGCAATGGGTGCTGTTGTTCTATGCGCTATGGCATCAAGCGCACGTTTGCGGTGTCGCTGCCGATGGGTCGATCGAAGAGGTTCTTGCGGCGGGTTAGAGCCCGCTGGCGGTGATCTCCCGAACGATGAAATCGCCAGCAAGCACGCCGATCCGCACCCCGTCGAAGGGATCGGAAAACCCCCGGTCGGAGGTCTGAATGACCACCTCACCATCGACCGTTACCCGCATGGCACCATCGAGCCCCCGGGTCCACTCCAGTTTGTGAAAGGCCTTGTCCTCGATGGCGAGCGGGCTCGCCGACGCATCGACGACGCTGGTCCCACGGCTGCCGATCCGGATCAGCTGCAGGGGTTGTCCGGTTCGGTATACCACGCGGTAACCGACCTCGGCTGCGGCGCCTTGAAATACGCCGACTTCCCAATGACCGTCTGCGACCCAGGATGAAATCTCGGTGCTGATGGCGAAGGCATTACTGATTCCGACGTCGGTCACGATCACGTTTCGCACCGGGGCTGCCGCGGTGGCTGTGCCCTGGTTCTGCTGGCCGCCGCCGAGTGCCTGGTTCAAGACCTGGCCGAGAAGGGCCTTTGCCAGATCTTCGCCGCGGACTTCTTGTTGGCTGCCCGATTGCGTAGCCTGCGCCGCCTGAGCAAGCCGGTTGCGCAGGCCCCAGCCGGTCTCGATGAAATACTCCCCCGACATCACGCGCCATGTCGGGTTGGCGGTGAAGTCACCGTCATTGAACGTCTCGGACAAGACCGGGGTCTTCCATGGCCGCGTTGCGCCGCGCGCCAAATCCCTCAGATCGCGAAGAAACACCGGGTCTGCGGCGTTGGCTTTCTCCGCTTCGTCAATGAGCTTGTTGAGCTGCTCGAGGAACGTCTCCATGTCCTGTCCGGCCGTCGCCGTTGGTGAGTTCGGGTTCGACCATGATGAATACCGTGTCGACTGGGCCATGACGGTCGAGGCGGCGATCAGGCACAAGAACACACTCAGAACTATGGAACGCATAAGAACTCCAATCGGTGGACAGCGATATGCTAGCACAGAGCCTGTTTGTGGGAAGGGGTGCTGGACAGGTTTCGTGTTTCGTGTCAGCAATTGCGCATGCCCGATCCCACGACACTGACCATCCGACGGCCGGACGATTGGCATGTGCATTTCCGCGATGGCGACGTCATGCGTGCCGTTGTGCCGGAAACCGCCGCCGTGTTCCGCCGTGCCATCGTAATGCCGAACTTGGTGCCGCCTGTGACGACCGTTGCCGCCGCGGCGGCGTATCGCGACCGCATTTTGGCCGCAGTACCCGACGGCGTTCAGTTCGAGCCCCTGATGACGGCGTATTTGACGGATAATTTCTCTGCCGACGAGCTGCGCCGCGGTGCCGACGAGGGCGTGTTTACCGCGGTCAAGCTGTACCCGGCGGGGGCGACCACCAACTCTGATTCCGGTGTCACCGATATCGCCAACGTGATGCCGGTCCTGGAGGTCATGCAGGAAATCGGCTTGCCGCTGCTGATCCACGGCGAGGTGACCGACCATGAGGTGGACGTCTTCGATCGCGAGGCGGTGTTCATTGACCGGACCATGCGGCCGTTGCTGGAGGCCTTGCCGGCGCTGAAGGTCGTGTTCGAACACATCACGACGAAAGACGCCGCCGAGTTCGTTCAATCCGATACCAGTGGCCGCCTCGGTGCCACGATCACCGCACATCACTTAATGATCAACCGGACAGATCTGTTCCGTGGCGGGATTCGACCGCATCTCTATTGCCTGCCGATCGCGAAACGCGAGACCCACCGCCAGGTGCTGCGCGCGGTCGCCACGTCGGGCGACGCGCGGTTCTTTCTTGGGACGGATACGGCCCCGCATCCAAAGCACCTCAAGGAAACGGCGTGCGGATGCGCCGGCATATACTCGGCCCCGGTCGCGTTGCCGGCGTACGCGCAAGTCTTCGACGAGGAAGATGCGCTCGACAAACTGGAAGCCTTCGCCTCTCTCAACGGTCCGAGATTCTACGGTCTGCCGGTGAATGAGGAGAAAGTGACCCTGAGCCGAGACGCATGGGCGCCGCCCGATGAGATTGTGATCACCGACGAAGAGGTTCTGGTGCCGTTTCAGGCCGGCGGTACCGTGCCATGGACCGTGGAGCGGGTCGCCTAAAGAAGCCCCTTGGCGGTTTTTCGGCCGCCCTCGCGCAGCCGGTTCATCAATGTTCGGATGACCGAATTCAAAACCGGATGGCTGTCCTTCAGGACGCTTTCGAAAACCTTTTTCGGCAGGACGATGCACCGGGTCTTGGCCATGGCCCGCGCCGTCGCCATGCGCGGCGAGCTGTCGATCAGCGCCATTTCACCGAACATCTCGCCGGGCTCGATGACATTGATGACCACTTCGCCCTTGGTTTGGTTGCCGACGGCGATCTCGATCTTGCCGGTCTCGACCATGTACGCGGAATCGCCGACATCGCCCTGCTGAAAGATCATTTCGCCGGGCCGATAGTCGCGCCGCTCCAGTCCGTCGTCCGCCATCTGCGTGTATCTCCTTTACCGGTTGAAACTTATGCGGATACACGCCGCTCGACAACGTTGACGAACCGGACCTCACGCCTATGTTGGCATTTGTGAACGTGCCAGGAGGACCCGCCGTCATGTCAGATTCCGAATTCAATGCTCTTTTGTTGAGTGCCGACGAAGAGGGCAAGGTCAGTCATGCGTTTGAGACCTTGCAAAACGACCAACTGCCCGACGGCGACGTCACGGTCGCGGTCAAGTACACGACGCTGAACTACAAGGACGGCATGATCCTGAATGGGATCGGCAAGTTGGTGCGCGACTATCCGCATATTCCGGGCATCGACTTCGCCGGGGTTGTCGAAGACTCGTCGCATCCCGAATACGCACCGGGCGACGAAGTGATTTTGACCGGCTGGCGTGTCGGCGAAGTGCATTGGGGCGGGTACGCCACACGGGCGCGGGTCAACGGCGACTGGCTGGTGCCGCTGCCGGATGGCCTGTCGTTGGAACAATCCATGGCGATCGGGACCGCGGGGTTCACCGCCATGCTGGCGATCATGACGCTGGAAGCGCACGGCCTGAAACCGGGCGGCGATCAGGAAGTGCTGGTGACCGGCGGTGCCGGGGGTGTCGGCTCCGTCGCTACCTCAATCCTGTCGAACCTGGGGTACGGGGTTGCCGCCTCGACCGGGCGCGAAGAACAGCATGAGTACCTCAAAGGGCTCGGCGCGACGACCATCGTATCGCGCGACGAATTGACCGAAGCGCCGCGCGGGCCGCTGGGCAAGGAACGCTGGGCCGGCGCCATCGACAACGTCGGCGGCCCGACCTTGCACCACGTGCTGGCGACGCTGGCCTATTGGGGGACCTGCGCGTCCGTCGGCAACGCCGGGTCGTTCAAGCTGGATACCACGGTGCTGCCATTCCTCCTCAGGGGGATCAACCTGTGCGGCATCGACAGCGCGACATGCCCGAAAGACCGCCGTTTGGTGGCCTGGGGGCGTCTCGCCAAGGAATTGCCGCTGGACAAGCTGGATGAGGTCACCAACCGGGCAGGGTTTGCCGAGTTGCCGGATCTGGCGGGCAAAATCCTCAAGGGCGGCATCCGCGGGCGCACGGTGGTCGACGTCAACGGCTGAGCCTCAGCCACCGTTAACACCCTGTAAACGAATGATTCTCTGGCCGAACGGCGCGTCAGCGCCGATTCTGGCACGGTGTCTGCAGTCCTGATCCCAACGACTTTGCGTTGGAGGATGGATCATGTGGAAAAAAATCGGCGCGACCGTTGTTTTCGGCCTGGTGCTCAGCGCCTGCGGCCATGTCGACGAGTACGAGAAACACGTGCACGATTGGGAGCCGGTGTATTGCTACAAGTCGCTGGCGGCGACCGCGTGCTACCGCGAGCCCAAGCACGCCGATAACAGGCGCTTGGTGAACTATTTCGGCCCCCATCCGAGCCGCTATGACGCGCCGGAGGCCCCGGAGCCCGTGCAGCTGAAAGCGCCGGCGCCGGTCAATTACTGGGTCAAGGATCCGGAGCCGCTGCCGCGTCCCATGCCGAAGGGCGATCTCGCCGACCGGCCGTGGCTGACCGAAGAGGGGCGCACCGCTGCCCTGGACCGTCAGGACATGACCAAGTTGGAACGTTCGGAGGCCGGGACCCGTGCCCTATTGCGGCGGATCGCCGATGTCGGCGCCAACCCCCTGGACCTGCCCGAGCCGGATCTCTCCGTCCGTTAGGCCGGTGTCCGAGGCGTCCGCGATCTCCAGGATCATCTTCTTGAGGATCGCCGGCGCAAACCCCGCGCGGCCCTCGGCAATGTGTGCGAACGCGCCCCGTCCGCCGATCACGTCGTTGCGGTAATGATCGATCAGCGGCTCGCCCATGGGCCCGGAATAGGTGAACCCGTCCGGCGAATAGATCACCAGCGCATTGATCGTCACCCCCGCCAGCATCGCCATGGCGCGCGCCTCGGGCAGGGGGCGGCCGTTGATCTGCGGCCCGTCGCCGGAGATGTCGATGATCTTGCGCCGGCCCTCGTAGGCATTGGTCTGGATCAGGTTCACGGAATAGGCGATGGCCTCGGAGATCGAGTTATAGCTGCTGGCCGCGCGCGGGGCCGCCAACAGCGCGGCCGCGAACCGCTGGGCGCTCTCAGGCCCGTCGATCACCATCCAGTCGACGATGGTGTGCTGCGAAAACGGGCCGCCCCACTCGACGAACGCCAAGGCGACGCGCTGATGAAAGCCTGAGCGGATCGCATCCAGCACCTCTTTACTGGTGATGGCGGCGGCGTAGCCTTCGCGCTGCAGGCGCAACTCGGCATCGTCGATGGACCCGGACCCGTCGGCGGCGAGCACCAGTTCCAGGTCCACGCGCTCGGCGGCGGCGCCCGGGCCGGGCGCAATCAGGAGCGAGAAAACGAGGCAAACGGCGCCCAACGGCGCGGATAGGCACGTCAGAAAACGCGGCATGGTCGCCTCCGGTGCGGTTGTGATCTGCCGTATCGTAGCGCAGGGGGCGGTACGGGGAAGAGTATTATGCCAATCGGCCACGGCGGCGCGGAAATCCGGGCCCGCCGACACGCCGTTGTACGGCCCAGAGGCCGCTTGACAGGACGGCGCGAAGGCCGTACATCGCCCCCTCACCTTGGGGCGGAGTAGCTCAGCTGGTTAGAGCAGCGGAATCATAATCCGCGTGTCGGGGGTTCAAGTCCCTCCTCCGCTACCATATCCTCTCTAAGTTATTGAAATATAGAGATAATTTTCGCGCCCCAGTTGATGCGAAAATTTTCTTCTTTGTTTTCAATGACTTGTTAACGAGGGTTCAAGTCGCTCTCCGACCGACTTTTTGCGCTCTTGCCGTACGCTTTCAACGTGTTCGTCGACGATTTGCCGCGCCAAAATCCGAATGAGATCAGAGATTGGATCGTTCTCTTTGCCATCTTCATTGTGATCGATGGAGGACGGGTTCTTATCTTGGTCGGTCATTCGACCAACTTGATAGATTATTGAGTGGTCGTCGAGTTCGTTTTGCGTCCAGAAATGAGGCGTTGGAGGCGGCAACCTTGCTAATCTGAAATTCTCTTCTTTGCGTCGATGAACATTGGGAAGAAGCTACGCTGTTGACGTAGCTTGATATGATCGCCGACCTTAATTGTGGAAGCTTTTCTTCTCTCGCCACCGTCTGGTGTCAGAATCATTGTATCCGGACTGTCTAAAAGAGCGCCGTGGATCTCGTCCATGTGCGCCGGAGTTTCGTTATAAATGCCTTCATAGAATTCGTTCACTGATATTGCGTCGCCTACCTCTGATACGAACCGCGGAATATCTTCAAGTAGTTCATCTCTCGAATCTTCTCGCCCAGCATCGTCGAAAAGATACAACGAACCTCGTTGGTGCCGTGGGTCAAACGCCAACATTCGGAGTCCTGACCGCCCAAAGTGTGCCTGGATGCTGCTATTTGAATGGAGCGTGTCGTTGTAAACCTGACGTGCCCTATACGAGTTTGCGAAATGGATCATCCAGTATCTCCAACCATCTGGATTATGAATGGAGAATGGACTTACGTAAGTCGCACAGGACCCAAAAGTCTCGAAGACGGCCTTCTCTGCTGCGCCCATGTACTCTTGATTACTCAACGGTTGTTCGAAAACTAACATGTGCTCGTCCGCCACGCCGAATTCAGTTAGGCGGTTTGTTGAGCCTTTTGGCAGGTATGATAGGAGCGAGGCTATTGCGAATGTGAGGAACACCTCCGCCGATCTATAGGTTGTCATGATATCGCGAAGCGTTTGTAAGCTGATCTTTGAATGGCCGCACTGATCGAGATTGAAGATCACGTTCCGATATCTTCCAGCTTCGAGTAATCTTTTAATCTTCGGATACGCGTCCTCGAACGCTTCACTCATATGCCGGACCATAATGTGTAGTTTCGAGACGTTCTCGGATATCTCGGCTTCAACGGGAGCGATGTTCGACTTGAGCAATTCAGTTACGCTTGGGTCACCATCGTTGCATATTAGGAGGCACTCCATCTCTATCGGAGACAGGCCTTTATCGACCCTTTGAAGATTGATCGCGGTTATTGCTTCGCGAAGCGTTTCAAGAAATATGATTGGAGAACCCGGCGAACCACACTCATATCGTCCACCTCCAGCGAAGCCATCAATTATCGCGATCCTAAATCTTTGCTGTTGAGGAATTTGGCATCTAACTCTGAGATACTCGAAAGCATATTCACGAAGGACTTTGTGCTTTCGACGAGTGTGATCTTCAAGTTTTGGCCTCGCGTGCCAATCGTATGACTTTTCGACCAATCGACGCCTCGCAGTTTACAATTGAGATGCCGCCATTAAGGGCATGTCATCCCAAGTCCGCCCCCTGTAGATGCGGCCATTGGCTTTCTTTGACCTTCTCTGGTTGTCGCTACCCCAGGAGCCCCATTGCTTGAAGAAGAAGGTGGTATTCTGCATCAAACACTGATCGTGAATCTCATCGATCCAATCTTCTTTGATTGGGCGCGCCGACTTTCCGCTTTCACCGCCCACGATCGCCCAATGAACACCGGTCAGGTCGACCGGGCCAACTGGTCCGATCAAAGGCTCGAAGGATATAAACCTGATCTTTGCTGGTGTCTCACGAAGGCTTTCTACCCGATAGGCCGCATCTTCATCCTCGATACTTGTACCGAGCCAAACATTGTTCAGCACATCGCCCGTCATTGAGGCGACGATTTGAGCCATGCGTTCCGGACGCTTTGTGAGTATCTGGTAGTTATGGCGAGGTGTGTCTCGCATAACATCCCAAACCTTTCTAATGAACTCTACACTTACGTCTGGATGGAACAGATCGCTCATGGAGTTGACGAAGATTTTCTTCGGTTTCTTCCATTTGACTGGAATATCAAGCGAGCGCTCATCCTCTCGAACTCGCCCATTCCAAATGGTTCTTGAACCACTTTTGCGGGTCAGTCCTCGGTATTTGTCCACGCCCATAGCTTCAAGCCGTCTTGCCATATTCATGGCGTAACAGTTTGAGCATCCCGATGAAGTAATGGAGCAACCGGCGACCGGGTTCCAAGTCGCGTCTGTCCATTCGATCTGACTCTCCGACATCTCAAACTCCTGCGCGTGACTGTATCATGAATTCTCGTAATAGGTGATTATTATCTTCCACCGACAGCGATGGTAAGCCACAGGAAGTAAATAAGTTCTTTGTACATTGCGGCCCGTGCCAGAAACGGTCTTAGGCAGAAAGTACTTTCGGCTCAGATAGCTACTTCGAAAAAAATTTTTCTTAATCAACACTTTATGACAAGCGGGCGGATGTACTTTAACGGCGTGAGCGACCCTCCGCTACCATCCCTTTTCCAGACATTGTTTGACCATCGTTCCGCGCACGCCGGCCTTGGAAATCTCTCCGCGTTTCGCCACCCCACACGTAAAACCGGTTGAATGTGAAATCGGGCTGTGCTTGCTATGGCGGCCAAAGATGTCGCGTCGAATGTCACGTGGGCGACATCGAAAACGGATCATACGTGAGAAACATAACGCCCTTGGGAGGGAGATCATCATGTCGGAATTGGTACCACCGCACGGCGCGGATGCGCTTATGCCCCTTTTGTTGCCGGAATCGGAACGGGGGGGCGAGGTTGAGCGCGCCCAGGCCTTGAAGAAGGTCCCGCTGTCGACGCGCGAGGTCTCCGATCTGTTCATGCTGGGCATGGGGGCGTACACCCCGCTGACCGGTTTCATGGGCCACGACGATTGGCGCGGCAGCTGCGTCGACATGAAACTCTCGACCGGCGTGTTCTGGCCGATCCCGATCACCCTGTCGGCGGCGCAGGATCTGGCCGACAGCATCGGCGCCGACGAAGAGGTGGCGCTGGTCGACGGCGAGACCGGCGAAATCCTCGGCACCATGGTCGTCACCGAGAAATACGGCATCGACAAGGACCTGGAAAACCAGAGCGTCTATGGCACCACCGACGACGAGCACCCGGGCGTGCAAAAGGTGGTGGAGCAGGGGCCGGTCAACCTGGGCGGTCCGGTCAAGGTCGTGTCCGAAGGTCATTTCCCGGAAACCTACGCCGGGCTTTATCTGCGCCCGGAGGAAACCCGCGCGCTCTTTGCGAAAGAAGGGTGGAGCACGGTTGCCGCCTTCCAAACCCGGAACCCGATGCACTGCTCGCACGAGTTTTTGGCGAAAACCGCGGTCGAGGTTTGCGACGGCCTGCTGATCCACCAGGTTCTGGGCGCCTTGAAGCCGGGCGACATTCCCGCCGAAACGCGGGTCAAAGCGATCGATGCGCTGGTGCAGAATTACTTCGAGCCGGACACGGTCGTGCAGGCGGGCTACCCGATCGAGATGCGCTATGCCGGTCCGCGCGAAGCGTTGCTGCACGCGGTTTTCCGGCAGAACTTCGGCTGCTCGCACCTGGTGGTCGGGCGCGACCACGCCGGTGTCGGCGACTACTACGGGCCGTTCGACGCGCACGACATTTTCGACAATCTGCCGGCGGACAGCTTGGTGACCAAGCCGCTCAAGATCGACATCACGTTCTATTGCCACAAGTGCCAAGGCATGGCGACGGGCAAGGTCTGCTACGAGCAGGCGGACGGCTCGATCCTGTCGGAGAAAGAACGCCTGGTCATCTCGGCGGACGTTGCGACCGGCAAGGCGCCGGCCAGCCAATGCCAGCACGGGCCGGACACGAAGCTACAGATTTCGGGCACCAAGCTGCGCGGCATGTTCGCCGATCACGCGGAAATCCCGGCCGAGTTTTCCCGGCCGGAGGTCGTCGCCATTCTTCAGGAATATTATGACTCGTTGAAAAACTGATCGATGCGGGGGCGCCGCCCCCGTTCAATCGACCGGTCAATCGACGGGTTAATCGACAACTTTACAGACGAGTTGATCGGTGTCGTCTTCGCTCACGAGTTCGTCCTCAACGGCGTTCAGCTTCGCGAGATCGAACAGGAACTCCGCGCTGATATGGTCGCCGTCGGCGATGATCTGGTAGGTCTTGAGCAGGTTGCCCTCGGCATCCCGTACTTCGACATTTGGCATCTTTTCCTCCTGTGTTCGATCTGTGTATATAGCGACCGTCCCGCAGAGGGAACGCTTCACATTTTACGACGGCAAATTGAAACGGATGTATCGTATGGCCGACACACCTGAAAAAATCGAGAAACCGGACGGTACGGTCGAGTGGCGTCTGGACGGCGAGCTGCATCGCGAAGACGGCCCCGCCGTGGAGAAAAAGGACGGCACCCGGGTCTGGTTCAAGCACGGAAAGCAGCACCGCGAGGACGGCCCCGCCGTCGAACATGCCAGCGGCAGCAAGGAATACTGGCTCGACGGCGAACTGCAGCAAACGCCGCAGCGTGTCGAAAAAGATGACGGCATGATCGAGTGGCGGCTCAATGACGAACTGCACCGCGAAGACGGCCCGGCGGTCGAGCGCCCGGACGGCACCAAGGTGTGGTTCATCCTCGGCAAACAGCACCGCGACGACGGCCCGGCGGTGGAACACAGCGACGGCAGCTTGGAATGGTGGCGGAGCGGCAAACTCCACCGCGAGGACGGCCCGGCCATCATCGAGTCCGACG
Source organism: Rhodospirillales bacterium (assembly GCA_965601835.1). Lineage (GTDB taxonomy): Bacteria > Pseudomonadota > Alphaproteobacteria > Rhodospirillales > Casp-alpha2 > UBA4479. The sequence continues at coordinate 3,490,660 of OZ271842.1, forward strand.
GTACCCAGGAATGGCACCAGAACGGCGTTGCGCATCGCGACGACGGTCCGGCGGTCGTGCGCCCCGACGGGGTCCAGCAGTGGTGGGTGAACGGGGTGCGGCATCGCACCGACGGGCCCGCCGTGATCGAAGAGCTCATCATGCGGCAGTGGTGGATCGATGGCCGGTTGCATCGCGAGGATGGACCAGCCGTCGAATACGACGACGACGCACCGGAGTGGTATCTGCGCGGCATCCCGACCGAAGAAAGCGTGGTGATGGACGACGCGCGCCGCGACGAGTTTCTAAGGAAGATCGTCCGAGGCGAGTGACGGACGCGCCGGCGATTATATCGCGCAAAAAGAAAGGGAGGCGAACGCCGCCTCCCATCACATTCTTTTTCGGCTTCTCTCGGGTGCCGAAAACCCGGCCGTGTGCTTACGGCTTCTTCGGCGTCTCGTACGGGACTTCCTTGTGCCACGCCACCCACTCGGTGTGATAACCGACAAAGCCCTGGTCGTTCGCAGGTTGCTGTTTGGTGGTGTAGTACTTCGTCTTGCCGTCGGGCACCGGTGCATTCTTATCAACGTTGGCCATCGTAAATTCCTCCCATTCGTTGGCTCGGCTCCGGGACGGCGGACGCTCGGCATCCGGTCTTCGAAGAACGCGAATATCACTTTTCAGTAATGAAACTTATCGGATGGCGCAGCCCGAGGGAAGTAGCTTTTTGTAATTACTGTTGTCGAAGTGTCCGATTATTCGAACGCGCCGAGAGTTCGCCGACGACAACAATGGTCGACCCATAAACGGTCCTTGTTGTTCCGATAAATTTAGTTTGTTAATCGCCCCCAAAAGCGACAGATATTTCTGAAATACTTGGAATTTTTGCCGTTTCGATCATCAAAACACGTTACTTTCACAAACTGTCTTCATATAATCTTGCGTAATAAGGGATGTCCGCGAACGGTCATCTCGATAAACTGCGACGGTTAAATGGGAGGGCTCTATGTTCGCTAGTAATCCATTTGCTGAACTTGCGATGACAATACCGATCGGCGTCATTCAGGCGTTCGTCGTATTGATGTTCATCGCGGTCATCGGTGGCACGATTTTCGACGTTATCCATAAAAGAAGCGCCAAATACTTTTTCGATAAAGCGAAGGCCAATGACGCGGCGGCGACCCGCCAATTGAGCGGGGGCGACAAGTTCAACATCGCCGTGCAAACCGCCGTTGTTGATGTTGCGACGTCGGCGGAGTTCTGCAGCTCCAATCGCCGCATCGCGCACCTTCTGACCATGTATGGGTTTATCCTATTTATTCTGACGACCATTGCCTTGGTGTTCGCCTATCCGACGGACGCGGCGCCGGCGATCGTCTCGCTGCTGTGGCACGTCGGGGCGTTGATGGTGATGGTCGGCGGCTACTGGTTCTGGTTCTTCATCCGCGTCGATGTCGCGGCGGAAGCACATGCCTGGAACCGCTTGGTCAAGGCCGACCTGTTCGTCCTGTCCTTGCTCGGCACCACGACCTTCGGGTTCTTGTGGTCGGTCGCGCAATCGGCGGGCAGCGGATTTTGGTCGGGCGTGATGCTGGTCCTGTTCATTGTCGCCGCGGTCGTCCTGTTCGGCGGCGTGGTCTGGTCGAAGTTCGCGCACATGTTCTTCAAGCCGGCGGCGGCGTACGCCAAGCGCGTCACCAAAGCCAACGGTCAAATGGACAATCTGCCGGAACTCGGCGATTTGACGGATCCTGCCTTGCAGGCGCGGTATCCCGACATTCCCGAATACATGGGCACCAATCCGCCGAACATGGGGCTCGGCATCAAACGCGAAGGCCCGCGGCACTACTAACAGACATCCAAACCAGAACGATCTTCTGAAATAGGGAGAACCACGACTATGCCTACTTTCGTCTATATGACCCGTTGCGACGGTTGCGGACACTGTGTCGACATCTGCCCGTCTGACATCATGCACATCGATGAGACCTATCGGCGTGCCTACAACATCGAACCGGACATGTGCTGGGAGTGTTATTCCTGCGTGAAGGCCTGCCCGCAAAACGCGATCGATGCCCGCGGGTATGCTGACTTCGCGCCGCTCGGTCACAGCGTCCGCGTGCTTCGCGACGAGGAAAAAGGCGTGATCGCCTGGCGGATCAAATTCCGCAACGGCGAGAAGGACCTGAACCTGTTGGCGCCCATCACCACGAAACCGTGGGGCGAGCACATTCCCAACCTGAAAGACGCCGAAGAGCCGACGCAGGAGCAACGCGACAGCCAGCTGCTGTACAGCGAGCCGAAGTACATCCGGATGGATGACGGCGGCCTGCACACCCTGGAGTCCAACGGGCTTAAAATGAAAGCGGGAGTGTACTACTGATGGCTCACAAAACGATCGTCGAAGACAACATCGACATTCTGGTTGCTGGTGCAGGCCTTGGCGGCACCGGCGCAGCATTCGAAGCCCGCTATTGGGGCAAGAACCGTAAGATCGTGATCGCGGAGAAAGCGAACATCGACCGCTCCGGCGCTGTTGCCCAGGGCCTCTACGCCATCAACTGCTACATGGGCACCCGGTTTGGTGAGAACAATCCGGAAGACCACGTGCGGTATGCGCGGATCGATCTGATGGGCATGGTTCGCGAGGATTTGCTGTTCGATATGGCGCGCCACGTGGACTCCACGGTGCACAATTTCGAAGAGTGGGGTCTGCCGATCATGCGCGACAAAGAGAAGGGCACGTTCCTTCGCGAAGGTCGCTGGCAGATCATGATCCACGGGGAGTCCTATAAGCCGATCGTGGCCGAAGCCGCAAAAAAATCGGCCGACAAGGTCTTCAACCGGATTTGCGTCACGCACTTGCTCATGGACGAAGCCAAGGAAAACCGCGTCGCGGGTGCCGTCGGCTTCAACGTCCGTACCGGTGACTTCCACGTCTTTAAATCCAAAACCGTTATCTGCGGTGCGGGTGGAGCGTCGAACATCTTCAAGCCGCGTTCCGTCGGTGAAGGTGCCGGCCGCGTTTGGTACGCACCTTGGTCATCGGGGTCCGCCTATGCGTTGATGATCAACGCCGGTGCGAAGATGACGCAGATGGAAAACCGGATTGTTTTGGCCCGGTTCAAAGACGGATATGGTCCGGTCGGCGCCTACTTCCTGCACCTCAAGACGTATACGCAAAACGCTTACGGTGAAGAGTACGAGTCGAACTGGTTCCCCGAGCTTCAGAAAATGGTGGGTAAGGAGTACCTCGATCCTGAGGTGTCGCACCTGACGCACCGTCCGATCCCGACGTGCCTGCGGAACCACGCATTGATCAATGAGGTGAACGCCGGTCGCGGCCCGATCCACATGGTGACCATGCACTCGTTCCAAGATCCGCACTTGGAAGAGATCGGCTGGCACAACTTCCTCGGTATGACCGTGGGTCAAGCGGTTCTCTGGGCGGCGACCGATGTCGATCCGAAGAACGAGAACCCGGAACTGACCACATCCGAGCCGTATGTCATGGGGTCCCACGCCACCGGTTGCGGGGCATGGTGCTCTGGTCCGGAAGATATCTCCCCGCCGGAGTACTTCTGGGGCTACAACCGGATGACCACCATTGAGGGTCTGTTCGGTGCGGGTGACGCCGTCGGCGGTACGCCGCATGCGTTCTCGTCAGGGTCGTTTACCGAAGGGCGGTTGGCTGCGAAAGCTGCCAACAAGTACATTGATGACGGCAAGGCCGATGGAATCCGTGTTTCCGACGCGACCATCGCCAAGCTGAAGATGGAGGTCTTTAAGCCGCTGGAGCACTACAAGGTCCATCGGAACGAGATCGTTGCTGGTTCGGTCAACCCGAACTACCACAACCCGCGTCAAGCGCTCGACCGTCTGCAAAAGCTGATGGACGAGTACGGCGGCGGCGTCACGGTCAATTACATGACCAACGACAAGCTGCTGAATATTGGCCTTAAGAAGCTCAAGATCATGGAAGAAGACCTTGAGAAGATCGCGGCCAAGGATCTGCACGAGCTGCTGCGGGCGTGGGAAGTGAAGCACCGCCATCGGACCTCCGAGTGCGTTCTGCAGCACACGTTGTTCCGTAAGGAAACCCGTTGGCCCGGCTACTACTACCGGGGTGACGTCATGAAGGTGGACGACGAGAACTGGCACGTTCTGACCGTCTCCCAGCGTGATCCCGAGACGGGCGAGTGGACCATGGAAAAAGCGCCGCTTTACCACTTGGTCGATATCGCCGAAGAGTCGGTGGAAGCCGCCGAGTAAACGTCACGGCACCCGGCGGGCATTCCTTGGGATACCCGCCGGGCGTACGCAAAGAAAGATCAGCACGCGAATGTTGATCTTTTTTTGTGCCTCTGCGACATTCCGCCGCCCCAAAGACGAGGACGCACATGAATATTATCGATCTTTCGGACGAAGACATCCTGACGGCGGCTGAGCCGATGTGGACGGAGCTCATCCGAGCGTCAAACGATGGTGAATACGCAAAGTTCATTCGCCATTTCGACTACAGCCTGACCAAGGGCCTCAATGAAGTCGAAGTCGGGAAGCAGTTCGCAAACAGCGAGCTGACCCGCAATCTGTCCGAAGTTTACGACTATCTCGGCATTATCCGCCGCGGCCAACATGTCACGGTGCTGTATCGTGTTCGGAGCACAAAGAAGGAAGGTGAATGGCTTGGCCGCCTGGTTCTTGGCCTGAACGATGAGGGCGAGATCAAGATCTTCGGCGCCTCGGTTTTCTAGCCGTCGGCTTCGGTACGGATATGAGCGACACCATCAAAGATAAGAAGTACGTCGAGTTGACGTACGAAGTCATCGACCAGAAATCCGGCGATGTCCTTGTCGCGGTCGAGTTTCCGCTCGGCTATGTGCACGGCGTCAACGACATCCTGATGGCGTCGGTGACAGAAGAGCTCGAAGGTAAGAGCGTCGGGCACATCATCGAGGTGCCGTTTAACGGCAATGATATTTTTGGCGCACGCGACGAATCCTTGGTTTTTACCGATCGTCTGGAGAACGTCCCCGAAGAGTATCGTGAAATCGGGATGACCGTGCACGCCGAGAATGAAAAAGGCGAAGCGCGGGCGTTCATCGTCACACGCATCGACGACGAGACATTGACCCTCGACGGCAATCATCCTCTGTGCGGCCGTGAAGTCATTTTCAAACTTGAAATTCTCAAGGTACGGGACGCAACGCAGGAAGAGTTGGAGGCCGGTGGTACCGTCGGTGCGGCCCCCAATGTCGACCCATCTCGGATGGTGCCCCTCTAGGCATCCATCCTAAGCTTTCGCGTATCAGTCTGCAGCGGAGTTCAGCGCGGCGGCCCGTCGGTCCCGGGCTCCCCGGATTTCCGTCGTTACAGAGAACTGTTCGTCGAACGTATGCAGGTGATATAGCGGCAAGTCCGCGACTTCCGGCGCAAACTCTCCCAACCGGAGGTCGCGAGCGATACTCGGGACCGTACTGAACGGAATGCCGGCAACGGTTCCCGTGGTATGACGGTGCGCATGTCCGCAGAAACCCCGCACCACGTGAGACTGACCATCCAACGCCGAGGTCAGCCGCGCCGCGTCTTCCCACGGATCGAACTGATGCGGGTATTTCGACTCGACGACCTCGAACGGCGGGTGGTGCATGAACAGGACGGTCGGTTTGGATTTGTCGGACGACAGCGATGCCGTCAGGATATCGGTTCGGTCCTGGCAAAAGCGGCCCTGGTTGCTCTGATCGCTCAGCGTATCCAGAACGACGATACGAATGGGAAAATCGTCGACAGAATATTGGAGGTATGGGCTGCTCGGGTCCAATGGGTGCTCGACGTTCAAGCGCTCCCGGACCAAGGTGCGTTCGTCGCGGTTCCCCGCACAAATCAACAACGGAGCCTTCAGCTTCTCAAGAATCGCGAAAGCCAGACTGTATTTTTCATCGTCGCCGTTGTGCGCGAGATCTCCCGTGTGGACAACGACATCAGGCGCCGGGTCGAGCGCGTTGATATCGTCGACGACGGCTTCAAGATCGCCAAGCCGTGTCGGGCCGTTTTCGTGCGCGGGATCGATATGCGTATCGGAAATCTGGGCGATGATCATTGCGTCAGTATTGGCTCAGTTGCAGCGTTTTGCGGTCAGGCAGCCGACATCGGCTGCGGCGCATGTCATCAGTAGTGATAGTCGTCGCCCGGTTCAACCGGTTTTGCGATGACGTGGGGATGGGGGAGCTGCATCGCCTTCGGATGGAAGGGTAAGTCGCGGTCCTTGAGGTACGCACGCACGTCGTCTTTTTGCCAGCCCGCCAAGGGATTGACCCGTAGGAGGCGGCCGTCGTCGATGACCCTTGGTACCTCGGCATCGGAGTAGGGGGCGTGGTAGACCGCGCTAATCCAACAATCGAAGGGCTTGAGGGTTTCGTTCAACGGTATCGTCGTGTAGCGGCGCATATGGTCGATAGGATCTTCGCCCCACAGCGCTTCCGAATGAAAACGATCGTCTTGTAACGCTCCGGAATCCTCCGCCGGTGATCTGACGTCTGTGAGCCCGAGCTCTTCGATAATCCGCGCTTTGTAGTCCAAGCTTTCTTGAAACATGTTACGCATATGGCAGAACACCACGGGTGTTGAGGGGGCGATGTCTGCGATCATTCGGAGTGTCACGACACTGCGCGCGCGCAGAGAAACGGTGACGAGAACCTTGCCCGGGAACGTATCTTGCACAATGTGGCGCAGAAACGCCGCCGCTGCCATCCCGTCAGTTTCGCGGACGACGTCTGATGCGGACCCCGTCATGTCCATCACCTCTCATTCGATGTCTTCGCCTGAGTTACAATATACCGCAAATACCCGCGGAAAACACGGGATTTAGGGAATTCAATGGAAGCCGGTCCGGGTCGCAGATATGCGCGCTCGGCTCATCCAAAGCGGTTTCTCTGCGACTGCTCACTAATCAAGGAAGAAAGTTTTTGTTGCCCAATTCATAAAACAAACTTATCAATTAGTATGACCCTGACTCAGCTGGAAATTTTTGCGGCCGTTGCCAAGTTTGCCCATGTGACCAAGGCGGCTGAAAGCTTGGGGATAACACAGTCGGCTGCGTCGGCGGCGATTTCGGCGCTCGAGAAGCAATATCAGATAAAGCTCTTCAACCGGGTCGGCCGCGCCGTCGAACTGTCGGAAGTGGGGCATCTCTTCTTGGAGGATGCGCTCGGTGTACTGGAACGGGCCCAAGCGGCCAAGCGCACCATCGCGACTCTCGGTGGCGTTACTTACGGTCATCTGGAAATTGCCGCGAGCCAGACCATCGCCAATTACTGGTTGCCGCGCCGGCTGGCTGCGTTTCACGATCGCTACCCCGCCATTAATCTCAATATATCGATCGGCAACACGCGGGAGGTGGAGAACCTCATCGTTGCTTCGGACGCCGACATCGGTTTTGTCGAAGGGTCGGTGCGGTCCAAGGCCTTGATGCTAGACGAGGTCGACCAGGATGAGCCGGTGGTGGTGGTTCAGGCGAAGCGCTGGCCTAATCTGGGGCGAGGAAAAAGCACTATCGATCTCGCGTCCGTACCGTGGGTCGTCCGAGAGCAAGGGTCCGGGACACGGGGCGTCATGGAGAAGCTTGCGAGCGACCAAGGTCACGCCTGGAAAGACCTCAACATCGTCATCGAACTGCCCAGTAACGAAGCCGTACGCGAGGCTGTCGAAGCCGGAATCGGTGCGGCGGTGCTTTCCAAGCATGTGGTCGCAAGCGCGATCGACGCCGGGTCGCTGCGCGCCTTGCCCCTCGATGTGCCGTTCAGAAAGTTCATGATGGTCCGCCGCCGGACGGCCGCGCCGAGTGATACGGAAAAAGCGCTGATCGATATCGTATTGAAACGGGGCTAGTGCAGGGCCACTTGCCGCGCCATCTACTTATAGGGGTCTTGGAGTCGCGACGTCATGCTCAGGGTGTATGACGATTGACATTTCGACGAAAAAAGTGAGACGCTAAGTCAACATTTTGATGAGTATCATATTATGAAGCAAAAGTCTTCGAGCGCACTCGAAAAAGCGCTGACAGTCTTGGATGTCATAGCCGAAGATGACAGGCCCATCGCGATCCCCGATATCTCGGACCTCACCGGGATGCCTCGGCAGACCGTGCACCGCGTCCTGAAACAACTTGAAGACCTTGGATTGGTAGATCGGGATCCGATCCGCGAACGGTACAGTCCGGGCGAACGCCTCGCGCATCTTGGGCTGCGGGCGGTCTCGGCACGGTTGCGCCGAGGGCCCGCGCATGGCGTCCTGGTCGACCTCGTCAATCAGATCGGCGAGACGTGCAACGTCGGCATGATTGAAGAAAACGCGGTCGTTTACATTGACCGTGTCGAGTGCGATTGGCCGCTCCGCGTGCAACTGCACCCGGGCAGCCGAGTCCCGGTCCATTGTACGGCGATCGGCAAGCTTCTGCTGGCGTATATGGATGAGGCGGCGCGCCACGAAGTGCTATCGATTGCGCACATGAGCAAATTCACCAAGAACACGATTACCGACCGTGAGGAGATGGAGAAGCACCTCGCGCAAATCCGTGAGCAGGGCTACGCCGTCAACGATCAAGAAGATGCCGTCGGCTTGGTTGCCGTTGCGGTGCCGGTGATCGACGCCGCAGGGCGCGTCGTCGCGGGGCTCGCCGTGCATGGGCCGACACCCCGTTTTGGCATCGATGACGCAATTAAGCGTTTGCCGTTGTTTACGGTCGCCGCAGAACGCATTGCCAAAGCGGTCTTTAACCAAAAATCGCCATCCGGACATATTGCTGCATAAAAAAAGTGGGACACGTTGTCTCAAAAACAGTTGACAGCTTTTGCCGCTTGTCGTCATCATCCTTTGCATAACCACATAAACCCGGAGGTTTCTCTCATGAGAAGACTGTTTAATCACTTGGTTCCGGCGGTTGTGCTCGTGCTTGGCGTCATGGTGGCGTCGGTACCCGTGAAAGCCGCCGATCCCGTAAAATGGCGTATCCAAACGGCTCTGCCCGCCGCCAGTATGTACTTCGATGTCATCAAGGAGTTCGCTGCCAACGTCGATGCGATGTCTGGCGGGCGCCTTGAAACCGAAGTTCTGCCGGTTGGCGCCGTCGTTGGGTTCTTCGATGTTCAGGACGCTGTCGACAAAGGTATCGTCGAGGCCGGCTTCACCTGGGCGCACTTCTTCTCTGGCAAACGGCCCGCGGCGTACCTTTTCGCCGATCAGCCGAGTGTCGGCGGAATGGACCAATTCGCGTATCTCTCTTGGTTCATTGAAGGCGACGGATACGATCTCTATCAGGATTTCATCGACAACGATCTCAAAGCCAACATGGTGGCGTTCATCAATTTGATGTCCGGCGGCCAACCGCTTGGCTGGTTCAAAGAGCCGATCGCGAGCTTGGAGGACTTCCAGAAGCTGAAATATCGCTCGCCTCCGGGGATCACCGGTGAGTTGTTCACCAACATGGGTGTGACCACGGTGGCACTGCCGGGTGGCGAACTGGTTCCTGCGGCGCAACGCGGTGTCATCGATGCCGCCGAATGGATCAACCCTGGCGAAGATATCCGCCTTGGCCTGCATCAGGTGTGGAAGCACTACTATCTGCAAGGTATGCACCAAGCGTCCGATTTCGGCAGCATCGTGATCAACAAGACGTTTTGGGACACGCTCGCGCCCGATCTGAAGAAGATCATCGAAGTCGCCGCCAAGGCGTCCATCACGGACTCCATCGCCGTTAACATTAAGCGGAATGGCGAGGCGATTGAGGTTCTTCAAACCGAACACGGCGTCACGATCCATGACACGCCGGCCGATCTCTATCCGGCCTTCACCGAGTCGTCTCGGAAGATCATGGAAAAATACAGCGCCGAAGATGAGTTCTTCAAAAAGGTCGCGGACAGCCAAAAAGAGTTTGCGGCGAAGACCATGCCTTACTGGACGAAGCTGTTAGGCCTTTATTACGGCCTTGGCGAAGCTGCAGTCGGCAAATAATACGGCACGTACAATCCGGCGGGGAAATAAATGCCCCGCCGGATTTTTTTCTAAGGGGGTTTCGTGTCGATTCATACGAACTATGCGCTTTTAGGGCCTCGGCTCAGGCCGTTTGTCCTATGTCTGGATCAATTCAGCATTTGGTCGGGTAAGGCGTTTGCCTGGCTGATCATTCCCATGGTGCTGGCGTTGGTCTACGAGGTTGTCGCCCGCTACTATTTCAACAGTCCGACCCTATGGGCGTACGACGTTACCTACATGCTGTATGGCAGCCATTTTATGCTGGGCGCGGCATATACGCTCGCGATGCAAGGGCATATTCGGACCGATTTCTTTTATCGCGTTTGGTCCGTGCGATGGCAGGGTGCGGTGGATAGCGCGCTCTACATTTTTTTGTTTTTTCCGTCCCTGGCGCTTTGGTTTTACGCCGGTTTCGATTTCGCGGCGACATCCTGGGAGCGCCAAGAGGTCGGTATTACCAGTCCCTGGAAGCCGATCATTTATCCTTTCAAGACCGTGATGCCCCTGACGACCGCGCTGCTGATGATCCAAGGCGCATCGGAACTCGCCAAGAGTTTGTACGCACTCTGGCACGGGGTCTCCCCGTTTTCCGGCAGTGAGATGGACGAGGGAGATCAGCTATGAGCCCAGAATATCTCGGCCTGCTGTCACTCGCGGCACTCTTTGTCGGTATCTGCGTCGGCTTTCCGATCTCTTTTGCGCTGCTGTTTCTCGGTGTGGTGTTCGGATACATCGGCTTTGGGGAGACGGTATTCTACTTGATGGTCTTGCAGACCTTTGGCGTCATGCGCGAACCGCTGCTGGCCGCCGTGCCGCTCTTCTTGTTTATGGGTTTCATCCTCGAACAGGCCGGTCTCATGGACAGGTTGTTCACGGGTTTTCGCTTGTTGTTGGCGAATGTCAAAGGGGCCCTCTATATCGCGGTCTTGGTGACGGCCACTTTGTTCGCGGCGGCGACGGGTATCGTCGGTGCCTCGGTGACGATCCTGGGTGTGATGGCGGCGCCGATCATGAAACACGCGGGGTACGATATTAAGCTGAGCGCCGGTTCGATCGCCGCGGGCGGGACGCTCGGGATGCTGATTCCGCCGTCCATCATGTTGGTGGTCATGGGGCCCGTTGTCGGCGTGCCGATTACCGAACTTTTCGCAGCGGCGGTCATCCCCGGTGTCGTGCTTGCGACGCTCTACACTATCTACGCTGTCGCCCGAAGCTATATGAACCCTTCGTTGGGCCCGGCTTTGCCGGAAAACGAACGGGCGGCCAACTGGATGGAAATCGTCAAGGAACTGATGATCGGGATCGTGCCGCTCGCGGTTCTTATCCTCTCCGTTCTGGGCAGCATCTTGGCGGGTTTGGCGACGCCGACGGACGCCGCGGCAATGGGGGCGCTTGGGGCGTTCTTGCTCGCTGTGTCCTATCGCCGGTTGTCGTGGAAAGGCCTCAAGGAGGCGGTCTTCAAGACCATGTTGGTCTCCAGCATGATCTTGTTCCTGGTAGCGACCTCTAATTTTTACGGATCCGTTTTCGCCCGTCTCGGCACCGCAAGCATGATCGCCGAGACACTGGTGGCCATGGAACTTGCGCCGACCGTCTTGTTGATTGTCGTGCTCGGCCTGATCTTCTTGTTGGGCTGGCCGCTCGAATGGGTGCCCATCGTTCTGGTGGTGCTGCCGATCCTGCTTCCGGCTGTGCAGTCGGTGGGAATTGATCTTGTCTGGTTCTGCACGCTCGTTGCGGTCTGTCTACAGACAGCGTGGCTATCACCACCCGTTGCGCTCAGCGCCTATTACATCAAAGGGGTGGTCCCCGATTGGAGCCTCAAGGATATCTATGCCGGTATGCTGCAGTTCATGGCGATCCAAGTGGTCGGCCTGGTTCTGCTGATTATTTTCCCCGAAATCGCGACGTGGTTACCCCGCGTCCTGTTCCATTGATGAGATCGGTGATGCAGACACAAGATCAGCCGCCGTTGAGCACATCGCCCCCCGAAGCTGTTGACTCTGCGATCAGGGAGATTCGTCTACGCGACCCGGATGTTCGCGCATTCATCGAAGTGCTGGAGGACAGCGCACGCGATCAGGCCACGGCGCTCGACCGGCGCGGCGACGCGGCTGGGCTTCCATTGCTGGGCCTCACGGTCGCGATCAAGGAAATCATCGACGTAGCCGACGCTCTATGTCCCTGGGGATCGCAGGCACATGCCGATCGACGCGCGACCGAGGATGCGGACGTTGTGAAGAAGCTTCGCGCTGCCGGTGCGTTAATCATGGGCACCGTTGTGTCGACGGAATATGCGATCGCCGCCGCGGGCCCGACCAGGAATCCGCACGATATTCAGCGTACGCCCGGTGGGTCTTCCAGCGGTCCCGCCGCGGCCGTCGCGGCCGGTATGGTGAGTGCCGCGTTGGGAACGCAGACCATCGGATCGATTGTGCGGCCTGCCCTTTATTGCGGGGTACCCGGATTCAAGCCGACCTATGGCTTGCTTCCGCTTCACGGTGTCATGCCGCTTAGTACCCCGCTAGATCACCTTGGAATTTTCGCGGCGAACTGGCCCACTGTTGCGAAGGTGTTCGACGTGCTTTCCGGCATGGATACCTCGGCGCCGTATGAGTTCAAACGCTGTATCCATATGGCGCCGCCATCGTACGTATCGATGAGCACAGCATCTTTGAATGCGATGGAGGTCGCTCTCGGGCAACTTGATCGGATGGGCCTTGAGATCGTTACGTTGCCCGAGCTCGACGGAATTCGGGAGGCCGCGGATCAAACCGCATACGAGCTTCTTGCCATCGGCATGGCGCGAAACCACAGCTCCGACTACGAGGCGTCGCCTGGTCTTTTAAGCTCCTATGCCAAGTCGCTTATCGAAAAAGGACAGGCCTACGGCACCGAGGATGTCGCCGTAATCAACAATCGACTCAACGGACTTCGCGCGGAGATCGATCGTATCTTACGGCCAGGTGACATGGTCATCAGTGACGCCATAGAAGATGTCGCGCCGCCATGGGCATCGGACCACACAGGGCCCAACCGTTTGCAGGCGGTCTGGTCGACATTGGGGCTTCCCACGGCCGCCTGGACCACGGCCTCGGACCCCCTATCGGGCTTGCCCATAGGGATACAAGTCACTAGCCCGCGCATGACCGACACGGCGCTCTTGGGCTTATTGAAAGATATTTCGCGGGATGCGCTTTAGGTGCTGTGCGGGGCGTACTCAGGTCTCGCTTTGAACGGCATCAAGCCAACGTGACGACGCCATCGTCAGTTCCATCGTCAATTCGCTGTACGTCGATGTCGCATTAATCCGCTGCTCGGCGGCGGTCCGGTCACCCGCGAGGGCCAGTCTCAAGACCTCCGCGGCTTCAGAATGGAAGCGGGCATGAAGATCGTGGACGGTTGAGTAATGCTCGTCTCGCGATGCCTCGGGAAGATTTTCCAGCCATTGTCCGAACGCGCATTGATCGCAGGCGGCAACGGTCTCAACGGTCCAGGTGGAACGTCCGGTATCGATGGCGTCGATCAAGCGGCGTTTCCACATCCCATGGGATTTGATTGCGCTGGAAATCTGATCAACCAGATCTTCTTTGTCTTGGACTGTCATCCTGTGCACCCCCAACTTCAGACTGAGAAGATACCAGGGTCGAACCTTGGGCCGCAAAACCTTTCAAGAGCGTGTACGACACGACAGATTGGCGCGAACATTCGACGTCAGATCATCAATTCGTGGACATAACTCGAAAAACGAGCATTTAATGGAGGACGAGCCGGGAACCGGGATCCGTCGAAATGCTGCCGCTGTTCAATGATCCTTTCATTCCACATGCGCAAAGTGTCGCGGAAGTCGTCCTGGCTGAGATATCGGATACCGATATCGTCTGCTCTCTCAACCTATGGCGCGACTGGGCCAAAGGCGCGAACGCGCCGATCTGGCGAAATATCGCATTGGAGCAGCTACCGGCACGAATCGCACCCATGACATCGGTGATGGATGTGGTTGATGGCGGAGCGGATTTTCGTTGCCGCTACTGGGGCTCCCAATTGACCGCGTTATTCGGTCGTGACGAAACCGGCAAGCTGTTGAGCGAGCACCCAATCCCTGTCGGCAAGAAGGTGCGCGCGGTCCAGTTCCGCAAAATGATGACGGATAAGCGTCCACGAGCGTTTCAACTTGAGTTCAAGACGGCATCCGGTCGATTGGTGCGTAAACTAAATGTCCGATTGCCGATCGTTCACTCGAACGGCGAACTTGATAAAATCCTTACCCTCAGTTCAGTTTCCGATGAATTGGATTGACGGTGACGGGCCTAGCAAATTCATCTCCAGGCCCCATCTAAAGAGAGTCCATCGCCCTTGCTCCGTTTGCTGCAGAACCGATGGGCCGTTCTTGCCGTATCAAATATAGATAGTTTGATTTTTTGCCGCTGATTGGCGGAGTAAAATATGAGTGACAACAACATCGTCCAATTGCGGGACGCAAGATTATCTTATCCCTCTCCAGACGGCGAAATCGACGTGCTTCGCGGGCTCGATATCGGGGTCCGCGCCGGCGAGATCGTTGCGGTTACCGGACCCTCAGGGTCCGGCAAATCGTCCTTGATCGCCATCATGGGAGGACTTGAGCGCCCCACCGGCGGCGCTGTAGAGGTCTTGGACGTCGATATGACATCGGCAAGCGAACGACAGCGCACGTGGTTGCGCCGACGCGATATCGGCATTGTTTTCCAAGCCTATCATTTGGTGCCGGCGATGACCGCGCTGCAGAACGTAGCCTTGCCGCTGATGCTTGCGGGCGAAGGTGACGGACGCGGTCCGGCTCAAGAGATGTTGGAGCGTGTCGGGTTGGGGCATCGGTTGGGGCATCGTCCGTCCGCGCTGTCGGGCGGGGAGCAACAGCGCGTTGCAATTGCCCGAGCTTTCGTTGCCAAGCCACGTTTGGTACTTGCCGACGAACCCACGGGGAACTTGGACCAATCAACGGGAATTGCGGTTGCGGAAACCATGTTCGAGTTGGCCCGCGACATGGGTGCTGCAATGCTGATGGTGACGCACGATCCTGACATGGCGGCGCGTTGCGATCGCACGATCGCCATTGACGCCGGTAAATTGGCCGCCTAGGCGGACGTTTCACGATGACCGACGCAATGATCGCCAAACAGGAACGGCGCGCGCGCCTCGGAATTCTCGGTGCGCTGTTGCGCGCAGAGTTGGCGGCGGGCGTTCTTGGTCTCCGATTGTTCATAGCTTGTGTGGCGATGGCGAGCCTGATGCTCGGCGCGGTTTGGGTGCTCGGCGATGGGCTGTCTCGGGCGTTGACCCAAAGTGGGACTACTTTGCTTGGTGGCGATGTGGCCGTTTCCGTGGTCAATGTGCCGCTGGAAGAAGACACCGTTGCGGGTCTCTCGGATTTCGGAAGTGTCTCGGCGGTTGCGGAAATGCGGACATCGGCGCGGGTCGGGGACGCGCGTTACACGGTCGAGGTGAAAGGCGTAGACGATCTTTATCCCTTGTACGGCGTCGTTACCCTGCAAGGGGATCGAGACTTTCGCGAGGTCTTGTCGCCCTCGGATGCGCGGCCGCCTGCGATTGTAGAGCCGGCATTTCTGGCGCGCGCCGGCATCGATGTCGACGGATCCGTGTGGCTGGGTGAAACCGAGTTTCGTATCGCAGGCGTGCTGGCAATCGAGCCGGACCGGTTGTCCGCTGGCCGGTTCATGGTGGGGCCACGAATTCTTGTCACGCAACAAGACTTGGCAACGACCGGGCTGGTGCAATTCGGTGCTTTGATCGATTACCGCTACAGGGTGAAAGTCGCGCCGGAAGCTGATCCTGAAGCCGTCATTGCCGCCGTGAGCGCCATGATGCCGGAGCGGGGTTGGGAACTGGAAACGCCGAAGGATGCGGGGGATCGAGTACGACGGACGGTCGATCGAACCACGACGTTTCTTGGCGTCGCCGGCTTGGTGGCTTTGATCATCGGGCTGGCCGGGGCCTGGGCGTCGGCGCAATCTTGGATCCTTCGCCGGGGCAGAACCATTGCGTTGTATCGCCTGTCCGGCGCGACGCCATCCGTCGTTATTCTCCTACATGCCGCGATTATTCTCGTTGCCAGTACGGCTGGTCTGGCGGTCGGTCTGGGCACCGCTTTTGCCGCCGCCGGGGCGTTGTTGGATTTGGTGGCGGCGCGATTGCACCTGACCTGGGACGTGTCGGCGATTGTCGCGCCGGGTTTGCGGGTGACCTGGATATTGATCATCGGTTTGATCGGCACCTCGGTAAGCGCGCTGTCACTGGCGGGCAAACTGTCACCGGGTGCGGCAATGCGGAGCGGCGAAGCGGAACTGGTTCCCGACCGCCGGCACCTCGGCGCCGGTGCGGGATTGATCATCATCGCGGTCGCGGCCGCGGTTTTCAGCTTACCGATCCCGACAATGGCGTCGGCCGCAGCTATTGGCCTGATTGCCGCCGCGGCGATGCTGGGTATCGCGGGGTGGATGCTCGCGAAGCTTGCGGCGAAACGCCGCCCACACGGCTTCACCGGCATGGTAACCTTGCAAAGCCTGAAGCAGCCTGGCGCCGTCGCCGGACGGGCGATCGCGATCGGCATCGGTATCGCCGGGATCACAGCGATCGTCGCCGCGCAGCATTCATTGGAGACGGCGCTCCGTGCGGAGTTGCCCGAGCGCATTCCGGATTTGGTGCTCATTGATGTTCAGCCCGATCAGGTTGCCGATGTCGAACGCAGGATCGACGAGACTCCGGCTCTTGGCGATCTCCAGGCATCTCCATTGATGCGGGCGCAAATTCTTGCCGTGAATGGCGTGCCGGCGGAACAAGCGCTGGTAAATCCCGAAAAACGCTGGGTCATCGAAGGGGATCGGAGCTTTTCTTGGTCTGCGGAACCGACCGAGGCCGAATTGCTGGCCGGCGAATGGTGGAAGGAAGATTACGCGGGAGAGCCGCTGATCTCCGCCGAGGAGGACGTGTTTGAGGCGTTCGACCTGAAGCCGGGAGACATGATGACTTACAGTGTGCTCGGGCGATCCTTCACGTCTCGGGTGGTCAATATCCGCAAGGAATATCACCGGACCTTCCGGCCGGAATTCCTGTTGCTGGCGTCACCTGAGCCGTTCCGGAATGCGCCGCAAGGCTGGGTCATGAGCCTGCAAGGCGATGGAGGCCCCGCCGTCGACGGCTTCATCCGTGAACTCGCAGAAGCGCACCCGAACATCACCAGTATCGACATCCGGGTCATCGTGCAGCGGGTCGCGGAAATGGTCGAAGGCGCCGTGTTCGCGTCCCTGGCGGTGGCGGTGACGTTGCTGATTGCCGGTGCCCTATCGCTGACCGCCGTCGTTGCCGCCGATGTGGATTCGCGCCGCCGCGAGGCGCTGGCGTATGCGCTGATCGGTGCATCGCGAACCGAAATCGCCACCGCACGGTTGCTTGAAGCTGCAAGCATAGGCGCGCTGGCGGCTGTCCTGGGCGGCATTGTCGGCTGGGTGGGTGGCTATGCTTTGGTCGCAGAGGCGCTTCGCGTCGCGTGGTCGCCGGGATGGGTCGCGATGATCCTGCCAGCGGCGCTTGGCCTCGCTGCTGCGATCGCGGCTGGCGTTGCGGGCGGATTGGGCGCGTTACCGCGTGGCCGCGGACAGGTCGTCAGATACCTCACGAATTGACGGCCGCGATGCGGCACTCAATCGGCTGCCCGAAGCAAGATAACTGCAAATAGGTTCTCGTCGTCTGTCCAATGCGTGTCAGTGACGAAGCCCGCCTTGGCGGCCAACGCTGAAAACTCGTCGACGGTGTACTTGTAAGAGTTCTCTGTATGAATCGTTTCGCCCGGTGCGAAATGAACAGGGTTGCCGTCGATCTCGATTATCTGATCGATACGGCTTTGAAGGTGCATTTCGATACGCCCGTGGGTGTCGTCGTAACGTGCGACATGGCTGAAAAGGCTCGGATCGAAATTGGTGCCCAGTTCGCGGTTCATGCGCTGTAGCAGATTTAAATTGAAGGCAGCGGTCACGCCTTCGGGGTCGTCGTACGCCGCAAGCAACCGTTTGACGTCTTTCTTCAGATCCACACCGATCAGCAAAAGGCCGCCGGGCCCGACGGTTTCCGCAACCGCCGCCATGAAGGCGCAGGCCGCATCGGGTTCGAAGTTCCCGATGGTGGAACCGGGGAAAAACGCGGTCCGGCTGCGCGGCCGCAACTTTGAGTCCGGCAAGTCGACGGGCTTGGTGAAATCCGCCTCGATTGGGAAGACTTCGACATCGGGATAGGCGGCGCTGACGTCAGCGGCGGCGCGGGCAAGTTGCTCGGCCGAGATATCCACTGCGGCCAGTGCGGTTGGGCTCTCCAACGCATCCAAGAGGATCCGTACTTTGTCCAAAGACCCGCAGCCGTATTCGATCAGCATCGTACACGGCCCGATCGCGCCCGCGATTTCGTCGGCGTGTTGTGCCAGAATGCCGGTCTCGGTTCGGGTTTGGTAATAGGCGTCCAAGGTGCAGATGTCGGTGAATAACGCCGAACCGTGCTCATCGTAAAAATATTTCGGCGACAGTGTTTTCGGAGAGGAACCCAATCCAACAAGGACGTCCGAGAGAAAGCCGTTGTCCGTATCGATTTCGGCGCGCGGCTTCGCGTCTTTCGGCCGCGTGGCATCCTCGGCCAAGCGGATGCCGGAAAACTGCCATCGGTCCGGCGGATAAAAGAAATTCCGGTAGGTCGTGCGGATATGATCTTCCGGTGTCGCGCAGGAACCGCCGCGCAATACCATTTGGCCCGACATGAATTTGCCGTTGTATTCGCCGACCGCACCCTCTGCCGGTTTAAAGCCCGGGTATGACGCATACGCGCTCTGGGTCCATTCCCAAACGTCACCGAACATTTGCGTCAACCCGTCCGCCTGCGCCGGCAGCGGATGATAGGCACCCGTGCCGACAAAGTGTCCTTCGACGGGCTGAGTTGCCGCAACGGCTTCCCATTCCGCCTCACTCGGCAAACGCTTACCGGCCCAACGGGCAAAGGCGTCCGCCTCGAAGTAGCTGACATGGCAGACCGGTGCATCAGGGTAGATCGGCCGAAGACCGAGCAAGGTAAAGATGCGCCAGCCAAGGTCCGGATCATGTCGCCAATAAAGGGGAGCGTCCCAACCGTGTGATTGGCAGGCTGCCCACCCGTCGGAGAGCCAGAACTCCGGCCGCCGATACCCGCCGTCCTCCATGAACGCCATAAATTCACCATTGGTCACGGGACGTGATGCGAGCCGAAACGGCTCCAACCATACCCGATGGCGTGGACCTTCGCAGTCGAACGAGAATGCACCGTCATCGGCACCGATACTTAACAGACCACCTGGGTGCTCTATCCATGTGAGGTCCGGCTCGACGCGCGCTTCCCGTGGCCTGGGTGGCTGATAGGCGGGAGACGTGGGATTGCACGACAGGACATGTTTGATGTCCGTCAGCATCAGTTCTTGATGCTGTTGCTCGTGATGAAGTCCGAGGTCAATCAGGCGCAGGATGTCCGTATCTGGCGACGTCTCCAAATAGCGCCGCATCGCTTGGTCGACATGTGTCCGGTAGTCGTGCACCTCATCAAGAGTAGGACGTGTCAGCAACCCGCGCATGGGACGGGCGTGCCGCGGACCGACTTGTTCATAATAGGAATTGAACAGGTAATTGAACGCCGGGTCGAACACCGTATAGCCGGCGGCATTGGGTACCAGGATGAACGTCTCGAAGAACCATGTCGTATGCGCCAGGTGCCACTTCGTCGGGCTGGTATCGGGCATCGACTGAACCACCTGGTCTTCCGCAGACAAAGGGGCCGCTAGGGTGAGGGATTGGTCGCGAATGACGTCGTATCGCGACGCCAATGCGCTCGGTCTTAGGTGCGTGGAATGGGCGGATATGGTTGGCATGAAGAACGACCCCCAGGCAATTCGAGTACAGCTACCCTAACAGGGCGCCATCGCTCAACGAAGGCATTTGCCGTCATATTTTTGTGAAAATCGCTGCTGAAGAAGGCAATACGTCAAAAAAGTATCGGATCGTTGCCAAACAGGCACAACATTTTGTCTTCAATTAAGGGTCAGGTAACACTATCTGTGCAGTGATCGACCGGCTATTCAATGCCGTACAAAATACGGTTTTCATTGATTTGTCGATTCAGACCGGAGGGGGATATGCCCAAACCGAATTACCGCGAAGCGATCGTCCTCGATGCACCGGCACCTTCCGGGGAGGAGCGCCGCGTCCCGCGCCCGGCACGATACGTATCCTGGATGCGGCGGGCCGCCACCCAGGAACAACGTCTCGACGAGATCGACGACGCTGCCCGGGAAGCGAAAGCCCAATAACGAGTTAGCGATCAGACGTCGCCGGTATACTCGCCGCGCGCGGGGTAATTTTTCTCTATCGCGAAGTCGAGTGCTGCGACCAATTCCGAGAAATGCGGACGAACGAACGGCATGGTCTGTACCGAGCCGTAATACAGCGTCTGGTCCGGCGTCACCATGAACAGGGCGGGCTCCGAGAACAACGCCGGCTCTTCAATGCCGATCGACGTTTTGCCGCGTGACGTCGAGATATAAAGACCCCAGTCACGAGCGGTCGACAACGCAAGGTCATAGCCGAACCGAAGCTTCGTTGCGTCAATCTTGTCGGCCATTTCGCGGGTCCGTTCTTCGCCATCGGAACTGATGGCAATTGCTTTGACACCGCGTGACGCGAAGTCGTCGACACGTTTTTCGAGTTCGGTCAGATAATTCGCGCAGATCGGGCAGTGCAGACCGCGATAAAAGCAAACCACGGTGCCGCGTTCGCTGCCGTCATTGGACAAATCGAAATCGCCGTGGTCGAGGGTCGGCAGTTTCAGGTCAGGGGTTTTCTGTCTGGGAAGCAACATGGGAACTCCGAAATCAAACGTTTGAATGAAGGGTTTCTGGCCGCGACCGGGCCGTTGGCGTCGGTCATATCGCGATCGCCGATTGGACGCCAATCACGGTTTTGCGATCCCAGTGAAGGAGGTGATGCAATAATTGGTAACGATCTCCCATATCCCTGGGATATAAGTACCTATGCGGAATAAGCTGCGCCTCTATAGCGGTCTGGTCCTATTCGTTTTCGTGGTGGGCCATTTCATCAACCACAGTCTTGGTCTTGTCTCCCTCGCCATGGCGGAGGCGGGGACCGAATGGCTCATCGATCCGTGGCGGACGTTGCCGGGGTCGATCATCTTGGGCGCCGCCGCGGTCACGCACGTAGGGTGTGCCGTCTGGTCGTTGTGGGCGCGCCGTAGTCTCAAGCTCCCCGCTTGGGAGGCCATGCAAATGATCCTGGGCTTTTCAGCGCCCATTCTGCTTGCGTTGCATGTGGCCGCGACCCGTGGACTGAGTGAAGTGTCCGACTTCGATGGCAGTTACGCGACGGTCCTCACCGCATTGTGGTACGCGAGCCCATGGAAAGGCGTTCTGCAGGCCGTTGCGTTGCTGGTTGTTTGGGGGCATGCGTGCCTTGGTCTCCACACGTGGCTCCGTCTCAAACCATGGTATCTGCGGGTCCAAGGCTTGATGTTCGCGGTCGCGATCGCGCTGCCGTCGGCGGCGTTGGGTGGCTACGTTGCGGCCGGTAACCAAGTCCTCGCGTTGGCGCAAAACGAGGTATGGCTCGACGCCATGACATACGGCGCCGGCTTCGAGGATTGGATGATCGACTATATTGAGACGATCGAGGCATCGGTGCAGACCGGCGTGGTTGCGATCCTGATGTCGATTTTGGCGATCCATGCGTTCCGGTCCGCGCGCTATCGCCTCAAGCGTCGGCCACGCCTCAACTATGCACCGGGTGATATGACAGTCGATCTGGTTCCGGACGCGACATTGCTGGAGTCGATCCGGACGGCGGGCATCCCGCATGCCTCTATCTGCGGCGGCCGCGGTCGATGCTCGACGTGCCGGGTTCGCATCGGGCAGGGGTTGGATGCGCTCGCACCGGCATCGGAGACCGAGCAAAAGGCACTGTCACGATACTCCACGTCACCGGCGGTGCGATTGGCGTGCCAGATTCGGCCAACGGCGGATATTGAGGTTTCGGCGCTTGTGCCTGCCGACATCACCCCGCGCAAACGTGCCGCGACCCCCGATTTTCAGCAGGGACAGGAGCTGACGGTCGCCTTTCTGTTCGTGGATTTGCGTGGGTCCACGAAGCTTTGCGAGGACAGATTACCGTTCGATGTGGTCTTCATCCTCAATCAGTTCTTCACGGAATTGTCTGCGGCACTCGACGAGACGGACGGTCATTACGCACAATTCAATGGCGATGGCCTGATGGCGATATACGGCCTTCGAAAAGGGCCGGAGTCCGGGTCGCGACGCGCGCTCTTGGGCGCTCAGGCGATGCTGCGCCGACTCGAGGCGTTGAACGCTCGTCTCGCAGACGAACTTGCGGAGCCTTTACGCATCGGGATCGGCATTCATACGGGACAAGCCATCGTCGGGTCCATGGGGCCGCCGGAAACGCCGATCGTCTCGGCCCTCGGGGACAACGTCAACATCGCGGCGCGGCTGGAGTCACTGACGAAGGAATTCGGTGTGCCGCTTGTGATGTCCAATTCGGTTGCTCGTTATGCCGGGCTCGATGGCGACGTGGGCGAGGCGCACACGGTGCCTGTCAAAGGCCGGGCCGAGCCCATCACCGTTCATGCCGTTTCGACGCCCATGGAACTGCGCGTCGACGTCCAGGCGACTGACGGCTCCGCTTAGTTGTCCAAACGGAGCCGTCCGCAACGTGCGCCCGAAGGCGCGGGAGGTATGCTTACGAATTGGGCAGGATCACCGTGTCGATCACATGGATCACACCGTTCGTCGCGGTGACATCCGCCTGCACGACGCTGGCGCCGTCGACGGTCACACCGCTGGTGGCATCGATGGCGACGCTTTGCCCTTGCACGGTCTCTGCCTCAAGTTTCTTGCCGGAGATGTCACCCGACATCACCTTTCCTGGCAGCACGTGATAGGTCAGAACCGCAACCAGCTGATCTTTGTTTTCAGGCTTCAACAGGTTTTCGACGGTGCCCGCCGGCAGTTTCGCGAAAGCGGCGTCGGTTGGGGCGAATACGGTGAATGGACCGTCGCCTTTGAGGGTATCGACCAAGCCTGCGGCTTGCACGGCCGCGACCAACGTTTGGAACTGACCGGCACCGACGGCCGTGTCGACGATGTCTTTCTTGGGACCGTGACCGCCGGCGTTTACGGCCGTGCTAGCCATACCGAGGCCAATCGCGAGGACCGCGGCGAACATCATTTTGGGAAGAGAAAAAAGTCTCATTTGGGGACTCCAAATCAAAGTTGTGAATGCCCCCGGTACGCCCCTGAGATCGTCCCGGATCATGAAAAAATCGTCACTAAAAAACGGGCGGCAAATAGTGATCGGAATCGAAACGGGTGCCGTAAGAAGGCATCTAACTAATTGAAATATATATAACTATATATGATGAAAGCGCGCTCATGGGTCGAGCGTGGCGCGGACTCTGCGGGCCGATATTTGCGTCAGCCGATTTTGCGATCGTCAAGGCGGAGGGCGCTCCGGATGTCCGAAATGCGGCGCTCTTCCGGTTCTTCGACTTCGCCGTCGGCGGCGCTGATTGCAACGGCAATATCGACAATCATCTCGGCCAAAGCAGGATGCGCAGCGATCTTGCGGACCGCGTCCAAGGCCATTTCGGCGCCCTCGTCGCCATTACGGACGAGCCGATCGCAATGAGCGTCGAAGTTGGCCAATCCGGCGTCAGCATCGATAAAGCGGAACAGATCGAGATCTTTGAAAGTCTCAATCACCGCGTCCCGTTCGGCGGCTTCGATTTCGCCATCCGCCGCGGCAACCAAGGCGGCGGCGGCCATGGCGGCGTCAGCGACCCGATCCTTGGAGGGGCCGCGCCGCATCAAGCCGCCCTTCAGGAGGCTGCCAAGACGTCCCGACAACCCGTCGGCGATATCCCGTTTCGTGGTAAGGCGCACCCGGCGTGCGCTCTCCACCGCGTGCGCTTTTCTGCGTCTTTCCGCCTCCGCATCCCGTGCCGAAATCTCCGCCTCTATCGTCGCATCAATCTCCGGGTATTTGGCGGCAAGTTGAATAATCTGGTCGCGGGGGAAGCTGTAGATGACGGCGTAGTCGAGGCATTGCACTGTCTCGCGTCGCGCACCACCGTCCCGGAATGCCCGCAGACCAATGGGCTCCCCTGGGATCAACTCGTTGGCGATGAACATTTCTTCGCCCGCCTCTACATAGGGCAGATCCGCCGCCGCCCGGCCCACGGCCACGAGATCGAACGTGTCGTTCGGCGTGGCTGGGCCGGAGATTATGTCGGGCGGAACAAAATCGCGCCGCGCTGCGCGATCCATCAATGCCGCGAAATCGCTGTCGTTGAGCGGGGCCAGGAAGGGCGAAGCGCGAAGTGCCGCGACCTCCACCTCCAGAGACGTGTTCCGAAGAGGCCAAGCGTTTTCATCGAACTGGCTGCCGGGTCCGGCAAACTGATGATTGAGGGCCGGCTTAATTCCGTATTTGCGAAGCGCAGACCACGCGGCGGAGTGGGCCTCGGTCAACGACGGGAACCAGTCATCCGTGGTGTCGATCATCCAAAGCATCCGATAGGCCGTGCCGAAATCCCGTTGACCGAGGGTGTACACCAAGGGTTCCGGGTCGCGGAGGATCACCCGCATTGCGGCCAGCGCCTCGGTCAGTGCCCGCACCACCAGGTCCGGCGGAGCCGAAAATTCGACGGTGATATCGGCGTGCACTTGGATGATGTTGTCCGGCGCCGAGTAATTGCAGAATTCCTTAGTGGCGAGCACGCTGTTGGGAAAGACGACTAAGGAGTTGGTTAGGTACTGCTTGACCGAAACAGACCGCCAGTCGACGTCGTGGACCCGGCCGAACACATCGCCGATTAGGACCTCGTCCCCTTTCTTGACGGCGCGGGAAACCTGAAGGGATACGCCTGAAAACAGTTCACCCAGGGTCGTCTGTGCCGAGTATCCCAAGATGAACGCGACCGCGCCCGAGGTGGCAACCAGCGCGGTGATCGGTTCGCCGTACACGAAGTGCATGACGATCATGATCGCCGCGAGGTAGACCAAGACGGTGACGGCATCGGTCAACAATTTCGGCATCAACGGCTCGCCACGGCGGGTCAGTGCTCCGTGCCAGACCCACTTGTCGATCCCGGCGTTGATCCCGAACGCGAGCGAAAGCCAGAATAGTGCCGCGACCATGCGCGTGATATCGGTCGAGAGCGCAGGTTGTCCGAGAACGGCCAGGACCTCATCGGCCAGCAGGTACAACAACCCAAAGAACGCCGACATCTGCGCGCCGAGCGTTATCCGGTTTCGGCGTTTGCCGGCGAGCCACTGGGCGAGCGTCACGAAAACGATAGCGCCGCTGATCAGCACCGCCATTAGCCCGATGATTTCTAGGAAATCTCCGGCAGATTGCATTTCCCGTCCCCTTACACCGTCATCAACGCCGACTTCTTTTTATCGTGTTGCCGATGCCGTGCAATAGCCGAAAGCACGATCTGCAAAATGTTCATCAAAGCACCGTGAAGACGCTTGTCGCATTATTGTTCCGGGCCTACGTCTTGTGCTCAGAGTTTGTTGAAGAACGGATACACCAATGCACCTTCACGCCGATTTCAGCCAGCCCGTTGCCCTCGATACCAGCGATATGGAATGGGTGCCGTCTCCAATGGCCGGCGTCGACCGGCGGATGTTGGACCGGATCGGAGACGAGGTTGCCCGCGCGACGTCGATCGTCCGATATGCGCCGGAAAGCTACTTCTCGCCCCATACCCATGGTGGCGGCGAAGAGTTCTTGGTGCTCGAGGGTACGTTCGTCGACGAACATGGCGACTATCCTGTGGGTTCCTACGTCCGCAACCCGGTGGGATCGGCGCATACGCCGTCCAGTCCAGAGGGTTGCGTGATCTTCGTCAAGTTGTGGCAGATGGACCCGGCGGACCAGAGGTTCGTTCGAATGTCGGCGGACGACCTGCCCTGGACGGAAACCGAAACGCCGGGCGTCGAGGTGGCGGCGCTGCATCACTTCGGCGACGAAAAAGTTTCATACCTTCGGTTCGGAGCCGCTGGCGGCACGATCGCCGGCATTGCCGATGGGGGGACGGAGTTCCTGGTGGTGCGTGGCACCCTGGCGATCAATGGCGTTGCCTATGGTCCGCAGGCCTGGGTGCGGCTGCCGGACGGGGCTGCTTACACGTTGTCGAGCGACGATGCGGCGATGGTTTGGCAAAAGACCGGACATCTCCGCGACATTGTTGTGCCGGGCTAGCAAGTCCGCATAACGCAAGGCGCCTGTGACGCCTGTCGTTTACGGCGACCGACGGCATCTACTATAAGTTCATAATCTAAGACGTGGATCTCCTCGGTCCCATCAACCGCCCGTTTGAGCCGGAGACCTCTATGGCCCTCCTCACCGAAGCCGCCGTATTTCTGGGCGCTGCCGTGGTTGCAGTGCCGCTCGCCAAGCGTCTCGGATTGGGCTCGGTCCTAGGGTATCTCGCCGCGGGCGCGGCCATTGGGCCCTGGGCGCTGGGGCTTGTCAGCGATGTTGAGAGCATTCTGCACTTTGGCGAATTCGGCGTGGTGCTGTTGCTGTTCCTGATCGGGTTGGAGCTGCAACCATCACGGCTGTGGACCATGCGCCGCCCAATTTTCGGCTTAGGCGGCGCACAGGTCACGGTTACCACGGCCGTGATCGGTTTGGCGAGTTACGCGCTGGGTCTCAACTGGCAGGCGGCGCTCGCCGTGGGGCTCGCGTTGTCGTTGTCCTCGACCGCCTTGGCGTTGCAGATCATGGCCGAGAAAGGGCATCTCACCAGCCGTTATGGCCGCTCCGCGTTCTCGATCTTGTTGTTTCAGGATATTGCAGCGATCCCGATGATCGCCTTGATCCCGTTGTTGGCGACGGGCGCCGACATCGGCGGTACCGAGGCCTTGCTGAGTGGGCTCAAGATCGCCGCCGTCATCGCAGCGGTCATCGTCGCCGGGCGGTTCTTGCTGCGGTTCGTCCTGACCGCTGTCGCGGAAACGGGCATTCGTGAGATTTTCACGGCCTGCGGTCTGCTGTTGGTGGTCGGGACTGCCTTGCTGATGCAATCGGTCGGCCTGTCGATGGCGCTGGGCGCTTTTCTTGCCGGTGTGTTGCTGGCGGACAGCGAGTACCGCCATACCCTTGAAGCCGACATCGAGCCGTTCAAAGGGTTGTTGTTGGGCCTGTTTTTCATCGCCGTCGGGATGTCGGTGAACTTCGGCCTGCTGATCACCCAGATCGGTCTGGTCATTGGACTGACACTCGCCCTGGTCATAGCCAAGGGCACGATCCTCTATGTTCTGGGTGCCGTATCCCGCTTGCGCGGCGAACAGCGAAACAATCTCGCCATTGCGATCTCCCAAGGGGGTGAGTTTGCGTTCGTGATCCTGGGTATCGCGGCGTTCAGCGGCGTGGTTTCGCGCGACACTGTCGATCTGGTGATCTTGGTCGTGACGTTGTCGATGGTGACGACGCCACTGCTGTACGTCCTTTCAGACCGGTTGACCAAGGCGGCGGATGGACCGGATATGGAGACGGACGACATACCGGTTGAGCCGGACCGGCCGGTGATCATTGCCGGGTTCGGACGGTTTGGGCAAATGATCGGCCGGATGCTGCGCGCGAAGCGGATCACCTTTACCGCGTTGGAGCTGAACCCGAACCAAGTCAACTTCGTCGCCAAGTATGGCAACAAAGTCTATTATGGCGATACCACCCGGTTCGACGTCTTGCATGCCGCGGGTGCGGCGGAGGCGCGAGTCTTCGTGGTTGCCGTCGACGATATGGAGCAAGCGGTGCGCACCGTCGCGTTGGCCAAGGATAAGTTTCCCCATCTGACCATTGTGGCCCGGGCGCGCGATCGCCAGCACGCTTACCGGCTCATGGAGGCGGGGGCCGATGAGATTGTCCGAGAGACATTCCATTCCGGCGTTGAGGCCGGACGGATTACGTTGGAGCGCATCGGCTTCGAGGCGCGCGAGGCGCGCTACATCTCGGAGACCTTTCGCGATCACGACGAGCGCCGCTTGAAGCAACAGTTCGGCAACCACACGGACGAGGCCGCTTATCGGCAAGCGACCCAGGAATGGGCCAAGGAACTCGAGGAAATCTTCGCCGAGGAAGAGACGGGCAAAGCCGATCTCAGCGATCCGAAAACCTCATGACGGAGACACCGGCACACATCTATCGCGGCGGATGCCAATGCGGCGCCATTCGGTTTGAAGTGTCCGAGCGGCCAGAGAAAGTTCACCTCTGCCATTGCCGCATGTGTCAGCGCGCCGTCGGCAATGTCTTCGCGGCCCTCGCCCCGGTGAAGAAACAAGCGCTGACGTGGATATCGGAAGCACCCGCTGAATTCGACAGTTCCCCCGGGGTGAGCCGTGGGTTCTGTCCGCAGTGCGGCACGCCATTGACGTTTCGCCGCCATGCCAGCCCTTGGATCAACCTGACCATCGGCAGCTTCGACGAGCCGCACGATCTCAGACCTGCGTTCAACTACGGGACCGAGAGCCGCGTGACATGGCTGCACGACATCTTTGATTTGCCGGACCATGAGACCGCGCCAGGCGGCGTCACGGGATCGGTTGACGGCTAACGCTTACTCCAGGCGGTGGACCAGTCGCGCGCGGATTGTCCCCTGCAAAGCGCGGATTTCGGACAAGATTTCTTCTGCGTCCGGGACCGCACCATCGGCATCCAACACCACATACCCGACGTCGCCCTGGGTTTGATAGAACTGCCCGGCGATGTTCACCGAGCGCCGGGCGAAGACTTCGTTCAGTCGGCCGAGTTCGCCGGGGGAGTTCCGCTGTACCTGAATGAACCGCGTGCCAGCGGGGCGCGGCGGCAGCAAAGCCTCCGGGAAGTTCACCGCGCCGACCGTGGTGCCGATATCGGAGTAATCGACCAACTTGCGTGCGACTTCTTCGCCGATGCGTTCTTGCGCCTCGGCGGTCGAGCCGCCGACATGCGGCGTCAGGATGACGTTGTCGAGCCCCTGCAACGGTGACGCGAACGCTTCTTTGTTGGAAGACGGCTCGACGGGGAAAACGTCGATCGCCGCACCGCCCACCTTGCCGGACTTGATAGCCGACGCGAGCGCCTCGATGTCGACCACCGTTCCGCGGGCATTGTTGATCAAGAACGCCCCGTCCTTCATTTTCGCGATGGCATCGGCGTTCATCATGTTTCGGGTCTCGTCCGTCTGCGGGACGTGCAGCGACACCACGTCGGACACGGCCAACAACTCATCGAGGCTGCCCATCGGCTGGACATTGCCGTGACGGAGTTTGTCGGTCCGATCGTAGTACACGACGCGAAGGCCCATTGCCTCCGCCAAGACGGCAAGTTGGGTGCCGATGTTGCCGTAACCGACGATGCCGAGGGTCTTTCCCCGTATCTCGCGGCTACGGGTCGCGTTCTTTTCCCAGCCGCCCGTGTGTGCCGACGAGGACCGCGGGAAGGTGCGGCGGAAAAGCATGACGATTTCAGCGATGGTCAACTCCGCGACCGATCGCGTGTTGGAAAATGGTGCGTTAAAGACCGGGATGCCACGTGCGTGGGCGGCATCCAGGTTGATCTGATTGGTGCCGACCGAAAAACAACCGACCGCGATCAAGCGCGGTGCGGCGTTAATCACCTCCGCCGTCATCTGCGAGCGCGAACGAATCCCGACCATCCGTACGTCCTGCAGTTTGTCGATGAGATCCGGACCCTCGAGCGCGGTGGTCAGCCGCTCAACGTTTTCGTACCCGCCTTGGCGAAGGGTCTCGACCGCCGTCTCATTGATCCCTTCCAATAAGAGGACCTTGATTTTGTCTTTTGGTAACGACGGATTTTGGATGATGCTCATGTTCGGCTTTCCCTTCGCTTTGGATGGGTCTTAACGCGCCCTTGGTGGCAGTTCAATGCCGCATCGGCGATCAACCGGCGCGGCGAAGGGGTGCCGGCGAGTTTCTGGGATATCGGCGCCGGAATTGGTCGCGAATATGCTCCGCAAGCTCGGTCGCCACCGGATTTGTCTCGCTGGTCCGGCAATAGAGATTGATGTGAAATGGAACCAGGGCGGGTAAGCCATGCTCCGGCCCTAATACATCGACCTGATTTGGGACCGTGTGGTAGAGCAGCGACGCGACGGCGAGGTCGGCCTCCAGCGTTGCCAGCAAGGCGTCGTTATTCCCGACAGGACCGACCAGGCGCCAATCGCGACCCTCTCGCTCCAAGGCGTCAATCATTGCTGCCCTGAAGGTGCACGACATCTCGGTCACGGCGACCGGCACGGGGTCGGAAAACCGGGCCCGTCCTCCTTTTCCGCCGATCCAAACCAGGTCATCGGTCAGTAGGCGTTCGGCGCCGGATGGCGTGTCGGTCTCGGTCGTTAGGGCCAGGTCGATCTTGCCTGATTGCAACTGTTGCTTGAGCTTCGGCGAGGACCGGCACACCAATTCCGTGCGCACTTTCGGCCAGGCTTCGTTGAAGCCGCGCAGGATCGGCGGCATGAACGGCCGGATGATGTCGCGCGGCACCCCCAGGCGCACTGTCCCCTCGAAGTCGGGTGCGCTCATCAGGCCCCAAATCTCGTCGTTTAGCGCGATCAATCGGCGGGCGTGCAGCAACAGCCGATCTCCGGTCGCGGTCAAGGACAGACTGCGACCATCGCGCTCGAACAGCTGCTTTTGCAAAAGGTCCTCAAGGCGTTTGATCTGTTGGCTGACAGCCCCTTGCGTGACATTCAGTAGCGCCGCCGCGGAGGTCATGCTGCCCGTTTCCGCCGTGGCGACGAACGCCCGCGCGAGCGCGACATCGATGTTCCGGCGCGGCAATGGTAGATCATTAGACTTCATAATGCGTGAAATAAAACAAATTCCATTCACTAATGCAATTGAAAATGCACACTGCGCGCCATCACGGACATGTCAGGAGGTCAACATGCGTAATTACTTTTTGCTCGAGCGCGTCCCGTCACCGGCGGCTGAGCGCGTGGGGCTCCAGCGTTGGGTGCGCTGGATATGCCGCTCCATTGGACTGGCCATTCAGGTATCTCGTGAGCGGCAGGCGCTGGCGCACCTGTCGCCCGAACAGTTGACGGATGTTGGGATCACCGCGTCGGCTGCGGATCTGGAGACACAGCGTGCCTTCTTCGATATCCCGCCCCACCGGCGCAGTCGATTGTACCTTTGACGCTTACTTGAAGCCGGCCTCGATCAGATACGCCATCATGTCACGGCCGAAGCTCGGACCCTTGGAGATCAAGTGCGCGTTTGCCGGGACATTTTCGGTCCGTTCCAGGTCGTCGTCCGCCGTCAACACAGCAACTTTTACATGCCGCGTGCGTTCGAAAGCGGTCAGTGCGGCTGCGAGTTCCAACCCGGTCATCCGGTTCATTTGCATGGTCGTGATGACCAAATCCGTTGCGCCCGTAATGGCGAAGCCAAGTGCCTCCATCGGATCTTCGTAGACAGTCGTCCGCAAGCCGAAGGCGTTCAGTTCACGGGCGATGATCTTGCGCTGCACCCCATTGGGCAGCAATAGCACAGCCTTGCCTTTGGATTTCTTGGCGCTGCCCCCCGGCATGGTGGGTGCCGGCAACCCATCGAGCAGCATCGCCGTTTCTTCGTCGGTCGGCTCGGCGCCCTTGCGCAGGACGCGGCGCATGGTTTCAAGGTGGGCGCGTGTATCCGAGATCGGAATTGCGCCGTGGCCTTCGGTCGCCTCGATGAAGTCCTCCAATGCGTGCGCCAACCGTGAGATGGAGACAAAACCGAAACTGCCGCCCAATCCTTTAATGGAATGCGCCAACCGCTTCACGTCCAGGAGGTGATTGTCATACTTGCCGGCGCCGTCCGACATGGCATCCAGCGCATCGTCCATCTCATCCAACTTGTCGAATGCCTCGACGATAAAATCATCGCGCATCGACGCGATGATCATGTCCAGGTCCGGATTGGCCATCGATGCGCTCATGCGAGTGCCGGCGACTTGCCCAGCAGATAAGGTGCGACTGCACGGAGCTTGCCGCGGTCGCACGTATCGAAGTCTGGGAAGTTCAAGGAGCGATGGAACATCGTGGCCCTCTCGATTTGATCAGGCGTTATGGTGTTCGCCGCCCGGGAGAGCGTCAAGTGAGAGGTTTTACTTAGCGCGGCCACGTGCTGCGGCGGATCCGCGTCTGGCCGATGAGGCGTCATCCCCGCTCATGTATTGAGACGGGGATGACCTCGCTCGTCAGGATTACTTCTCTTCCGAGATCATCAACGCCGTCGTCGCGTCGATCTTCGCGGCTGCGGCATCACGGAGTGCCCGGTTTACTTTCTCTTCCAGGGAAGTCAGTCGTTCTTCGGTTTCAACCGTCGTCACGCAAGCGCTCAGACCACCGACCATGCCGACCACCAAGACGGCTTGCAGAAGTTTCTTCGTCATCTCTGTATCTCCTTAAGCAACTCAGAAGACGCGAGTCCAATGGATCCGTGTCTGCGAGCAACGTAAGGCCGGAGTGTGACGGACAGGTTGCAACTGGGTGTCCTAAAGGTGACGATCCCAGACGCATTGCGGGGGTCACCCATTGCGAAGGGACGAGGTAACAGTGACGATCTGCTTCTGAACCCACAAGGCACGTTGCCCACCGGTTCATTGCCTCGAAGCGGGCTTCATTGGAAAATGCCGACGTGAATGAAGTGGTGGTCATACAGTCACATGGCGCCAAGCCCGGCGAAATCGTGGCGCGGGCAACGGCCTCGGTTCAGCAATGGGCGTCGCGGCGGGGGTATGCCTACCGTTTCGAGGACGATGCCCTATTCGAAAGACTGCCCCATTGGGTCGTGCCCAAAGTTACGCCCCGCATGCAGATGGCGGCGGATGTTGCCCGGCTGCTTTGGATATCTGAGCTGTTGGACGAGGGATGGGCACGGGTCATTTGGTTGGATGCCGATGTTTTGGTGTTTCGGTCAGAAACGCTAACGATCGCGCACGAGGCCGGGTACGCCTTTGGGCGCGAGTTCTGGGTCGTACCGGACGGCCAAGGTGGGGTCAAACTGCACCGCAACGTGCACAACGCGGTCTTGATGTTCACTCCTGAAGGACGGGCGACGCTCGATTTCTACGCAGCGACGGCATTGCGGCTATTGCATGAGGCCGACATGTCGGTACCGCCGCAGTTCGTTGGCCCAAAGCTCCTGACGGCGCTGCACAACGTGGTG
Source organism: Rhodospirillales bacterium (assembly GCA_965601835.1). Classification (GTDB taxonomy): domain Bacteria; phylum Pseudomonadota; class Alphaproteobacteria; order Rhodospirillales; family Casp-alpha2; genus UBA4479. The sequence continues at coordinate 3,523,982 of OZ271842.1, forward strand.
AACTTCCCGACGACCGATGCGGTGGGGATGGCAAGTCCTTTGGTGCTCGACGCCCTTGCTGCCGGTGGCGGACATGCATGGACGGCGCTATGCGACGCACATGGTGCGCCGCTGGCAGCGATAAATCTATGTGCCTCGATGTTCGGTCGGACCGTCGATGGGGTTACACTATCGGAGCGACTGGTTGTGCGAGCGTTGGAGAACCTTGTTGCCGATGCATGAAAACCGCGACGGCAGGGTGGCAAGCGGCTAAGATGACGCGGCGACAATGACGACGACGTAAGATATGGACATACAACCGGATTTCATCGCCGCGATCGCTATGGCGTTGGGAGCATCTTGGGCCAGCGGCCTGAACCTCTACGCGACAGCGTTGATCCTGGGCGGGCTCGGGGCGTTGGGTGCCGTCGATTTACCACCGGACCTTGTTGTTCTTGAAAGCCCGGTGGTCCTGATTGCGGCTTTGGTTCTGTACGGTCTGGAGTTCTTTGCCGACAAGATTCCGGGCGTCGATACCCTGAACGATACCGTGCACACGTTCATACGCATTCCGGCGGGCGCGATGTTGGCGTTCGGCAGCGTTTCCGGCGTCGCCGAACCGTGGCAAGCAGCCGCGGCGCTCGTGCTGGGCGGACTGGTGTCGGCGGGGTCCCATGCCGCGAAGACGGGGTCGCGGGCATTGATCAATACGTCGCCGGAGCCTTTCTCCAATTGGTTTGCTTCGATTTTCGAGGACGTCATCGTGCTCGTCGGTCTATTGCTGGCGCTGTTCCAGCCCACCATCTTCTTGATCTGGATGGTATGCTTCGTCCTGTTCTTGCTGTGGTTCCTGCCCAAACTTTGGCGAGGTCTTTCATCTGTTTGGCGCACCTTGCAAAGCCGCCATGCCGGCGCCGATAAAGCAGCGACCGGACAATCGTTGGCCCAGGCCTTTCGCGCCGATACCGTCAGCCCGCAAGGGCCGACGCCGCCCGCCCCGCGCTCATGAACCGCGCGGTCGGCGTTTTCCTCATCATAGTGTTCGCGCTCCTTGCAGGGCCGGTGCGTGCTGACGGCCACCTGCCCGAGGATGCGGCTCTATTGCCGTATCCGGACCGGATCATGCCGCTGCAAGCTCCCCTGAATATCTTGCTGCGGTACGGGAAGGAAACGACGCGGCAGTTCGTCACCGACATCATCTGGGGACCCGAAAAGGCGCCGGGTCTGTATCGCTTGCGCGCGTCCGGCACCGTGTCGATCGCCGGCGGCACGGCCGAGCCCGTCATGGAAATCGAGCGGTCGGCAAGCGCGTTTACCTACGGCCCGTCGTCGGTAGCGCGCTCCGATGCGGGCCGCATCATCGCGCGATTAACCCCGGACGGTGGATACCGGCAAATCGAACTGCGGTTGCCGGAAATGGAAAGCAAAGCGCACCGGGATCAGTTTGATCATTTGGGGAGCACGTTGATCGACACCGGCCGCATTCCGGCGTTTCGCCGCATGACTGTGCGGACCGGTCCCAACGATACCGGCGGCGATGCCCAGACGCAGCGAGAACGGAGCGCCCGCAGCGACCTGCTGGAGGCTATTCAGCCCATGCTCGGGTTCGTCTTGGAGAACCCACCCACCGGCGCGTCGACCGGCGTTCGCATGACCGTACTGCGGCGGGATTTTGGCGACCTGTTCCGCGATGCGGGCCCCATACCCCTCCGTATCGATGGGACGGTGATGGGCCTCTCTGAAACCGATGGCCGCCGGTTTCTGGTCGTCAAACTCGATCGCGGCGAGTTGCCGCCGCCGATGCGTGCTATCGTCGAGGGATATGCACTGATCGACGTGGAGACCGCTCTGCCGGAAACGGTCGTCGCAACCATCGAGCTGGTGGTGTTGCAAGGCGCCGACGTGACGGTTTTTCGTTTCGTCGAGCGGCGCGCACTCCTGCCAGACGTACCAGCACCTTGACGATGGCGACCCCCGGCGGCAAGGGATTGCACTTCGGCGGCAACGGGATATGGTCGTCGCCCAAGGGGACATCGCAATGAGTTTCGACAAGATCGCTTTTGTCGCGGCGCCGACGCCGGAAGCCGCGGACGCCCGGCGAAAATTGGTGCACACCTATGGTCAGTGTCAGACCGAGGACGCAGACGTGATCGTCGCGCTTGGGGGCGATGGTGTGATGTTGCATTCGATCCACGATTACCTATCGCAGGGTACCCCGATCTATGGCATGAACCGCGGATCCGTCGGTTTCCTGATGAACGAATTTCGAGAAGACGGCTTGATCGAACGGCTGGCGCGGGCCGAACAGATCGAAATGCATCCGCTTCGCATGGTCGCCGAGGATCTGGACGGCGAGACGCATACGCAATTGGCGTTCAATGAGGTTTCGCTTCTTCGGGAAACGCGACAGGCCGCGAAAATCACCATATCCGTCGACGACGTTACCCGCATGGAAGAGATGATCTGCGACGGCGTGCTGGTTTCGACCTCGGCTGGCAGCACGGCGTACAACCTGTCGGCATCGGGGCCGATCATTCCGCTTGGCAACGATCTGTTGGCGCTAACTCCGATCAGCGCGTTCCGCCCTAGGCATTGGCGGGGTGCGCTGCTGCCGTCCAAGGCAAAAATTATCTTCGAGGTTCTGGAGCCGCATGACCGCTGCGTCAGCGCGACGGCGGACTTCAACGAAATTCGGAACGTCGTCACTGTGACCGTCAACGAGGACCGGTCGGTGACCGCGCGCATGCTGTTCGATCCCGAACACAATTTGGAAGAGCGGGTCCTTAAAGAGCAGTTTAGCGCGTGAACGATTATCGTTACGAAGAGGCGGAAGACCGCCCGGACAAGCCGGATACGCGAACGTGGCAGCAAAAGCTCCCGGTCATTTTTGCCACCCTTTTGTGGGGCGCGTTCGGTGGCTGGATATTCTCGCTATTGCAAATTCCTCTGGCGTGGATGATCGGTGCGATGCTGTTCACCACTGTGGCTGCCGTGGCGGGTGTGCGCCTGACGGCGCCCGGCAAGGGGCGGGCCGCGATGATCACCGTGTTGGGCGTCATGCTGGGCAGCGCGTTCACGCCGGATGTCGTCAATCAGGCGGCGCAATGGATCCCAAGCGTCGTCGTCATCATCGTGTTCGTGATTGCCGTGACGTTACTGTTGGCGTGGGCGTTCCAACGGTTCGCCGGCATGCAAAAACGCGAAGCCGTGTTGTCGGCGACCCCCGGCGGTTTCGGCGAAATGGTGTTGATCGCGGAATCTTACCGCGCCGATGTCCGGACCGTTTCTTTGGTGCATGCGACACGGGTCATGTTCACGGTGATGTTCATTCCGTTGTACTTCCGCCTGTTCGAGGGGTACGAACCGCCTGAATTCTCACCGATGGGCAGCGTCGCCGACTTAGGCTTCGAAGACGGCCTGATCCTGATTGCGTGCGCCGTGGTCGGCTATTACGGCGGCAAAGCCTTGCGCATTCCGGCAGCGGCGATGCTGGGTCCCATGGTGGTCAGCGCCGTGGTGCATTTCCTTGGCATCACCTCGGCGAAGCCGCCCGGCGAACTGGTAAACCTCGCCCAAATCGTCATCGGCACCAACATCGGCTGCCGCTTCGTCGGTGTGAAACGCAGCCAATTGCTGAACCCGGTCGGCGTCGGTGTGGTTGGGGCTCTTGTGACGTTGATCTTGGCGATGGGGGCGGCGTATGCGTTGCATCTCGCGACCAACCTGGACCTCGTCGCCCTATGGATCTCCTTTGCGCCGGGTGGGCTGGCGGAGATGACGCTGATCAGCTTGGCGATGGGCATCGATACCGCATTTGTCTCGACCCATCATACGATCCGAATCTTGTTCATCGTCGCCGTCATCGGATTTGCGACCCGGATTCTGTTCGGACCACCGCCGGACAACTAGCCACGGGCGGCATGGTTGGGGGACGCGGACGCGAGTCGCGCGATTGACGTTCGACGGGTTGGCGGCGTTGGCTTAATCTATGAGGCAACCCAGAGGACGTCGCGAGCAAAAGGGACCTCGGCATGGCAAAAAAGACGATGCCGTCACTCGAGAAGGTTGTCGACAGCGCCTTGGCGTTGGCAGATGACGTAGGCTGGGACCGCCTCACCATGCGCGACCTGGCGGGACATCTCAAAATCTCGCCGGCCACATTGCAAATTGTCACAGCGGACAAGAACGCGATTGCCGACGCATGGTTTCAGCGCGCCATCACGGCGATGCTGGCGCCGCTCCCGGACGTTGCGCACGATGCGCCGACCCGGGACCGGCTGGAACTGCTGATGATGCGATGGTTCGAGGCTTTGTCGCCGCACCGGCGCGTGACGTCGGAAATGCTGAGCGACAAGATGTGGCCGTTTCATCCGCATCATTGGGCGCCGATGATATTCGATCTATCCAGGTTGGTGCAGTGGTGGCGGGATGCCGGCGGGATGACGGCCGAGGGTCGGCGGCGGCAAATCGAAGAGATTGCAATGACGGGAATCTTCTTGGCGACCCTTCGGTTCTGGCGGAGCGATCAAGGCGGCGATCCGGAGGCGGTTCGCGCCTACCTTGCGCGAAAGCTGCGCGGGCCGCTCTTCGACTGATGTCACAAAAAAGACGGAACAACTGTGAAAAGGGGGAGCAACTATGGCCGCATACATAATCGCGAACGTCGATGTCCAAGACCCTGAGGTGTTCGAGACCTATCGGGCACAGGTACCGGCGACGTTGGCGGTCTTCGATGGTGAGTACATTGTCCGCGGCGGTGAGATGGAAGCCCTGGAAGGGGATCTGGTCGCGCCCCGTATGGTGATTTTGAAGTTTCCCGATATGGACAAGGCGCGTGCTTGGCATGCCTCTGTCGAATACGAAGGACCGAAGGCGCTTCGCCAGGCAAGTGCGAAGACGATTATGACCTTGGTCGACGGTTACGATGGATAATCTGGGGCGCAGCCTATGGTCGGCACGCCAGCAGGGTAGCGTCTTGCCCAAGGATGCGGCCGCCGACGTGACCGACCGTGCCGCGGCGTATCGCGTCCAAGATGCGCTCGCGGCTGCGTCAGGCCTGACCCGGGCCGGTTGGAAGATCGCCGCGACCAGTGACTTGGCGCAAGAACTTCTGGCCGTCGATGGACCGGCGCTCGGCCCCGTATTCGCCGAGCAGGTGACGGTGTCCCCATCGGCCGCGACGGCGGTTCCGGCCCACGGAACGGCCATCGAATGCGAGGTCGCCTTTGTCATGGCGGCGGCGCCGGAGAGCGCCACGCGCGACGCGGTGATCGCGGCCGTCGATCATGCCGTCATTGCGATCGAAGTTGTCGGCTGCCGGTTTGAAGGCGGATTCCAAGGCGCCGGGACGATCGCGTGCATCGCCGATGGGGCGTTCAATGCGGGATTGGTTCTCGGTCCCAAGATCGACGATTGGTCGGTGCATGATCTCGCGGTGGTCGGCGCGAAGGCCGTCGTGAACGGCGAGGTGATCGCTGAGGGGTTGGGGAGTGCGGTCCTGGGCGACCCAGTAACGGCGTTGTGCTGGGCCGTGGGCGAGGCGATCGCCATCGGGCGGCCGTTAGGTCCCGCGGATATCGTCTCGACCGGCACGATGACCGGTGCCACGGCAGTGGCGCCAGGGGATCATGCTGTCGGTGATTTCGGCCCGTTGGGCCGCGTGGAGATCCAGTTCTAGGCTGCCGTGTGGGCGTGACTAGCGATGATCGGCGCCGACCGCGTCGGCGATATGCGCAAATCCGTCGCGCTTGAGCAGTCCGGCAAGCGAGCGGCAGATACGTCCCGGCAGATTGGGTCCCTCGTAGACCATGCCGGAGTAGACTTGCACCAACGAGGCGCCCGCCCGGATCTTGGCATACGCATCGGCGCCGGACATCACGCCGCCGACGCCAATAATCGGAACGTTGCCTGAGGTCGCTTTGTAGAAATCGCTCAGCACTTTGGTCGACGGGTGCATTAACGGGCGTCCGCTGAGCCCGCCGGTCTCGTCCTTTTGTGGGTCCTTCAGGCTCATTGGCCGGGCGATCGTCGTATTCGTCGCGATCAAGCCGTCGACCGCATCACCTTGTGCGATGTCTGCGATGTCTTGGATGTCGTCCTCGGTCAGATCCGGTGCGACCTTGACCAACAAAGGCGGGGTGTTGTCGCTGACGGTATCTTCAAGGGTGCCGCGCACCCGGTCTATAAGCGTCGACAGTTCGGTCTTGTCCTGAAGCGCGCGAAGCCCCGGTGTGTTCGGCGACGAGACATTGACGACGATGTAATCCGCATACTTTGCGAGCGCGGCGACGCCCAGGATGTAGTCCGCGGCAGCGTCTTCGGTTTCTTTGTTTTTGCCCAGATTGACGCCAATGATCCCTTGGAGCTTGGGTAAAGCCGCAAGTTGCGTCTCGGCGTACGCGATCCCACGGGAATTGAAACCCATTCGGTTGATGACGGCGACGTCGTCTTCCAGACGGAACAGACGTGGCTTCGGATTGCCGGGCTGTGGTTTGGGGGTCACGGACCCGATCTCCACGAACCCGAACCCAAGTGCCAGGGCTTGCGTGGGTACCGAAGCGTCCTTGTCGAATCCCGCAGCTAGGCCGATGGGATTTGCGAAATGCCGGTTCCACAAGGTGGTTTCCAAGACCTGATCGGCATAGGGCGCACCCCTGACCAACCGGTTCTGCAAGGCCCAAATGGCCAAGTTGTGCGCCGTTTCCGGCTGCATCCAGCCGATTGCGGGTCGGATTAGGCCGTAAAGATCGGGCACGTTCCGTCACTCCGTCCCAGGCGGTGGAAAGCCGTCCGGGAAAACGTGCACACCGTCGTCGCCGAGTGGCAGCGGTGTTGCCTCCAGAACAGCATCCGTCGGCAGCGCACCGTATAAGTGCGGGAACAAAGCACCGCCGCGCGACGCTTCCCATTTCAACGCATCGCCGAGCCGTGCGGCATCGACCGTCAGAAGGACGATGTTCGCTTGGCCGCGGCGGTGCTTTGCCGCCGACGTCCAGACTTGGTTTTTGGTCGAAAAATGAATGAAACCGTCGGCTTGGTCCTGGGACGATCCCGGGTAGCTGCCGTTGGACTGTGCCGCCGCCCATTCGTCGGCCCGGCACATGTGATAGATGACATTATCGTTCATGGCGGGCAAGGTAGCCAACAGACCCCACGGAAACAATCAACATTGCCTTGCCGGAGCAACCATGAGCGCACGCACCATCGATATCGACGACAAACTCTATGCTTACATGCACGACATCTCGCTGCGGGAACATCCTGAGATGACAGCGCTACGCGAAGAAACCATGAAACACCCCATGGCCATCATGCAGATTTCGCCGGAACAGGCGCAGTTCATGCAAATGCTGGTGAAACTGACCGGCGCCAAGAGGTGTATCGAAGTCGGTACATTCACTGGTTATTCGGCGCTCGCGGTCGCTTTGGCGTTGCCGCCGCGCGGCAAGCTGATCGCCTGCGACGTTTCCGAAGAATACACAGCGATCGGCAGACCCTTTTGGGCGCGTGCCGGGGTCGAAGGAAAGATCGATCTTCGCATTGCGCCGGCGAAAAAGACCCTGGACGGATTGCTCCGCGGTGGCGGCGAGGGGAAGTATGACTTTGCCTTTATCGATGCCGACAAGCCGGGCTACGCCGATTACTACGCGCGGTGCCTTAAGTTGATGAAGCCGGGCGGCCTTGTTGCGATCGATAACATTTTCATGGGCGGCGGCGTCGCCGATAAACGCAAGCGCAGCGATAACGTCTTGGCGATGCGCGCGTTCAACGACAAGCTGAAGCGGGATAAGCGTGTCGATATCTCGTTGATCCCGATCGGCGACGGGTTGACGCTGGCGCGGAAAATATAAGCGCGATCAGCCCAGGATATTGCGGATTTCGGCGTCGTTTTCCGCCCAATCGACCCAGTTGCGCGGGCCCATGCCATACTTGTTGGTGTGCTCGACGCTGGCGCCGGCATCGACCAAGGCGCGGCACACATCGCGCTGCCCTCGGGCGGCAGCCATCATCAGCGCGCTGTTGCCATAGGCATCGGTGGTGTCCGCCGCGATGCCAGCGCCAAGCGCTTCACGAACGGTATCGACGTCGCCTTTGGCGGCAGCGGCCAAGAATTCTTCTGACGTAAGCGTGGATGTCGTCATGGTGTCCTCCGTGGCCGAGATGTTGTCCTTCCGGCCCGGAAGGTCAAGCCGGATTGAAGTGCACCGTGCCAAGCCCGCTTATATCGTAGCCCGTCAAAGCCTCGGCCCGCGCCGCGAAGGCCGGGGTCCGGCAAAAATCGAACAGGCGTCGAACCGGCCCTTCAAAGAAATCGCGCCGCCGGATCAATAGGTCAAAACGTTCCCGGTGCAAGGGGACGAAGCCCAGTCCGAGCTGCTTTGCCGCAGCCTGAACGCCCAAGCCAACGGCGGCGCGGCCTTCAATGATGGCGGTGCCGACCTCGAGCTCGGATCGTGCTTCGATATCGACGATGTCGACGTCTTCGAATTGGATGCCGGCAGCACTGGTGAGGTGTTGAAACAACACCCAGCTACCCGCTTGGCGCTCGCGTACGACGAACGGCATCCTCTTCGTGACGGCGTCCTCCAAAGATGTAACTTTCGATGGATTATCGGGGAACACCATCAACCCTTGATCGCGCCACGCCCATTCGAGCAAAACGCACTCCAGTCCGACCGTTGCTTGCTCGGCCGCCGAGACGTTGTAGCCGCCATCGGTGAGATCGAGGATGTGCATGCCGCATGCCATGGCTTCGCCGCGGGCGAACCGTTGCACACCGTCCAAGCTGCCCCCCGGCATCAATGCCAGTTCGCATTGCGATTCGCGGACGGCCCACTCCAACAGGGGGTCGTGCGAGCCGACGATGATCGCCGGCGCCGGCAACGCATTGCCGGCGTTAATCATCGGAAAAGACGCTGTCCGCGCCAGCCAAAGGTCGATCAGATGCTTCGGGAACAAGTATTTGCCGGTTGCCCGCGTGAATGGAATCTCACCCTCGGCGACCAGATCATAGACCTTTCGTTCTTTGATCCGCAGATAGTCGGCAACTTCCTTGGTGGTCATCAAGTCGGCCACTGTTTCATGCCCTCCAGCGACCCGGCTGCAAATCCGCAGTTTTCATATGTCTTTATTTCCGCGCAAGAAACGCTATGTAAGCAACAACAATGCCTGCGACATGGGCGAACGGCAAATATTCTCCGGCCGAATTGGCAGAAAAGAAAGCCAGACGGACGCGATTCGTCGGGAGGGACGAGACCATTATGAAAGTGAACGGCAAGGCCGTCTTTGTTTGCTCGTGCGAAGACACGATGACCATCGATGCCGACGGCTTGGCAAAAGCTCTTGGCGGTGACGGCGATCTGCGCCCCGCCCGCTATCTTTGCCGAACGGAATTGGACCGCTTTAACGACGAGGCTGCCGCCGAGGATCAGATCCTCGTGGCGTGCACGCAGGAAGCGCCGTTGTTCTTGGATGCCCTTGAAGATATGGGCGAGGCCGCGCCTGCGGCGGGGTTCTTGAACATTCGGGAAAAAGCCGGCTGGTCCACCGATGCGTCGGATAACAAAGGCAACGTCACGGCGAAGATGGCGGCGCTCATCAAGGAAGCGTCGCTGGATATCGCCGACGCACCCTCGGTCACGATGATCAGTACCGGTATCGTCCTCGTGCTCGGCAACGACGATCAGGCCATCGACGCGGCACGCAAGCTTGCCGACCGCATGGACGTTTCCGTGATCCTCGACGGCGGATCGGACGTCACGCCGCCGAACGTGATGGATCTGCCGGTGTTCATGGGGAACGTGCAAAACGCCAGCGGCCACCTCGGCGCATTCGAGGTGCGAGTTGAGAACTTCCGCCCGACGGCGCCGTCGTCAAAAACCGCATTGGAATTCACCGGCGTTGGCGAAGCGGGGGTTTCCACTTGCGATCTGATCCTCGACTTGCGTGGCGGCACGCCGCTGTTCACGGCGCCGGAAAAACGGGACGGATATTTCAACCCCGATCCCAAAAACCCGGCTTTGGTGATGGAAGCGCTGTTCACCCTCACCGACATGATCGGCGAGTTCGAGAAGCCCCGTTACGTCGATTACGACCCGGGTATCTGCGCCCATGCATCCAGCCGCATCACGGGCTGCACCAACTGTTTGGATATCTGTCCGACCGGGGCGATCACGCCGAACGAGGACAAGGTCACCTATGACCCTTATACCTGTGCGGGTTGCGGTCTATGCGCCGTGGTTTGCCCGACGGGTGCCGCGAAATACAACCTGCCGGCCGCTGACAGCGGATCGGACCGTTTGCGTGCCTTGATCGGCACCTACCGGTCGGCGGGCGGCGCCGATCCGATTCTGCTGGTGCATGACGATGTTTTCGGCCGCGACATCATTGCCATGTCGGCGCGTTATGGCCGTGGCCTGCCCGGCAACGTGCTGCCGTTCGCGGTCAATCAAGTGACCCAGACAGGATTGGATACGGTTCTGTTGGCCCTGGCGCTCGGGGCGTCGAAGGTTGCGTTGTTGCTGCCGCCGTCGAAGCGCGAGGACCGCCAAACCTTGATCGATCAATTCGATCTGATCGACACCATCACCGAGGGCCTCGGTTACGGCAATGGCCGGGTGAGCCTGCTGGAACCCGATGATCCGGACCAACTGGACGCCGCGCTCTACGATGCGGACACACCGGCGGCGATGCCTGGCGGCGACGTTGCCGCGATGGGCCGCAAGCGCTCCGTTCTGCGGCTGTCGCTGGACTCGCTCCACCGCAAGGCGCCGGCACCGGTCGACGAGATCGCGCTGCCCGCTGGCGCGCCCTTTGGGACGGTCAAAGTCGACGTCGACGGCTGCACGTTGTGTTTGTCGTGCGTCGGGGCGTGCCCGACGGGCGCACTCAAAGACAACGAGAACATGCCGCAGCTCAGCTTCGCCGAAGATGCGTGTGTGCAGTGCGGGCTGTGCAAGAACACCTGCCCGGAAAGCGTCATTTCGTTGGAGCCGCGCCTGAACTTCCGCGATGAGGCGGGCAGTCATCAGACCATCAAGCAAGAAGAGCCCTTCTTGTGCATCCGCTGCGGCAAGCCGTTCGCGACGGCTGCGTCGCTCGACCGGCTGACGGCGAAGCTCGAAGGCCATGCGATGTTCCAAGGTACGGACAAGCTCGACCGCATCAAGATGTGCGAAGACTGCCGCGTCGTGCAAATGACCATGGACGACGACAACCCGTTGGCGCACGGCAAAGTGCCTGTGCCGCGGACCACGGACGACTACCTGAAAGAACGCGAAGAACTCCGTGTCAAAGCGAAGAAAGACATGTTGGAGAAGGGCCTGACCGAAGGGGAGGCGTAACGGCGAATGCCGCCGCACCCCTCGACATTGGGCAAACGGTTCTCTACATGACACTCAGGAGATGAATGATGGACGGTGCAGTGACCCCGCAACAGGATAACGCCATGATCGACCCGTTCGGTCGGCACGTCAGCTATTTGCGCGTGTCCGTCACGGACCGGTGCGATTTCCGCTGTGTGTATTGCATGGCGGAAGATATGACTTTCCTGCCGAAAAAAGATGTCCTGACGCTTGAGGAATTGGAGCGTCTGTGCGGTGCGTTCATCCGCAAGGGCGTTCGGAAACTGCGTCTCACGGGTGGCGAACCGCTGGTGCGCCGCAACGTGATGAGTTTGTTCCGTGCGCTCGGTAAGCATATCGAGACCGGCGACCTGGAGGAACTGACGCTCACCACCAACGGCAGCCAATTGCATCGATTCGCCGATGAACTGGTCGATTGTGGCGTGAAGCGCATCAACGTATCGGTCGACACCCTCGACCCTGAGAAATTTCAACAAGCGACCCGTTGGGGCCGTTTGGAGCAAGTCATGGGTGGATTGGCCGCGGCGAAGAAGGCGGGGCTAAAGGTCAAGATCAATGCGGTGGCGTTGAAGCATCTGAATGCTACCGAGTTCGACGACATGATCCGTTGGTGTGGCGAGAACGGTTTCGATCTGACGCTGATCGAGACTATGCCGCTCGGCGAAATCGGTGAAGACCGGGTCGATCAATACCTGCCTCTGTCGAAAGTCCGCCAGGACTTGGAAAAGCGTTGGACCTTGACCGACATTCCGTATCGCACCGGCGGGCCGGCGCGCTATACGCAAATCGGAGAAACCGGCCAGAAACTTGGTTTCATCACGCCGCTGACCCATAATTTCTGCGAAAGCTGCAATCGCGTTCGACTGACCTGCACCGGCACATTGTTCATGTGCTTGGGCCAAGACGACGCGGCGGACCTGCGGGCGCCGCTGCGCGCCAGCGACGACGATGCGTTGGTCGAGGCCGCGATTGACGAAGCTATCGGCCGTAAACCGAAGGGCCATGACTTCGTGATCGAGCGCCGCGAAGCGGCACCGGCGGTTGGCCGTCATATGTCGATGACGGGCGGCTGAACGCAAATCGACGGCGTTCCGCCTTTCTACCTCACTGATTGACGACGGGCGCGCGGAGCAGTTGCTGGCTTCGGGTGCGTTGCTCCGCGATGAGTTGATCCGTCAACGCCCGTTGGCGTTGCTCCAATTCGCGGGCTTGTTGGATTTGCGCCTGCGTCGCCTGGCGCTGCGCCACCGCCAGTTCCTGGGTCCGGGTCTGGGCCGCTTGGGACACCTCGCGCGAAAACCGCCGCACCTCGCGGGTCCGCTGCTCCGCTTCGGTCAACAAGGCGCGGACCCGTTGTTCGGATTCTTGGGTCAGTTGCCGGGTGCGCAGAATGGACTCGGCTGCATCCAATATCCGCTGCAATTGGCGCACGCTGCGCTGAAGCTGTTGTTGCAATTGCCCCAGGCGTTGACCCGTGTTACCGACATCGCGCCGACCGCCCACGCACTCCATCAACCCCGTCTCGGGATTGAGCTTTAGATAGAACCGGCCACAGTTCGCGGTCGTGTCCTGGGCCAAGGCCGAGGTTGCGAGCACTGCGCTGAGCGCGGCGGCAGATAGAGAAACGACAAATTTCATAGCCATAAGGTAGTACGTTTACACGCGGATTTGAATTGACGCCGCGCACACTGTCGGCTCTGTTGCGCGCATGAAACACCTTACCTTTATCTTGTCCTTGGGCGTTCTAAGCCTTGCCGTCGAGGCGACGGCTCAGGAAAAGCTCACCGAAGCCGTCTGCGAAGCGGATCGTAATGCAATGTTCGAAGAAGCCGAGCGCAATCGCATCCAAGCCATCGGACAGTTGGAGTTCGAGCTCCGCAGGACGACCGATGAGACCACCGCTGAGTTTCTCAACGATCAGATTAACCAAGCGTGGGAAGACGAAGAAATGTACCGGAATACGGCGTCGGTTATGTTTCGCGATTGCGTGCGGTACGTAAAATCGCAAGAAGGCTCGTAACGTCCCCGACATCCTGTGTTTGACGCGCGCGGCTTTCGCTGCGCCGCGAATTCGCATGTGCGAAGAATCTCTTTCCCTCCGACCGGCACCGTGCGACAAGGTGGGCCCCGCGAACGACGCGGACGCCATACCGATCACATTCCCAGGAGGGACTTATGGAATTTGACAACATCATTGCCGAAACAAAAGACGGCGGTGTCGCGCTGATTACGCTGAACCGCCCGGATGCGCTGAATGCGCTGAACGATGCGTTGATCGCGGACCTCGGCCAAGCCATCGACGCCTTCGAGGCAGATGAGAGCATCGGTTGCATCGTGATCACAGGCTCTGAAAAGGCATTTGCCGCGGGTGCCGACATCAAGGAGATGCAGTCCAAATCCTATATGGACGTTTACAAGGCGAACTTCATTTCGTCGTGGGAGCGAGTGGCGTCGTGCCGCAAGCCTGTCATCGCTGCCGTCAACGGTTTTGCCCTGGGTGGCGGTTGCGAGCTTGCCATGATGTGCGACTTCATCCTCGCCGGGGACAAGGCGAAGTTCGGTCAACCGGAAGTAACGCTCGGTATTCTGCCGGGCGCCGGCGGCTCGCAGCGTCTGACCCGGTTTGTCGGCAAGTCGAAAGCCATGGAAATGTGCCTCACCGGCCGCATGATGGATGCCGAGGAGGCCGAGCGTTCCGGTTTGGCGAGCCGTGTGGTGCCGGCGGAAGAGTTGTTGGACGAGGCGCTGAAAGTGGCCGCCAAGATCGCCGGCATGTCCCACACCACGACCATGATGGTCAAAGAGTCCGTGAACCGGGCCTACGAAACCACCTTGGCGGAGGGCATCCTATTCGAGCGCCGCGTCTTCCACGCGACCTTCGCGACCGAGGATCAAAAGGAAGGCATGTCGGCGTTTGCGGAAAAACGCAAAGCCGACTGGCAACACAAGTAGCGATGAAATCCCGCCGCCCCGGTATCTGCCGGGACGGCGGTGTTTGTACTTACGAGCCCGGCTGCGCGTTCGCGAAGAACGCCTGCTTGCCGTTGATCTGATACTCGTTGATCAAATCTTGGCCGGCTTTGGAAATCACCCAATCGACGAACTGCTGGCCCAGTGCTGATTTGACGTGCGGGTGCTTTTCTTGGTTCACCAAGATGATTCCGTATTGGTTGAACAGCGCGGGGTCGCCTTCGGCCAAGATGCCGAGGTCGCCCTTGTTCTTGAATTTCAGCCAGGTCGCACGGTCGGTGAGGGCATAGGCGTTCATGCCGGAAGCCACATTGAGGGTCGCGCCCATGCCCGATCCTGTCTCGCGATACCAAGAGCCGGACGCCGTTTTCGGATCGATCCCGGCCGATTGCCAAAGTGACAGCTCTTTCTTGTTGGTGCCGCTATCATCGCCACGGGATGCGAACGGTATTTCGGCCGCGGCGATCTTTGCGAGGGCTTCATTGGCGTTCTTGGCACCCTTGACCATGGCGGGGTCCGCCGTCGGGCCGACGATGACGAAATCGTTGTACATCACGTCGAAGCGCTTCACGCCGAAACCATCTTCGACGAATGCCAGTTCCGACGGCTTGTGATGAACGAACAGAACATCGGCATCGCCATTTCGGGCGAGACGGATGGCCTTGCCGGTTCCGACCGCGACCACTCGCACCTGAACCCCCGTTTGCTCTTGGAATGCCGGCAGAATGTGGTCGAAAAGTCCTGAATTGGCAGTCGACGTGGTCGACGCCACGGTGATGAACTTGTCTGCCGCTTGGACCGCGGTCGACATTGCGACGGCAACGAGTGCCACGGCCAACATCTTTAAGGATTTCATCTTCGGGTTCCCTCCGTCCTGTCTTGTTTGTCGTTGAATGCGAACCTCACCAGCGCAACTCGCCGCGCAGGAAAGCTGCGGCTTCGCTGTTTTGCGGTTCATCGAAAAACGTCTCTGCGGGTGCGTGCTCCAGCAGACGCCCTTGATAGATGAACAGCACCTCATCGGCGATCCGTCTGGCTTGGGCCAGGTCGTGCGTCGCCATGACGATGCGGGTGCCGTCCTCGTGCATGCTTTGAATGATCGCCTCTACTTCGTGGGTCGCGGCCGGGTCGAGGCTTGCCGTCGGCTCGTCGAGGAATAAGACCTGCGGTTTCAGAGCCCATGCCCGAGCCAGTGCGAGTTTTTGCTGTTCGCCGCCGGACAAGCGCCGGGCCGGTTTGTCGGCGTAGCGGCTGAGGCCGGTTCGCTCCAGCACATCTTCGACCTTTTGTCGCCGTTCGCTTTTCTCGAGGCCGCGCAGCTTGAGGCCGAAATCGACATTGGCGGCGACCGAACGGCGCAGCAATACCGGTCGTTGGAACACCATGGCTTGCGCCTTGCGAATGGTATCGAGGTTTTGCTCGGCCCAGCTGACTGTGCCGGAGGAGGGTTCCAAAAGACCGTGGCATAGCCGCTGCAGCAGTGATTTGCCGGCGCCGTTGGGACCGAGCACGACGGTACGCGGACCGGGAATCAGCGTGACACTGATGCCGTCCAGCAGCGTGTGGCCGTCCCGGGCGTAACTGACGTTCGTCAGGGTCAGGGGCAAGATGCCCGAAGGCACCTTGGCCGGCGCGCATTTCGATTCCGGGTAACGGTTGTGGCGCATGCTTATACCGTCCATGCCGCCTCCGCCCGCCGGTTGGCGGCATAGGTTAGGCCGTTTATGGTCAGCGACAACGCGATCAGCACCATTCCAAGGCCGAGCGCCAGCGCGAGGTCGCCCTTCGATACTTCGAGCGCGATTGCCGTCGTCATCACCCTGGTGACGTGGTCGATGTTACCGCCGACGATCATCACGGCGCCGACTTCGGCGGAGGCCCTGCCGAAACCGGCCAGCACGGCGGTGACCAGGGTGAAACGCGCATCGTACAGCAATGCCGGGACGGCGCGCATCGGCCCGGCGCCGAGGGAGCGCATCTGCTCTGCGTATTCGGCCCAAAGATCCGAAACGACTTGCCGGGTCAGGGCGGCGATAATGGGCGTCACCAGGAGCGCTTGTGCGATGACCATGGCGGTCGGTGTGAACAGAAGGCCGAACACCCCGAATGGACCGGACCGGGACAGCATCAAATAGACGAATAGGCCGACCACCACCGGCGGCAACCCCATCAACGCATTCAACAGGACAATGAGGGCGTTGCGTCCGGGAAACCGAAACAGGGCGACGCCGGCGCCAATAAACAAACCGGCGACCGTCGCGATCAGAACCGCGCTGAGGCTTACCTGCAAAGACAGTCCGACAATCTCGACCAAATCACGATCGAGAGTGATCAAGAGATGCAGCGCCGTCGCGAAAGCATCGGAAAGATCGGTCATGAATGTGTCCTGTCTACGCGGATCAGCGTTCTGCGCGCTGCACCGCTCCTTCTCCTGCAATATGGGGGCTTCGGGAAAATATGCAAGTTAAAACATAAAAACGCATAGCGATGTTCGTTTGCGGTCTCGATTGTCGCCGTGGGCTTGTGTCCAGGCCCCTTGTGAGGCAGATATCGCTCACCACATAAGACGGTCAGGAGATCGCGCCGAACGCGATCCCATATCATCCGTCGAGATCGGTTGGGAGAAGACATGACGGCGATGCCAGAAACCGCGTCGATGTCCGACAAGGACAATCGCGAGGCGGACGACACCTTTTTGGTGGCGCCGAACCCCCACGACCCGAAACTGACCGAGCGCGTAACCGGTGTCGATCAGACAGGTGCGCCGGTCGAAACATCGGTCACGGTGGAACGTCCGCTGACCCTTTTCCTCAATGGTCGCGAGATCGTCACCATGATGACGATCTGTGACTATCCCGATTATCTCGCCGTCGGTTATCTGCTCAATCAGAACATGTTGCGACCCGACGATGTCGTTACCGGGATCGATTACGACGAAGAAATCGAGACGGTCGTGGTCCGCACCGAGCGCGAGACCGATTACGAAGAAAAATTGAAGAAGAAAACCCTTACGTCAGGGTGCGCCCAGGGCACCGTCTTTGGCGACGTAATGGAAAAGTTTGAAAACGCGGCCCTCAACCAGGATGCGGTCCTGCACACGTCTTGGCTCTATGCATTGACCAAGAAGATCAACACGGCGCCGAGCCTTTACCTGACGGCTGGCGCGATACACGGATGCGTGCTTTGCCAGGGTGACACGCCGATCCTGTACATGGAAGACGTCGGCCGGCATAACGCGGTCGATAAAATCGCCGGGTATATGTTCCTCAACGGGATCAGCGGCGAAGATAAAATCTTCTACACGACGGGGCGCCTGACGTCGGAAATGGTCATCAAGACCGTACAGATGGGAATTCCGATCCTGTGCTCCCGCTCCGGCTTTACCGCCTGGGGGGTCTCCCTCGCGAGGCAGGTCGGTCTGACGCTGATCGGGCGCGCCCGCGGCAAACGCTTCATTGCGCTGTCCGGCGACGACCGGATTGTCTTCGATACGGACTTGGACTCGGTCGAGGACGAACCGAAGCACCTGAACCGCAAAGGGGCCGCTGCCGAATGAGCGAGCCTGAGACCCTGCAGTTGTTCTGGGACGGGCCGATCCGGCCGTTCGAGATGGAGACCGATGTGGCGGCGATGGAGCGCCTGCAGCGCCCAGGTGTGTATCTCTGCATTAAGCGCTACACCGCGGCCAGCCGGCTGCGCGTGTACGCAGGGGTCACCAAGGATTTCCGAACCCGGTTGCGCGAACATGTCGCGGCGACCCTTGGGATGACGTATGACATCGTCGACGAGACCGGCCGCGTTGTGTTCGCCCATACCCATCGCGACAGCCTGTTCGAGGCTGTCCGCAACGCCGAGATCTTGCACCCAATGGCGGTCGCCGACGTCAAGCGCATGACCTGGTTTTGTGCCCTGGACGACAGCGATCCGTACATTCAGTGGAACGTCGTCGAGGGACTGTTGATCCAGCGCCTGAAGGCGCTGGCCGGGGCCACGTCGGAAAGCGGCGACGTCATCGATGTCGTGAACGAGAAGGGCGGCGCCATGCCGTCGTCGTCCGTTGTCTTGCGCAACGGCGGCGCGGAAGAAGCGGTCAGTCTATTGGGCGATGAAATTCATTGGCCCCTGGAGAATGCCGCATGACGGGCGCTGTTTTGGAAACTGTGGGCCGGTCGAACGCCGCGGAGATCGGGCCGATCGTCGGCGTGCTGCTCGCCGGTGGGCTCGCGCGGCGTATGGGCGGCGGCGACAAGCCGATGAAAGAACTGGGCGGTAAGCCGATCCTCGAGCATGTCATCGACCGGGTGAAGCCGCAGGTGCACCAGCTGATCTTGAATGCCAACGGCGATCCCGACCGCTTCGCGAAATACAAGCTGCCGGTCGTCCCCGACGTGATCGACGGAAATCAAGGGCCACTGGCCGGGATCCTAACAGCCATGGATTGGGCAGCGGAAAACCTGCCATCCGCAAACTTTGTGGTCAGCTTCGCGACCGATGCACCGTTCGTGCCACGCGATATCGTCATGCGCTTGCTTGAGCCGGTGGTCGAAGGGCGTGCGCCGCTCTCTTGCCCAATCACCGGGGAACGCACGCATCCTGTGTTCGGGGTGTGGCCGATCGCGCGACGCGACGAGCTGCGCGCGGCGATGATCGAAGACGGCATGCGCAAGATTGACGCCTGGACCGATCTGATCGGCATCGAACATGTGCCGTTCGACGTTGACCCCGTCGACCCGTTCTTCAACGTCAACAGGCCGGAAAACCTGGATGAAGCGGAAAAGCTGCTGGATTTGGAAAAAGCGGCCGGTCCGCAAGCCTACGAGAAGATGGATGTGGGGATCGTGATCGAGCGCCGCGACATCGACAGCCGCTGGCAGGATTACAGCTACCAGCCGGTGGCGGCGTTCCCGGGCGCGCCGCCGAAAGACGCCTACGAAGAATGGATCGAGCTGCGCTCCGGCGAAGGGTGGACGCATTTTCACGCGGCGACCATGCCGATTGAATTGTTCCGAACGGACACCGAGGCCTACAAGGTCAATCTCTCCAACGTTGCGCCGTACGTGTACATCGTGCTGAGCCCGGGCGAGGAAGCCGACGACCCCGAAATGGTCGTACATCTGGTGACCGTCGATCCGTATGAAGCCGAGGCCTATACCGAAGATACCGAGCAATTGGTCGAAGGGGTGCCGATGCAACCCGAGATCGTCGCCTGGGTGAAGCGCTTCTGCGACACCCATCACAAGGACGTCCCGTTCAAGAAACGCAAACGGAAATCCTACGATCCGCGAAAAGGCGATTTCCAGCAGGGCCGGCGGGTCGGCAAAGCAACAGGGGGGCGCTGACGTGGCGGCTGCGGAAGGACGGCTCAGTCGCTGGTCCCGCCTGAAACAGAAAGGCGGCGCCAGCGAAACAGAGGAAAAGGATGTCGCGGCGCGCGCCGTGCAAGAGGAAACCGCGCTCAGTGAAGCGGACGAACTGTCGGCGAAGCTGCCCGGGGGCGTGCAGGTGCGGAATTTCGTTCCGGCGATGCCGCCTTTGGCACCCGAGCCGGAAGACGACGATGACCGTCTGACACGCGGAATCGGGCACGTGGCAGAGGACGAGCCTGCGGCCGAAGGGGAAGCGGCCCAGCCGAACATCGACCCGGCGGGCGAAGATCCCGAAGAGCTGTTCGCCGGTATCGAAGAGACGGAACTCTCCGACGAAGAGAAGGAGGTCGTTGCCGGATTGCCGCCCCTCGACAGCTTGACCCAGGAATCGGACTTTACGCCCTTCTTCAAGGACGGCGTGCCCGAGTTTCTCAAGCGGAAGGCGATGCGAATCCTCTGGCGGTCGAACCCGATTTTCGGCATTCGCGACGGATTGAACGATTACGACGAGGATTTCAACGTCGTCCACAAGATCATCGAAGAAACGGTCGGAGCCTATAAGGTTGGGCGTGGACATCTCTCCGATGAAGAACTCCAGGACATGATGCCGGAGCAGGCGCGGCGCGCCTTCGATGAAGAGCCTGACGAAAACGATGATGAGGCCGAAATCGCTGCGGCCGCCGAACAAGGCGACGTCGACGATGACACGAACACCGTCGATCCGGCTCAATCAGAGGCTGAGGAAGACGACGAAACTGTCGACGATCTCGGCGACGGAGAAGACGACCCGACCGTATAACCGCACTTAAATTGTGTGTTTAAGTCCCTGAATTTATTGCGGTTTTTCCTGATTATTTTATTAATCAAATTCATAAACCCATTGACACTCTTTGTCGGCTGGCGGACACTTCTAGCCTTCGGGAGAAGTGTGTGTTGACGATTCGTCCGCTTACGCTCTCCCAAGAAGAAACGACAACGAAATACGTCCGGCAGATCGGGCGATCGGATTGGGAAGATATCTGGAGTGGTTGTGGCCGACACCACGGTTGGTTCTATGAGTGAAGAGCAAGTGGCTCCGCCTGTGGCGGAAGCCGGGCAGGCATCCGAGTTGGACGTCATGCGGGCCAATATTTACGGTCTGCTGGCGCGTGTCTTGGCGTCGCCTCTTGACGACGAAAGCATGGAAATCATGCGGTCGTTGGCAGGGCACGACGACGACTCCGAACTCGGCCAGGCGATCGCCGCGTTCGGCAAGCTATGCGTTCGGACCACCGTGGCCAAAGCCGAGGAAGAGTTCACCGAGCTGTTTTACGGTTTCGGTGCGGGCGGCGAGCTAACCCCGTATGGATCGTTCTATCTGACGGGGCTGATCTACGATAAGCCGCTTGCCGAACTTCGGACCGACATGAAGCGCCTCGGCGTGGCCGTCGATCCCAACAATAGTGAGCCCGAAGATCATATCGCTTCGGAATGCGAAATAATGCAGGGCATTCTCACCCATGCATTCGACGGCGCACAGCCGGATGAAGCTCGTTCGTTTTTTCATAAGCACATGGCCACTTGGGCCGAAAAGTTTTTCGAAGACCTCGAGAAGGCGCCGTCCGCGGTGCTTTACATGCCGGTGGGGACCATCGGGCGCTTGTTCATTGCGATCGAGCGCGAGGCATTCGAGATGGCGGCGTAAGCCGCAATAACGGGAACGTTCGCCGCTCGCCGCGTGGTGGGGGCGCCGATCGTGTCCATTGTTGAGGAAGCGTGCCGGGTGGTCCGGTGCGCGAAAAAGGGAGACAGCTATGAAAGCGACCGAAAAATCGGAAAAGCTTGCACGGCGTGATTTCCTGAAGGGTGCAGGGGTTGCCGGCGTTGCCGGTGTTGCTGCTGCCGCCGTTTCGGGGAAGAAGGCTGAGGCTGCCGTTTCTGAGACCGCTCAAGAGAGCGGGTATCAGGAGACCGAACATGTAATGAGGTACTACGAGCTGAGCCGCTTCTAAGGCAAGGCGCGTAACTAGGATCACCTTATTTATGGGAGAAAATCATGCTCACTAAAAAGAGCAACGGGGTTGCGGGACGCCCCCGTTTGACAAAGGCGCTGGCCGGCGTCGTCGGCGGTTCGATGGACCGTCGGACATTCCTGAAGCGTTCAGGGGTGGCTGCCGGTGGTTTGGCGCTGGCGTCGACCATGTCGGCTGGCATGGTCAAAAAGACCGAGGCGGCAACCGCCGTCGCCGGTGACATTCAGCAGGTCAAATCGGTCTGCACGCACTGCTCTGTCGGGTGCACGGTCGTCGCCGAAGTGTCGAATGGCACTTGGGTTGGCCAAGAGCCCGGCTTCGATAGCCCGTTCAACCTGGGTGCGCACTGCGCCAAGGGGGCTTCGGTCCGCCACCACGCTCACGCAGGCCGTCGCCTCAAGTACCCGATGAAACTCGTCGGCGGAAAATGGCAGCGTATTTCCTGGGATGACGCCATCAACGAAATCGGCGACAAGATGTTGGAGATCCGTGAGACCTCCGGCCCCGATTCCGTTTACTGGCTGGGTTCCGCGAAGTTCAACAACGAACAAGCGTATCTGTTCCGTAAGTTCTACGCCTTCTGGGGCACCAACAACGGTGACCACCAGGCGCGGATCTGTCACTCCACCACGGTCGCCGGTGTTGCCAACACCTGGGGCTACGGTGCGATGACGAACAGCTACAACGATATGCACAACTCCAAGGCCATGTTCCTCATCGGGTCCAACCCGGCCGAGGCACACCCGGTCGCCGTGCAGCACATTCTGAAGGCCAAAGAGCAAAACAACTCGGCCCTCATCGTGTGTGACCCGCGTTTCACGCGGACCGCGGCGCACGCTGACGAATTCGTCCGGTTCCGTCCGGGCACCGACGTCGGCCTGGTTTGGGGTATCCTGTGGCATATCTTCGAAAACAAATGGGAAGATAGGCAGTACATCCAGCAGCGCGTCTGGGGTATGGATCAGATCCGAGCCGAAGTCGCGAAATGGACGCCCGAAGAGACCGAGCGGGTTACCGGTGTTCCCGGTGAGCAGCTCCGTCGGGTCGCCCGTACGCTGGCCAACAACCGTCCGGGCACCATCGTCTGGTGCATGGGTGGTACGCAGCACACCAACGGCAACAACAACACCCGCGCTTACTGCGTGTTGATGCTTGCGCTTGGTAACATCGGGACGTCCGGTGGCGGCGCCAACATCTTCCGCGGTCACGACAACGTCCAAGGCGCAACCGACATGTGCGTCCTGTCGCACTCGCTGCCGGGCTACTATGGCCTGTCGAAAGGTGCGTGGAAGCACTGGTCGCGTGTTTGGGGTGTTGACTACGACTTCCTCAAAGGCCGTTTCGCCGAAGAGAAAATGATGAACTCCAAAGGTATCCCGGTTTCGCGCTGGGTCGATGGTGTTCTCGAAGACAAGGCGCAAATGGACCAGAAGGACAACCTTCGGGCCATGGTCTACTGGGGTCACGCGGTCAACTCGCAAACCCGTTTGCCGGAAATGAAAAAGGCGATGGAGAAACTGGATCTGATGGTCATCATCGACCCGGTTCCGACCATGGCTTCCGTCATTCCGGATCGCCAAGAAGGCATCTACGTGTTGCCGGCGGCAACGCAGTTCGAAACCCGTGGTTCCGCTACGGCCTCGAACCGCTCGCTGCAATGGCGTGATCGCGTCATCGAGCCGATCGTCGAAGCGCGCACCGACCATGAAATCATGGCGATGTTCGCGAAGAAGTTCGGTTTCGACAAAGAGATCTTCGCCCGTGTCAGCATGGATGACCTCGGGAACGGCCGCCAAGAGCCGAACATCGAAGACATCACCCGCGAGTTCAACGGCGGTATGTGGACGATCGGTTACACCGGTCAGTCGCCGGAGCGGATCAAAGCGCACATGGCCAACCAATCCACCTTCGACAAGACGACGTTGAAGGCCGTTGGTGGTCCGGTGAGCGGCGATTACTACGGCATGCCGTGGCCGTGCTGGGGTACCGCAGAAATGGGTCACCCGGGTACGCCGTTGCTCTATGATACATCGAAGCCGGTGGCTGATGGTGGTCTCAACTTCCGTGCGCGCTTCGGCGTCGAGCGGAACGGCGACAACCTGTTGGCCGAAGGTTCGTATCCGGTGGGCAACGAACTCAAAGACGGTCACCCCGAATTCACCATGGCCATGCTCAAGAAGCTTGGCTGGGATTCGGATCTGACCGCCGATGAGCGTGCGACGATCGAAAAGATCGCTGGTGACAAGACCAACTGGAAAACCGACCTTTCGGGCGGTATCCAGCGTGTCGCCATCAAGCACGGTTGTGCTCCGTTCGGTAACGCCAAGGCGCGTGCCGTTGTGTGGACATTCCCGGATCCGGTGCCACTGCACCGCGAGCCGCTCTACACTTCGCGTCGCGACCTCCTGCCGCAGTACGAAACGTACTCGGATCGTCAGATGTACCGTCTGCCGACCAAGTATGCGTCGATCCAGAAGCAGGACTTCTCGAAAGACTTCCCGGTCATTCTGACCTCGGGCCGTCTGGTCGAGTACGAAGGTGGCGGTGACGAGTCGCGGGCCAACCCGTGGCTGGCCGAGTTGCAGCAGGACATGTTCTGCGAAATCAACCCGGTTGACGCCAATAACAGCGGCATCAAAGACGGTTCCCTGATGTGGGTCGAAAGCCCCGAAGGTGGCCGTGCCAAGGTGAAGGCGCTCGTAACCGAGCGTGTCGCACCTGGGGTCGTTTTCATGCCGTTCCACTTCGGTGGTCACTGGATGGGTGATTCTCTCCGCGATAAATATCCGGAGGGTGCGGATCCATATGTGCTGGGTGAAGCCGGTAACATGTGCGGTACGTACGGGTATGACTCGGTCACCAACATGCAGGAGACCAAAGTCACGCTGTGCCGTGTTAAGTCGGCGTGAGATAGGGAGACACAGAAATGGCAAGAATGAGATTCCTGTGCGACGCTGAACGTTGCATCGAGTGCAACGCCTGCGTCACCGCGTGTAAAAACGAGCACGAGGTTCCCTGGGGTATCAACCGGCGCCGTGTCGTCACGATCAATGACGGCAAGCCGGGCGAGCGCTCCATCTCGGTGGCGTGCATGCACTGCTCCGACGCACCCTGCATCGCAGTGTGCCCGGTGGATTGCATCTACGAGACCTCCGAAGGTGTGGTTCTCCACTCCAAAGACCTCTGCATCGGTTGCGGTTATTGCTTCTATGCGTGCCCGTTCGGCGCGCCGCAATATCCGCAGGCGGGTAACTTCGGTTCCCGGGGCAAGATGGACAAATGTACCTTCTGCGCCGGTGGTCCGGAGGCAAACAATTCGGCCGAAGAATACCAAAAATACGGCCGGAACCGTCTCGCAGAAGGCAAATTGCCGCTCTGCGCCGAGATGTGCTCGACCAAGGCACTCTTGGGTGGTGATGGCGACATGGTTGCCAACATCTACCGTGAGCGTGTCGTGTCCCGTGGCTTCGGCTCGGGTGCGTGGGGTTGGGGTACGGCCTACGATCTGAAGGCCGGCTCGTAACACCAAAACGCTTGAAGGACAGGGGGCGGCATCCCAAATACTGGGGTGCCGCCCCGCCTTTAAGGGACTAATACCAAAAGGTTGGCGGCAAAACGTTCTTAAGAAGCGTAGGGTCAACAAGAGAGATGAGATTGGGATGTTTGATATGATCAAACCAACTTTTATGAAACGCGCCGGTGTAATGTGTTTGGTGCTCGTCGCCGTGGCCGCGTGCCGCGCCGAAGAGCAAGACCGGACCCTCCGGTTTGAGCAAGGCGTGATGAAACAAATCGATCCGTCGGCACAACTCAGCCAAGAGCAGCTCGGCGCCCTTCGGTTGCGCGCGATGAAGCAAGGTGGCGTGCAAGTGGGCGGTGGTGCCAGCGGTGGCATCGGCGTAACCGGCGCCAACGTGCGTCCGCCGGAGAATTGATCGCAGACCCAAGCCATGCGGCATATTTTTGCCGCGACGTGGCTCACGTGGTTTGGTTGGGAGACTACGATGACAAATGTTAAGGACTTTTTCCGCAAAGTCGTCATGAGTGCGATGATTGCGGCGATCGTGGGCATGGGTGTTGTCGCCATCGACAGCAGTCCGGTCCTCGCTCAACAACAAGGCAACGTTCCGGGTGATGCCCTTGGCAACCTGTCGACCGCCGAAGGGTGGCGCGCCATCCGTGGCGGGATCGCCGGCCAGGTGTCGATCCCGGATCAGAAGGCAGCCGTTCTGGTGCAATCGCACGGTGAGAACTGGCGGAACTTCAAGAACGGGCCGCTCAGCATCTGGGGCGCGTATGGCGTTCTCGGCATCTTTGGGGTGCTGGTGCTGTTCTATCTGTTCCGCGGCCGGATCAAGATCGATCACGGACGCGACCCACAGGGCCGCACAATCCTGCGTTTTAACGCCCTGGAGCGCACGGTACACTGGATCACCGCATCCAGCTTCATCATTCTGGCCATCACCGGCTTGAACATCATGTACGGCCGCTACATCTTGCAGCCGATCCTTGGCGGCGAGATGTTTGCGACGATTACCTATTACGGAAAGCTCTCGCACAACTACATCGCGTTCGCGTTCATGCTGGGTGTCGCGCTGATGTTCATCCTTTGGGTGCGTTACAACATTCCGAAGGTCCGTGATCTGAAGTGGATCGCGCAAGGCGGTGGCTTGTTCACCAAAGGCCTCCATCCGGAAGCTGGCCGCTTCAATGCCGGCCAAAAACTGATCTTCTGGTCGGTGATCCTGGGCGGACTGTCGCTCGGTCTCTCCGGTGTCGCGCTTCTGTGGCCCTATGAGTTCACGCCGTGGGCCGGTACCTTCGCGTTTATCAACAACTTTGGCTTCAACCTGCCGACCGAGTTTACGGTTCTGCAGGAAGTTCAACTCTCGGTGCTGTGGCACACGATCGTATCGTTCGTGATGATCGTCATCGTCGTCGCGCACATCTATATCGGTTCCGTCGGTATGGAAGGCGCCTTTGACGCCGTCGGTTCGGGCGAAGTCGACCTGAATTGGGCCAAAGAGCACCACTCGCTTTGGGTGGCCGAAGAAGAAGAAAAAGCGGCTGCTATGGGCAAGGCGCAGCCCGCCGAATAACGGCTGCGTAAGGAGCAAACAAAAAGGGCGATGCCTCGGCATCGCCCTTTTTTTTGTCCGATGAAGATCGCCCGGCGTTAATTCACACGAACGTTATCGGTGGAGTATTTCTGCGCAGACGTTTGATCGATGCTGTTAAGGACAGCGCCGGCCACGACGGCAATCGCGATTGCGGCAAGAGTGCCTACCATTACGGATTTCATGTTCTTGTCTCTCCCAACCATGGCATGTCGGATGCCTGAATATCTCCTTCTACCTAGTGTATTTTGCCGCAATATCAAGACTTTCATGCCGGAACGCGCTGGCTCCGACCAGGTGCGCGAGATACACTCTCTTCTTGGGAAATAGGGGAGGGACATGGCGGAAGATACGCGATCAGACGGATCCGGCGGCGTGGAAGAGAGCGTCGCTGCGGACCTTCTCCGGCAGACCGGACTGGATACGTTGTTGCAGCAACTCGGAACCCTGCAGAGCAGTCTCGATCAGGTCGCCGGAGGTATGGAGGCGTTGGGATCGAATGCGGTGCGGCAGGGCAACGATGTCGAGAACATGGCGTCCCATGTCTTGGCGATGGAGGCGCTGCTAACGGTGGTGCTCCGTCAGGTTCCCATCGATATCGAGGATGTTCGCGCCGAGGTGAGGCGCAGGAGCGGCGCCTCCGGGCAATCCGGAAAAGAAACCGATGCTGTCGTTCTCCGGCTTGCCGAAGACATGCTGCGGCGCGCCGACGACTAGATCAGCCCGACCTGACGTTTTGCGTCGTCGGTCTTCAACGAGAAATCAACGCCGTCGTATTCACGGGCAGCATCCGTGCACAACCACGCGACGGTTTGTCCCACCCATTCGGCTGGAATATGCACGGACGGGTCGAGTTGGCTCACCGGGTTGATGCCCGACGCCTTGATCTGTACCTGCATGTCTGTGGCGACGGTGCCGGGGCTCAATCCCACGATCCGAATACCCATGTCCGCATACTCTTTGTGGACGCAGCGGGTCATTGAAAGGACAGCGGCCTTGGTCGTGCAATAGTGGCTCCACCCTTCGAGCGCGCCCGTCGCCGCCCCGGAACTGATGTTGATAATCGTGCCGGCGCCTTGTTCCACCATGTGCGGCAAGGCCGCACGGACGCCGTGATAGACGCCCTTGAAATTGATATCGACGACCTTGCCCCATTCGGCTGGGTCGCTGTCGGCGATGCGGGCGATCGGCTCGATCACGCCGGCATTGTTCAACAAGATATCGACCGAACCGAATTGCGTCCGGCAAGCCGCGACCATCGCTTCGACACTTTGGTAGTCCGCAACATCGCAGGCGCGTGCCATCGCTTGGCCGCCGCCTTGTTCGATGTCCGCGACCACCGCCTCAAGCTGTGACGTTGTTCGCGCTGCGAGGACGACCGAGGCGCCACGCCGCGCCAGTTCCTTCGCGGAAGCGGCACCTATACCGCGGCTCGCGCCGGTAACGATGGCTGCCTTGCCCGATAAATCGATTGTCATCGCATTTCCTCCAAACGACTTTGCCAATATCTCTCAAAGGTTCCGAATGCCGCGCCTAATCGTCCCGGCGGGGGATTGATTGCGCGCGCTTGCCAGTGCGCCAGGTAAAAACGCTGGTGGTGGCGTAGTTCCACACCGCGCCGGCGATCGCCCCAACGCTTCCGGCGATGGCCCAGCCGCCCGTTGTCGAAAACGTCCAATCCGCGACAGCGTAGTTCACCACCGCACCGATCGAGCAGGCGGCGTAGAACGTCAACAAGCCACGAACGATGGCCATGCCATGGAGCTTGTCAGCGCGGAAGGTGATCACGTTGTTCAGGAAGAAATTTGACGTCATGGCGACGAAAATCGCCATTGCCTGCGAAACCTGAAACGAAAGGCCGATCAGTTCGTGTGCCGCGCCAAGCACGGCCAGATGCACCAAAACACCTACCGCACCGACACCGGTAAACAGGATAAAACGGACTGGGACCAGGCGGCCCACCGATTTTTCGGCCAGCATCTCCACCAGTTCCCACATGACCTTGACGTCGAGTTTGCTCTCACCTGCCATGCGCGAGCGAAATGTGAAGGGAACCTCGGCGAACCTGATCTTACGTTCCGCCGACAAGAAGAAATCCAAGAGAATCTTGAACCCTTGGCCGGAGAGTTTTGGCCCCACTTCTTCGAACAACTCTCGGCGCAGCATGAAGAACCCGCTCATCGGATCGGACGGTCCGCTGGGGATGAACGCCTTGGAAAGCCATGTCGCCGCTTTTGAAATGAACTGACGATGCCTCGACCAATCGCTGAGACCCCCGCCGTCCGTGTAACGGCTACCGACGACAAGTTCGTTCCCGTCGTTCTTTAACGCGGTCAGCATCGCAGGAAGGATGGTCTCGTCATGTTGCAGGTCGGCATCCATCACGGCAACGAACGGACTGTCGGTTTCTTGCATGCCTTCGATACACGCCGACGACAAGCCGCGCCGTCCGATCCGCTTCAGGCAAGCGACCCGGACATCGGACCGGGCGATCTCCTCCACCGCCGCGGCGGTGCCGTCCGGTGAATTGTCGTCCACGAACAGCACCCGCCACGCGATATCTTCCAGCGCGGCAGACAATTTTTCGACGAGCGGCGCAACGTTATCGCGTTCGTTGAAGGTCGGCACAATGATGGTGAGTTCGGGGCTGGCGGCCACGCGAGAGTCCATTCCAGATAGGGCGGAGCGAGTATACACATCACCGGCGGAGCGTCACCCCCTCTGGGCCCTAGGGCGCGCCGGTTTTCCGTCCCAGCGCTTATTCCGCGGCGTCGACCGCAGGGTCTATGCGTTCCACTTTGGCGGCGCAGAACTTGAACTCGGGGATTTTTCCCATCGGGTCGAGTTGCGGGTTGGTCAGCAAGTTGGCCGCCGCTTCATTGAAACAGAATGGGATGAAAACCATGCCAGACGGCACGTCGCGGTCCGACCGCGCAATCAGTTCGATACTGTTGCGCCGCGTCGTGACACGGATCGCATCCCCGGGCGACACGCCGAGGTCTTTCATCTGCCGGGGATTGAGACCCGCGATCGCCTGCGGCTCCAATTGTGAGAGCGTGTCAGAGCGTCGGGTAATGGCGCCGGTGTGCCAGTGTTCCAGAAGCCGACCGGTCGTCAAAACGAACGGATAATCGGCATCCGGCAATTCGTCCGGCGGCACGATCTGTGTCGGCACCAACTTTGCCCGACCGTCTTCCGTCGGAAACCCGTCCCCGAACAAGATCGCGTCGCCGGGGCCGTCATCGGACGGGCAAGGATAGGTCACGGCACCTTCTTGCTCCAGGCGCGCCCATGAAATGTGGTCAAGCGACCGCATGGTCATCGCCATCTCGGCAAACACGTCGGCGGGGCCGGTATACTGCCATTCGAGGCCGAGGCGATTGGCGATCTCTTGAATGATCCACCAGTCCTGCCGCGCATCGCCCGGTGGATCTAGGACGGGCCGCGCCATTTGCACTTGCCGATTGGTGTTGGTGAAGGTGCCCGCCTTTTCCGGAAACGCCGATGCCGGCAGCACCACGTCGGCATGGGCGGCGGTTTCCGTCAGGAAGATATCCTGCACCACCAAGTGATCGAGTTTGGCGAGTGCGTCCCGGGCGTGTTGCACGTCGGGGTCCGACATCGCTGGGTTCTCGCCCATGATGTACATGCCCTTGATTCCATCGGCCAGGATCGAGCGCATGATCTCGACCACCGTAAGTCCCTTTTGCCGGTCGAGGTCCCGTCCCCAGAGATTTTCGTACGTCTCTCGGGTCTCGTCCGCCTCCACCGATTTGTAATCGGGATAGACCATGGGGATGAGCCCGGCATCGGAGGCGCCTTGCACGTTGTTTTGTCCGCGCAATGGATGCAGACCCGTGCCCGGGCGGCCGACCTGCCCGGTGATGGTCGCCAAGGCGATCAACGAGCGTACGTTGTCCGTCCCATGAACGTGCTGAGACACGCCCATGCCCCAGAAAATGATCGACCGCTCCGACGTCGCATAGAGGCGTGCGACCTCGCGGATTGTCTCGGCGTCGACCCCGCACACCGCGGCCATTTCCTCCGGCGGGAACTGCTTTGCGTTTTCGGCGATGGCCTCGAATCCGTCGGTCATGGCTTGGATGTACTGGCGGTCGATCAAGTCCTCCTCGATCACCGTATGGATCATCGCGTTGATCAACGACACGTCGCTGCCGGGGCTGAACTGCAGCATGTAATCGGCGTGGCGGGTCAGTTTTTGGGTGCGCGGATCGATGACGATCAGCTTGGCGCCCCGTTTCGCGGCCTGTTTGATGTATGTCGCGGCGACCGGATGGTTCTGACCCGGTCGGGCGCCGATCACGATGATGCAGTCGGCGTCGTTGGCGGCGGTGAACGGCGCGGTCACGGCGCCGGAGTTAATGCCCTCCATCAAGGCAGCGACGCTGGAGGCGTGGCACAGCCGCGTGCAATGGTCGACGTTGTTGGTGCCGAACCCTTGGCGGATGAGTTTCTGCACCATGTAGGCTTCTTCGTTCGACCCCTTGGCCGAACCGAATCCGGCCAGTGCATGGCCCCCGTGCGTCTGGAGGATCTGCCGAAACCCGTCTGCGGCCTTATCCAGGGCCTCGTCCCATGAGGCTTCGCGGAAATGCGTTTGTACGTTGGCTGGGTCGACCGTGTCGTGGCCGTGTTTCGGTGCGTCGTCACGGCGGATTAAGGGTTTGGTCAGGCGATGCGGATGATGCACGTAGTCGAAGCCGAAGCGGCCTTTGACGCAGAGCCGGTTCTCGTTGGCTGGCCCATCGCGCCCGTCGACATATTGGATTTTGCCGTCCTTCACGTGGAAGGTCGTTTGGCAGCCGACGCCGCAATATGGGCACAGGCTGTCGACCTTGCGGTCGGCGTTGCCGACATAGGATTGGTTGTCGTCGACCCGGCTTGCCGGCATGAGCGCCCCGGTCGGGCATGCCTGGACGCATTCTCCGCAGGCAACGCACGTGCTCTCACCCATCGGATCGTCGAAGTCGAAGACGATTTTCGCGGCGGCGCCACGGTGGGCCATGCCGATGACATCGTTGACCTGTACCTCGCGGCACGCCCGGACACATAGATTGCAGTGAATGCATGCGTTGAGGTTGACCGCCATCGCCGTGTGCGAGCGGTCGGGCGATGGGTCGTGCTCGGCGCTTGAGGGAAATCGCGACGACGTTACATCCAGCGCGTCCGCCCATTGCCAGAGACGCGAATTCGGATCCGGTGCTTGGGCACGCTCCGGTTGGTCGGCCAACAACAATTCGATGACCATTTGCCGCGCCTTGGCCGCGCGCGCGCTTTCGGTCTCGACGACCATGCCGTCCGTCGGCTCGCGGCGGCAGGATGGCGCCAATACCCGCTCGCCCTCGATTTCCACCATGCATGCGCGGCAGTTGCCGTCCGGGCGGTATCCGGGTGCATCCTTATGACAAAGGTGGGGTAATTCATTGCCCAAGCGTTTGGCGACCTGCCAAATGGTCTCGCCCGGCGACGCCGTGACCTCAGTGCCGTCCAGCGAGAATGAAACCGGCTTGGTCACGATACGTCCTTCCCGAAGAACCGCAGCGCGCTCAACACGGGGTTCGGCGCGGCTTGGCCTAGGCCGCAGATGGACGCATCGGCCATGGCTTCGGCCAATTCACCCATAAGAGCAGCGTCCCATACCGGGGCGTCGATGAGTTTGAGCATCTTCTCGCACCCCACGCGGCACGGCGTGCACTGCCCACAGCTCTCGTCCTCGAAGAACTTCAACAAATTGCGGCAGACGGCGCGGACATCGTCCTTGTCGGAAAACACCACGACCGCACTGGAGCCGATGAAACAGCCGAGGTCCGCGAGCGAGCCGAAGTCGAGCGGCACGTCCGCCTTGTCTGCCGGCAGAAGGCCGCCGGAAGCGCCGCCCGGCAGAAACGCGAACAGGGTATGCCCATCCTGCATCCCGCCGCAGTGGTCCTCGATCAACTGACGGGCGGTCACCCCCGCCGGGGCCAGTTTCACGCCGGGCGATTTGACCCGGCCGGAAACCGAGAAGAAATGCGGTCGTCCCGCGTCCTCGTACCAACCCTCGTCGTGCAGCAGGATTTCAGGCACCCAGTACAGGGTTTCGACGTTGTTGATCAGGGTCGGCTGACCCCACAATCCGGCCTGGGCCGGAAACGGAGGCCGGTTGCGGGGCAAGCCGCGTTTGCCCTCGATGCTCTCCAACATCGCCGATTCCTCGCCGCAGATATAGGCGCCGGCGCCGCGGCGGAGATGGATCGCGATCCCGCCGGTTCGCCCGGCCTCGGCCAGCGCCTCGATCTCGTGCTGCAGAATTTCGCGTGCGGCCGGATACTCGTCTCGGAGATAGATGTAGATCGCCTCGGCATCGATGGCCCAGGCGGCAATCAGTGCACCTTCCAAAACCCGGTGAGGGTCGGTCTCCAGGCAGTAGCGGTCCTTGAACGTTCCGGGCTCGCCCTCATCGGCGTTGACCGCGACATACCGGGGTTTCGGCGTATCCTCTAGAAATTCCCACTTGGTGCCGGCCGGAAATCCGGCCCCGCCGAGGCCGCGAAGGCCCGACGCCGCAATGTGCGCCCGGACCTCGTCGCGGGTTCTCTTTCCGTCCAGGCATTCCTCAAATACCCGGTACCCGCCGCCCGCCACATAGGTCAGGAGCCCTGCGTACTCCGGCACGTCTTGATAGATGGAATCCGCGTCGATGGCGGCACACACGTCGTCCGTTGTGGCCTGCCAAATCTGGTTTTGTTTGACGACGGCGCAGGGCGCCTTGTCGCAGGCGCCGACGCACGGCGCATGGATGACGCGGATGTTCTCGCCGAGCGCGGATTGCAGGCTCTGCAATAGGTCGTTGGCTCCCATCATTTCGCAGGTGATTCCGTCGCAGACCCGAACGGTAAGAGGTGGCGGAGGCGTTTCGCCTTCTTTCACCACGTCGAAATGATGGTAGAACGTCGCGACTTCGTAGGCTTCGGTCTGAGACAAACGCAATTCGTCGGCGAGGGCCAACAGGTGTTGGGCCGATATGTGTCCGTACGTGTCTTGGAGAAGGTGAAGATACTCGATCAGTAAATCCGGCCGCCGCGGCTGATTCCCGAGCAAACGTTTTACGTCGCGCGCCGCCTCCGGCTGCCGCTGCCGTCCTTTCGGGATGGTGGGGTTCTTGGCGCCCCCCTTTGGCGCGGTCGTGGTCGTCGGCATGCGAAGAATGATCCCTTCCCCAAGTGTTCAATATTTGCGCTTTGATGTTGATCCTAAAGTATAATTCAGCGCTTGGCGCGTCGACAAAGGATGATATCGTTACATACGCCTCATGGGATGGATGGTGTCCGGCAAATGCCTTCCGGGTCTGTCTTGTGAGCGTCTCCTCGTATCGCCGATGCGCCGGGGGTTCAAATTGGGTCGGTCCGAGGGATGGGGAATCAACATGAGTGAATCACTTCGATTGAGCCAACTGGTGTGCTCTCGTTTGTGCCATGACCTCGTTGGTGCGGCGGGCGCCGTCAATGCCGGTTTGGAGATTCTCGCGGAAATGGGTGGGCTGGATGACAGCGCCATGGAACTCGCAACCAAGAGCGGCCAGGAGCTGACCCGCCGACTGTCCTTTTACCGGGTCTCCTTTGGAGCGGGTGGTGCCGGCAGCGGCGGCGCTGAGGTGGCGACCCTTCGTAAGTTAAGCCGTGATTTCTTTGCCGACGGCAATGTTCAGGTGAATTGGCCCGATTTAGGGGAAGGGGTATCGGAAATTACGCCGATCGCCGGCAAGCTGCTGTTGAACTTGGTTTTGATCGCTTCCGAATGCCTGCCGCGGGGCGGCGTTGTTTCCGTCCGTATTGCCCCGATTGAGGGTGGGATTGGTCTCGCCGTGTCCGCTGAAGGCGATGACGCCGGATTGCGGGAGGACCTCGCGGGCGCGATGACCCCCGGTCAAGCCGTGGAATCGCTCGATAGCCGCTGTATTCACGGATTTGTCACGCAGTTGTTGGTGCTGGAATCCGGCTGTGAACTTGAGGTCGCGGCGGATGACGGTATTGTACGCTTCGCCGCATTGCTTACATAAGGCAATAGGACATTATCGGGTCCAATACAGGACCTATGTGCTTGATACGTATTCCCGTTTGTAGATTCGCGCGGTAATATCCGCCCGAAAATTGAACAAAGTATTTCTCGCGCTGACGTCGGCGCAAAAAATGTAACCCGGAGAGGGACTTATGGACGATCTTCTCAGTGAGTTTTTGACCGAGACGGCGGAAAGCCTGGCCGTTATCGATGTGCAGCTGGTCGAGTTCGAAAAGAACCCCAACGATCAGGACATTTTGTCGAACATTTTCCGGCTGGTGCACACGATCAAAGGGACCTGCGGGTTTCTCGGTCTGCCCCGTCTTGAATCGGTCGCTCACGCCGGAGAGAACGTCCTCGGCCAGTTCCGGGACGGAAAGCTCGAGGTGACCCCCGATGCGGTGACGCTGATCCTCCGGTGTATCGACCAGATCCGCGAGTTGCTGGACGAACTGGAAGCGAGCGGTGAGGAGCCCGAGGGCGAAGATACCGAGTTGATCGAGCAACTGAACGCTATGGCCGAAGGCAAGCCCGTCGACTTGTCCGGTGGCGCAGCGCCGGCGGCAGCACCTGCACCGGCCCCCAGCGGTCCGGCGGCAAACGAGTTCGGCGCGCCGGTCGCGGCGGAGTTGCTGGCTGAAGTCGAGGCCGCGCAGGCCGACGGCGTCACGGCTGCGAGTGACGAAGCCATGGCGGCGGAGATGGCCGCCGAGCGCTCCGATGAAGACGGATCGGCCAGTGACGATGCGCCCATCGCCAATGAATTCGGCGCCCCCGTCGCTGCTGAGCTGTTGGATGAGGTCGAAGCCGCGCTCGCAGACGGCAAGAAAGCGTCGACCGAGGCTGAATTGGCGGCGGAAATGGAGGCCGAGCGCGCGCGCGAGGCCGCCCCGCAGCAAGAAGCCAAGCCCCCTGCAACGCAGGCACCTCCGCCCGCGAAGACCGCCGACACCAAGAAAGCGCCGGCAAAGGCCGATAAGGAGACGTCGGTTGCGCAGTCTTCGATCCGCGTCAACGTCGACGTGCTTGAGAACTTGATGACACTGGTCAGCGAACTGGTGTTGACTCGGAATGCGCTGCTGCAAATGGTGCGGGGCCTCGAAGATCACGAGTTCCAAGTCCCACTGCAACGGCTCAGCCACATCACGTCCGACCTGCAGGAAGGCGTGATGAAGACGCGAATGCAGCCCATCGGCAACGCCTGGGCGAAATTGCCGCGGATCGTTCGTGACCTCTCGATTGAATCGGGCAAGAAAATCGAACTCGTCATGAAGGGCGCCGAGACGGAACTCGACCGACAGGTTCTGGACCTCATCAAGGATCCGCTGACGCATATGGTGCGCAACTCGGCGGACCATGGCCTGGAGGACACGGAGGGGCGCCAAGCGGTCGGCAAGCCGGAAACCGGTACCATTCTGCTGAACGCCTATCACGAAGGCGGACATATCATCATCTTGATTCAAGATGACGGCCGCGGTCTGAACATGGACCGGATCCGCCAAAAGTGCCTCGAGAACGGACTGGCGACCGACGCCGAGCTGGAATCCCTCACCGATCAACAGGTGCAACAGTACATCTTCAAGGCCGGTTTCTCGACCGCCGAGAAAGTTACCAGCGTCTCAGGGCGCGGTGTCGGCATGGACGTCGTGCGCACGAACATCGAGAAGATCGGTGGTACCATCGAGCTGAACTCGATCGAAGGCAAAGGCACGACCTTCACGATCAAGATCCCGCTGACCTTGGCCATCGTTTCGGCGCTGATCGTCGAATGCGGCGGCGAACGGTTCGCCGTGCCGCAGATCAGCGTTCTTGAGCTGGTCCGGGCATCGTCCAAGTCGGATCTGAAGATCGAGATGATCGCGGACTCGCCGGTGCTGCGACTGCGTGACCGCCTGTTGCCGTTGGTGTCGCTACGCAATTTGCTGGAACTCAGCGACGAGCCGATCAATCTCGACGACGACAGCTTCATCGTTGTGACCCAGGTCGGCCAAAATACCTTCGGGATCATCGTCGACCGCGTGTTCGATACCGAGGAGATCGTCGTCAAGCCGGTGTCGCCGGTGCTTCGGAATATTCAGTTTTATTCCGGCAACACCATACTGGGCGATGGGAGCGTCATCATGATCTTGGACCCGAACGGCATCGCATCGGCCAGCGGACAGTTGGCCACCGACGACAGCCGCGCCGAGGCCGAGCATGCACACGGTGGCGTGGACGACGAGACCACGTCCTTGCTCATCTTCAAGGCCGGTGGCAACAGCGAACCGCGTGCGGTGCCGCTGGCCCTTATCGCCCGCCTCGAGGAGGTCGACACCAACGATATCGAGGTGGTGCACGGTCAATCGATGGTGCAGTACCGCGGCCAACTCATGCCGCTCATTCCGTTCGATTCGACCCACCAGTTCAGCAGCGAGGGCCGTCAGCCGGTCTTGGTCTTCACCGACCGTCACCGCTCCATGGGTCTGGTGGTGGACGAAATCGTCGATATCGTCGAGGACAAGCTCAAGATCGAGATCGCCACGGACACGCCGGGCTTGATCGGCAGCGCGGTCATCGCCGGCAAGGCGACCGACGTCATCGACGCCGGATACTACTTGGTCCGCGCCTTCGCCGACTGGTTCGAGGCCGGCAACGAGGCGGACACCGGAGAAGCACTGAAGCTCGAAGGTCCGGGCAAACGCGCGTTGCTCGTCGACGACAGCCCGTTCTTCCGTAATCTGCTGTCGCCGCTCTTGTCCGTCGCCGGATGGAAGGTGACGGCCGTCGAATCCGCGGACGCGGCGCTGCAGCGGCGTGAAAGCGGCGACGTCTTCGACGTGATCATCAGCGACATCGAGATGCCGGGTAAAGACGGGTTCTCGTTGGCCGAGGAGATCCGCGCCGACGAGCGTTGGCAGAACGTGCCGATGGTTGCGCTTTCGGGACACGTCAGCGACGGCTTAATGGAACGTGGCCGCACCGCAGGTTTTAACGATTATGTCTCGAAGCACGACCGGGAAGCTTTGGTGTCGAGCCTTGCGCAGACAGTTGCTATGGTCTCGAAAAACGCGGGCTGACCGGCGGCACATCCGCTTTTCGGCGATCTTGGTTTCTTCGGCATTGCCTTTTGGGCTGTGCCTTGCCCAAAATAGCCGATTGGCGGGTTCCCGCCGTCGACCGCGACACAAGTAACACGAGGTTAAGTACATGAAGCGTTGTCTCATCGTCGATGACTCCAAGGTCATCCGGATGGTCGCCCGGAAAATTCTCCAGGAACTGGGGTTTGAGACGGAAGAGGCGGCGGACGGCAAAATCGCGCTGGAAGCCTGCCAGCGCCAAATGCCCGATGCAGTGCTGTTGGATTGGAACATGCCGGTCATGAACGGATTGGAGTTCTTGGTCGCCTTGCGACAGGAGCCAGGCGGGGATGCGCCGATCGTCGTGTTCTGCACCACCGAGAACGACATATCGCACATCCAGCAAGCGATCGAGAAGGGCGCCAACGAATACATCATGAAACCGTTCGACAGCGAAATTATTCAAAGCAAATTCGCCCAAGTCGGACTTCTGTAACGCTTTCGCGTGAACGGAATTATCAACAAGAGCGTTGGCTGAAAGGGCTACGTCTTTGGTCGGCAGTAGCAACGATATTGCGGTCATGGTTGTGGATGACTCCCTCGTTATTCGAGGTCTCATCAGCAAGATGATCGATGCCACTTCTGGTATGGGCATCGTCGCCTCCGTCTCGGATGGAGAGAAAGCCGTTGCCCAACTGGATAGGACCGATGTCGATGTGGTGGTCCTCGACATCGAGATGCCGGTGATGGACGGGCTGACCGCGTTGCCGCTGTTGCTCAAAAAGAAGCCCGGTCTCAAGATCATCATGGCGTCGACACTGACGACCCCGAACGCCAGCGCCAGTATGAAAGCCCTGGCATTGGGCGCGGCCGATTACATCCCCAAACCGACGTCGTCCGGCGATATCAGCGGTGTCGGCGGCAGTGACAACTTCAAACGCGACCTGATCGCGAAGGTGGAGGCGCTCGGGATCGTCGCCCGCCGACAGGCGGGTAAACCCCTGAACGAAGCGGAAAAGACAACGGTCACGGCGCGTCCCGCCGCCCCCGGTACAGGCCAGAACCAGAAAACGCTGATCTATACGGGCGAGGTCACTCTGCGGCCCGAGAAATCCATGCGCCGGCGCCCCCGGGTCCTGGCGGTCGGCAGCTCGACCGGCGGGCCGGAGGCCTTGATGTCGTTCTTTTCCGGCTTGGACAAAGACATCGGCATCCCCGTGGTGTTGACCCAGCACATGCCGCCCCGGTTCACGACCATGTTGGCACAGCATATTTCCGAAAAGACCGGGTTCACATGCACCGAAGTGAGCGATGGAATGGCGCTGCAGCCGAACCAGTTGTTCTTGGCGCCGGGCGATTATCACATGGAAATCACGGGCGGTGCCGCCAACCCGACCGTCAAACTCAACCAAAACCCACCTGAGAATTTTTGCCGCCCCGCCGTCGATCCCATGCTCCGTTCATTGGTGCCGGTTTTCGGCGAGCGCATCCTGTCGGTTATTCTGACCGGAATGGGATCAGACGGCCTGAAAGGCGGCCGAGTCGTCGTCGATGCCGGCGGTGAGATGATCGCTCAGGACGAACAAAGCAGTGTTGTTTGGGGAATGCCCGGCGCGGTCGCCACGGGCGGCCTTTGCACCGCGGTGCTTCCCCTTAGTGAATTGCCGAAATACGTCTCGGACCGAATTAAGAGGTCGATGCCATGAACCCGGATGTCTTTAATTTTATCAGTGAGTTTCTGCGCTCGAAGTCCGGGCTCGTGTTGACCCCCGAAAAGTCATATCTGCTCGAGAGCCGCCTGACGCCGATCGCGCGGCGGTTGGAGCTTGGCGGTGTTGAAGAGTTGATTCTGCGCGTCAAAACCAAGAATGAATCCGACTTGGTGACCGAGGTGGTCGAGGCGATGACCACCAACGAGTCTTTCTTCTTCCGCGACATCAAGCCGTTCGATCTGTTTCGCGACCATGTGCTGCCGCACCTGTTGGAAGCGCGCGCCTCCAGTAAGTCTTTCCGGATCTGGTGTGCTGCGGCATCCAGCGGCCAGGAGCCTTACTCTCTCGCCATCACCTTGATGGAGCAGAAAATGAAGCTCGCGGGGTGGCGCTACGACATTCTTGGGACCGATATTTCGAGGAATATTCTCGCCAAGGCGAAAGAGGGTGTTTATTCCCAGTTTGAAGTGCAGCGCGGTTTGCCGATCAGCCTATTGGTGAAGTACTTCAGCCAAGAAGGGGATAAGTGGCGGATCAAGCCTGAGGTCCAAGAAAAGGTGAAGTACGACTACTTCAACCTGTTGGACAGTGCCGCCTCGCTCGGCAAGTTCGACGTGGTTTTTTGCCGCAACGTGTTGATTTACTTCGACCAAAAAACAAAGGGCGAGGTGTTGTCGCGAATTGCCGGCTTGATGCCGCCGGACGGTATGCTGTTCCTCGGCGGCGCGGAAACGGTGCTCGGCGTGTCGGATGCGTTCAAACCCATTCCCGGGCAACGCGGCGTCTACGGACTGACGTAAGGACGTCGTCGAACGGAGCGGTTACGCCGACTGCGCGGCGGGTTCTTGCTCCGGGTCACGCAGCACATAGCCGCGGCCCCATACCGTTTCGATGTAGTGATCGCCACCGGTGGCATCCGCCAGCTTCTTACGGAGCTTGCAGATAAAGACGTCGATGATCTTGAGTTCCGGCTCGTCCATACCGCCATACAGGTGGTTGAGGAACATCTCCTTGGTGAGGGTCGTGCCTTTGCGAAGGCTCAGCAGCTCTAGGATGCCGTATTCCTTACCCGTCAGATGAACCGGTTGTCCGTCGACCTCGACCATGTGGGTGTCGAGGTTGACCGACATGCGGCCGGTGTCGATGACGGAATGAGAATGCCCGGCGCTGCGCCGGACGATGGCCTGCACGCGCGCCAAAAGCTCCGATTTGTCGAAAGGTTTGGTCAGGTAATCGTCGGCGCCGATGCCCAGGCCTTTCACCTTCATTTCCGATTCCGTAAGTCCCGACAGGATGAGCACCGGGGTCTGGACCCGGGAATCCCTTAGCCGCCGCAGGACTTCGAGGCCGTCCATATCCGGCAGCATCAGATCGAGGATCATAATGTCGTAATCGTAGAGTTTTCCGATCTCGAGACCGTCTTCACCGAGGTCCGTCGCATCGACGACCATGCCGGCGGTTTCCAGCATTAATTTGACGCTGGCCTGTGTCGTCGGATCATCTTCAATCAGCAATACGCGCATATTTGTCGTCTCCGGACCGTCCCATGGGTCGCGAATCG
This sequence comes from Rhodospirillales bacterium, assembly GCA_965601835.1. GTDB lineage: Bacteria > Pseudomonadota > Alphaproteobacteria > Rhodospirillales > Casp-alpha2 > UBA4479. The sequence goes on from OZ271842.1 coordinate 3,565,176, forward strand.
GACCCGTTAACCATAATAGCATTTGCGGAGTCTGCGCCAAACCCTTTACAAAAATTTAGGACTGCCCGGTCATCTTATGATTGGGACAAATCCGCCGGGCCGGTGATCGGCTTGGCGACGGTGGGACATTAACCATTGCGGTCATTCGCCAATAACATCGTCCACGAAGTGGGACGTTTGCCGGGTCATCAGGTCTTCGGCCGGGTTGCCGATGTGATCGGGCTGCTGGTCGAGATCGGCGGCTTGCAGGGCTCTTTGTCCATTGGCGACCACGTCCGGGTCGATGCGCGAAACGGTAAATCCGTCATCTGCGAGGTCATTGGGTTCCGCGCCGGTAAGGCGTTGGTCATGCCCTTTGGGCCCTTGGAAGGCATCGGCCTCGGTTGCCGGGCTGAGCTATCGGCCACGGAGCCTTCGATCTACCCCGATGCCAGCTGGCTGGGCCGGGTGGTCGACGCATTTGGCAATCCGGTCGACGGTCAGGGACCGATCGGATCGGGCGGGCTCGCATATCAAGTGCAGGCGCCGCCGCCCGCAGCGCATCACCGCCGCCGCACCGGCGGCAAGGTGGATTTGGGTGTGCGCGCCATGAATACGTTTCTGACCTGTTGCCGTGGGCAGCGGATGGGGATTTTCGCGGGCTCCGGGGTCGGCAAATCGACCTTGTTGTCGATGATGGCGCGCAATACCGACGCCGAGATCAGCGTCGTCGGCCTGGTCGGTGAGCGGGGCCGTGAAGCCAAGGAATTCATTGAGGATTATCTCGGGCCGGAAGGTATGAAGCGAACGGTCGTGATCGTCGCGACGTCCGACGAGCCGCCGTTGATCCGCCGTCAGGCGGCCTACACCACGCTGGCGGTCGCCGAGTATTTCCGCGATCAGGGCCGCAACGTGCTGTGCATGATGGATAGTGTCACGCGGTTTGCCATGGCGCAGCGCGAAATCAGCTTGTCGGCCGGCGAGCCGCCGGCCTCCAAAGGGTATACGCCGTCGGTGTTCTCCGAGTTGCCGAAACTGTTGGAACGCGCCGGGCCGGGCAGCGGCGATCAGGGCGACATCACCGGCTTGTTCACCGTGCTGGTCGAGGGCGACGATCACAACGAGCCCGTCGCGGACGCGGTGCGTGGCATTTTGGACGGGCATGTGGTGCTGGATCGTCAAATCGCGGAACGGAACCGCTTTCCGGCGATCAACATCCTGCGCAGCGTGTCGCGGACCATGCCCATGTGTAACACCGACGAGCAAAACCAGGCCGTCGTCCAGGCGCGGCAGTTGATGTCGACCTACGAGGACATGGCGGAACTGATTCGTCTCGGCGCGTACCGGCGGGGCACCGATGCGGCGATCGACCGCGCCATTCATTACTATCCCTTGTTGGAAGAATTCCTCGGGCAAAGCATTGCCGATGTCGCCCGGCTCGAAGACGGGTATCAGCGATTGTACGAGATCCTGGGGCTGCAAACTGCGCTGCCCGAGGAAAGCTGACTGAACGATGGCGCGGGACTTCAAGACACTGATCCGGATTAACGATTGGGAAGTCGATCAGCGTCGTCGCGAATTGGCAGCACACATGCAGCAACTGGAGAACTTGATCGGCCAGCTCGAAGCGCTGGAGGCGGAATTGCTGCGCGAGCAGGAATTGGCCGAGGCGGCGCCGACCGAGGCGGGTTTAACCTACGGTGCGTATGCAACGATGGCGATCGAGCGCCGCGAGCTTTTGCAGGCCGAGATCGTCAAACAAGAAGAGGTCGTCGCGAACGCGCGCGAAGCGGTGCGCGTGGCGTACCTGGAGTTCAAGAAGTTCGAAATTGCCGAGGAGAGGCGGATGGCGAAAGTCGCTGCCGAGGAAGCGCGAGACGAACAAGAGGCGCTCGACGAAATCGGCATCATCGGTCACATCCGTAAGGGATAAGGCCGCCGGTTACGGCGCCAAGCGGTCCAGCAGTCCCCGATCGTTCCATTTTGGTTGCCGCTCCTCGATCCGGACTTCGTGTTGAATGCCACCGCCCGCATCGGTGACCAGAACGTCGAGCCAGCACGGAATCAGTTGATCGTTCACATCTTCGAGGATCGTTTGCGCGGTTTCCTCTAGCGTCGCGAGGTCGGTGTCTTCGATCGCCGTGAGATAGTCGGCATAACTCTCCGGCGACAGGAGATCTCGGTCGGGGACGTAGCGAAGCCGAACGGTAACCGTTGCCATTTGCCCTACCAGACTGACCAGGGCGTCGTGGCGGGGGTGTGGCGCGGCCATCAGCACGAGCTTCGCCCGGCGTTGCAGCATGGCGTCGACGGCGCTCATACCACGACGCCATCCCCGGCGTTCGGCACGTCAGGTGCCTGCGGCCGGACCGTGACGAAATTCGCGGGTTTCGACTGAAAACCGACGGACCCGTCGATCCCTGTGAGCTCCAACGCCTCGGCGTACAGGCCGCGGATATCTTGGCGCATGCGGCCTTCTAACGGCTCGTCCGATCGTACGACAAGATCGAGTCGCTTGCCGCCGTTGCCGACCAGGCCATCCAATTGCAGGTGTCCGAGCCGCGACAAATTGAGGTCGATGACGAAGCGGCTGCCCCCCTTGCCTTCCGGGTCGTCGTCATCTTCCGGCGCATCCTCGCGCAGCAGCAAGCGGACGCGCTCCAAATCCCCATCGTTCAAGAACGGCATCGCAAATAACCGCCAATCCCCAGTATTCGGATCGTCCGTGACACGGGTCATCTGCCCCAGATCGTCGCGTAGCCGCCCGGCGAGATCGGGTCGGATCCGCTCCAATATCCGCGCCGGTCCGTCGCCCAGCCAGCCACGGACATCGCCGCCGCGAAGCGCTGCGATAAAGAACAGCATATTGGTGGTCAGCTGCGCATCGGCGCGCGGCAGGGAAGATTGAAGAACCTGCGTCTGCGCCCCGGGGGCTGCATCCCGCAGTGTGCTCAGGGTTTCGTCCAAAGCCGGCCAGGCCTCGTCGGTCACGGGCAGGCCATGTGTCGACGTTAACGACGACCCGCTTTGTGCGCCGACCGTTGTGGGCGTCAGCCGGACGATCTCGAATTGGAGTTGCGTGCCGACCTGAAACGGTTCTTTCGTCGGGATTGAGACCGTGCCCACCGGCGTCTGCACCAAAAGATGCGTGACCCCTTGTTGGCCCGTCACGGTGCCGGGCAATGGTGTGCCCGGTGCCAGTGAGACCGTCCCGCCCGCCGTCGTGCTGGCGGGCAGCGGCGATGTTCCGGTCTCAGGCACTTGGATGCCGACAATCTTGAGAGTAAGGCTGCTGCCGGCCTGGATGACCGTTGGCCCGCCGGGTGTCGGCGTGGTCGGTTGTTGTCCAGACGCCTGCGCCGATGACGGTGTGGTCGCGCTGCCGCCGGTCGTTTGGCCGCCCGCCGGTATGGCCGTGGGTGCACCGGGAATGCCCGCCGATATGGCGGCCGCCGGGGTTGCCGGTGCGCCGCCTCCCGAAAGGACAGATGACGCGCTGCCGGCGCCTCCCGGCGAAATGACGGTTAACGCAGGCGTCAGGGTTAAAGGTTGTTGCAATGTGCCGGTCACGGTCGCGCCGATACGCAAACCCGCACTTGGGACCACGGTCGCCGCTTGCCCCGGTGTTGCCTGAACGGATTGGCCCGGCGCGGCACCCGGTTGGGTCGGGAGTGGTGCGCCCGATGGCAGCGATAACTTAACCGTCGGCCGCGCCCCACCGGAAACGAGTTGCAACAACAGGTTGTCGCCGGGCTTCAAGGAGAGCTTGCCGGTGGCCAGTGTGATGTCCCCGAGTGGGGTCGTGAGCCGGGTCTGGGCATTGTTCAGAAGTTGCTGAACGGTGACGTCCAGCTTCGCGCCCAACGGCAGATCCACCAAGCTCGGCGGTGCCAAAACCACCGGTATCCGCGGCGCTGTCGTCAGCGTCGGTGGCGGTGTGGCTGTTGGGGGAACGATCTCGCTCATGTACTTGAGGCGATCTCCCGCCGAATGGTCCGGGCGATGGCCTGGATATCGTCTGCGGCCTCGCTTTCAGGGGCTGTCGCCAGCAGCGGCTTTTGCTGGCGGATTGCGGTCCGCACACTGCCGTCGCGCCGAACCGAGCCGAGATGGCGGGGCGTATACTTCAGGAACCCTTCGCACGCCTTTTTGATGGTGTTGTATGTCTTCTCGCCCTCTTCGGCCGAGGCCATCATATTGGTCACGACTTCGATGGTTGCTTCGGGCCGCTCGTTGTGTGCCAGTTTGATGAAGGCGTAACCGTCGGTAAGGGATGTCGGCTCGTCCGTCACGACGACGACGATGCGATCGGCGGCGTAGGCGAGGCGTCGGACTGTGTTCTCGATCCCGGCGCCCAAGTCCAAAATGACACAATCGTAGTTGGCCGCGGCCAGGGTCAACTCGTCCAGCAGAGACTGCAGACGGTTGCCCGACATGTTGGCCAGCGCACCGGAGCCGGAGCGCCCGGCGATGACATCGAAACCGCCCTCTTCATAGAACGTGATCGCCTGCGCCAAGCTTGAGCGCCCGGCAAATACGGCGCCCAGGTCCGTTTTCGCCATCAAGCCCAATTGAATATCCAAGTTGGCGAGCCCTAGGTCGCCGTCAAACAGCAAGATTCGTTTGTCGATCCGCGCCATCGCGTGGGCCAGCGTGATCGACAACCACGTCTTACCGACACCGCCCTTGCCGGATGCGATGGCGACAATGTTTTTGCCCTTGCCGCCGGGCCGCGGGGTCGTCAGTTCAGAGGAATCTTCGTTCATAGTACGGCTTTCGTTTTTACGCTGGTGTCGTCGTCCGGCAGGATCAGTGCCGCGAGCGAAACGGGGTTAAGAGGGCTGAGACCGTCGGCGACGTTGGGATTGACGCTGACGTTCGCGATCGCGAGTTTTCCGGACACGCCGGCAGAGACGATTCCGCCAAGCCGGCGGGTCATATCCAGGCGGGTTACGATGATACGGGTCGCGCCAATAGACGCGAACGCGGCCGCCGTATCGGCGGATTCCATGGCGTCGCCACCGGCCGGCAGCACGAAGATCAACTCGCCCTCGATGGCGCGGCAGAACGTATGGATGCGGTCCATCTCGTCGTCATCGAAAGGGCTGACGCCCGGGGTATCGACAATGGTGATGGCATCTTCCTGGCCGCTGGCGATGGCGGATTTGAGGGCGTCTGGACTATCCGCAACGGCAAGGTCGATCTCCAGGATGCTGGTGAAGGCCGAGAGCTGCTCGACCCCGCCGGCGCGCTTGGTGTCGGTGGTCGCGACGTGGACGGGATGCCCGGCCAGTTTCGCCTGCGCCGCCAATTTCGCCGTGGTGATGGTCTTGCCCGCGCCGGGAATACCCGCCAACACGATGGGCCGCGGTTGCCGGGCAAGGTCGATGGGCCGGAACGTCATTAGGCTATCCAGCGCCGATGCCAGCGCCAGCGCCGGGTCGGGATCGGTCAGGTTGTCGGAACTCCGCACGATCGCTTCGGTGATATGCGGCGGCAGGCCGTGCGCCATGAGGATCTGCCGGAGATACGCAACCCGGTCGTCGACGTCGACAGGCTCCGGTGCCGGGTCGGTGACCGGTTCCGGGAGCAGGTCTTCCTCAATCGCCGCGGTGACACGGCACGCCAGGCCGTCATTGCCGGGCTGCGTCGACACGATGATCGCATCGTCGCCCATTTCCTCGCGCACCAGTGCCATGGCTTCCGGCATTGTCGGGGCGGTATAGGTTTTCAAACGCATCTTTTCGCGCCGCTATCAGATTTGGCCGACTGTTTTGATCTTGGCCTTAGGATATATCTCGTTCTGCGACATCACCACGGTCATCGGCCGGAAACGTTCGATGATCGAGCGGACAAACGGCCTGATCGTCGGACTGGTCAGCAGTACCGGTTGCTCACCCATCATGGCTTGGCGCTCAAATGTCGTGCGCAGCTGGCTGATGAACTCCTGCAGCTTCGACGGCGGCATGGACAACGTGCGGTCGTCACCCTGACCGACGAGGCTCTCGGCGAAGGTCTGTTCCCATTGCGGCGACAAGGTCACCAGCGGGATGAAGCCGTCGTCGTTGGCGTTCATGTCGCTGATTTGGCGGGCCAGGCGGGAACGTACGTGTTCGGTGATCATCATCACGTTCCGCGTATTGCCGCAGGCCTCGTAGACGCCTTCGAGAATGGTCGGCAAATCGCGGATCGAAATGCGCTCCGCCAACAGGTTTTGCAGGGTCCGTTGAATCCCGGCCAGCGAAATCTGCGCCGGGATCATGTCGCCGATCAGCTTTTGATGTTCCTTGTCCAGCTCGTCCAGGAGCTTTTGCGTCTCTGCATAGGACAGCAGTTCCGACATGTTGTCCTTGATCAGCTCCGTGATGTGGGTCGTGACGACGGTTGCCGGATCGACCACCGTATAGCCGCGGAACAGCGCTTCCTCACGGTTTGCTTCTTCGATCCACATGGCGGGGAGACCAAAGGTCGGCTCGGTCGTCTGTTCGCCGGGGATGGAGATTTCCTCGCCACGGGGATCCATCACCAAGAGCATGTTCGGGCGAAGCTCGCTACGTCCCGCCTCGATCTCCTTGACCCGAATAACATAGGTGTTGGCCGGCAGCTGCATGTTGTCCTGGATGCGCACCGACGGCATCACGAACCCAACGTCGGTCGCCAATTGCCGGCGCAAGGCCTTAATCTGATCGGTCAGCTTGTGCCCGTCCTTCGGTGTGTTGATGAGCGTCAGCAGCCCGTAGCCAAGCTCGAGCCGAATATGGTCGATCTTCAGTGCCGTCGAAATCGGCTCCTCGGCAACGGCTTTCGGGTCGACGGTCTCGTCTTCGATCGTTCGGAGTTGCTCTTCTTCCGCCAGTTTTCGCTGATGATTGACGTAGAAGGCGGCGGCGGCGCACAGAAACGCCAGGATCAAGAACGGCAGCGCCGGAATACCTGGCAGGATCGCCAACGCCAACAGCAGGAAGCTGACCAGGCCAAGCGCCTTCGGCTGCCCCCCCAATTGAGAGAACAACGCGCCCTCGGTGGTGCCCGGCACGCCCGCCTTGGTCACCACCATACCGGCGGCGGTCGATACGATCAGCGCCGGAATCTGCGACACCAGTCCGTCGCCGACAGTCAGCCGGGTGTAGGTGTCGGCGGCTTCGCCGAACGACAGGTCGTTTTGCGCGACACCGATAATCATACCGGCGACGACATTGATGAAGGTGATCAGCAACCCGGCAATCGCGTCGCCCCGGACGAATTTCGCGGCACCGTCCATGGCGCCGAAGAACGAGCTTTCCTCTTCCAGGTCTTTGCGCCGCTGACGCGCGGTCTCTTCGTCGATCAGGCCCGACGATAGATCGGCATCAATCGCCATTTGTTTTCCGGGCATCGCGTCCAACGAGAACCGGGCCGAGACTTCGGCGATCCGGCCGGAGCCCTTGGTGATGACGATGAAGTTCACGATCACGAGGATCGCGAACACGATAATGCCGATGACGAAATTCCCGCTCATCACGAAACTGCCGAATGCTTCGATGACTTGCCCGGCCGCATGGGTTCCTTCGTGGCCGTCGGCCAGAATCAGACGGGTCGACGCGAGGTTGAGAGATAACCGGATCATCGTCGCCAGCAACAGCACCGTCGGGAACGCATTGAAATCCAGCGGGCGCTCGACGAACAGCGCGGTCATCAGGATCAACACGGAGAAGGTGATGGAGAACGCGAGCGCCACGTCCAGGAGCCAACGTGGCATGGGCAGAATCAGCACCACCAGGATCGCGACGACACCGAGCGCGAGCATAATGTCGCCGCGCTTTGCCGCCGCGTTCAGCTTGTCCCGGACAAAGTCCGCGCCGTTAATCGGTAAGTTGTCGCCACCGCTGGCATCGGCCATCGCGCTTCAACCTCTCGTTAAAACGTTTACGCCCCAGCGCGCGGGGCATCGCCCGGCGCCGGAACGTCAAAGCCTTCCTCGCCGTATTGCTTAAGTTTGTTCCGCAGCGTCCGGATCGATATCCCGAGGATGTTCGCCGCATGGGTCCGGTTGCCGAGGCAATGCTCCAACGTGTCGATGATCAGGTCGCGTTCCACGTCGGCAACGGTCCGGCCGACCAGACCCTGGGTGCTGTCTTGTCCGCCCAGGACCGCACCGGCGCCGCCCTCGGCTTCATCGGTCAGCAAGATGGCGTCCGCGGCGATTTCGTCCCCCGACGCAAGCAACACGGCGCGGTGCATGGTGTTTTCCAATTCCCGCACATTTCCCGGCCAGGCATATGTCGCGAGCTTATCTGACGCCGCCGCCGAAAGGGGGCGGTGCGGCACATCGTTGGCCTCGGCGTACTTGTCGATGAAAAACGCTGCAAGCGGCGGAATATCCGCCGGGCGTTCGGCCAGCGACGGCAGCCGCAACGTCACAACGTTGAGCCGGAAATACAGGTCCTCGCGGAATTGGCCCTCTTTGACGGCCTGATCCATGTTCCGGTTCGAGGTCGCGATGATACGCACGTTGACGTTCACCGGTTTGTTCGAGCCGATACGGTCGATCTCCCGCTCTTGGATCGCCCGCAGCAGCTTGGCCTGAAGGCGGATGTCCATCTCGCTGATTTCGTCCAACAACAGGGTGCCGCCGTCGGCTTCTTCGAATTTGCCGATCCGTCGCGCCACGGCACCGGTGAAGGCGCCTTTTTCGTGGCCGAAAAGTTCGGATTCCAGAAGATTCTCGGGGATCGCGGCGCAGTTGACGGCGACGAACCGCCGGTCTTTGCGCTTCGATTTGTTGTGCAGATAGCGCGCCAGAACTTCCTTCCCGGTGCCCGACGACCCGGTGATCAAGATGCTGGCCTCCGACGGCGCCACCTGATCCGCCATCCGGATGGTGTCGGCCATTTTCGGGTCTTTGTAGATGAGCGCGTGCTGTTCCTCGGTGACGGCTTCGAGGACCGCGGCGATCAGTTCCGCGTCGGGCGGCAGCGGGATGTATTCCTTGGCACCGGCGCGCACAGCGCGGACGGCGGCTTGGGTGTCATTCGATACCCCGCACGCGACCACGGGAACATTGATGCGCTCGGCCGTCAGTCCGTCCATGAATTCTTGGACGTCCAATTTGACATCGATCATCACGAGATCCGCACCGACGCGCCGCAACAGGTCCATGCCCTGTTCCGCGGTGTCGCCTTGCTGGACCTTCGCGCCCCGCTGCACGGCGATTTGGCTCGCGGCGCCGATTTGCCCATCCAATGTGCCAATGATCAGTAGTTGCATCGTTCTTGCCGTTCCCGGTTCCTCGTTAGTCGAAGTACTGCACGCGCTGCGACGGCGGCAAAATGCTGTTCAGCAGCATCTCGAGGCGCCGTGGGTTCTCTTGTCGGCTGACGGAGACCGAGGTCAGCATGAAAACCTGATTGATCATGGCTTCTTCCGCCGAATTCCGCTCCAGCTTGGAGGCGAGGGGCAAAAACACCATGTTGGCCAACACCGCGCCGTAGAAGGTCGTCAGCAGCGCGACCGCCATGGCCGGGCCGATGCTTGTCGGATCTTGGAGGTTGCCGAGCATCTGCACCAGGCCGATCAAGGTGCCGATCAGACCCATAGCCGGAGAGAACTCCGCCATCTTGCGCAGCACACTGGCGCTTTGCCGGTGCCGCTGAATGGTCGCCAGCATGTCGCGGCGCAGGATATTCTCCACCTCTTCGCCCGGGGTGCCGTCGATCACCATACTCACGCCTTGGTACAAGAATGGGTCATTGCGCACGTTTTCGACGATGTTTTGCAGCGCCAAGACGCCTTGCTTTCGGGCCAATTCGGCCACCTGAAGCGATTTGTAGGCGGCGTCGAACGGCTCTTGCGTATTGCGGAACAAAGCGCGGGAGACGACCCGGGCGGTTCCGATCATTTCCGAAAAGGAGAAGCAAATGGTGGTGATCGAGAGCGTGCCGCCGATGACGATCAGGACCGATGGCAAATTGAGAAAACTCTCCGGCGTGCTGCCGAGCATGATCGCGGTGCCGATCATAGCGAAGCCGCACAACAGGCCGACGACTGTGGCGGTATCGATTACGCGACCACCTGCGTCGTAAATATTCTCTTCGGCCATCTGTCGGTGGTTCCCTTGCGACTCTCTAGCCGAGGCGGTCGGTTTTGATGATTTCCGTCATGGTGACGCCCAGTCGATCTTCGACCACCACGACTTCGCCGCGGGCGACCAGTCGGTTGTTCACGTAGATGTCGATCGCTTCGCCGACCTTGCGGTCCAACTCGACGACAGCGCCCCGGCCGAGCTTGAGCAGATTGCTCACCGGCATCGTGGTCTTGCCGAGGACCGCCGAGACCTGAACCGGAATGTCGTAAACCGCCTCCAGATCCTTGGCGCTTTTCGGGAGGTCGAGATCGCCGACCGATCCAAGGGTTTCTTGGTCGTCTGCGTCGCTTGCGGGCGCCGGTGCCGGCGCTTCCGCGTCGGTTTCGCCAAGGTCTGCTAAATCCAGGCCGCCGTCGTCTTCTTCAGCCATGTCCGGTCTCCTAAGGTTTCTCGTCCGGATCGATGTCGTCATGCATCGATCCTTGGGCTTCCAGTATAGCCGCTGTGGTTTCCTGCGACATGCTCTCCCCCTGGGTCACGGGCGGCGCTTCGGCCTGCGCGGGGTCGGTCGCGGTTTCTCCGCCGCCATCCGGCGTGGTATCGTCCGGGACATGCGGGATGGGTGCGCCCGTATCATCTGACGCAACCTCTTGATTCATATCCGTATTTCCAGGTCCTTCGGGCGCCGGGTCCGGGTCGACATGCGGTGCGAAGGGGGTTTCTTCGTCGGCGTGCGGGTCGGCCTCCGGGGGGGGCGGCCTCCATCGCGTGTTCGTCCGCAATCGGCGTTTCGACCGGGTCCGGGGACGGCGGCGCGGGGGGATCCACCTGTTCTGCAGTGACCGATTCGTGCGCTGCGGGATCGTCGGTCGTCTCCGGCGCCGTCTCGGCCGCTGCTGGCTCGTCCTCGTGCGCCGCTTCGTCGCGGGGCGGGCCGTCGGACGCCGCATCCTCGCCGGAAGGCACAGGCGCCGGATCGCCGTGTAGATTGCGCTCGACGATTTCGTCGATCATCTCCCACAGGGCTTCCGTATCGCGTATCGCCGACCCGTTGGACCATTCGACCCGGCAGTCGCCAAGCTCAAGCGTCGGGTCCGCGTTCACGAACACCTTGCCGTCATAGGCGGCGCGGCTGGTGAGAACGGCAAGACGCTCGTTCATCGGCTCGCGCAAATCGGGGGCTACGAAGACCTGCACGCGCGGTTCTTCGGTGATTGCACTGAGGGTTTCCTGAATGATCCGTTCGATTTCGCCGAGGGCATTGCGGGCATTCAAGTCGGGGAATACTTTCTTGGCGATACCGACGGCGACCGCGGTCATCTCGCGGCCGATCTCGGTGTTCTCGGCGGCTTGGGCGTCCAGCAGGTCTGAGAGCTGTTGCGCGATGCCGTCGATGCCTTCGACCAATCGTTGTTCCGTTGCCGCGGCGGCGTCACTCCGGCCTTCCTCGCGCCCGGCGTCGAAACCCTCGGCGCGCGCCTGCTCGAGTTCTTCCTCGCTGAACGTCGGGACCTCGATTTCAGGCTCGAGGTCCGCCTCGGTCTCATCGACCGCTTCCGGTTCGCTCGGAGTCTCCGGCGCACCGAAGTCCAGATCGAACGTGAATTTCTGAACCGAAGACATACAGATTGCGTTTCCAAAAGTGTCCCGGCGGCGGCCGTCGGCCGCGCCTCGTTAGTAGACGAGCTCGCTGTCTTCGTCGGAGCCAGCGATGACGATCTCGCCGGCGTCGGACAGCGCTTTCGCGGTTTGCACAATGGCCGACTGGGCCTCGTCGACGTCCTTGAGCCGGACCGCACCCATGGCGTCCATGTCTTCTTTCATCATCTTGCCGGCGCGTTCCGACATGTTGGCGAAGAACAGATCCTTGACGTCTTCGGCGGCCCCCTTGAGGGCGACGGCCAGTTGATCTTTCTCGACCTGACGCAGCAGCAATTGGATGCCGCCGCTGTCGACACGGACCAGATCGTCGAAGGTGAACATGAGCTGCTTGATCCGCTCCGCCGATTCGCGGTTGCGCTCCTCGAGGGCGGTCATGAAGCGATTCTCGGTGTTGCGGTCCAAGTTGTTGAAGATTTCGGCCATCAACTCGTGGCTGTCGCGGCGTGCCGTCCGCGCCAAGTTGGTCATAAACTCGGTCCGCAGCGTCCGCTCGACGTGATCGAGAATCTCTTTTTGCACCGCTTCCATGCGCAGCATCCGCATGATCACTTCCATGGAGAAGTTTTCCGGCAGCATCGCCAGCACCCGCGCGGCGTGATCCGGTTTGATCTTGGACAGCACCACCGCGACGGTTTGCGGATATTCGTTCTTCAGATAGTTCGCGAGGACGGCCTCGTTAACGTTGCCCAGCTTGTCCCACATGGTACGGCCGGCGGGGCCGCGCATTTCCTCCATGATCTGCTTGACGCGATCCTCGGGCAGCGAGGACAGCAACAGGCGTTCTGTGGAGTCGTAGGAACCGACCAGCCCACCGGCGGTCGACAGCTGGTCGGCGAATTCGACGAACAGGCGCTCGACGACATTGGCGCCGACGGAGCCCAGTGTCGCCATGGCATGCGACAGTTCGCGGATTTCCTCGTCGTCCATCCGCTCGAACAGGCGGGCCGAATGGTCGCGCCCAACCGCCAGCATGAAGATTGCCGCCTTCTGCGGGCCGGCAAGTGTTCGGTAGTCTGCTTGTCCCTTCGCCATGATGAATACTCCCGAACCTCGTTAACCTTACCCTTCCTGATACATCCAAGAGCGCAGAATGGCCAACGCTTCTTCCGGGTGTTTCTCGACGATCTCGCCGACTTTCTTGACCGAGGAGGCTTTCACCCGGCCTTCGACGCGGTCGATGTCGATCAATTCCTCGAATTGTTCTTCGTCTTCCTCGCTTTCGACGGGGACGCCGCCGGCGGGACCCGTCAGGGCCGGGGCGCGGCCTTGCTCGGCAAGTAGGCGCTCCGCAGCCTCTTGCGCGGAAGGTAGGGCCTCGAAGGCGCGGGACAGCAGGGGCCGGACCACCAGCAGGATCACCAGGATGGCGACGATGCTGAGGACCAGGATTTCCAGCATCCTGACCAGCTCGTTCTTCCCGAAGCCAAAGAACAGCTCCAGCTCTTCCTCGGGCTCTTCGAAGGTCGCGAACTTCATTTGGATCAGTTCGATGGTGTCGCCACGCGCTTCGTCGTAACCGATCGCGCCGCGGACCAAGGTCGCAAGAAGTTGCATTTCCTGTTCGGGCCGCTGTTCCGACACCAAGTCGCCGTCGTCGTTCTTGAATTGATTCTCGTCGATGAGCACGGCCACCGAGATACGCTCGATTTCACCTCCTTCGCGGATGTGGTTGGTGACCGTCTTGGAGATCTCGAAGTTCGTGGTCTCCTCGGTGCGGGCTTGATTCTCTTCGCGGCTGGCGGTTTCGCCGGTGCCGAAGGTGGCGTCCGGCAAGTTTGTGCCGACGGAAATCGGCGGCTCACCCTCGGAATCCCGGGCATTTGCGGTTTCTTCGACGGTGTTTGTCGACCGCACGACTTGTCCATCGGGGTTGTATTCCTCGCTTTGCGTCGAGATTCGGTCGAAATTCATCTCGACCGCCACCTCGGCACGAACCCGGCCGAACCCAACGGTCTTCTCCAACAGCTCTTCGATGGTTTGCGACATTTGCGCTTCCATCCGCCGCTTGCGTTCGTCGAGGCGGCCCGCCATGCCAACCGAGGGGTCGGCGGATTCGAAACCGGACGACAACAACGATCCCTTGCTGTCGACGATGGAGATTCTGTTCGGCGTCAGTTGCGGCACGGCGGATGCAACCAAGTGCTGCACCGCGGCGACCTGTTCGGCGGCAAGGCGCACGGGGCCGCGCATTTGCAGGATGACGGAGGCGCTCGGTTCCTGTGTTTCGCGGCTGAACAGTTCGCGCTTCGGCATCACCAGATGGACGCGCGCGTTCTTAACCGTTCCGATCGACGTGATCGTACGCGCAAGCTCGCCTTCCAGCGCCCGCACCAGATTGACGTTCTGCATGAAGTTGGTGGAGCCGATCTGGTCGGTGTTGTCGAACAGCTCGTAGCCGACCGATCCGCCCGACGGAAGGCCTTGCTGCGCCAGTTCCAACCGCAACTGGAGCACGCGATCCTCGGGAACCAGGACCTGGGTGCCGTTTTGGCGGATTTCGAACGGGATATTTCGGCTTTCAAGCTCTTGGACGATGTTCGCGGCGTCGCTTTGCGCAAGCTCGCCGTACAGGGTCGTCAAATTCGGCGTCGTCAGTTTCGTGGCGAAAAAGGCCAGAAATCCCAAGAGCCCCAAGACCACGCCGCCCATGATGGCAAGGCGCATAGGTCCGAGATTTCGAATGGCTTGAACGAACGTCTCCAAGGCTACCCCCGTCGGTTTTTCTTGGTTTGGGCGCGCGAGCGTCGCCTTTACCGTGATCCTACGGGGATGCTAGAGCCGGTTTAGTGAACAACAGGTTAACGCCCGGCAATAATTGCCTAGCGCGCCGGTCGGTATGGATGAGAGGGCGTGCCGGTATCAGCCGCCGCGGTACGTCTTGATCCTCGTCGTTCGCAGCCCTTTAACGCCGTGCCGTTCCATCAGACGCTCCCACGAGCGGAATTCGTCGACGGATAGGTCGTAGCGGCGGCAGGCCTCTTCCAAGGAGATCAATCCCGTCCGGACGCCGGCGACGACTTCTGCCTTGCGGCGCGGGACCCAACGGGTGGTATCCGGCGGCGGCAGGTCGTTCAACGACGTCTGCCTGCCGATGGCGCTCAGCGCGCTGGTGCGCTGCGGCGCGGTTCCCTCACGATGCGATTTCAATTCGGTCATTGCATTCTGCTTTCCGAGTTTTGTTTTCGTCTTGTGATCCCAAATTTCGCCGTTTCACGTTCCCTGGGAAACTTGGGATGCTTAGAAAAGCAGAAGGGACTTAAAAAAGACCTAAATCCTAGGGTAAACGTCCGTTAACGCTTAGAAAAAGTAGCCCGCCGCGCCGTGCAATTCAGAGCGTTTCGGCGATCAACGGATGCAGCGCGGCGCCGACGTCGTCGATCACTTTCGCCCAGTCGCCGGGGCGGTGCTGGCGGAACAAGCGTGCCGTCGAATACAGTGGCGACGTTTCCGAGTGAAGGAAGTACCGGCTGTCCGGATCGAAGGACAGAAGGATCCAGACCGGCACGCCAAGCGCCCCCGCCAGATGCGCCGGGGCACTGTCGACGGAAACAACCAAGTCCAACGCCGACATAAACGCCGCCGTTGCCGCGAAATCGGTGAGGCCGGCTCGGCGATCGACAAGATTGTCGTGCCGGACATTTCCGCGTGGGCCAATCATCAGATTGAAGAATTCGCATCCGCTCTGCGCCAGAAGGGGAGAGAAGGTCTCGAACGGGATGGAACGGGCGTAATCATGCGCTTGTTTCGGGTTGCCCGCCCAAACGACGCCGACCCGCAGGCGGCTGGGGCGTTGGCCGAGGCGTTCTTGCCAGTTTCGCACCGCCGCGTCGGCGGGCCGGAGATATGGTTCGGCCTCAAGGTCGGGGAGCGTTTTGACGTTGAACCGATGCGGCAGGCTCATCATCGAGATATGAAAATCCGCCGAGGGCAGCGGCGCGTCCAGGGACGCCAAGGCAATGCCGTCGAAGCTCGTCTGAAACAGACCGTGCAAGGACGGCTCGCAGGCGACGGTGACCGCTGCGCCAAGAGCGGAAAGGCGCGGGAAAAACCGCGCGTACAGCAGAGCATCGCCGTATCCCTGTTCGTTCCAGACAAGGAGATGCTTGCCTGTAAGGTCCTCGCCCTGCCAGACCGGCATATCCAGTTTACTCGGCAGATCGTGCCAGTCCGGCATTTCCCAGCGGGCCTCGTATTGCGCGAACCCGGCCTCGAGTTCGCCACGCTGGATCAGCAGTCCCGCTTTCTTGAGCCGCGCTTCGACATAGCCGGGGTCCGCGGCGATGGCCCGCTCGGACCAGTCGAGCGCCTCGTCGTGACGGCCGGTGGCCGCCAGGAACGCGCATTTGTTCAACCGATAGACCGCGTTGTCCGGCGCCAGTTTCAAGGCGTGATCGAAGCACGACCCTGCGGCCTCCATGCGCAGCAAACGCTGCAAGGCGTTGCCCTTGTTGGTGTAGGCGTCGGAAAAGCCAGGCGCCACGTCGATCAGCCGGTCGTAGCAGGCGACTGCCTCGTCATCGAACCCGGCCTGATAGAGCGCGGTCCCCAAATTATTGAGGATTTCCGGGGTGTCCGGCTGCAGCGTATCGGCGGTGCGGAAAGCATCGATGGCGTCGTGCAGGCGATCGGTATCGCGCAACAGATTCGCTAAATTGAACCACACCAGGGCGTTTTGCGGCGCCGTTTCGATCGCGGTCTTGTAGGCCGCTTCCGCCGCCGCCGTGTCGCCGGCGCCGCGCAGGCTGGCCCCCAGATTGATATGAAGCTCCGGAACCTCGGGATGGCGCGAGAGCAATTCCTGAAACAGACTTGCGGCCGCCGCGAATTGCTTGGCTTGGAAGGCCTCGGCGGCCCGGCGCAGGATATCGTCGTCTGTCATGGGCAGCGCCGTTTCCGAGGCGGATCAGCCGATCGGTTCCGGCAACAGTTCGATCAAATCGTGTTCTGCCAGCTGATCCAGGATCGGATAAATGTCCCACATCGGGGCGTCGCATTTTTCGGCGATATCAAGAACGGAATTCGAGCCGTCGGACCACGAAATCACGTTCATCATCAGGCGGACTTTCAAACCGCTGTCGCGGGTGCTGAGGGTCGGATACAACCCCCGCTTTCCGAGTTGCGGCTCGCCGAGCACCTTTACCAGCGGATACTTGTTTCGCTCCAACGCCTCCAGCGTGCGGCGCACTGCCGTGTAGCCGCCTTCGAGGCCCGAGGGCGTCACCACGTCCGTCAGATTGTCGAGCGACGTATGGTATTCGGGGTATTCCACGGGCTTGGTCCGCATCAGCGAGGCGATCGGCAAATCGATCCGCGGGGCGCAATACTGTCGCTCGTCGCTGCCGCGGTCGGCCCAGCCATAGCTCACAAAGTTGGGATCGATCCCGTGCAAAACGTGTTTGGCGATACGATCGCTGATGGTGTCGCCGCGCCGCGACGCCAGATATGAATAAGCACGGTCGTCGCCCAGACAATGCAGCACAAACCCGGCGACCACATGGGTCTTCAAGTGGTCTATTTGGCGGCTGAGGTAGATGACGGAGCCGATGGTCTCGGGGATAAACACGATCCGATAGGTGTAATGGCGGTGTGTCAGACCCGACAGCCAGTTGCCGATGAACGTTGTGACGGTCGGTCCGGCCAACTCATTATTGGCCATGGACGGATGGCACACATAGGTGGATAGCAGGACTTCCGAGGTTACCTCGCCGGGGATCACCAGCTCGCCGTAGGACAGCGATCCGTCGAACAATTCGGAATCGATAAAGACCTCGTACTCTCCGTCCTCCAGACCTTGGCGTTGTTCTTCCGCCAGACAAAACCCCCACCGCTCCGTGTAATAGGACGTGATGTACGGGATGGCCGTCGGCATCTCCGGCAACGAGTAGAGGTGCTTTTGCAACTCTTCGAGCGGCAGTTTCTTGTGCACCGGGGTGCTATAGCCGACCACGTGCAGGTTATGTTCGGAGAAGTCGCAGATCTTTTCCCCCGAGGGTGTCTTGATCCAAGCCTCGCGGATCCGCCATTCCTTCGGCACAGTCCAATCGAAAGCCTTCGTGCCGCTCGGGACTTCGTGGATTTCCAGGCCGGGTAAATGTTCTTTGATGCGCCGCAGGGTCTCGCGGGTGCCGTCGCCGGTGATGCTCCGGTTGAGCGGCCACAGGTCAGTGGCGAAATCGTGAATTTGTTGTCCGATCATCTTTGGGCCTTCCTCAAGCGTTTACCCGCGGCATCACTCGTTCCGCCAACAGGCGCATCGAGTTGCGGCCGATGGCTTCGTCCTGCCAATCGACACCCGTGTACATCAATGTGCCGAACGGGCCAACATGATCGCGAAGCCGAAGAATGTCGTCGGCCACCTGCTCCGGCGAGCCGGCGATGATCGTTTTGCGCATCACGTAGTCCAAGGTGATCTCGTCGTCGGGCTGGTCGAATCGTTCCTTAAACACCGCCAGTTTGTCGGCGCGTTTCAGTTTTTGGTAAATCTGATTGTACATGTAGTGGTACGGGCCGCCGTCGCCGAACGCATAGGCCTCGACGATGTCTGGGTCCTCATGCACGAAGATCGTGCGCACGACCCGCCAACGATCGCCATCGGCATCCGCGCCGATCGCCGCGCAGCCCCGCGCGTACGCATCCCAGTGGCTCTTCACGCCGTCGTCTTGCAAGAAGTTCGAAGAGACAACGCTCCACCCGCGCTCGGCGAGTTTCTCGACGCCCTTGGAATAGGGGGCAAGCGCCGTGCAAACGATTTCCGGATGCGGCGCTTGCAGCGGTTTTGGGATTACGCCTTGGCCCAGGTCCGGAATATGGGTCTTGGCGGTGCTGATGGACCAGTGCTGTCCCTCAAGATTGTAGGGCGCCGAACCGGACCAAAGAGCGAGGATATGGTCTATGGATTCGATGAACATGCTGTTCCGATCGGCTTCCAGGGTTCCGAAAATTTCCATATCCGATGCCAAGCCACCGGGTCCGATGCCGAGAATCAATCGCCCGTTCAACAAAGTGTCCACCATGGCGATTTGCGCGGCCAGGGCGGCGGGGTGTCCGTGCGGCAGATTGACGACCCCTGTGCCGAGCCGCATGTTCTTGGTGATCTCGCCGAGCAGCGCCACGAAAATCAGTGACGAGGTAATGGTCTCCGATGCGTCGGAGACATGCTCACCGAAGAACGCTTCGTCGTAGCCAAGGGCATCGGCGAAGACGGCCATCTCTTTGTCCTGCGCCAGGCTTTCCGCATAGGGCATATCCACGGGATGGATCGGCATCGTGAAGTATCCGAGTTTCAAAACATCGTCTCCGTCGGTTCCTTACGCATATGTGGCTTTCAGTGCGGCGCGGTCGATCTTGCCGCTCTTGTTTAATGGCACATCCTGCAAGCAAATCACCCGTTCCGGGTGCATGTAGGACGGCAGTTTTTCCGACAGGGCCTGATGCACGTCGGAAACGCTGAAGTCATTGCCGGTCTGCAGAACCGCGACGATTTGCGTCCGCTCGTCGTTTCCCGACGCAAAGCAGATGCCGTTGTCCACGCCGGAAAGCGCGCGGAGCTGGGCTTCGACCCCCAGCAGATCGACGCGATAGCCGCGGATCTTGACCTGCGAATCGACCCGGCCTTTGCAGACGTATAGGCCGTCTTGGATATCGACGATGTCGCCCATCCGAAACCAACGCTTGCCGTCGCGCTCGAAGAACTTCTCGGGATTTTCGTTGTTTAGGTACCCTGGGGTGATTTTCGGTCCGGCGACCAGCAATTCGCCGGTGTCGTCGTCCGTCGCGATGTCGTTATCCGCCATCGGGGTGCCGATGGGGATGTAGCCGATGGGCGCAAAGCGCTCGGCGTCCGCCGGTTCGCAATGATGGCTGAAGATCCAGGGTGCGACCTCGGTCGAGCCGTAGAAATTGAACAGGTGGGCCGGTGTCATGTCTTCGAACGCATAGGTCAAGACATCCAAATGCAGCGGCTCGCCGCAGCTGATCAGCACATTGAGTATCAAGTCACCGGGTTGCAGTCGGCGCGACTGGCGAATGCGGGCAATCGTCGACGGCACGGTGATCAGGACCGAGACCTCGTTGCCCGTGAGATGGCCGACCGGCAGCATGGTCTCGGCCGCGGTGCGGGCCGGCGAAACCGCGCTTTGGCTGAGCACACATGGGAACAGGATGGGGACCGATATCACGAACCCAAGATCGTGATAATCGCCGAACACCTCGCCGGTTCGGAGCGGCAGCATGTCCATGATGTTGCCGACCACCACCGCGAAATTGCGGTGGGTCAGCCGTACGCCTTTCGGCTTTCCAGTCGAGCCGGAGGTGAAATAGATGATGCCGTCCGCGTCCATGTCGTCCGGTAGGTCGTTGAAGTCGTGTTCGTCACCGCGGCCGAAATCGGCGAGGGAGATGACGGCAACGTCGAGCTCCGCGAGCCGCTCGACGGTTTCGGGAAGGGTCGTGTCGTCGACGACGACCAACGTCGGCGCCGCGGCCTCCACGATCTCGCAGACCCGCTGCGCCGGCGTTTTTGGCGAGATCGGCATCCACACATTGCCGGACAGCAGGATCGAGAAAACGGCGGCGTATGTTTCGAAACACTTGTCGGTCGCCAGCAGAATCCGTCCTTTGGGCCGTTCGCGGAGCGATCCGTTCTGGCGCCGCATGAGCCGGTACGCATCCGCATACCGCTGCATCTCGTCACCGTAGCGATAAAACACCTCGGCCGATGTCGAGAAAACCGTGTGCAGTCTGTCGTAGAGATCGTGCATGCCGTCCCGTGGCCGACCGACTTATGCCAGCTGCGGAAACAGTTTGGCGATCGATGCGACGCTCATCACGAAATCCTCGTCGCCGGTGAGCGTCACGTCGGTCTCCAACGTGGCCTCCAGGTCGGCGATGATCGAGACGGCGTCGAAGGAATTCAACGCGCCCGCTGAAAACAAGTCCGTGTCATCGTCGAACGACGTGTCGACGCCCTTGTTTTCCATGTGTTTGGTGATCGTCGCGCGGATCGCTTCGCGCAGGTTTACGCTTCCGTCCATAGTCATACGTCCTTTCGCCGGTTGGCGGTCTCACGCCCTTAGGAGGCGTATCTTTCAACGACTTTGACCCGCTTTTGATGGCGGGCGGGCAGGTTCGACAGGCCGGCAGTGCGGCCCTTGATCCCTGTGACGAACTCCTCGTCCAACAGGTTGCTGATGCGGACCTGCAGGTTGTAGCGGCAGGCGCCCGTCGTGTTGGGGACGCTTCGGTGTGCCAGCATCATGTCGAAAATCAGAATGTCTCCGAATGAAAGATGCGCCGGAATGATCGGAAACTGTTCCAGGACATGCGGCGCCACTTCGAAGTGATACTGATGATCGCTCTCGTAATAGAGCGATTCGAACACGCCGTCCGTATGCGATCCCAAGGCGACATCCAGGGCGCCGTATTCGCCGCTATCCTGGGTCGAGAGGTAAACCGTGAGGCTGCGCTCCGAGCCTTGGATGTAGGGATAGTCCTGGTGCCAGGGCAGCAGCCGGCTGGTCTTGTCCTCGCTCGGCAACCGTGCGGTCTCGTTCGGCAGGTCCATGCGCAGAATATTGTCGTGCGGTTGGATGACGATGTGGTCCGTGTCCATGTAGCGCTTGGCGATGTTGATGAGCCGATCATCGCAGCCGATCGCCCGGCACGGCAGCACATTCTTGCAGATCTCATAGACGTGCGAGAGGCTTTTACGGTCCTTCGCGGCCTGCGCGATCATGGCGTCCGACAGGTCTTCGGGGCTCGGCACCTCGCCCGCGTACAGGGACAGCGCGTGCCGGATGTAATCGCGTATTTCCGTTGCGTAGTCCCCAAAGCCCCCCTTCAGGATCACAACGCCGTCTTGCCGGAGTGCCTCTACCGCGGCGCTGCCGTCGCCAAGATCCGCGGTCTCAAACGTTTGTACGGTTGGTTCACTACCCATTCCAAATCCCCCTAGGCTTCAACGTGATACTGTTCTTCCGGCTTGAGGCCGGAAAGTTCTTCATCCTTGAGTTCTGCGATCCATCTTTTCGCTTCGCTCGGCGTCGACAACAACGACAACGGATCCCGCGCCAAGAGCGTTTGCGTGACGTCGACAACGTCTCGGCAGGAAACCGCGCTGAGCGGTAACGACGTGTTCTCTGATACCCAAAAAGTGCCGCGTTCCTCCAGGACTTCTGTAATCACCCGCCAATCATAGTCCAAGTGCACCATGCGCGGTTGTGCGAATGTGATCTCCAGTCCGTCGCCGATCGGCGTGCCGTCGCGCAACAGCTTTCCGGGAAACCTTTTGTAATATCGATAGGGCACGTGCGCCGCTTCCTCGCCCCGATGGACGACAATCCAACCGTTGTTGCGGGTGGTAAGGCCGACGCCGATGGCGCGGGCATCTGATGCCACCAACCAGGCCGGGACGGAATCCGCGCCATACGCCGTCGTCTGTACTTGCGACACGGCCTCTTCGGCACGGGGGCCATGCGCCAGCCATCCGAACATCGGGCGGTTGCTTCGCGGCCAGCCTGCGGTTCGCGCGCAATTGGGCAGGGCGCCGGTGCTCAGCTCGTCACGCGCGAGGTCGCACGACCGCGTGCCGCCGTACTTGTAATAAAAGCCCGGCAAGACAAGCGTGCGGTCCGGTCCGGCAGCCTCCACCAGCGCATCCAGGACATATTCGCCCGTTTCCGGCCCGGGGACGCCCAGCCGGTGTGCGAACGTATAGATCTGACTCATCACGAAGATCACATCAGACGTTTCGCCCATGCTTTGTCTGAGGTCGTCGATCAATGCATCGCGTGTAATCTTCGGCACGGCGGTCGTCCTTAACTTACGTTGACGTAGTTGTTGCGGATGTACAGCACGGGCACGTCCGACGACACATTGTAGAACGGCGACATGCGTCCGTGATCGGCACCGATCACCAGCGGATTGGACATTTTTTCCTGAACGATCTGGCCCATGGTCGCGTATTCCGCACCTTGGTTGAGAAGCGTTTCCATGAAATCGAAGTCGCCCCGTTTTTGCAGCCAGCGCCGGTACAAGGGCGCGCGGGATTCCGCGATCTGGCGCAATTCGGGTTCGGTGAGACCCGATCCCCCGTAATCGCCGCCGACGATTCGCGCCTGGTTCTTGCGCCACATCTTGTCCCAGGTGGCACGCCCGCCGCACAACTCGGTAAACAGCGGCGCCTCGATCGCCACCGGGCATTCTGCCTGCAGCGCAAGCTGGCTGCGCCTGAGCCGCGCCTCGAACTCGTCCCAGGTGACGCCCAATCGCTCCAACGCGCCGTCCGGAAAGCCCTCGAAATCGCCAATGGCCGCAATGATCGTCGGCTCGGCATCGAGGCCTTCAAGGAATTCGGAGACCAAGGGCAAGGCGGACAGCCAGCGCTGCCCCACGACGCCGACCTTGTCGCCGACGCCGTCGAAGGTGAACCGGTACAAATGCTTTCCAAGCTTGTCGGCTTTGTAGTCCGGACAAATCGGTGAAATGACCTGCGATGGGACCCCGTCAACGGCCCGCTGCATCCAGGTCAGCAGGTATTCGACCGTCGCTTCGTCCGGGCTTACGAAGCGATTGGTCTCCAACAGGCGTGACAGCAGATGCACCAACGCCGGTGGATAGCGGTGCGTGCACCCGTACATTTCGTGCAGCGACGATGTGGTCTCGGTCGGGATTTCCCGGGTCAGTAAGGTCAGCAGCGATGGCCGCACACCTTCGAGCGACGGCCGCTTGAAGTGCACTTCATGGGTGCCGCGGGTGACGTCCGCTTCCTCGGCGGTCCAGTCGAAGTCAGGGATCTTTTGCTGAATCAAATGATAGAACGGCAGATTGCGGGGCAGGATCTCCACGCCCTCGGCGATCAGGGCATCCCGCTGTACTTCGTAATCTTTGCGAATGCGCTCGATTTCGTCGACCGATAAGAAAGGCTGGCAGGCTTTCTCGTCCAAAGAGTCGCCATCGACGATGGCGCGCAGAATCTGTTTGCTGATCCGGCGCGGGATCGCATTGTGTTTGCGAATGATCTCCCAGGCGTCTTTGAAATACATTTCTTGCTTTCAAGACCTCTTTTAACGACCGGCGACATACTGTCGCCGGAATCCTTCATTTTTCGTCAACCACGAACCTCTTGGTTGAACGCGGCCATAACGGCCTTTGTCATGTCGCCCGGCGTGTATGTGTGGTTGCCGATGCATTGGACCGGGGTGATTTCCGCCGCGGTGCCGGTGACGAAACACTCGTCGAAGTCGGACAACTCGTCGGGATGGATGTGGCGGACATGACAGGTGATCCCGTTTCTGTCCGCAAGTTCGATCACGGTTTGCCGGGTGATGCCGTCGAGGAAGCAATCGGCCGTCGGCGTATGCAAGGTATCCTCGCGCGCGAAAAAGACGTTCGAACTGGTGGTTTCCGCGACGAATCCCCGGTAGCAGTACATCAAGGCGTCGTCGAAACCTTTGTCCATGGCTGCGTGCTTCGCCAGCGTGCAGATCTGATACAGACCGGACGCCTTCGATGCCACCGGCGCCATATCCGGCGCCGGCCTGCGCCAGTCGGCGACACACAGCGTGATGCCCTTGGTCATCGCTTCTTCGGAATAGTAAATCGGCCATTCCCACGCGGCGACGGCGACGTGGATCTCGCAATCGACGGCGACCGGTGCCATCGATTGCGCACCGCGCCAGGCGATCGGTCGGATGTACCCGTCGGTGATCCCCTGCGCCGCGACCGTGTCGTGGCACGCCTGGCACATCTCGTCGACGGAGTAGGGGAGCGCATACCCGCACAAGGCCGCCGAGCGCTCGAAACGCTCCATGTGCTCGCGCAACTTGAACGGCTCGCGGTTATAGACGCGGAGCCCCTCGAACACGGACGATGCGAAATGCAGACTATGCGACAGCACATGAATGCGCGCCTCGTTCGCCGGCACCAACACGCCGTCCATCCAGATCGATCCGTCTAGGTTCTCAAAGTCCACGAGTGGTTCCTCCACGTCAGGAAGGCGCCCCGGCGAGCGGCGGCCGCGTAAGGTTGTAGAAGCGGTCGCCGGCCCGAAGCGGCGCTGGAAAAAATCAGGACTCGATGACGGACGGCGGCGGCGGCGTTTTGTTGTCGCCGTCGTTGTCCCCGATGAAGAACACGAGCGACGCCCGTTGGCCGCGCGTCACGCGCTGGACTTCGTGCGGGAAGCTCGAATTGCTGATGGTCAACGACCGGTACTCCGGCTTGATGGACCGGACCAGCGCGTCGTCCTTGTAGACTGCGAACTCGCCGCCGTCGAAATCGTCACCCAATTGAATGATGCAGGCGAACTTGTAATCGGGGTTGGAATCGGTGTCCAAGTGCATCCCGACGAAGCAATCCTCGCCGAATTTGTTGACCTGCATGCGGCGCAAAAACACCTGATCGGTGCCGAGAATATCCGCGTACATCTGCTTCGCGGCGTCTTTCATGACGATCTCGAGGGCGCGGTCGGAAAGAGGGCGGTTGACCAGTTCCGGACGTTCGACGTCGGTCACGAAACGCCCCACGTCGACGTGGTTCGGCTCGCCGGCATCGCCGGTGACGACGCGCTCTATCGGAATTTCGGCGCACAGCCGTTCCAGCTCATCGATGTCTTGTTGGCTGAAGCAGGAGGTGTCCGGCTCGAAGTACACGATGCCGTTTTGGTCGAACTCTGCCTTAAGTTCGGTTCCCAGTTGTGCCATTTCTATGTCTCCTTCGGATGTATAGAAACGACCGTCGCCGACCCGTGTACATTCTGCACGGTGCGTTGGCGAAGCGGCCTAACTCTTATAGTTAATAAAGTACAGCAAAGCGCCCGGTTTCACAACGTTTTCAGGCATCCCGACCGTTGCGGTCTATTCACCCAATTTCTTGAACAATTCGGAAATCCGGTTGTCGTCGGCGTTGATTTTACGGACGATTCCGCGCGCTTCGTCGGGCGCCTTATCGAAAGCGAGGCGCAGCAAATCCATCCAGTTGACGTTGTTGTTGCGCCGAACGCTCTCGATCTCGTCGATCAGGGCGCGTTTGTCCTGCTTTGCCGTGACCCCAAGCGCGTCGAGGCGCGCGATCTCGTCTTGGATGTTCGTCTCCCACCCGGCAAACGTCTCGGGCAGGTCGCTCGACTTATGCGACGTGCCGGTGCCGCGTTGCGGCCGGGGTGTCGCGGTGCCGGCAAGGATCGTGGCGAGATTTTCTTCAAACAGGCCCTCGATATCGGCGATCAGGCGTGCGTGGGTTTTCGCGAAGGTATCCTCGTCGGGTGCGAAATTCGTGTAGCGCTGAAACAGAATGTCGCCGGTATCCACGCCCGCATCGATCAGGTGAATGGTGACACCGCTTGGGGTGCCGTCGGCGTGCGCCCAGAAATTGGGGTGCGCGCCCCGGTTATAGGGCAAGTAGCCGATATGCAGATTGAGGAAAGGGCATCCCGCCGCCGCCAAGGTGTCGCCGCCGATGATGTGGCGGTACCCGAAGCTCACCGCAAGATCGAAGGCGCCAAGATCATCGCCGTTGCTGAGCGGATCGGCGGTGTGGGTCACCGCACACCCACTCACCGCCAACACGTGCGGCAAGCCGGTCTCGGTCTCGTCGTAGCCCAAGAACAAGACCCGTTTCTCCGCCGCCGTGGCCTCGATACCGTCAAAATTAAGTTCCCGCATGATGGGGGCTCCGTCACAAAAGGAGGGGGCCGCCGGCGTCGATGTCTCGACGGTGTGCAGCTTTCCCGTGGTATTGGCCTAGCATAGCGTCCGTCAACGCCGGGTTAACGCACCGCCGCGCCGCCGATGCGGCCATGGCAGTGCTTGTATTTTCTGCCCGATCCGCAAGGGCATTCACTGTTTCGGGGCACGCGGACCGGGTCGGGCAAGGATCTGGACGCATCGGCGGAGCGATGCGCGATGCTCGGCGGCTGTTTCGGGGCTTCGTGATCGAACAGGGCAAGCGCCTCGTCTCTCAATCCGTGGATACAATCGACCAATTGAGAGGCTGCGAGCAAGGCGAAAGGCTCCAAATCCTCAGCGCGGGCGACGCGGTTTCTATATCTCTCCATCATCGCGACGCAGGCGATGATGGTGCCGCGAAACAGAAACAGGGCGCTCCATTTGATGTCGCGCGCGGGCGGTCTTCGGTAGCCGGTCTCCAGGTCCAAGAACGTCAAAAGGTTCGCCATGTAACTTCTGTCTGAAAGTGTCTTTGCCTCGCCCAAGATCTGAACCAATCGCTCGGCCACATCGTTGACGGCGTTACACAGTGCCGCGCGTGGCCATTCCGCGTCCGCACGCGGGATCGGCGGATAAACGCCGTCCGGACCGGAGAAACCCAGCGTGCCGCCGCGCGGCGCGATCTCGGCACTGGCGGTGGTTATGGTGTGGGCGATCTTCACGCCGCCGGAGCAATTGGTGATGGTTGCCCGATCGCGAAACCCATGGGTCAGGGCCTCGAGGTTCTTAAGCCCGTTCAGGAACGTTTGCGACGTGAAAACGTGTTCTGCGAAGTTGCCCGGCACACGAATGTCGTAAACATCGGTATGCGCGAAGGCGGTCTCCGATTCGTAAAAGCTGCCGGCGGCGTGATGCTGCGCGGGATCCGTGGTGCCGAGATCCAGTCCGAACAGGTAGATGTCCGTAAATCCGCTTTCGAGGGCGAAACAGAGCGCGGTATTCCCGGCCGTTGGGCCGGGCACGCTCAGCGTTTCGTCCGCGCTTTGGGCAAAGAGGGGGTAGGACGTCAGCTCGGTCCGCGAAAACAGAACCGCCCGCTTCACGTGGTCCAGCGCACGGGCCTCCACCGATGCCGCCGCCACCAAGGTCAGGTCCGAGACATCGTGGTCGGCGGCCAGTTCGTCGAATTTGGTCGCGATGTACACGTTCTCCAATTCGACGTGAAAATCCGGAATGATCCCGTGATCCAAAAGCGGCCGCAGCGCAGACGCCGCCGAAACGACGACCACGTTGTCTCTGTGCGCCTGGATAACCGGAAGATCGGCGTTGAGAGACGGGCCGCTGCCGACCACGCACACGGCGGGCTGTTCCACCCCCTGCCGCGCCAGCGCGCCGCGGGCAAAGCGGTGTCCCTTTCCGGACCGCAAGTTGGTGTATGTGTTCCACAGCATCACCGTGCCGTCGTGAAAAAAGCCGAGCATCCGCATGGAGAGGCCCACCATGTTCGGCAGTTCGGCCTGAAATGCCGACCGGACCGCGTCGGGTCCGGTGACGAGGGCGGTAAAATTGTCCATGCGCATGGGGTTCTCCAGGCGGCAGATCTGCCACGTCTGGTCCATGATGCCGCCGACATCCGTTTCGGTGATGAAGATCACCGAACCGCCCGCACCCTGCATGTGACGGAACGGCACCGTCCAGTCGATCTCTGCCATCGAGGCCGCCAAGGCGTCGTGGTCCGTGATCGCAATCATCAGGACCCGGGGGCGGCACGTCTCCAAGGCGGCGCGTAACTGCGCCCCATTCGGCGGGTTCACAATCAGGAGAAAATAGCTCTCAGCGTCACGCGGGCTGTCGAAAAATGCAATGCCGTCCTGCCCGGCGGCGGCCAACAGATTGTCCAGAAAATCGAACGTTTGAACGTCGATGCTCTCGTTCGGTGGCGGGCCAAGGGGGCAGTGCATGATCTGCGAGCGATGCGCCGCCACATCGGCGGTACCCGCGCCACGTTCGAGGACCTCGCGTATCCGTTCGTGCAGAGGCGGTGCCGCGCGCCGGAACAATTCCAGGTTCGTTCTTAGGGTTTGGTCGCTGGCGTCGGTCATGCGTGTGGCGTGTGTCCCCGTCGAAGTGCTGCGACTGTATCACGGGGCTGCGCCATCCGTGCGCAACGATATACCCGTTCAACCGCAAAAATGGGACGGCCCCGGAACCGGATTTGCAGTCCGGCGCCGGGGCCTTGGGTTGGGACGGTGGGTAATGCGGTCTCCCAGCCGTCTGGGAATGGCTATGGTCTAGGTCTTACCTATCGTTTGATCCGGACCAATTCTTCGAGCATTTCGTCGGCGGTGGAGATGATCCGCGTCGAGGCGGAATAGGCCCGTTGCACGACGATCATGCTGGTAAACTCTTCCCCGATGTCGACGGTGGAGGATTCCAGCGCCGCCTGGGTGACGGCGCCCGCGATGCCGTTGCTGGCCTCCCGGAGCGTGTTGTCGCCCGATGCCTGGGTCTGGTTCCAAACGTTACCGGTCCGCGCGTTCAGACCGTTGACGTTGACGAAGGTGGCGATCGGAATTTTGAACACCGGTCGGGTTTCACCGTTATCGAACAGCGCCGTCATCAGACCGTTCTCGTCGATCGTCACCCCGGCGAGGGTTCCGAACTGCGAACCGTCCTGGGTGATGAAGCCCGGTGTAAACTCGGCGCCGAACTGGGTGAAGCCGTTGGCCTCGCCGACCCGGCCGAAGTCGAGGGTAATCCGGCTGGCGTTCGACGCATCGTCGTCCATGTCGGCGGCACCGTTGGCGAAGCCTTCGATTTGCAATTCAGCGACCGAGAACCCGGCGGGTAGACCGTCGGCATCGAACCGGATTGCTTGGCTCTTGTTGATCGCGAACGCGGTTGCGTCGGTATAGGTCGCCGTGCCGTCCGATTCCGTCGGCACGTTACCGGCGGTGGCAAAGTCCCAGGTGATGTCGAACGACCCGGATCCCAGCGTGTCGATGACCAGCGTGTCCACCGTGCCGGTCAGGCCGACGGACTGGTCATTGTTGACCCGCGTCCGCACCGTGGAGGCGCCCGACGCGAAGCTCGCGTCGTTGGCTTCGATCGAGGCTTCCAAATCGGCCAGCAAGTTGGCGATGCTGTCGATGCGGATGTTCTGATCGTTGTCGTTACCATCGGCCGCTTCCGTGGTGCGGAAGGTGTATGTCGTGCCGTTGATGGCGACCGTATCGCCATCCGCCGGCAGCGTGCCGACCACGAACTGGTGGAAGTCCCGGTTCGCCGAGTTGGTCTTTTGCACCGTGAACGTGCTTTCCTGGATCGTTGCCCGGTTGCCGGAGCTGTCCAGAAGACCTGTCGGGTCGACGGCGATCGATCCGGTGCCGTCGTCCGTGATGTAGATGCCGGTCGAGGAACCCGGGTTCACCTGAATGCGGTTGTTGGTGTATCCGCCGTAATCGGCAAACCGTGAGTCATCCGCTTTGACCGCCGCCACGAGGGCCGAGACCGCCTGCGCGACCGTCGCCGTCGATGCGATCGTCACGGGTTTGAGGGTCGTGGTCTCCGTCGGTGCGGAGCCGTCGCTGCTGAACTGGTACGTAATGCCGCCGATTACCACGGTGGCGTCGTTGGCGGGCACCGCCGAGAATTCCAATTGGCCGCGGCTTTCAAACACCGTCGCGCCTGCGGTATCGGAGAACAGGGTGACAACCTCAACACCCGACGGCGGGGTCATTTCCACGTCCCATTCGTTGTCGCGGTTGCCTTTGGTGTAGGTAAAGCTCAGCGTGTTGGCGTTCCCCAAGGTGTCGAAGAACTGCACGTCGGTCTTGTGCGTATCGCCCGAGTCCGCGGTCGAGGGCAGGTTCGCGCCGATGCCGATCTCGCCGGTTGGGGTCGCCGTACCGCCGACCCGGTTCAGGTTGACCGTCGCCAGGAAGTCGGTCGAGATGACGTTCTGGTTCGGAATGGTCAGCGACGTGTTGTTGGTGGTGACGTTGCCGGCGGCGTCGGTCGGCCAGGCCTGCAGATAAAAGCCGGAGGTGTTGCGCAGGAACCCTTCGTCGTCCTGGAAGAACGAGCCGGCGCGGGTAAACAGGAATTCGTTCGACAGCGTCGGCTCCGAGGCTTCGTTGACGACGAAGAAGCCGCTGCCGGAAATCGCGATATCCGTCTGCGAGGTCGAGGACTGCAGCAGGCCCTGAATGCCGGTGTCTTGCCGCGGCCGGGATTGCACACCACCCGCGGAGTAGAAGGTGGTGGAGGTCTGCACCGTGACCAGGGTCTGGAAGTCGACCTGGGTCCCTTTGTAGCCGACCGTGTTGACGTTCGTGATGTTGTCCGAAATCGCCCCCATGGCGCTCGATTGCGCGGTGAGCCCGGAAACCCCTGAAGTCAGTGCCCCGAAAAGTGACATTTTCTTTCTCCTTCGATCGGCGGCGCGCCGGCGCCGCAATGCTTAATCGTTGTTTCTATGCGTCGTTAGCTCGATCCGCCGCTGGTTTGCGGAACCTCTTTCACTGTAATGACCTGCGTTTGCGGAATTTCGATGTCGCCCATGAACAAGCTGGTCACGCCGTTCTGCGAGCCGACACCGGTGACCCGTCCGAACACGGTTTGGCCGATCTGCAGAATCTCGTTCTGTTGATCCAAACCGGTGACAAGGACGGTGTAGGCTCCATCCTCGGCGGTACCGCCGGAATTGGTCCGCCCGTCCCACTCGAACGTGTGCGAGCCCAAATCGGTGTTGGCGTCCTGCTCGTAAACGGTGATGCCGTTGCTGTCGCGAATGAGGATGGTGGCCGATTTCGCTCCGGCCGGCATGGTGTAGGAGAACTCCGCCTGACCGTTTTCCAGCGGGAAGGTCTGTCCATCGACTTCGATGACCTTGTCGATGAAGTTCACCATGCTTGAGACTTGGTTGGTGGATTCGATCGCCAACAGCTGCTCCAGGTTCGAGTTCTGGTAGATCTGCTGCTCGACGCTGGCGAACTGCACCAACTGCGAGGTGAATTCGTTGCTGTCCATGGGATCCAACGGGTCCTGGTTCTGCAACTGCGTCACCAGGAGCGTCAGAAACTGGTTCAAGTCGTCTTCGAGCTTCGCCGCGTTATCCGCCGACGTGGAGCCTTCGACGAAATTGCTCGAACTTGAGGAGGTGCTGCCGAGTATCATGGGTTATCTCCTGGCGCGGCCTCAGGCCCGCATATCCACGCGGCCATCCATGAAGATGCCGCTTTCCCAAGCCGACATGACGCCGTCGTCACCGTCCCCGGACGCTTCTGCGTTATCGGGGTTGTCGGCGGCGGCGTCATTGCCGCCGTTCGACGTTTCATTGTCGGCCGTTTGCTGTTCCTGACCTTTCAGGTTGAACTCCATGTCGCCGGTTTGCAGGCCGGCGTCTTGCAAGGCGCGCTGCAGCTCAGAGGAGTCCCGACGCAACAGGTCCAGGGTCTCCTGTCGGTCCGCCGTCACCACCGTCATCACACGGCCGTCGTGCGTCATTTCCATCCGCACATCGACGCGGCCGAGTTCCGCCGGTTTGAGTTGGATATTAATCCGGTCGGTGCCCGCCTGTAGGGCCTTGGTGATCTTCACCGAGATTTGGTCGGCGATCGACGCGCCCTGCATGGCTGCGCGTTGCGATTGCTGCGCCTGTTGTTGTGGCTGCGCTTCGCGGGCTTGTTGGGTCTGTTGGGTCTGCTGACCGGCGTTGTTGGTCTGCAGGGTGTTGTTCATGCCGTCGCCAAGGCCGTGCTGGCCGCCGCCGGTGGCTTGAACGCCGGACGGTGTGGTGCCGCCGAGCGTGCCGCCGCCCGCGTTCCCGCCCACGGCTGCCGGCTGCGCCGCTTGTTGCGCGGCTTGCGCTTGTTGCAAGGCCGCTGCCTGAAGCTGTGCATTGGACTGGCCGTTGTTGCCTTGGTTCTGCGAATTCGTCTGGTTCTGGGCATTGTTCTGCGCGCCCGTGCCGCCATCCTTGGTCAGTACCGAGGCATTCGCGACCGTCGACGTCGGCCGCGAGGTCAAGGAGGATTGCTCGTCCGTCACGGTCACGCTGACATTGGCGCGGTTCTCACTGCCGATGGCTTGCGACAGCTTCTTCGCCTGCGCCTGGATGGTGTCCGATTTGTTGGTCACCACGATGTCTTCGGCTTTGGTCCCTTGCGCGGCAGTCGCGGCGTCCCGCTGGGCATTGGCTTGCGGGGTGGCCTTTTTCTTCTTGGCAGCTTGCGCAGCTCCCGCCAGACCGCTCAGTTGCGAGGCCGTATTCTGCGATGCGGCATCGTCATTGGTGGTGGTGTTTTGGGCCGTGGCTTGCTGGTCGGTGCCGTTCGCCGCGGCGTTACCTTTGCCGGCGATGCCCGCCGCATAGAGGGCGGCCGCCTGGCCGGACGCGACCGCTTGCTGCGGTCCCGAGGCATTGGCGCCGTCGCCGTTTTGGTTGCCTTGCGCGTTGCCGGCGGCATCGTCGTTTGCGTCATTCTTGCCGCCGCGCGCCGCGTTTTCGTCACCCGAAGTATCGTTTTGCGCGGATTGCTGATCGTCGCCCGATCCTTGGGCGTCGCCGTTGCTGCTGTCCGTCTCGGTGCGCTGCGAGGTCGCGGTTCCATCATCCTACGCGCCGCTGTCGGTGCGCGCCGATCCGGCGGCCACTTCGGTGTCGGTGTTGCCGTCATCGCGGCGCGGGTTGTCCGCTGCGTCGCGTTGTGACGTGTTGCCGTCGCTGCGCTCTCGGCGTTCCGGCGCGGCCGCCGCCTGGTCAGCTTCCGGACGCGGGGCATCGGGACCCGGGTCGTTGGTCGCTTGGAGAATCCCGGAAGAACTGTCGGCGGCGCTGAAGGCATGTTCAAGCCGGGCGCCAACCCGCTGCAACAGGTCCTCGAAGGAATAGGCGAACCCGCCGAGGTTGACCGAGTTCTGTTGCGCCGCCTGTTGCGTCGCCGGAGCCATCGTCGACCCGACGATTCTGAGTTCTGCGGTATCTTTGTCCATTGCAATGCCTCACGCACAAAAAGAGTGTGCAAGGTCTTAAGCAACAGCCGGGCCAAGTCGGGGTAATGGCCTTATCTATTTGTTATTAAACAGAAAAGCGTGATCGTCTTGTGTTTCGACGATGGGCAGAGATGGTCCGCGCGGAAGAAATTTCCGCCCGTGCGGCAAGAATGCCCGTGCCCGGCCGGGCCGGCCTTAGGAGAAGATGTTGAGAATGGAGCCGGTCGGCGCGTCGAATTCCGTACCCGCGGCGAGCATGTCGCCGAGGCCGCTTTGCACTTCGAACGCGAGCGAGATGGACCGGATCAGATTGGTGTAGCGGTTTTCGAGCTCGAGGATTTCTTCCTCTTGGCGCCGCAGTTCGACCGCCGTCAGATTGGCGAGATCCGCCTCGATGTCGAAGGCCTGTTTGTTGGAGTCGATGATGACCTGGTTCAGGCCGCCGACCAAGATCGTCGAAGATTCCGAATAGTTGTTGGCGCGCGTGGAGATGCTCTGCAACGTCGTCAGGATCGCCCGGTTGTCGTTGGTCGCCGGGTCGGTCCCCTCGGCGTCGATCACGCCTTCAACCGCGGTCAAGGACTCCAACGTCGCGAGTTCCTGGCGCAGGCGGTTGGCGAGATTGCCGTCCGTGAATTCGGGGATCGTCGCGGTCAAGGTCAGTTTGAAGACTTCCTCTTTGATCTCGGCGATGGCGGTGTTCAACGCGCTCACCTCATCCGCGGATAGGGTCGCGTTGCCGTCGGCGTCCGCCGCATTGATCGCGTTGGTGGCGGCATCGCGGATATCGAGGAACCGGTTGGCGTTGGATGTGATATCGAATTGCAGGTCTTGTAGGTTGTTGGTGCGCGTGACCAGATTGTCACGTTCCTTCTCGAGCCGCGCGATATCGCGCTCGATACCGCTGTTCTCCTGAACTTTGGCGGCTTCCCGCTCGAGTTGCTGCAACAGGCCGCGTTGCACCTGGTTGAACCGGACCTCGAATGCGGCGCGATTCGACGCTTGGCCGATCTCGGCAAACTGTTTCGCGAATTCGGTGCCCTTAACTTGCATCGGTCTTCCGTTTCAAAGCGCCTATCGGCAACTGCTCAAATACTCTAACGAAACTCTGTAAAACTGTCTACGTAGCAATAAAATCAAGCACTTAGAGAAAACGAAAAGAGGCCGCCTTTGGAAGACGGCCTCTTTCCATCGTAATCGCGGTATCCTCCGCTTCCGGTCTTAACCGAAGAGCGACAGGATCGAGGCCTCGGCCTGAGCGGCCAGAGACAGCGACTGGATACCCAACTGCTGACGAGTCTGAAGGGCCAGCAAGTTGGCGCCTTCTTCGTTGATGTCCGCCAGCGTCAGTTTGTCGGCACCGCCTTGCAGCGTGTTGGTGTACTGCTCGGTGAACGACAACCGGGTGTTCAACAACGCAACGTTTGAACCCAGCGTTTGCGCTTGGGTCCGCAGCGTGGTCAACGCGGTGTCGAGCTGGTCGATCACCTGGTTGATCCGCGTGGTGTCACCCGCCTGCACGAGACCCGTGAAGGTGAGTTCGCCACCGTTTGCGGTGAAGATGTTGGTTCCAGTTGCACCACCGTTGACGGCGATCCCGTAAACGGCCGTATCGGCCCCAGTGGCCGCCGTGCCGCCGTTACCGAGGGAGATCGATGCACTGGTGTTCGTGAACTCGATGAACACGTTCTGGGTCGAGGCACCGTTACTGGCCGCGGACAGACCTTGAACACCCAGGGTAAAGGTTGCGCCCTGCGTCAAGGTCAACGATACGCCCGTCCGGAACTGCAGCGCGACCGAGTCGACCGCCGTACCGGCGGTCGACACCAAGGTGAAGAACACCGAGTTGTCGTCGGCCGTGGTCAAGGTAACGGTCGAGGTGCCGTTGTAGGTCAGTGTAACGGTGTCGTCGGTAGCGGTGTCGACATAGGCGACGGTCTGCGCCGAGTAGTTGAACAATGCGTTGACCGTTTGCGTCGCGAGCAGTGCGAACTGACCCGCGGTGGCCGCCGTGGTCGAGGAGGCAACGTTGACGGTGATCGCTTCGTTTTGCGTCAAGGTCAGCGCCGCTGCGGTTGATACGACGAAGTTGAAGGTCGAACCCGTTCCGTACGTGAACGAAACCGTTTCACCCGCGTTGAAGGTCACGTCGGACCCCAGGTAGGTGAGCGAGAAATCGCTGGTGGTCGAGATGAAGCGGTTCGAGAACGTGTTGCTGCCCGCCGTAATTGCACCGAGGGTAGCAACGTTGAGCGTGCTGTCGCCGGTGATGTAGGAGTTGGCGGCAATGTTCAGACCCGCCGTGCCAACCGTAATATCGACCGAATTAATCGTCAGCAAGCTGGCGGTTTGTTCGGAGAACTCGATCGACAGCGTTTGACCGGTACCGTTGATCAGGTTGGTACCCTGATACGAGGCGTCGGTCGCAAGGTTGTTAATTTGGGTGCGCAGGTCGTTGAACTGGGTAACCAGGTCGGCGATCTGAGCATCCGTCGCCGATTTCATCGAGTTCGACACACCTTTCAGCTGGTTGACCAAGTTCTCGATGGCTTCAACACCATCAAGCGCCGCGGTAACCGTGCTGATCCCTTGGTCGATCGCGTCTTTCTTCTCCAAGAAGTCGCTCGAACGGTCGCTCAACGATTTGGCTTGGAAGAACGCGACCGGATCGTCGATCGCGTCGGAAACGCGCAGACCGGTCGACAGACGGTTCTGCGTCCGTTCGATGAGGTTTGTAGTGCTTTGGAGAGAGAGAAGCGACTGCCGCACTGAGGCGGAGAGGGTAACGTCAGACATATTTTCGACTCCATTCTAGAGACTATGTTGACCGAACAATTCTTTGTCCGGGTCCCACATAAGTGGGTCGACCGCGCAGGCTTCTCCTGCATGGACGTAAGCCGAAACTACGACACTTCGCTTTTCGGCGCAACTAAAAAAAGCACGCGAAGTCTAATGGTTTGTACGTATTAACGATGTTTTCATTTACAGACGCGAAAACGGTCGCACACTAATGCTCGCGCCCAGCCCATGGGCGCGGAATACCCGGGGAGAGACCTTTGAAACCATGGCTCGGCATAACGTGGGGCATCTCGAACCGGTTCGGGTGGGGTGTTTACGGGCTTAATCTTGTTTTGGAATTGGTGGAGCGCGGCTCACCGATTCCTGTGTGTTTCGGCGACATTACGACCGAGGGTCTCAGCGCGGAGGCGCTTCAAAAGATCCAACCGGTCATCGATTTCCGCGAACAGAACCTCTCGAACTTCTATCGCATGAACCAGGTCGCGCGTTTGAAGGATGCGACGGTCCTGCATGCGCTCGGCAATGGCATGAATTGGAACCTGGTCAGCCAAGCGGTCGAAGGGGATCAGAATGTCGGCGTTATTTTCTTCGAATACACAACGGTGACAGATGATGCGCGTGCCCGGGCCAACAAGTTGAATGCTGTGTTCGCCGGCTCGTCCTGGAACACAGAAGTGCTGACCGAACGCGGCGTCAATAATGTCACGACGGTGCTGCAAGGGATCGACACCGAATTGTTCCGACCGCAGCCCCGCACCGAGCAATTCGGCGACAAGTTCGTGGTGTTTTCCGGCGGCAAGATCGATTTTCGCAAAGGCCAGGATATCGCCGTCAAGGCGATGGCGGCGTTCATGCAACGGCACGACGATGTCTTGCTGGCGACCGCATGGCACAATTTGTGGCCGCTGACCGCGTTGCAGATGTACTACTCGCCGCATACGACGACCTTGCCGGACATTCGGCCCGACGGATTGATGGATGTCACAAAATGGGCGGCCGAGCAGGGCATTCCGCCGGATCGTTTCATCGATATCGGCATGGTCCCCAATCACGCGATGCCGGGTCTGCTTCGGGACATGGATGTCGCGTTGTTTCCCAACCGGTGCGAAGGCGGCACCAACTTGGTCGCCATGGAAACCATGGCCTGCGGTGTGCCGTGTATTCTCTCCGATAACACCGGCCACAAGGACTTGATCGACGGAGACAATTGCTTTGTCTTGGAAACCCAGGACACCGTGACGATGCCGGGGTTCGAGACCGATGGTTGGGGCGAGTCTTCGGTCGACGAAATCGTCGAGCAACTGGAGGCCGCCTATCAGGACCGCGACCGGCGCGAGGCGGTCGGTCAAGCGGGCGCCGACTTCATGGTGCCTTGGTCTTGGAAGAATAAAATTGCCACACTTTTGGAGGAATTGGATAAAGTTGATGGCGCGGATTGAACACGTTCACAGTCGTCGATGCCCTGTCGACCTGACTATTCGAGGAGAGGCGCGAGGCGCCCATGAGTGACGACAACATTCCCCCCGACGCGGACTCGCTCCCGGAGATCGGCCAGCCGACTTTGTCGGAAGACGCGGAGAAACTCCGCCTCGCACTTTGGGAGGCGATGGACCTTGCCAACAAAGCGGAGTTCGCGGATGCGATCTCGGTTTGTCGCGACCTGATCGATGAATACCCGGACTACTCCGAGCCCGTCTTTGCGCTGAGCCTGATCGCGTTTCACGGCGGCGACGAAGGCCATGCGTTGCAAATGGCGGAACGCGCCCATCGCATGGATCCGGACATCAAGGAGTATCTCGATTTTCTCGCGGCGACAGCGACCCGGGTCGGTCGCCTCGCGGACGGCGCGTATTTCGCCAAACTGTCGACGGCGGCGGAAAACCATTCGTATTTCGGTCAAGTCATGCCGGATCATATCAACAGTCTCGAACACGCGATGATGAATGTGGCCCCGTCGACGCATGGCGTCGAGGGGCAGCGCTTGTTCAATACCGCGGCGTACGGTGCCGCTTTTCGCGAGCTCAATGCGCACATTCGCCTTGAGCCCAACGACGTCGACGTATTGGCATGTTTGGCGCGCACGGCGTTGATCCTTGGCAAAGCGAACCAAGCCGTCGGCGCGCTGCACAACCTCCTTCGGATTGAGCCGGAAAATACCCTCGCTACGGCGTTGTTGGCGCGTGCGTTGGTCGCATTGGGCCGTTTCGATGAGGCCCGTGCAGCTGCGCGGGCGTCGATTGCCTCGGACGATATGGATTTGGAGACCTATGTGGTCGCGATGGGCGCCCTGCAATCGTGCCCGGATATGAGCGCAGAGGATATACAGGCAGCAGCCGTAGACTATATCGACCGTTACCATGCTGAGTTCGGTTCCGACGAGCCAGACGAAGACTCCGCGCCTTCCGATATGAAGAATCCGCAAATCGGCTTCATCTCCAATGCCTTTTTTCGCGGGGATACGTCGGATTATGTGGCTCAATGGTTCCGTCTGCCGCCGCAGCGTGGCGAGACGATCCACGGTTATCAGTTTTCCGCGGCAAAAGATGGCGTCACCACGCAAATCATGAATGGGTG
This sequence comes from Rhodospirillales bacterium, assembly GCA_965601835.1. GTDB lineage: Bacteria > Pseudomonadota > Alphaproteobacteria > Rhodospirillales > Casp-alpha2 > UBA4479. Next base: position 3,603,912 of record OZ271842.1, read on the forward strand.
CACCAACTGGCGGGAAGTGCATTCGACGGATCCGTACACGTTGGGCTACACACTCCGCCGGGACAATCTCGATGTGCTCGTCGACCTCTCCGAGCTGAACGGTGACACCTGCAGTGCTGCGCTCGCGGCGGCACCCGCGCGGTTTCGGGTTGCCGTGACCGCGTTGCCTGAACCGGGGCTTATGCCTGGGATCACGCACATCCTGAGTGACAGGGGCATGGCCGAAGCCGACCGCCGGATGTCTCTGCCGCACCAAGAGATCGTCAACATCCCGGGATCGCTTTTCGCGCGAGAACCTTACCTTTCGGTACCGCAAGACACCCCCGCTCCCTGTGCGCAACAGGGGTTCGTCACCTTCGGCGCCGTTGCCGACGCGCCGAATTTGAGCGCGGATTTTGCCTTGGCGGCCGGCGATATTCTTCGGGCCACGCCGAACGCACGTCTCATGTTGTTTTTCCACGATGAGCAGAATCAAACGGTGCAGACCCGCGTGCGCGAGTACTTTATGCATGCCGGCGTGGCCGAGCGGATCAGTTTCGTCTTCGACAACGTCGACGAGGAAGATGACGCGGCGATGGCCATCGGACGGGCGCAAACCCAATACCCGATCGAATTCTGGCATAGCATTGACATCCTGCTGGACACCTTTCCGCTGAATGGCCGCGTTCCCACCACGGAAGCTCTGTGGTCCGGCGTTCCGGTGGTTAGTTTGCAAGGGCAGCGCCGGGCTGAGAGCATCGGCGCCAGTCTGTTGACCGCCGCCGAGCGTGAAGACTGGATCGCAAAAGACCAAGAGGCATTCATCCGCTTGGCCGTCGACATGGCGTCCGACATCGAAGACATCAGCGAGGCGCGCAAGAAACTTCAAGCGGAAATCGCGGGCACCGCCTTGTTCAATCCGTTGCAAACCAGCGGCGCAATTCGATTGTCGCTGCTCGCACTCGCGGAACGCTAGGGGATGGCTGTGAACGACGGCGAAATCGATCAAGAGGGACAAACCCTCGAGTATGTCGACGCGGACGACGAGTCGCTGTTCGATAAGAACATGAAGATGTTTGAGGAGCTGATGCCGGGCATGCACAAGATGCTGCTGGGGCATAAGCCTATCTCAAGCATCGAGTATCTGGATAACGACGAGCCGTCTATTCGGTTTCAAGACAAAGTCATCTACCCAGAGGGCGCGGTGACGGAGGTGCGCCGGCAACTCGATGACTACCGAGCGCATTCGACCAAGTTCACGATGGACCTGGGGGGCGAGGAAGGTCTCGACCCGCATTCACGGCAAGCCTATCGGCAAATGCGTGGGCGCATCGACGACAGCGGGCTGCAGATATCCAAGGAGATCACACGCAACGAATGCTATTTTCTCGTGGTGTTCGGTGTCGGTCTTGGCCATCACATTGAGGAACTGGTCGAAAAGACACGTTGTCGGGTTCTTTTGCTCGTCGAGCCGAACATGGATTTGATGTACCACTCCTTGTCGTTCTGCAACTGGGGACCGTTGCTGAGACGGATGAAGGAGCGGGGGAACGTCGATTTCTTCCTAGGGACGGACCCGCAGCATATCGCGACGAACATCAAGGGTATGTTCCGGCACTACAATCCCATTGGATACGACGGTGCGACGTTGTTCCGTCACTACCGTTCCTTCTTGACCGATGAGATCGAGCGCGAACTCATCAAGGATCTCGCGACATCCATGATGGGATTGGGATTCTTCACCGACGAAATCAACATGATCGCCCAGACCTACAACAATCTCGGTACCGGCAAGGCGCGGATCATCGAGAAAACAAGAGAACAGACGAGCATTCCGGCGATCGTCGTGGGCAGCGGTCCGTCGTTGGACGAATTGATACCGTTTATCCGCAAGAATAAAGAGCGCGCCATCATCTTCGCCAGTGGCTCGGCGCTTATTAACCTGTTCGAGAACGACATCGTCCCCGATTTTTGGGTCGTCGTCGAACGGGTGAAAGCCACGGTGGAGATGGCCGAACAGGCGCAAGAAATTCGCGATACGTCGGATATCCGCATGTTGGCTTCGTCGACGGTGTTTCCGAAAACCACCCAAGGGTTCAAGGAGTCGATCTTTTACTTCCGGCCCGGGCTCGCGCCGGCGCCGCTGTTTACGTACAAGTCGGAACAAATCGTCCGTGTGCCGGATCCGCTCGCGGCAAACGCGGGGCTTGCGTGCGCGCTCCACATGGGGTTCCGGGAATGTTATCTCGTCGGCGTCGACGTCGGATCGAAAGTCAGCGACCGCGCGCATGCCAAGGGCGGGTACTACACCCACAATGTCGACCCGTATCAAGTCGCCGATACCCGACCCGGGAATTTTGGCGGCATCGTCTATACCGCGCCGTTGCTCGACTGGTCGCGGACGAGCCTGGAGACCCTTGCCAATATCAGCCGCGGCCGCATGCTCTACAACCTCAGCGATGGTGCCCTTATCAAAGGCATCACGCCGCTGCATCACCGCGCCGCTCGGCTAAAGCCGTTGACGCAGCCGCGCGAGCAACTCCTCGATGCCGTCGTCGAACGGTGCCCGATCTACTCTAAGGAGATTTTTGTCGAGCAATGGGAAAAAGCCGCCATCGTCGACCGCATGCCGACATTGGTGGCGGAGCTCAAAAGAGTTGTGAACGAGGATTCCATGTTGGATTTCGGATGGGCCAAGGATATCGCCGGGATTCTCATCACGTTGGGTGAGAAGACGCCGCTCGCGCGGCTGGTGCGCGGCACGATCTTCAGTTTCTGCCTGACCTTCGAGTGGACCAACAACCGGCTTGTCGACCCCAACGAAAGGGATGTCTTGATCCGTCTGTTCCGCGATGAGTACTCGAACTTGCTGGATGTGTTGCAGGAAAAAATGACGGAGCAGTTCCTGAACGTCGAAAACGGCGTCGAGTGGGACCAGTTCGAGGAATGACATGACCACTGCAGATAGCGCGAACGCAACGACTGAACCGGACCTTGATAAGATCGAGGCGGCGATTGCCGACGCCCGCGCGCGGCAGGATTGGCCGATGCTTGTCGACCAACTCGACCTCAAAGCGCGTCAGGTGGAACAGTCGGCGGCGGAGGTCGCCGAATTTGCGAAGATCGTTTTCAATCATATCGACGCGCCCCGCGCGGCGGCGATGACCCGGCGCGCCATCCGCATGGACCCGGACAACGTCGATTATCGTTTCCAACTCGCCGACATCTATTACGACCAGAAGCGCTATCCCGAGGCGAAAAGCGTTTTTGCCGACGCCCTTGCCGTTGCGCCGGACAATATGGATGCCAAGCGCCGGCTCGCGCAGGTCTTGCAGGAAGAAGACCCAAACAGCGAAGAAGCCGAAGCGTTGCTGCGCGAAGTGATCGAAAACAACCCCACCGATATCCGTGCGATGATGCAACTGGGCGCGATTTGCGCCGGTAAAAAGGCGCGATATCCCGAGGCCGAAGAGATATTCGGCAATGTCCTGGAGATCGCACCGGATGCGCCGTCGGCTTTGCACAACTACGGTTTGCTCAAACGGTTTCAGGGTGACTTGGAAACGGCGGAGACATACTTGCGCAGAGCCTGCGAAACCGAACCCGAAGAATCCGATTTCGCGTTCTCCCTCGGTACTTGCTATCTGTTTATGCATGACTTGGAAAAAGCCCTCGAGTGGTTTGCCAAGGCCGTGGAAATCAATCCGGACAATAATGCCGCGCAGGTGTACATCGCTTTCGCGCTGTTCCACCAAGGCAAGATCCGCGACGGCTGGGCGCAGTACGAGCGGCGCCTCGCGCTCGATGTCTTTAAGCCGATGGATTACGGACGCCCGCGCTGGGAAGGTGAGGACCTCGACGGCAATACGCTACTGATCCTGCCGGAGCAGGGAATGGGCGATAATATCCAGTTCATCCGTTATGCCAGCCAGGCGGCGGAGAGGAACGGCCAGGTTGTCGTTGTCACGCACTACAATCTGGTGCCGTTGTTCACGTCGGTAAAAGGGGTGCGCGCGGTGGAAGCCAGCGCCGTGGGTGCGCGCAACTTCCATCGGTACATTCCACTCCTCAGCTTGCCGTATGTGCTCGAGACGGACGAAAACAACATCCCCGGCGATGTGCCTTACCTATCGGCGCCGCAAGACAAGGCGGCGGCGTGGAAAGAGAAACTGGGTGCCTATGATGGGTTGAAGGTCGGGCTGTGTTGGCGCGGTAATCCCCGCCACGTGAACGATCAATTCCGCTCTTCTTCGCTTGCCGAAATGTCGCAGCTACTCGATATCGACGGCGTGTCGTTCTTCTCGTTGCACAAGGATCGCCCGGATTTCGAAACTGAGCTGCCGGATGGTCTGATCGATATCGGCAGTGGGTTCGAGGATTTCGGCGACACCGCGGGCGCCATGGAGGCGCTCGATCTCGTCATTTCCGTGGATACCTCGGTCTGCCATCTTGCGGGTGCGCTGGCGCGGCCGACCTGGATCATGCTGGCCCGTGGGCCGGATTTCCGCTGGGGATTAACGTCCGAGACCACACCCTGGTATCCGACCGCCAAATTGTTCCGGCAGGCCACGCTCGGCGACTGGAGCGACGTCTTCGCCAGAATGTCCAAGGAGCTGCGCGCACTCGCCAAAGCCTAAGTGCCGACCTTGGCCGGGCGAATGGCCCGGGCTATTCAAACTTAGTGATTGCTGAGGACGCTGTTCACACGCTTTTCGGCGATGTCCTTGCGAATGGTCTCGACGTCCATCCACTCATCGTTGGTGTCGCTGACGTAGGAGAAATCCTCCGGAACCGTCTGCGCCACATCCTTGAAACGCTCGCTGACCGGTTCGATGGAGAGATCCAGTGACGGTTCAATGACATAGCGGTCGCCAAGGTCCCAGGTGTCGCGGCCGTCATCGGTCGACACCATGGTTTCATGCAGCTTTTCGCCGGGACGAATGCCGATCACGTGGGTCGGCATGCCGGGCGCCATCGCCTCCGCCAAGTCGGTGACGGACATGCTGGGAATCTTCGGTACGAAGATCTCGCCGCCGGCCATCATGCCAAAGCTTGAAATGACGAAGTTGGTCGCCTGCTCGAGGCTGATCCAAAACCGCGTCATTCGATTGTCGGTGATCGGAAGGCTCTCGGCGCCATCCGCAATCAGGTTGTCGAACACTTCAACCACGCTGCCGCGCGAGCCGATGACATTGCCGTAGCGCACCACCGAGAATCGCGTGCCGAGCCCGCCACTCAAATAGTTTCCAGCGACGAAGATCTTGTCCGACGCCAGTTTGCTGGCGCCATACAAATTGACCGGGTTGGCGGCCTTGTCCGTCGACAAGGCGATGACCTTCTTTACGCCGGTCCGGATCGCGGCGCGGATCACGTTCTCGGCACCTATGACATTGGTATGGACGCATTCGAACGGATTGTACTCCGATGCGCCGACTTGCTTCATCGCGGCGGCATGAACCACCAAGTCGACATCGCGCATGGCGAATTCCAGCCGCTGCTCGCTCCGAACGTCGCCGATAAAGTACCGCAGATAGGGGTATTCGCTCGGCGGGAAACGGCGGGCCATTTCGTGTTGCTTAAATTCATCGCGCGAGAAAATGATCACGCGGCGCGGTTTGTATTTCTTCGAGACGACATCGATCAGATAATGCCCGAACGATCCCGTGCCGCCCGTGACCAAGATCGTTTTGTCGTTCAAATCGAAATGCGGCGTATCGAAGGATCTTTTCATGGGGTGTGTCTCTTCAAGAACAGAATCGTTGGCGGGTCGGCGGACCCTGAGCCGGCCGTCGCGTAACCGGGGCGTCGCCCCTCAGATGTTGATTTTGACCGGAGCAGGCTCCGATTGCTGATCGGCGGATGGCGCCGCGTCGTCCGTCGGTTCCTCCGACACGGCGTCCTGCGGGGCCTCCATTGCATCCAGCTCGTCTTCCGAACTGCCGAGCAATCCGGCGGCGATATTGCGGTTGATGTTGATGAGGACGGCGGCACGCTCCGGCGTCGGCTCGATCATGGTGTCCAGTGTGTGCCGGTCGACGAACTTGCAGAGCGTGAGGATATTTTGTCGTACATCCGGCGGCAGCAAATCGTCGTTCACAGTCTGCTCAGCCTGGATAATCGTCCAAATCCGGAGATTCAGGCGCAGAGCGTCGCGGAGTTTGCGCTTGTCTTGCGGGGTCGAGAAATCGCCAAACTGCACAACGCCGCCAATGCGGCGGGCAGCCTCAATCAGTGCCCAAGCTTCGTTGAAAGACGGATTTCCGGGATTTGGGACGTTCCGTCGCCCGTATTCCTTAACGTGGTTTTCGCTCGCCAATTCGACCTCCAGTGAAATCCAAGCGGTTTACTCTTCTCCGCATCGCGAAAAGCGGCGCCAGCAGTTACGTTGGATACAGACTTTCAGCATACAATACTATTGGAATCGAAGCTGGGAAGAAATCCCTATCCTGGGGCTGGGTTGCTCTTGAAATCTACGATAGGCGCTATTCGTTTACAGTGTATTAACCACTTCCGTGACGCTCGCTACGTATTAACCACGGCGGTCGCGGCCGCTACAACAGGTCTTTCTGGACGATTTCGGCATTAATCTCCGCCCATTCGGGCCGCGCGTCAAGAAGCGCCACGATGTCCTCGCACCGGAAGGTATCCGTGCAATCGAAGTGTTCCGCGATCTTCTTGACGAGATCGAAGTCTTCCTCGGTATCGACGCACAGCCGGTATCCTTGACCGTGCGGTCCCTCGATGCGGCGGCAGGTAAATCGTTCCGGCTGGGTGTAAATAAACGGGGCGACGTGTTCCCGGTCGATCCGCGTCGTGGCTTCGCGGTCGGCCTCGTAAAGGTGGGTTGCCGCGAAAATCTCGATGTCGATCCCGCGCGGGAACGTGTTTGGGATATCCAAACCACAGAAGTCGACGGCCGCTTCTTGGTAATGCGCGATCGCCTTGTCGACGATGTACGGATCGATCAGTGGGCAGTCGGAGGTGATCCGCACCACCACGCCCGCGTCCACCTCGCGCGCGCACTTCGCGTATCGCGACAGGACATCGTCCTCATCACCGCGCGTCACGTGGACGCCGAGATCGGTGCAGAGGCCGGCAATCGGGTCGCAATCCGGCGTTTCGCAGGTGGCGACGGCGATTTGATCCAGGCGCTCCGAATGGCGGAGGCGCTCGATCTGATATTGCAGAATGGGACGATCGCACAGCGGGAGCATCACCTTACCCGGCAGGCGGGTCGAACTCATACGGGCTTGAATGATGGCGGTGACGGGTCCGGTGTCGGGCATGGTCATATCTCTTTGTCGTCTGCGATCATCGATCTGTCGAGCGGTTGTCCGGCGCTGAGATCGCGCGTGGCATGCTTGCCGAGAACGTCGTCCAGGAACCGCGGCTCCAGACCCAGGCCAGGACGGATCGAGCGGACGTTCGCCGGTGTAAAGGGCTCTCCCGCGCCGACATCGGCCGTCACGTAAAGGGAGCGCCGTTTCAACTGGTTTTCGACTTCGCTGTCCTTGAGGTCGAAATTGGCCCGGCCGAGGGCCGCGTGCGCGGTCGTACAGGCGTCGACCATGTCATGGAGTTCATCCGGCTCGAGCGAGAATTCGGCATCGACGCCGCCCTCAGCCCGCGAGATGGTGAAGTGTTTCTCGATCAAAACCGCACCCAGCGCCACGGCGGCAACCGGGGCGGAAACACCCCGGGTGTGATCCGATAATCCGGTCATCACGCCGAGTTCGTCGGCAAGATACGGTATCGTGCGAAGGTCCGCCTGGTCCGCAGGGGTCGGGTAACCGCTGGTGCAATGCAGGACGATGACGGGCGCATCGCTGGTCTCGCGGACGGCCTGAACCGCGCGTTTGATCTCGTCCAAGGTCGCCATGCCTGTGGAGATAATCACCGGTTTGCCGAGCCGTGCGACATAGCGGATCAGGGGGATATCGACGATTTCGAAACTGGCGATCTTGTAGGCCGGACAGCCTAGGGTCTCGAGGAAGTCTACCGCCGTCGGATCAAACGGCGAGCTGAACACGGCGAGCCCCAAGTCACGTGCATGGGAAAACAGTGGTTCGTGCCAATCCCACGGCGTGTGCGCTTCCTCGTACAGTTCGTACAACGACCGTCCAGCCCAAAGCCCGTCCTCGAAGCGGAACTCCGCGCGATCGCTTTTGATGGTGATCGTGTCAGCCGTATAGGTTTGCAATTTGACCGCCTGCGCACCCGCTTCCTTGGCCGCATCGATCAATGCCTTGGCCCGGCCAAGATCGCCCCGGTGATTGGCGGAGAGCTCCGCGACGATAAAGGGGGGTGCCTCCGGCCCAACCTCGTATCCGTCAATTTCGATCAGCGGCATGCAGAGTCGTTCCAGCCAAAACAGCAATATCCAAGAAAGGTGCCGAGCGGCGCACCGTGATCTAAATCACTTACCGCGAGACTATAGACAAATAGTTAACGTATGCGACCATAGTTTGATCAGATGCCCGAACCTGCGCCGCAGTGACAATAGTGTTTCGCCCGACCGTAAACGAGTTAATCGAATTGATATGATCCCGTACGGCAGACAGCAGATTACCGAAGAAGACATTGACGCCGTCGTTGACGTCTTGCGCTCGGACTTTCTGACCCAAGGCCCGGCCGTGCCGGCGTTCGAGAAGGCGATCTGCAAACGTATGGATGTCGGCCATGGTGTCGCCAGCACCAATGCGACGTCTTCGCTTCACTTGGCCTATGCGGCCCTGGGTGTCGGACCGGGCGATGTGGTTTGGACCTCGCCGGTGACGTTCGTGGCGACCGCAAACGCCGCTCTGATGTGTGGCGCAGAGGTGGATTTCGTCGACATCGACCCGACGACGTTCCTGATGGATCCAAGCCTGCTAGCCGACAAGCTGACCCGCGCCAAACGGGATGGCGCCTTGCCCAAGGTTGTGGCGCCGACCCATCTCGCCGGTCGCTCGTGCGATATGAAATCGATCGCCGGCCTGGCCGAGGAGTTCGGATTCCATGTTGTCGAGGATGCCGCGCACGCGGTCGGTGCGAGCTATGACGGCGTGCCCGTCGGGGCGTGTCCGTACTCCGACATTGCGGTGTTCAGTTTTCATCCGGTGAAGATCATCACCACCGGAGAAGGGGGTTTGGCGACCACCCAGGATCCGAACCTTGCCGAACGAATGGCCTTGTTGCGCAGTCATGGGATTACCCGCGAGCCGGCGGCGCTGCGCCATGCGGGCGACGGCGATTGGTATTACGAACAGTTGGCTTTGGGCTTCAATTATCGGATGACCGATATCCAGGCGGCGCTCGGTCTGAGCCAATTGCAGCGATTGAGCGATATGATCGCCCGGCGCAGACAATTGGTTCGCCGCTATGCCGAGCAGCTTGAAGGTGGGCCGTTGAAGCTTCCCGACCTCGGCGCGGTCGACGAGTCGGCATGGCACTTATTCATTGTGCAAGTCGATGCGCAAGGCGAACGCCGAAAAGCGCTGCACGATGGCCTCAGACAGCAAGGCATCGGCACCCAGGTCCACTACATTCCGGTGCACATGCAACCGTATTATCAGGACAAAGGCTTCCGGACCGGCATGTTCCCGCATTCCGAGGACTACTACGCGCGGTCGCTCTCGCTGCCCATGTATGCCGGGCTCAGCGATGCCGACCACGACCGCGTGATTGCCGCGCTCCAGGCCTGCCTGGCTGAGGTTTAGGCGCCGACGCGCTCCCGCAGTGCGGCGGTGATGCGCTCGATCACATCGGTCCAATGACCCCGTTCCGATTGGCGGAATAATTGAACGCTGTCGTACCAGGGCGTGCGATCTCCCTCCAGGCCCCAACGCCAGTCCGGCACGGATGGAAGCATCAGCCAGCACGGCACCCCGAGGGCGCCGGCTAAATGGACCGTCGCGGTATCGACGGAAATCACCAGGTCCAGCGTTTTCAGGACCTGGGCCGTATCCAGGAAGTCCTCGATATCGGCGGAGAGATCCAAAAGCCCGTCGGGTGGGGAGGCGGCGTCGTCGCCAATCGACAGATTGACGAACGAGACGTCAGGCACATCCAAGATCGGCGCAATCTCTTCTGGCCCCATGGACCTTTTGAAGTCTTCTTTGTGGCGCCGCGCACCTGCCCAGTTCAAGCCGACCCGAAGTCCCGGCAGCGCGGCGGCCTTGTCGGCCGCGGCGGAGGGGGCATCCGGCAGGTTCAGATACGGCTGGCCCGTGATCTTGTCGGGCGTATCAATGCCGAGCGCTTGCGGCACGGCCAGCATCAGGACCTTGTAATCGAGGCGCAGAGTCTGCGTGCCCTCGCCGAGCATATGGACCGGGGCGTCGACACAGGATGCCAACCGCCGCAGTTCCGGTTGCACCGCGAGGTGAACTTGGTCGGCCATATCGCACAGCGCCGGCACGTAACGGAGGAATTGGATGGTATCGCCGAACCCTTGCTCGGAGAGCACCGCGAGCGCTTTGCCTGCGAGATCTTCGCCGTGCCATTCGGGCCGATTGATGCCGTCCCACTGGCTGTGATACGCGGGGTCGCTTCGGCGCGCGTCGTAGTTGGGCCAGCCATCGGCGAAATTGCCGCGCAACAGTTGCAACATGCCGAGATTGCTGAGCGCCGGCGCGTGGTCGGGCGTGGTTTTCAGGGCGGAGGCGAAATTCGCCTCGGCCTCGTCGAATTGCCCCAGTTCGCGGTAAACGATGCCGGCCGCGTTTTGCGCCGACGGGTCGTTCGGCTGCAGGGATTGCGCCCGCTCCGCCGCCAGCAGCGCTTGCTCCAGGTTGCCGCGGCGACGTTCGCAGGTGGAGATACCGATCTGCGCCGCGATATTCTCGGGTTCGAGCGCTGCCGCCCGTTCGAACGCGGTCAAGGCCTCGTCGATCCGGTCTTGCAACAGCAATGTCCCCGCATAGTTCAGCCAGATGGAGGCCGGCACGTCCGGTGAAAGCGTGCACATCTCGAAATGCGCCAGCGCCGCGTCCAGGTTGCCGCGGTTGGCTTCCAAGCACCCGAGGTTGTAGTTGGCCGCCGTGTGCACCGGATCAATGGCCAAGATCGCGCGGAGATCCGACTCCGCGGTCACATTGTCTTTCAATTCCTGATGCGCGAGCGAGCGCAGGTAAATCGCTTCCACATCGGTGGGGTCTATGGCGAGTGCCTTGGCCAATGTCCGCAGTGCGCGGCGCGCCCGGTTCTGACTGAGATAACACGCGGCCAGATTCTTGTGCGGCTCGGCGGTGGCCGCTGCGATGGCGACGGCGGTTTTCAGATGTTTCTCGGCGGCGTCCAGATTCCCGCCCCGGAGCGCGATCAGGCCGAGGCCGTTCAACGCGGCGACGTTCTTCGGCGCGACCGACAGCAATTGCGTATACACCGTTTCCGCCGCGACCAAATCGTCATTCTCCAACGCCCGCTGGCCGGCTTCCTCGGCCTCGGTGACCATGCGCTGGAATGTTGCTTCGGTGGGTCCGGATTGGTCCTGCATATCGTGCCTTTCGGATGATACGGCGATGTCGCGTCAGGCACCGTCGGCGGTCAGGTCGCCATCGTCGGCATCCGCCGCGATTTCATTGAGTTTCGTCATTCCCGTATTGAACTGGTCCAGCGTCTCGATTTCATGCGCGATGAGACTTCGGCACGCTCTCAGTCCCTTGTAATACTCTTTGTCGTCGACGAAACCGCGGATCTTCTCGGCAATGTCGGCGGCGCTCGGGCAGGCCCCCAGGTAGTCGTCCAAATACCTGTTGAAGGTCTTGAGGTGCTCCTGGCGGGTTTCCGCGAAAATGTATGCGCACTGCAGCGCGAAATAGGCCCGTGATGCCGGCGTGCCGGCGTCTTCTTGGGTCAGGATTTCTTTCTCGCGTAATACCGCGGCGATATTGTGCACGAGAATCTTGGCGTTCGGGCCGACATTCTCCAGTACGGCGCCGTTGACGATCATCTTCTCGCCGAATTTCAGGTCAAGCTTTAACGGCATGGTCTTGCGGCCCTGACGCTTTCGAGTCCAACGATGTTCCAAGCAATAGAACGGAAGGCGTCGCGATTATCAAGATATTGTGCAAAAACGGCTTGTCCTTCCACGAAAATGAGAGCGCAAGAGACCATTCTCTCCTGCGCTCAGGACAGCCACGAAAAATTCCCTTCGGAGACGCGCCTTAGACGCTTACGTCCACCGACGATCCATTGCCGCTCGTTGCCGACGTGTTCGTTTCCGCACCGGATTCTGCTGACGACACAGGGGTCTTCACAGTTTCAGGCGGAAAGTCCGTCTTGATGGGAGCGCTTTCCGACGAGCGTTCAACACGCTCGCGCAATTGCGCGTCACCCGACAACTTTGACAGGGATTGAGCCGCGTTCGGAAACGGCGGCGGGAGATTGCCAATACTCGTGCTCATCCTACTTCTCCAGTCCGAGCTTTGAAGCCGAAAAGCTGGCATGTACTTTTGGGCTTCGAACGCCCCGAAGGGCACTAAAAGGGCGATTTTTCTGTCGCCCGGATAACTACACCAATGGGAAAATACACTTTTTGGTATCGTCCCATGGCACTATCAACCACAGATCGCGTCGCGCTGTCAATAAAATTTTAATATATCGGCCGCCGGGCTGGGCCGGCGCCGGATCACAGGAAGTTGGTCAAGCTCAACTGCCGGATACGCGCGAACGTCTGATAAGATGCGCTGAGCGCCTGCTCATCGTCAAGCAAGCGGGTGATCGCCTCCAGAGGATCGGCGTTCTCGGTCTTGGCGATGGATTGGTCGAGAAACCCGATGAACGAGGTGTTCGTCTCGTTGACCTGCGCCAACAAGAAGCGGTCGAAGCCGATGTCCTGTTCGACTTGTTCGATGCTGCCCGCAAGCTCGTCGCCAAACGGCGGGTTCCCCGCCACGGTTTGCGACAATGCGGCGTTCAACAAATATTGTGCGTCGCTGATCCGGTCCGCATTCTGATCCAGACCGCCCTCGGTACCGAACTCGCCTTGCAGGATGATCTTCATGGCGCGAATGGCCTTCTCGAACGCGGGATCGTTGGCCTGAATGTCGAATTCCAGTTCGCGGTCGTCGTCGAGGCGGTGCGTCAGGGCCAGGTCGTCGCCGGAATAGAATGAATCCGCGGAAATCGTGCCGTCGGCGCCGAACACTTGGAAACGGATCTCGCCGGCGTCGGTGCCGTCGACGCCGATGGCCGCCAGGGTGCCGGCGCTGTTGTCGCTGACCTCGATGTACTCGCCGTTGGTGCCGACTTCGGTGATCACGAACGTCCCGTTGTAACCGGTGGCGGAGCCAGACATCGTGATGGTGTCGCCGACCGCCAGATTCGAATAGACGCCGGTCACGTCGGCGGCGTTCGCGGCATTTCGTGCCGTGAACCGCAGTTCCGAGAAATCGAATGCGGTCAGGGTGCCGGACTCGTACGAGAAATTGTTACCGCTGCCGGTAAAAGTAACGCCATCCGTGTCGGTTACGGGCGTGGCATCTAGGCTTTCGGCGACAGTTACCGAGGATCCGTCAGACGAAATTGATTCGATGGTGTACGTGCCGTCGTTGGTGGTTGTGCTGCCAATGGTGAATTGGTCGCCGACCGCCAAGCCATTGAAGATGTCCGGGACCACCGTGGTCGTGCCGCTGCGCCGGACTTCGATGGTCCGTGTTGAGTTGTCGAAAGAGACATCGGTATCCGAATACTGATCGTAGAACGTGTCGCCACTGAGCCCTTCATCGGTCAGCTTGGTGGATTGGACGGTCACCGTCCGCCCGTCGGTCGAAACGCTGGCGATGGTGTAGGTGCCGTTGTTCTCGTCGGTGCCGGCGACGGTGATAACCTCGCCCGCGCTGGCGCCCGAGAACACCGCATTGGTGGCGACGATGGTGTTGGCGCTGCGGTCGAAGGTGATATCGCCGGCCGCGGCGTTCTTGATCGTCGAATTATCGGCCAGCGTGATCGTGGTCGGGTCGCCGTCGATGGTGATGATGGAGTTGGTGCCGTCGACGGAGCCGATCTGGAAGGTCTTGTTGTTGCTGGTGGAACTGCCGACGGTGATGAAATCGCCCGCCGAGAGACCGGAAAACAAGCCGACACTGCCGCCGGTGGCGGTGATGGTGCCGTTGGTCGCGTCGAACGCGATCTCGCTGACGGCGGCGGCGGTTCGCGATGGCGTGCCGCTGGTATCGCCTTCCGCCAGGAAGGTGACCTGCGCGGCCGGTGTTTCCGTGGTCAGGCTGACGGCGATGGTCTCGTCGGTCAGCATGTCGGTCCGGAGCGTTGCCGTCTTGCCGTCGCTCGACACGCTGTCCACCGTATAGGTGCCGTTATTGCTGGCGGTGTCGGCGACGGTGATGGTCGCCCCCGCGGTCAGGTTCGAGAAAATCGCCGACGAGGCGCGAATGGTGCTGGACCCGCTGGTGGTCGTGACGTCGTCGCCGTCCTGGCGGAACTGCAGGAAGTTGTTGCTGTCGATGTACAGGCTGTTGGTGTTGTTGTGGTCCTCGTTGAACGAGAAGTCCTCGAGATGCGCATCCCGGGTCTCCGGTACCTTGACCCGCGCGCCGTCGTAGATTGCCTGGAACGCGGAAATCGACCCGACGCCGAAATCGACCGGTGCCGTGGTTGCCCGACCGCCGCCGAAAACGAAGCGGCCGTCGACCTCGATGTTGAGGAGATCCTCCATATCGCGTAGCGCCCGGAACGCGGAGGCTTGCACCGCGTCGACGTTGGCCTCGGTGACGGGCGTGGTGTTGGAATAGGCGGTCAGCTCGCGGCTGAAGTTGGTGATCGATTCCCGCATCGCCTCGACCGAGGTCTGGGCGATCTGCATCCGGGTTTGCTGCTGGTTGTTGTTGTTGATGTATTTTTCCAAGCGGTCGCGGGTGTTTTCGATATTGATCAGCCGTTGCGAGTCCGAGGCGATCCCGGAATAGGTCTGTGATTTCTTTTCCGTGTTGACCTGGGTCTGCAGGTCCAAAAGGCTCTCCTGCGTGGTCAACAGCCGGTTGATCAGCTGCGTGTTGACGGCATATGACGAGATCCGAGACATGATGTGCGTCCTCTACCTAGACCGCCCGCTCGAGGGCGTCGAACATCTCGTTGATGGTCGTGATCACCCGGGCCGCGGCGGAGAAAGCTTGCTCGAAAATGATCAGATTGGCCATCTCTTCGTCCAAGTTGACCCCGGAATCCGCCTGTTGCTTGAACACGAGACTTTGTTGAAGGGACTCTTGCGTTTCGATGTCGCGGGCATTGTCGTTGGCGAGGCTGGCGTTGGTCGCAACGATCGCGGCGGCCCGCTGTGAATAGGTCGACGTGACGCTGGGCAGCCCGCCGGAAACCGGGAAGCTGCCGCCGGTTGTCATTTCCGCGGCCATGGCCTCGGCGATGGTGTCGTCGGCGACACTCATAAAGTACTCGCCATTGGTGCCGCGCGCCGCATCCCATTGTGGGGTGCCGGTGGCGATCAGGCCCGGCGTGGTTACGATGTCGCTGCGCACCGCCAGCGTGCCGGCCAGCCGCACGTCGGCAATGTCCAACCCCATGCCCGAGAGCACGGTTTCATTGTTGCCGTCGGTCAACTGGAAGCTGGAGCCGTTGTCGTGCGAAATCCGCAGCCGTTGCCCGCTACCGTCGGGAACGACGGCGGCGGTGAAGGTGGCGGCGATGGTGGTGTCCAGATTGATGGCGGTGGCCAAATCTTCGAGCGATTGGTTGGCCGAAACCGTGAACGTGCCGATCAACCCGGTCGCATCCCGAAACGTCAAGGTGCCGCCGGCGGTCACGAAGGAGGATACCTGCACATCGGACTCCCAGACGTTGTCCGACAGGTTGTCAACGAAGAAATCGTTGAAGCCGAAGAAGTTCGAAAACCCGGAAATCGTCTCGTCGGCAAAGCCATCGCCGTTGGCATCATAGGAAATCTGCACGTCTTCCTGGGTCGAGCCGTCCGCCGTCGCGGTCTCGTCCCGGAACGCCAGATTCAAGCTGGTGTTGCTGATCGCGATGTCCATGCCGCCGCCAGCGGTCACCGTGACCGCGGCGTTCGGCGCCCCGTTGGTCCGAAGCCAGCTTTGCATGGTCGTCGCGATGTCGTCCATGTCCCAATCGTCGCTGGCGCCGCGCGACGAGAAACCGGCAGCCTGCATGATGGTGTTCAATGTCGTCCGCGTGCTCTCGTCGCCGCTGTTGTCGAACAGCATGATGGTGACGTCGTCGCCGCTCGCCAGTTCGATCGACTGGTTGGACGGTTCGATAAACGTGCGCGTGCCCTCGAAAGACTGTGCGCCGGGAAACGCGACGCCGCGGTTGTGAATTTGATTGATCTCGTCGCGGAGCGTCGCCGCCAATTGATCCAACTGGCTTTGCAGATCCGGCAGGATTTCGTCGCGCAATTCGATCAGGCCGGCCACGGATCCTTCGCGGAAGTCCGTGGTTTGGTCATTGGCCTCGACACTGGTGTCGCCGATGAAGAACCCGCCGAAGTCGCCCTCGGCATGAGTGGTCGTCGCCGTGACCGCGGCGGCCGCCGTATGGGTGATGGTCGGCGGCACCGTATCGACCAGGGTCGCGCCGCTCGACGTGAATACCACCGCGTCGCCGTCGCCTCGGAAGAAGTAGCGAATATCGACCAGCTCCGACAGTTCCGTCAGGCGTTGATCGCGTTGGTCCCGCAAATCGGTGGTGTCGCGGCTGACGCTGCCGTTGGCGATGATGTCGTCGTTCAATTGGTCGATTTCGTTGACCAGGGTGTTCATCCGCGTGGCGGCGGACGCGAGTTCCTGATCCGCCTGCAGCCGCAACTCCTGGATCGACTCGCTGATGTTCTGAAGTTCCAGCGCCAGGTTCTCGGCCTGCCGCGCGACTTCGGATTTCTCCAACGAGCGCTCCGGCGTCAGCACCAGCGCTTCCAGAGATTGCGTATATTCGTCGAGGGTGTGCGCCAGCGAGGTGTTTTCCCCCGGCGCGCCGAATAGGTCCTGCAGGCGGGACCAGTAATCCTCTTGAACGCTGAGCTTGTTGAGTTCGCTGGTCTCCAGCCGCACGCTGCGCAACAGACCTTCGTCGACGCGGCGCGAGACCTCGGAAATCGTGACGCCGGCGCCGGTGCCGCCGATTGCTTGGTTCTCGAGGCTGACGATCTTGCGCGAATATCCCTCGGTGTTCACGTTGCTGACGTTCTGCGCAATCGTGTCCATCACCCGCTGGTTGACCAGAAGGCCGCTTTGGGCGGTGCGGAGGGCTTGTGTGATCGTTCCCATGGACGGTTCTTTCTTTACGGGCGGCTGCCGCCCAAATGCCTACAACGTTTGGTCGAGCGAGATCGTGCTGCTGCGCGCACCCGCGGCGGCGCGCGGGGCGTGCGATGCACCTTTGTTGGAGTACGTGCCCGCCTTGTTGGCGTTTTCCTTCAAGGCATCGGCGACCAACTCGACGATGCGTTTGCTGGCTTTCATCGCGGAGTCGATCATGCGGGCGTTCTCGTAAACCAACCGGTCGACCCGAAGCGCCAGCTCGCGCAGCTCGTCGCGCATGTCTTCGGGCGCGTCGGCCAATTGCTCGGGGTCCTTCTGCAGGCCCATGACCCGGGCCTGGTAGACCCGGCCGATGGTTTCCTTTTCGTCGATCAGCGCCGACAACTCGCTGTGGCGGCGTTCCTTGAGCAGCTCCTGCTCGCGCTCCAACACGTCGATCAGTCGGGACGTCACGTTAATCAGATCGGTCATGCGTTTTTCGGCGTCCATTATCGGCCCTCCTGCATTTTGATCATCTCGCGCATCACGTGGTCGGCGAGGCCGATGCCACCGTTATTGGCGAGGGATTTGCCGTATTCGTCGATCTGCATGTCGCGATAGATTTTCTCGCCCGGGCCACCGCCGAACGGCGCCGACGCCTCGATGTTCTCGAACATCGGGCGAAGCATCTCCGCCAGGTAAACGGCTTCGAATTCCATCGCCGTCTCTTTCATGCGCTTCATGTCGACCGCGTTGAGGTTCGGCAGTCCGGCGCCCGCGGCACCGCGTGCGGCGCTAAGTTGGCTGGCGAAATAGCTGCTGTCGTTGACGTCCATCACATCACCTCGATTTCGGCTTGCAGCGCGCCGGCCGTCTTGATCGCTTGCAAGATGGTGATCATGTCGCGGGGACCGATGCCCAGCGCATTCAAACCGTTGACCAGATCCTGCAGGCTGACGCCCGGCTGCAGAACCGTCAGTTGCCGCTCCGCGCCTTCGTCGACTTCGATGTTGGTGCGGTCCACCGTCGTCGTGGTGCCGACCTCGGCGAACGGGCCGGGCTGCGATACCTGTTGGGTTTCCGTGACCCGGATCGTCAACGAGCCCTGGGCGATCGCGACCGGCGAAATGCGGACGTTTTCACCCATGACGATGGTGCCGGTTTGCTCGTCGATCACGACCCGCGCCAACTGGTCCGGCTGAATGCGGAGCTGTTCGATGTCGGTCAGCAGGTTGACCACGTTGCTGCGGTAGCTGTCGGGGACCTGCAAGGTCACCGTCGCGAGGTCGGTGGCGACCGCCGCCGAGGTGCCGAGAAAGGCGTTCACGGCCTGGGCGACGCGGCGGGCGGTGGTGAAATCGGGATTGCGGAGCGTCAGGTTGACGTTTTGCATCTGCGACATATCGAACGGCACTTCGCGTTCGATGATGGCACCGTTGGCGATCCGACCCGACGTCGGAACGCCTTTGGTGACGGTTTCGGCATTGCCTTGGGTTTGAAAGCCGCCAACGGCCAACTGGCCTTGGGCGACGGCGTAGACTTCGCCGTCGGCGCCGAGCAGGGGCGTCACCAACAAGGTGCCGCCAAGCAGGCTCGAGCTGTCGCCCAGCGCGCTGACCGTGACGTCGATCCGCGAACCCTGGCGGACGAACGGCGGCAGGCTGGCGGTTACCATCACCGCGGCGACGTTCTGCGAGCTTAGGCCCGCGTCGGTCGGCTTGACGCCCAGGCGGTTGAGCATGGCTTGCAGGCTCTGCTTGGTGAAATGACCGTCGGCGAGGCTGTCGCCGGTGTTGTTCAGGCCGACCACCAGGCCATAACCGACCAGATGGTTGTCCCGCACACCTTCGAAATCGATGATGTCCTTGATCCGCGATGCGCCTTCGGCGCTGCTCGCGGTGATCACGATCGCCAACGCCGCCAAGGCGCCGACGGCGCCTTTGGCGATGTTGTTCCAGTGATGGGCGACTACGTTTTTCATCTTTTATCCCGTTTTTGATGCTCGTTACCGAGACTGTGCCGGGTGTCTTGCGAATACCGTGCCAAACGGCTCTGCCTTAAAAGTCCATAAAATCAATTGGTTAAGGTGTCGGTGCGTCGCCGGGAAAGGGGGATTTGTGCCCGTATCGGTGGGCGGTAGGCAGTTCTTGCCGGATGTGCGAAGACCGCATTGAGACCGCCGTCGGCCGCGCGGTCGGCGCCCTTGCGCCGTTAGATGTTTATTCACCGGTGGCCATTATGGTGCGGCGTTATGCGGAGGGGGATAGTCGGCCGACGTGTCGTTTATTGCGAAAGAGCGATCTGAATGATCCGCGAAACCGAGTTGTATCCGCCCGTGAAGCGGTTTCTCGAGGCCAATGGATATGACGTCAAAGCCGAGGTGAACGGCTGCGATGTCGTCGCCAGCAACGCCGAGGCGATGACGTTGATCGTCGAATTGAAAACGGCGTTCTCGTTGGAACTGGTCCTGCAAGGGGTCGACCGGCAAACACTGAGCGACGACGTATACCTCGCCGTGCTGCGGCCGGATACCACGCCGAAGCGGCGCAACTGGCGGAAAAAGCAAAGATCCATCAAGGGCTTGTGCCGGCGGCTCGGCCTGGGGCTGATGTTGGTCGATCCGCTGGGTGGCGCCGGCCGTGAAATCGACGTGCTTCTCGATCCCGCACCCTACCGGCCGCGGAAAAACGCGCGTAAGCAGGCGCGCTTACAGAGAGAATTCCGGGAACGAACGGGCGATCCGAACACCGCCGGGGCGACCCGGGTCAAGATCGTCACGACCTACCGTCAGGACGCCATCCGCTGCGCCATGACGTTAAACGGCGGCAAGGTGCTGGGTGTTTCCGAGATCAGGGCCGGGACCAACGTCGCGCGCGCGGGGTCGATCCTGCAGAAGAATCATTACGGTTGGTTCGAAAGGGAGCGGCGCGGCGTGTATCGTTTGTCCGAGGAGGGTGCCGCCGCGCTTGTCGACTATGCGGATGTGGTCCGCGAATTGGCGGACGTGCCGGCCGACGGCCCGCCTTAGGCCTTGAGGTCCCGCGCCACCGTCGTCATCTCGTCGATGGTCTTAAAGGTCGTCGCGTTCATGTTGTAGGCGTTCTGCGTCTGGATCATGCGGGTAAATTCCTGCGCGATGTCCACGTTCGATATCTCGACCGAAGTCGGCAGCAATTGCGCCTTCGAATTCTCATCGGCGAAGAACACCTCCGCCGTGCCGGACGCTTGCGTCTCCGTGAACAGCAGACCGTTTTCGGAATCCAAGGCGTTCGGATTGGCAAAGTCGTAGAGCGGGATCTTGTAGATCTGGCGCTCGGTGCCGTCGCTGAATAGGCCCAACACATGGCCTGAAGAGTCAAAGCTCAGACTGGTGATGTCAGCCCGGGCAAACCCGTCTTGTCCCGATGTAAACGGCGTGAACCCGCCGTCGAACTGGGTCATGGCGTCGATGTCGATGTTGAAACTGGAGGTTGCGCCATCGTCCCACGTGGCGGTGAACGTCAATGCGTCGGGGCTGCTGATTTGGCCGGTTTGCGAAAAGACCAACGGGTTGCCCAATGTCGCGGTCGACGTGACGCTGCCGGCGGTTGCCGTTTCCGACGTGATGCCGCTGCCGAACACCAGGGTAGAGCCGTTGTTGATGATGTTGGTGATGGTCAACGTCGCATTGTTGCTGGTGGTGCCGGCAAACGTGACTTCGTCGCCGATACGCAGATTGTTGAACGCACCGGAAACCCCGACGCTGGAGGCGTCGAGCAATTGCGCCGTGTTGGCGGCGCCGTCGAAGACAAAAGACTGCGTGGCGCCGTCGGCCGAAGCGGAAAACTGGCTGCCTGGGCCGACCGAGCCGGTCGTCAGGTTGTCGGCGCGGAAATCGACCCGCCATTCATTGTTCGTCAGCGATTTCGAAAAATCGAAGGTGATGTTCCGCTCGGCGGCGTTGGAATCGTATGTCCGGAGCGTGAAAGTCTCCGCCGTGTCGCCGAATTCCGCCTCGGCCGGCAGGTTGAACTCCAGCGTCGCCGATGTGGTCGCGCGGCCTTCTTCGACAAAGGCGTATTGATCGACCCGCATCGGTTCCGGTGTTGCGGTCGTCGAAAACGTTCCGTCGTCGGCGGCGGCGATGCCGCGCACGAACATGCCGTTCTTGTCGACCAAGTAGCCGTTCGACACCGTGATCGTCGAGCCATCGTCGGCGGTGACGGAACTGGTTTGCCCATCCACCGTATTGAGTTGGAACGAGCCGTCGCGGGTGAAATACACCTGGTTGCTGGTGGCCAGTTCCGGCTGTACCGAGAAAAACCCTTCGCCGGAAATCGCCAAGTCCAGATTGCGCCCCGTGCCCTGAACCAAGCCCTGCGTGGCGTTGGTCGGCCGGGAGTACGGTTTGACGCCGCCGAAATCCCGGCTGCGGCCACCGATGTTGTCGCTCAGCACGGTCTCGAACTCGGTGTCGATCCGCTTGAACCCCCCGGTGTTCACATTGGCGATGTTGTAGCCGATGGTGTTCAGCTTATGCGACTGCGACCTCATGCCGAGGGTCGATGCCTGAAACAATCCGTAGCCACTCATGGACCGGCCTCTTCGTTGTCTTGCGTTGTGCCGCGCGCACCTCGGGCGCGGTTTTCTGACACCATTGATGCATGCGTCGTGCCAACTTTGGCTCGCGCAAAAATATAATAAAATCAGTTATTTAAGAATTATGCGTCGGGTTGCCGATAGATGGCTTCGGCAGCGAACGCCGGGCTCCCGGCAAGGATTACCGGGTCAGTCCGCCGCGCCGGTATCGACGAAGATGTGGGATTGCTCGCGTTTGAGGGTGGCGCGTACGCGGCTGCCGGCATCGGGCAGGAACACGCCCTCGATGCGGGCCTGCATTTGCTCGCCGTCGGGCAGGGTGAATAGGACCACGCTGGAGCGGCCAAGCGCGCGCGCCGCGGTGACGTTAACCTCGACACCGTCGCCGTCCGCCGCCGCTTTGAGGTCGATGGCCTCGGGCCGGATCAACACCTGAACGGCGGTTCCGTCCGCATGCTCCGCCGCTGGCAGACGGCCGAAGGGCGTCTCCGCGGCGCCGTTTTCGATCCGCGTGCTGACTCTGTTGACCTGTCCGAAGAGTTCGGTGACGAAGGCGTCCGCTGGTTTGAAATAGAGATCGATCGGTGCGCCGTCCTGGACGATCCGGCCTTTGTTCATCACCAAGATGCGGTCGGCCATGAACATCGCTTCTTCGGGATCATGGGTCACCATCAGGGTGGCGACACCGGTGCTCTTGACGACTTGCAGGGTCTCGGCGCGGATCTGCGCCCGCATGGTCACATCGAGGCCGGAAAACGGCTCGTCCAGCAACAGAACCTTAGGTTCCGGGGCGAGCGCGCGCAGCAGGGCGACCCGCTGCTGTTGGCCGCCGGACAACGTGTGCGGATAGGCGTGCGTATGTGCCTCCAAGTGCATGGTCCGCAGCGCGGAGGTCATCCACGGCTCCCGCGCCGCGCGCTTGGTCGACGGCACGCCGAAGCCGATGTTGCGCCAAACGTCCATGTGCGGGAACAAGGCGAAGTCCTGAAACATCAGCCCGACGTCGCGCTTTTCCGGCGGCAAGGGACGCCCGGCGTCGCCGTCGGCGACGACGGTTTCGTCGATTTCCACTTGCCCCTGCTGGATCGGCTCCAGTCCCGCGGCAAGCCGCAGCAAAGTGGTTTTGCCGCAGCCGCTGGGGCCCAGCAGACACACCAGCTCGCCGGGCGCCACCGCGACGGACACGTCGTGAAGCACCTGGGTCGCGCCGAAATGATGCGAAATCGACCGCAGGTTCAGGCCGTTCGTGGGGGCGCCGGCGGCGGCCGGTCTGGCGTGCCGATGCGCCTCTTGGCCCTGGTCCACGGGCGTCACAGTCATGGTGTCCGTGTCGAAGACGCGGCGGGTCTGTGTAAAAGACATCACCAAGGTGTGACGGTTTCATGCAAAGTTTGCAAGTCATTCTTAATTGCAGAACTGACCGGGAGCAGATTTCCGCGCGTGGAAATTGCGGGCGGGGGGAAGCGCTGGTAGGCTCTCGGCGACCGCGGGCCCCGTCGCGACGGGTGGGGCGAAACCGTTCCCGGCGGTCTTGGAAACGAGGGATCGATGAAAGTCTCGAAGACAGGTGGCGCCAAGGGCACGTCGCAGACGCGCAAGGCGGGGGCCAAACCGGCACCCGACGGGGCCGGGTTCGCCGACGCTTTGAAAGCCGCGGAAGGGCCCAACGAAGCCACGACCGTTTCCGGCGCCGCCGGTGTCGGCGGGGTCGAGGCGATCCTCGCCGTCCAACAATCCGCCGACGCCACCGCGCATCGTTCGCGCGGATTGATGATGGCGCACGGCACCGATTTACTGGACCGCCTTGAAGATCTCAGGCAATCGATCCTGCTCGGCCGGGTCAGCAAAGAGGCGTTGCACGAGCTGGCGCGCAAGCTGAGAGAGCGCAAAACCGGCGCCGACGACCCCAAGTTGAACGACCTTATTTCCGATATTGAGCTGCGGGTCGAAGTGGAAATCGCCAAGCTCACCCGGTAGGCGATGCGGCAGTTCTTGATTAATTGTTATTCTTATCAAAAGGATAGTTAATATTCCCGGCGTTTAAATACGGGCTTGCGGCATCCTCTATGCGCAATTATATTCCGCCGCGCTTCGCGGAATTGAACAGTTGAGGAGCCAGCGGACAGATGAGTGTCACTCTATCGCCGGACTATAAACCAACAAAAAAAGAACCGTTCATGAACCCGCGCATGCGGGAATACTTCCGCCAAAAGCTGCTGTCCTGGCGCACCGAATTGGTCAAGGAATCCAACGAGACGCTGCAGACCCTGCAAGAGGGCGGCATTTCTGAGCCGGACGTGGCCGACCGCGCCGCGATCGAGACCGACCGCTCGCTGGAACTTCGCACCCGTGATCGCGCCCGCAAGCTGATTTCCAAGATCGACTCGGCGCTCGGCCGGATCGAGGACGGTTCCTACGGCTACTGCGAAGAGACCGACGAGCCGATTTCCATCGCCCGCCTCGAGGCGCGGCCGATCGCCACCCTGTCGATCGAAGCGCAGGAACGCCACGAGCGCATGGAACGCACGCACCGCGACGACTAAGTCTCAGCACTTTCATTCTCGCAAAAAAAAGCCGGCGCATTCTGCGCCGGCGTAAAGGTGCCAGGTTCTGGATTGAACCTAGAACGGGAAAAAGATGTCCCACAGCTGGGTGCCCCAGCGTGGTTGCTGTAGCTGGCTGAGCGTGCCGCGACCGCCGTAGGCGACGCGCATCTCGGCGATTTTCTCGTGTGTGATGGTGTTGTCGCTCTCGATATCCTCGGGCCGGACGACACCGGTGACCATCAATTCGCGCAGTTCCGAGTTCACCAGGATCTCTTGGCGGCCCATCAGAACCAACGAACCGTTGGGCAGTATCTGCGTGACGATTGCGGCGAAGGTCAGCGAAATCGTTTCCGAACGTTCGATCTCGCCCTCGCCGAGGGTCTGGTGCCGGTTGCCGAAGTTGCCTAATGCCGTGGGCGTCACGGTGTCCGGCAAGATCGCCGCGAAATCGGCCTCATACCCCAACAGGTTGGTGATGTTCGCCGCCTCGCTGTCGGTGCGGTCTCGGTCGGTTTTGTTTTCCAACGTGGCGCTGTCGGACAGATCCAGTCGCACGGTGACCATGTCGCCGATTTCCTTGGCGCGATGGTCCTTGAAGAACGCCCGCGCGCCGGCCCGCCAGAGCGAACTCGGATTTTCCTCGGCGATCTGCGGTGACGGCATCGGCAGGCTGACCGGTTGGTACTCAGGTCCAGCTTGCGGGTTTTGGATGGTCGTCAGTTCCGGCCCATCGCCGATTTCCGATAGCCGGCTGGTTAGGTTACAGGCCGTTAGGGTGAACGCCAGGCTTCCGACGCAGAGAACCCGCAGCCATTGTTTCCTGGGATAGTGTGTTTTCATGGTTCCGTTCCTTATTGCCGCGGCCGCTTGGGCGCGGTCGACCTCAATTCAAGTTCATCGACAGTTTTTGCGATGCCGAGCGCACCGCGACCCGGCCGGGGCCGATGATCTCGGCATCGATAATCATGCTGGATTGCGCGTTCTTGACCTGCACGGTTTCGCCCATGGCACCGGCCTGCAGGGCGCGGCCCTGTGCGGTCAGCGACATGTTGAGCACCTTGTGCACGATGGTCACCAGACCGTTACGCTCGACGATCATTGGCCGTGTGATGTCGTTGGCGCGGATCGGCTGTCCCGGCCGCAAGCCGCGCCGCGGGGTCATGCCGACGATGTCGCTGGCATCCAAAACGACGTCGTTCTGCACACGCTCCGCCTTCGCCTTGATCCATTCGATGTGATGATCCCGGATCGGATCGCCGCGTTGAACGCGGGCGTTCAGCACCGGAACCTCCACGGTCTCAAACGCCCGCCCGGTGATCCGCAGCTGCCGCATATCGCGGCCGCCGCCTGCGCTAAGCAGGGCGACGAAGCGGCCCGTGCGCGGGCGATAGTCCACCGCATCGACGCGCAAGGTCGGATCGTCGGCGGCGGGAATGAAGATCTGCTGAAATCCGGCGGAAAACGCCAGGTCGATGTTCTCGCCCAGCCCCTGATCGGAGAGCGCGAACAGGATCTCTTCCTTGATCAGTTCCATGGGAATGGCGATGGCGTCCCGCTCGACCACGGCTTGGACGGTGCCGTCCATGGGACGCCAATCCAGACCGTACGCAGCGGCCACGCGGAACAACCAGCGGGCGTCCAGCACCAAGCGCTTGCCGGGTTCGGGTGCATAGGTGACGCCGATCTCCGCCTTCTCGCCGGTGTTGCTGAACAGATCGCCGAGACGGACGACCCGCTCGTTGGTCAAAATGTGTTCGTGCAACAGCGACGGCAGGGTGTCCGCGGCGTCTTCGGCGGCGGCGGCTGGCGCCGCCCCCAGTCCGACCGCAAATGCGACGACCAAAGCCAAGGATCTGAGTGTCTGCATAACGCTTACTCCTTTCGGCGCGCCCCTTAGCGAAGCGTGGTCAACGTGCCCATCATCTCGTCCGAGGTCTGGATGACCTTGGAGTTCATCTCGTAGGCGCGCTGCGCGGAGATCAGGTGCGAGATTTCCTCAACAGCGTTGACGTTCGATGTCTCCAAGAAACCCTGCAGCAAAGACCCGAAGCCTTCGTCCGCCGGGTTGCCGGCGACCGGTGCGCCCGATGCCGGGGTTTCCAGCAACAGGTTGTCCCCAATGGCCTCAAGGCCCGGCTCGTTCTGGAACGTTGCCAGCTGAATTTGGCCGAGGTTCTGCAGGGCGACCTGCCCTTCGATTTTCGCCAGCACTTCGCCGGAGTTGTTGATCGTCACGTCGATCGCCGCTTGCGGCACGGTGATGCCCGGGTCCACCTGATACCCGTCGTGGGTCACCAAGACGCCGGTTTCGTTCAACTGAAAGGTGCCGTCCCGCGTATAGGCAGTCTCGCCCGTCGGCAGGGTCACCTGAAAGAAGCCTTTACCCTGGATCGCCAGATCGAAGGTGTTGTCCGTCGCCGTCAGGTTGCCCTGCTCGTGGATCCGGTAAACCGCCGCGAGCTTGACCCCAAGGCCCAATTGTACCCCGGTGGGCACTACGTCGCCGGCGTCCGACGAGGTCGAACCGACGCGCCGGATATCCTGATAGATCAGGTCGTGGAACTCGGTCCGGCGGCGTTGGAAGGCGGTGGTGTTCATGTTCGCCAAGTTGTTCGAGATGACCTCGACGTTGCGCTGCTGCGCCAACATCCCGGTCGATGCGATATCAAGCGATCTCATGGTTTAGTCCTTTCCCGTTGGTTCGCGGTTAGCTGGTTGCCGCGTAGTCTTTGATCATGGCCCGTTGCCGTTCGTCTTCGCGCTCTATGAACGAGCGCAGCGAGTCGTAGCGCCGGTGCACCTCGATCATGTTGGCCATTTCCACGATCGGCTGGACGTTGGAGCCCTCGACCGCGCCTTGCAGCACGCTCGGGCTCTCGACCGCCTGTGGTGGGTTCTCTTCGTCGGTGATGAACTGCGCACCCGAGGTCCGCTCCAGTTCCTGTTCGTTCTCGAAGTTGACGATCTGCAACTGTCCAAGCTCGCCGTTGTTGGTCGAGACCGTGCCGTCGACCGAGACCACGATCTCGGTATCTTCCGGCGCGAAGATGATCGGCGCGCCGCCTTCGGCGAGAACCGCTTGCCCCAACTGGTTGACCAATTGTCCGGTGTTATCCAGTTGGAACCGGCCGTTCCGGGTGTAGCGCTCGCCCTCCGGCGTCTGCACCACGAAGTACCCTTCGCCTTGAATGGCGATGTCGAGGGGATTG
This sequence comes from Rhodospirillales bacterium, assembly GCA_965601835.1. Lineage (GTDB taxonomy): Bacteria > Pseudomonadota > Alphaproteobacteria > Rhodospirillales > Casp-alpha2 > UBA4479. The sequence goes on from OZ271842.1 coordinate 3,631,431, forward strand.
CCCGTCGTCTCCACCGGACCGGATGCCGTGTCGATCATCGTCGCGATGTCGCGGACGTAATGGTTGCGCGGGGTCAGCAGGCTGTCGCCGCCCTTCGACTTAACGAGGTGTTCGACGAACATCATCTGTCCGCCGCGGTATCCATGTGTACTCATGTTCGCGAGGTTGTTGGCGATGACGTCCATCTGCCGCCGCAACCCGGTTTGCCGCGAAAGCGCGATATAGCCCGTGTTTTCCATGTTCCACGATCCTTTCCCGTTTTTCTTGTCCGCCCGCCTTTTGACGGTGCGATTGCCGACAACTAAGCAGGGATCGTGCCAAAAAAATATTTGTTGTTTTTCAATGCATTATGGGGAAATGACCGAGGCGCGCCGTGCCGATTGCGGGGCCCTGGGAGGGGATTGCCGGGCAACTCCTGCCGGGAATGCGGCGGTTCGGCAAAAGCCGACATGGTGTCCTTTTGTTGCGGGGGGGATTCCGTATTTGGTATTTTAGGATTCGCCGGAAACCCAAATGTGGCCTAGCGTGCGCAGGCCGGGCGTCCGCGTCGCTGAAGCTGCCGTTGCCCCGCTTGGCAACGACTTGTTAACCAAACGGACGGTATAGTCCGCCATTGCGCCGGTGCGGACTTCCGTCCGGCGTCGATTAGAGGGCACATGGCCGAGGAAGACGCCGACGACGGCATGAGCGAAGAAGGCGGAGGGGAAGGATCTGCTCCGTCCGGCGGCAAGAAGAAGCTGCTGATTATTATCGTTGTCGTGATCCTTTTGGTCGTGGGCGGCGTCGCCGGCGCTTACTTCACGGGTCTTCTGGACCCCGTCGTGAAGATGATCGTCGGAGATGGCGGCGGTGGCGGCGAAACCGTCGAAGGCGAGGGCGGACCGTCTGTCTTCTATGAATTGCCGGCGCTGACGGTGAACTTGAACACCGGCGGCCGGCAGGCCCGGTTCATCAAGATACAGGTGAGCCTGGAACTGCAACGGGAAGAGGACAAACCCCGCGTCGAGGCGGTGATAGCACGGGTGATGGATAACTTTAACGTTTACCTCAGGGAATTGCGGGTCGAGGACCTCAGCGGATCGGCGGGTGTCTATCGCCTGCGCGAGGAATTGCTGACCCGGATCCGCGCGGCCGTCGCGCCGGTGCCTGTGCGCGACATTCTGTTCCGGGAAATGCTGATCCAATGATGGCGGCGGGCAAGGTTACTGTGGCACAGGCGAGGGGCATCTGAATGGCGCCGGGGGATGACGATCTCGACCAGGACGCGCTGGCCGCCGAATGGGAAGCCGCGCTTGGCGGGGACGGTGACGACGATGGCGGCGGCGGCGACGGTGGCGGCGACCAGGACGATCTAGCCGCCGAATGGGAAGCCATGATGGCCGGCGACGGCGACGATGGCGGCGGCGGCGGAGACGGCGGATCGCGCGAAGCGACCCGGGTCCTCAACCAAGATGAAATCGACTCGCTTCTCGGCTTCGACGAGGAAGGCGAAGACGGCAACGAACGCTCCGGTATTCAGGCGATCCTCTCGTCGGCACTGGTTTCCTACGAACGTCTGCCGATGCTGGAGGTCGTGTTCGACCGCCTGGTCCGGTTGATGTCGACCTCGCTCAGGAATTTCACCTCCGACAACGTCGAGGTCTCGCTCGACAACATCGCGTCGATCCGCTTCGGCGATTATCTGAACTCGATCCCGCTGCCGGCCATGCTCAGCGTCTTCAAGGCCGAGGAATGGGACAACTTCGGTCTGATCACCGTCGACAGTTCGCTGATTTACTCGATTGTCGATGTGTTGTTGGGCGGACGCCGCGGCACGGCGGCGATGCGGATCGAGGGCCGGCCCTACACCACCATCGAACGCTCGCTGGTCGAGCGTATGGTGCACGTGATGCTGAGCGATCTGTCCGCCGCCTTCGAGCCGCTGAGCCCGGTGACATTCCGCTTCGACCGGCTCGAGACGAACCCCCGTTTTGCGACGATTTCGCGCCCGTCCAACGCGGCCATCGTGGCGCGCCTGCGGATCGACATGGAAGACCGGGGCGGGCGGCTTGAATTGCTGATCCCGTACGCAACGCTGGAGCCGGTGCGCGAACTGCTGCTGCAGATGTTCATGGGCGAGAAATTCGGCCGCGATTCCATTTGGGAAACCCACCTTGCCGAAGAACTGTGGGTCACGGACGTCGACCTGGAAGCGGTGATCGATACGCAGATCATGCGCTTGCGCGACGTGTTCGATCTCAAGGTGGGATCGCGGATCATGCTGAGCGCCAAACAGGACTCGCCGATCCGTCTCGCCTGCGGTCAAGTGCCGATGTACACCGGCCGCATGGGCCGCAAGGGCGACCGCGTCGCCGTGCGGATCGAGGACCGGATCGACAAAACCCCGCGGGGCGGCTCGTAACCGCGCGCGATTGGAGGGAACGCCATGCCGTACACATTGATTATAGATTTGTTCGTTGCGGTGTTGCTGGTCGTGACGATCGGCTATGCCGTCACGTTGAATAAACGGCTGTCGCGGCTGCGCGCCGACAAGAAAGACCTTGAGAACCTGGCCCGGACCTTCGGTGAGTCGACGTTGCGCGCGGAAGAGAACATCAATCAGCTGCACACCATCGCCAAGGCCCTCGACATCCAGATGGAACGCGCCCAGTCACTGCGCGACGACCTTGCGTTTTTGGCCGACCGGGGCGGCTCGGCCGCGGACCGGCTGGAAGAAATGGTCCGTCTCGCGCGCGACGACATGGGCGTCACGCCCAAGCCGTCCGCGACACCGGCAACAGGGCCCGGCACTGCGCCGCTGCGGGCGACGTCCTTGGCCGATACGCCGCCGGCCGACGAGGCCGAACGCCTGTCGGCGAAGTCTGAGGCCGAGCGCGAATTGCTCCGCGCCCTGCGAGATGCCGGTTAACGCGGTAACGGGAACCTGAAGTCATGCTGAGACTACTGTCGAAAATTCGCTTCCTGCCGATCACTATTTTCGCCGCGACCTTGATGTTGACGGTGCGGATCGGCGACATCTGGCAGGGGGTCGGCGTGTTCCTCGACGGTCCGATCGAGATCGCCCGCGCCACCGCGCAAACCGAGCCTGAGCCGACGCCGACGAGTGGCGGGCCGGCGCCCGCACCGGCGCCTGTGGAGTCTGCGGCCACCGATCCCGACGCCGTCGGCGCCACCGTGCAAGAAGATCCAAGCCGCTTGATCACCGATGATCCGACGCTGCTGACGCCGGCGGAGATTGAAATCCTGATGCGTCTGGCGGAGCGCCGCGACGAGCTTGAGGCCCGCGACCGCGAACTGGACGCCCGCGAAGGTCTGTTGCGGGCTGCGGAAATCCGTATCGAACGCCGTGTGGCCGAATTGAACGAACTGCGCCAGGTGATCGAGTCCCGTATCCAGGTGTTCGACAATCAGCAAGAAGAGAAGCTCGGCAGCTTGGTGCGGATCTACGAAAACATGAAGCCGAAGGACGCGGCGCAGATTTTCGAAGACTTGGAAATGAATACCCTGCTTGAGGTGGCGGAACGTATGAAGGAGCGCAGCCTCGCGCCGATTATGGCCAATCTGAACCCGCAGCGGGCCCGCGAAATCACGGTCGAACTGCGGGCGCTCCGGGAATTGCCGCGCAATGTGGCGCCGTTGCAGTAGACGTCGGCGGGGCCACGCCTCGGCTGAGTGTGCCGGAACTATCGGAAAACCCTAAGTTGTCATGGACTTTCCCGAAAGTTTAGGTATGAAAAGGAACACCGCTGGGCCGTTGGGGCCGCACGTTTTATAGGTTTGGAGACCTGCCATGGCCGTCGATATGAATATGAAGGTTCTGATCGTGGACGATTACAAGACCATGCTCAGGATCTTGCGGAATTTGCTCCGACAGTTGAATTTTTCCAACATCGACGAAGCCGCCGATGGCGCCGAAGCTTTGGCGAAACTCCGCCAGGATACATTTGGCCTGGTGATTTCCGACTGGAACATGGAACCGATGACCGGCATTCAGCTGCTGCGCGAGGTGCGTTCCGACGATAACCTTAAACACCTTCCGTTCATCATGATCACCGCGGAAAGCAAATCCGAGAACGTGATCGCGGCCAAAGAGGCCGGGGTGTCCAACTATATTGTGAAGCCTTTTAACGCCGAGACTTTGAAAACGAAGCTGGTCAGCGTCCTCGGGGATTTCTGACGCGGCCGCGTTCTCGCGGCGAAACGACCGGGTTCGAAGAAGGGGTAACCTCGCATGGATGCGGATCCCGACTTCCAGAAAATGCTTGCGGGAATCCGCGAACACCGTGGCGACGACGTCAAGGTCGACGACATCGCCGATGTGGTGAAGTCCATGCTGGCCAGCATGCGCGGCGATCTCAGCGCCAAGGACGTCGAACTTTATAACGAACTGCAATCGCTGGCGGATTATATCCGGGCCGCCAAGCGCGAGATCGCGTCGCTCCGGCCCGACACGGTCAAGGATCAGCACCTCAGGACCGCCTCGGACGAGTTGGACGCTATCGTCCAAGCGACCGCCGAGGCGACCAACTCGATCATGGACGCGACGGAAGCCGTCGAAAGCGTGATGGACGAGGTCAGTGAGGATACGCGCCTGACCCTCGAAGCGGCGACCACCGGCATCTACGAGGCCTGCAGTTTCCAGGACATCACAGGCCAGCGCATCACCAAGGTCGTCAAAGCCTTGAAGCATATCGAGGATACGGTCGATGGGCTGCTCAATGCGTTCGGCGACGAGATCGAGAAATACCGCGCCGATGCGGGCGATGCACCGGAAAGCGAGGAAACACCGCTGACCGATGAGGATCTGCTGCAAGGACCGCAGCTTGAAGGCAGTGGCAACACGCAAGAGGAAATTGACGCGCTTCTCGCAAGTTTCGACTGATGGAAGGAGCGACGGTCGTCGATGATCGACCTCGATAAGGAATGGCAGGACTACGAAGAACCGGATCGGCCCGATCTGGTGCCCATCTTTCTCGGGCTGTTTCTGCTGGTTCTCGCGTTCTTTATTTTGTTGGTCTCCATATCGACGTTTGAACAGGTCAAATCCGACGCGGTGATGGACAGCCTCACCTCGACGTTCACCGCCGTGCTGCCGCCGACCACGGACCCGGTCGAATTCAACGCCAAGGACGGCGACATCCTCGCCGGTGAAGCGTTCCAGCAACAGATTACCACCACGTTCTCGACCGCCATTCAGGTCGAGCAGGTCGACGTCGTGCAGGCCGGCCGTCTGATGCGACTGCAACTTCGCACCAACCAGTTGTTCGTCGCCGATGCGGTCGAGGTGCGCGAAGACGTGCTGCCGGTGGTGGACCGGATTATCGCGGTGCTGAGCAACCGGCCGCCGGGACTGCGTCAAGACATGGAAATCATCATCGGCTCGTCGACCGCCGAGGGTGGTGCGTTACCGGTGTCAGAGACCCTGGAAATGCAGCGGGTCGGCAGCTTGGCCGCGACGTTCGTGAGCCGCGGTGCACCGCCCGACAGCGTCGCCATCGGTCTCAAGCAAGGCAATCCGCTGGAAATCAGCTTCTGGTTCTGGGTCCGCAGCCAACAGGAGACCGCGATCCGTTTTCGTGACGCCCTCGAAGCGGCGCAGCAGCGCGAAGATCTGCAAATCGAGGAGATCGCCCCGGAACCCGAACAAGCCGCCCCCGCACCTGGCGACGCCGCCCCGGCACCCGCGGAGGCCGCGCAATGAGACGGTCGACCCCGTGGGAGCCCGAACACGCGATCGAGCCGGAGCACCGGAACACCCGGATGTGGATGATCACGTTCACGGATTTGGTGTCGCTGTTGCTGACGTTCTTCGTGATGCTGTTCGCCATGTCCAACGTCAAGATCGACGAATGGGACAAGATCATCGATTCGTTGTCCCGGACCCTGAACCCGGCGCCCGAGGAAACCATTCGCAAACCCACAGCGCAGCTGAACATCGGCACCATGTTCCGCGAACGGGCGGTCAATCTGGATTACCTCGCCTCGGTGATCGAAGAGAACCTGGAGAACGATCCGGTGCTGCGCGATGTTCTGGTGGTGCGGCTAGAAGATCGGCTGATGGTGGCCTTGCCGGGCGATCTGCTGTTCGATCCCGGTGCCGCCTTGATCAGCGAACGGGCCGAGGGTGCGATGTATACGCTGGGCGCGATGTTCGCCAATATCGGCAACGCCATCGGGGTCACCGGCCATACCGACCCCGACCCGCCGGACGGCGAAACCTTCACCTCGAACTGGGAATTGTCCATTGCGCGGGCGTCGTCCGTCGCCAATGCAATCCGGCGCGGTGGCTACGACCAGCCCGTTGCGGTTTTGGGATACGCCGATAGCCAGTATAATCGTTTGCCGAATCTTAGCGATGAGGAGCGCCGGCAATTGGCCCGGCGGGTGGATGTCATCATCATGCCGACGGTGAGCATATTCTGACCATGAAACACCGGTATACGCGGCCCGCGATGGCCGCCGCGCTGATGTTCCTAGCCCTGACTGCCGCACCGACTGACGCCGGTGCGGAGCGGATTCCGTTGCGTGCCGAAACCGCGGATGCGTCGGTGCTGTTGACGTTCGGCTGGACCGATCCTGTGTCCTATCAAAAGAGCCAGAACGGGCGCGAAGTGACGATCCGGTTCTCGCGCCCGATCGACGGGCCATTCGCCGCCGCATTGCGGCCGGTCGCCGATGTCGTGACCCGCGCCGAGGTCGGGCCCGACGGCCGCTCGGTGGTGCTGACCCTGGCCCGCGATGCCGAGGTCTTCGCTTTCTATACCGGGACCGCGGTTACGGTGGAGGTTCTGCCGACGTCCGGGTCCGAGGCCGCGCCACCATCCGCCGGCACCGCCGCCGCTCCTGTCACCGAGGGGGACGGCGGGACCGTGCGCGTCGAAACGCCGGTTGCCGGCTCGCGCCGTCAAATCACCGAGGCCCAGGCGGTGCCGGCCGATGCGCCGGCGGTCGGAATCCGCACCGGGGTGCATCCGGATTACACGCGGGTGGTATTGGATTTCGAGACGGAGACCCCGTATCGCGTAGACACGGTTGACGGCGTCGTCACGCTCCAGGCCGACCGCGCGGTGCGTCTCAACGTCGGTGCCTTGTCGGGCCGCGACATCCGCTGGTTGGGCGATGTCCGGACCGATGTGCGGGATGGGCAAACGTCGTTGCTGCTGGCGGTGCCGCCGACGTCGGAGGTGCGGAACTTCGTCACCGGCGCGAAGATCGTTCTCGATATTCGCCAGCCGACCGGCAGCGATGCGCCCGCGACGCTGCCGCCCGACGGACCGCCGCCCGCGCCCGTGATCGAAACCGAGACGGCAGCGGCCCCCGCTGCGCCTGCGCCGCCCGCACCCGTCGCGTCGGCGCTCGAGGCACCGGCGGAGACCGAAACCGCCGCCGAGAGCTCGCGCCTGGTGGCCGCCGTGCCGCAAGCCCTGCAACAACCGATCAATCCCGGTGTGACGCCACCACCGGTCGCCGAACAGGAGCGCCCGCGCGCCCTGGTGCCGGTGATCGGCACGACGCCGCCGCCCGCAGCGCCGCCGCCGGCGTTTCCGGCGGAAGAGCCGATCGATACGCCCGCCCGCGAAGCCGTCCCGGCCCGTGCCAGCGCCGAGCCCGGCGACGACCGCCTGGCGTTCCGTTTCGATTTCGACGAGCCGGTCGCCGCCGCCACATTCCGACGCGGCGGCGCCATTTGGATCGTTTTCGATACGCCGCTGACGGTCGATACCGCGGCGCTGCAAGCCGAAGCCGGCGAAGGCGCGTTCGAAATTCTGCAGGTTCCCAGCCGCGACGCCACGGTGCTGCGGATCCGCACATCGCGCCGCTACAACCCGGCGGTGCAACGCGACGGCCTGGCCTGGATCATCGATTTCGCCGAACGCCCGTTGACCGCGCAAAGCGCGCTCGAAGTTGAAGCACAGCCGACGTCTCCGGTCGGGCCGCGCTTGTTCATCTCCGTTCCCGAGCCTGGCCGGCCGATCGGGGTCTTGGACCCGAACATCGGCGACAACTTCGTCGTCGTGCCGGTGATCCCGTTGGGTCAGGCGATCGGACGGGGATATACCTTCCCGCAATTCACCCTGGCCAACGCGGCGCAGGGGGTCGTCATCAACCCGATGATCGACGACCTGCGGGTTCGCTCGCTCCGCCAAGGGGTCGAGATCAGCAGCAGCGGCGTGAACATGGCGATCTCCAATGTGTCGGCGGACGCTGCCGCGCATGCGCAATTGGCGGCGTCTCGGCCGATGGTCAAAGCGCTCGAGGATCTTGAGAGCTACTACGCCCCGGTGCCGCAGTTGCGGGCCCAGCAAAGGCGGCTGCAGGCACAGGTGGCCGACGCCCCGGAGCAGACGAAGACGGCAGCCCGCATGCAGCTGGCGCGGTTCTATTTCGCGAACGCCTATGCGGCCGAGGCGCTGGCCGTGTTGCGGATTGCGCTCGAAGCGGTGCCGCTCTTGGAAAACGATCCGTCATTCCGGGTCATGCGCGGTGGATCGAATTTTCTGATGGGGCGTTACGACGAGGCGTTGCCCGATTTCATCCACGAAAGCACGGCCGGCAACGACGAGGCCCTGATGTGGGCGGCGGCGACGACGGCGATGCAAGGGGACCGCATCGGCTCGGCCCGCGACCTGCGGTTCACCGGGTCGATTGCCCGGGATTATCCGCGGCCGTTGAAGATGCCGCTCGGGATCCTGATCGCCGAGGTCGCGGCGGAGACCGGTGACGGACAAGGGGCGCGGTTGTTCCTGGAAGCACTCAATCTCGAGAACCCGACGGCTGACGAACAAGCGATGCTGCAGTTCGCCGAAGGCAAGCTGCGGGAACTCGATGGGGATTTCGAGGGCGCCATTGCGCTATGGGAACAGGCCGCCGAAAGCGACAATCGCCCAACCCGCGCCCGCGCCCGGGTGGCGCTCACGGAGATGCTGCTCCGCCTCGACCGCATCAACCTGCGCGAGGCGATCGAAGCCTACGAGCAGCTGCGCTTTGCCTGGCGGGGCGACAAGATGGAGTTCGACAATCTGCGCCGATTGGGCTCGCTCTATCTGGACGAGGGGTTCTACCGCGAGGGGCTGTCGACCCTCAAAGAGGCGGCGACCCACTTCCGCGAACTTCCCGAGGCGCCGGCCATCACCGAGCAGATGAGCGACAGCTTCAACGCCTTGTTCCTGGGCGATCAGGCGCGCGAGATCGATCCGGTGAAGGCGATCGCCATCTACAACGAGTTCAAGGAACTGACACCCGCCGGGCCGAGCGGCGACGAGATGATACGCAATCTGACCGACAAACTGGTCGAAGTGGATTTGCTCGATCGGGCCGCCGATCTGTTGTCGGCGCAGGTTCAGTTCCGCTTGGAAGGCGTGCAAAAGGCGCAGGTCGGCGCGCGTCTGGCACTAATCCATTCGCTTGCCAACGAATACCAGAACGCGCTCGACGTGCTGGATGCGACGCAAGAGCCGGACTTGCCGCCCGATTTGACCGTGCAGCGGCGCCACCTGCGGGCCCGGACCCTGATGGGTTTGGACCGGAACGAGGATGCACTGGCGCTGCTTGAGGAGGATCAGTCGGAAGCGGCCGAGCTGCTGCGGACCGAGGTGTATTGGAACAACGGGCGCTGGTTGGAAGCATCGCGGTCGCTGAGATTCCTGGTGCGCTTGTCCGGTGCCGACCCGGAAGTGCCGCTCACCGAGCTGCAGGCGGCGCGGATCATGAACTATGTCATCGCCCTGACGAACTCCGGCGGTGAACGCGCGGTGGCACAGGTCAAGAACGAGTACGCCGCAGCGATGACGGAAACGACCTACGCCGAGGCGTTTCAATTGGTCACGACGCCGAGCGCGGTCGGCGTGCTCGATCCCAACGCGGTGCAGCGCAAGGTCGCCGAGGCCGAGACCTTCCTCGCCGCCTACCGCGACAAGCTGAAACAGGGCGTGCCCCTGTCGTCGATCAACTAGACGCCGGTTCAAGCTGAGTAGACGTGCGAACACCCTTAGATCAGCGGAGTTTTCGTGACCCGGACGGCATCACCCTCGATTCTGGCGATGCCTTCTATCGCCTACTGAACGCATCTGGGCGCGAGACGCTGAACATCTATACGCAAAGCAAAGCGATTGGCTCGTTCATCGACAGCGGCCGGATGATCGCCGTCCAAGAGCTGGACGATCACGAGAAAGAACACGTGCTGAGCGGCACGGGCGGCCATTGGGCCGACGCGGTCAAACATCCCAGATTGCCGTTCGTCTCGTACCCGCATGAGTGGCCGGCACAGATGCTGCACGCGGCGGCAACGCTGACGCTCGATATCGCCGCCGCCCTCCACGAAGAAGGGCTGATGTTGAAGGACGCGACGCCATACAACGTCGGATTTCGGCACGGCGCGCCGGTATTTCTCGACGTCCTCAGTGTCGAGACGCGCGCGCCCGATGTGCCGATCTGGCGGGCCGAGGCGCAGTTTGTCCGCCAATTCCTGCTGCCGCTGATGTGTGAAAAGTACTTCAACCTGCCGGCGCATATGCTGTTGGCGCAAGGCCCCGACACGGTCACCCCTGAGCGGGTATTCAACCTGGCCGGCCCGCTTCGCCGGCTGTTGCCGCCGTTTCTGTGGTGGGTCAGTTTGCCCGTCTGGCTGTCAAAGTCGGCAAAGGCCGAGGACGCCGCCACGGGCACTCTGACCAAACCGCCGGAGATGTCGGCATTTATCGTGTCGCGAACCCTGCGCCGTCTGCGCAAAGCGCTGGCCCGCGTCGCCCCGGCGAAAACCGGGACGTCCGCCTGGTCGGACTACGAGGAAACGCGCCTCTATAAGCCAGCCGAACTGCGCGCCAAGTCCGAATTCGTCGCGGCCGCCATCGAACGGGTCGAAAATGGGACTGTGCTCGATCTTGGCTGCAACGCCGGCGAGTTCAGTTGCCAAGCCGCCAAAGCGGGACACCATGTCGTTGCGATTGACGCCGATCCCGTCGCCGCCGGGATGGCCTGGGAGAGGGCCGTTGCGGAAGCCGCGACTGTGGAAGTGATCTGCGCCGATGCCGCGCGCCCGACACCCGCGATGGGGTTCAATAACAGTGAATGGGATTCTTTGCTGTCGCGGCTGAACGGAAAATTCGACATCGTCTTCGCGTTGGGGATCTCGCATCATCTGATGGTGACGGCGGGTATTCCGATCGATCATCTGGTCGATATGCTGGCATCGCTCACCCGGCGGTTTGTCGCCATCGAGTTCGTCGGTGCAGCGGATCCGAACTTCCGGCGAATTGCCCGGGGGCGGGATGCGTTGCATGAAGGCGTCGATGCGGCGGCGTTCCGCGCGGCCGCGGCGCGCCGTTTTCGCGTGTGCGACGAAATCGAGATCGTGGCGGGATGCCGGACCGGTTTCATTCTTGAAAAGAGCGCCGAGCCCGGATGATGTTCGGCAAGGTAGAGACCGATCCATCCACGGGTTTCTCCGCGACGCCGAAAACCCTTCTGCTATTTGGTTTTGCGGCCGCCAGTTGGCTTTTGCTGCCCGTGTGGTTCGATATCTTCGGGCAGCGCGGCACCGCGTTCGAGGACGCCTTTATCGTCAATCATCACTTTCTGCCGATTGAAGCGCAGCTCGAATACCTCGCCGGGTTGGCGGCGATGATCGTGTTGGCCCTACTGATCGCCGGTATGACCGCTGTGTCGTTTCGATACCTGCCCGCGCGCGTCGCGCAAGGCGTGCCCGCGTTGTTTTTCGCCGCGGTGGTGTTGTTCCTGCTCAACGTCGTTCGGGTGTTTTTCTTGCCCTGGGCGAACGCGGCGAACATTCGCGCGTTCGCATCGGACCATGTGGTTCTGTTCGTGTTGGCGCTGATCGCCGGCATCGTTGCGGTCGGTGGCACGATTTACCTCCTGCGCGCCTTTGTTGTCCGGTCCTTCTTATTCGGCGCGGCGATCGGCGCCATCGTCGTCCTGAATATCGTGTTTGCGGCGGTTTCGCTGGGCGACGGCAGCGTCGCGCAAACGCGCGGCGCATTGGCGGCAAAGGCCGGGGTCACGCCGGAAAACCGGGTCGTCTGGATCATTTTCGACGAAGCCGATTATCGATTGCTGTTCGAACAACGGCCCGATGGCCTGGAACTGCCCACTTTCGATGCGTTGGCGGAACGTGGTTTTGCCGCCCGCCGTGCCACGCCGCCGTCCGGCAGTACGCTCACCTCGATATCGTCCATGTTGGTCGGGCGCATCGCCAAGGACGGTAACTTCGAGGACGACGGCTATTACCTGCGATGGCCTGGTGACGGCACGTCACGCCGCTGGACGCCCGAAGGCAGTATCTTCGAGCAGCTTGCCGCCGACGGGATGAACAGCGCCCTCGTCGGCCAGGATTACATTCCCTTTTGCCGGACCCTGCATCCGGTCTTGGCGCATTGTGCGGAGATGAACCGCGATTGGACGCCGGGGCAGGCGTTTTTTTACGAGCGGATTGATGTGTTCTTCGGAAGATTGGTGGGATACGTCCCGATCTTGAACCGCATGCTCCGTCCGGATTTGTTTGGGCCGGCCCACGATTACGAACAATTCCTTGGGAAAGTTCTCGACCTTGCGGCCGATCCGGCGCTCGCGCTTTCGTTGGTGCACTGGAACGTGCCGCATGCGCCCTATATTTGGGACCGCCAGAGCAACAGTTACATCAACGCCACGGAAGAACCGTCGAAGTACTTCGACAATGCGGTGTATGCGGATCGCATGTTGGCCGCCGTGATCGCGCGCCTCGCCCAGGCGGACCTGTCGGAAAACACCACGCTGATCGTCAGCAGCGATCACTGGTGGCGCCGCGCCGCCGCGCAATATGATGGCGTCACCGACACCCGGGTTCCATTCATCGTCGGTTTCCCAAGGGAGGCGGCGTCTGTTTCTTTCGATGTCCCCTTCAACACAGTTGTGACGCGGGAATTGATTGCGGCTATCTTGGCGGGGCGGGTTGAGAGCCCACAGCAGGCGGCGACCTTGATCGCCCGTCATATCGGTCATTCGGAATAGCAAGTCATCGTATGCGTATCGTTTTCCTGGTTTTCGTCACCGCGCTTGTTTTCATCGCAACAACACGCCCAAGCTATGCGTATATCGACCCAGGCACGGGCACGTTCTTGCTGCAGATCCTCGCGGCGATCGGCCTCGGTATCGCGTTTTATTTCCGGCGTGCGCTGAACGCTGTGAAGAACTTGTTTCGACGTAAGTCAGACAAGGACGAGTGACGCGGCGTCCGACCGGACGCCACGGATTTTCCGACTTTTCGCATTGCCGCCGTCGCGGGGCGCTTCGAGCGGGCGCTGCGGGGCTCTGTGCGCCGTTTGGCCACCAACGGCCCAATTGATCGAGATCATGGGCATCAAGGCCCTTTTTGCGCCAAACCTGTAGCGGCCCGAAGAGATCGAGAACGATCTGGCACACGCATTCGGCCCAGGATTTGGAGAGATATCCGTTTCGAGGCGCCGTACAAGGGAGGGAACGCGGATGTTTCAAATACGGTTACACGGGCGGGGCGGCCAGGGCGTCGTCACGGCGGCGGAGTTACTTTCCATCGCCGGAGACTCCGAAGGGAAGCATGCGCAGGCATTTCCCACCTTCGGGTCGGAGCGGACCGGCGCGCCGGTGGTCTCGTTCTGCCGGCTGGACGAAAAGGAAATCCGGTCGCGCGAACCGATCATCGAACCGGACGCGGTCATCGTTCAGGACCCGACGTTGTTCCACGCCATCGACGTGTTCCAGGGATTGAAGCCGGACGGTTACGTCCTGATCAATTCCCTGAGAAGCCTGGAAGAGCTTGGCGTTGCCGAGCAGCTGAAGGATCTGCCGCCCGAACACATCAAACACGTGGCGGCGACTGAACTGGCGCGCAAGCATGTCGGCAAGCCGGTGCCCAATGCAGCGCTGTTGGGCGCCTTTGCCGCCGTTTCCGGACTGATCCATCTGGACGCCGTCGAGACGGCGATCAAGCGCAAGTTCCCCGGTCCGATTGCCGACGGCAACATCGCGGCGGCGCGGGCGGCTTACCAATCGGCCATGGAAAAGGAGCCGGCCCATGCATAAGCAAATGGAGGGCAGTCATGCCGTCGCCGAGGCGGTCGCATTGTGCCGGCCCGAAGTGATCTGCGCCTACCCGATCAGCCCGCAAACGCACATCGTCGAACGGTGCGGCGAGCTGGTGCGCGAAGGGCGGGTCGGACCGTGCGAATACATCAATGTCGAAAGCGAGTTTGCCGCCCTGTCGGTCGCCATCGGGGCGTCTGCGGCGGGGGCGCGCACCTATACCGCGACCGCCAGTCAGGGGCTCTTGTACATGGCCGAGGCGGTCTACAACGCATCGGGCTTGGGGCTGCCGATCGTGATGACCATCGCCAACCGGGCGATCGGCTCGCCGATCAATATCTGGAACGATCACAGCGATTCCATGTCGATGCGGGATGCCGGATGGATTCAGATTTTCGCCGAAACCAACCAAGAAGCCCTCGACCTGCACATCCAGGCGTTCAAGATCGCCGAGCGGCTGTCGTGTCCGGTGATGGTCTGCATGGATGGGTTTATCCTCACCCATGCGTACGAAGGGGTCGATATGCCGGACCAGGAAACGGTCGACGCCTTCCTGCCGCCGTTCACGCCCCGGCAGGTGCTCGACCCGGCGAACCCGTATTCCATCGGCGCCATGGTCGGACCTGAAGCGTTCATGGAGGTGCGTTACCTGGCGCACGACAAACAGATCCAGGCGCTGGACGTGATCCCCGAAGTGGGCGCCGAATTCAAAAAGCTGTTCGGCCGGGATTCCGGCGGCCTGATCCGCACCTATAAGACCGAGGATGCGGAAACCATCGTGGTGACGCTGGGCTCCGTCGCGGGCACGGTCAAGGACACCGTCGACGCGCTGCGCGAACAGGGCCACAAGATCGGCGTGATCACGGTCTGTTCGTTCCGGCCGTTCCCGAACGCGGCGTTGCGCGCGGCGGCGCAGCACGCCAAACGGATCGTGGTGTTGGAGAAATCGCTGGCCGTCGGGTTCGGCGGGGTTGTCGCCAACAACATTATGATGGCGATGCAGGGCAGCGGCGTGCACGTCACCACCGTCATTGCCGGTCTCGGCGGGCGGCCGATCATGGCCGCGTCGCTGACGGACCTGTTCATCAAGGCCGAAAAGGACGAAGTCCCCGATCTGCATTTCCTGGACCTCAAGCACGACGTGGTCGATGCCGAGATTCAGCGCCAGCACGACGAAATCGCGTCGGGCCCGATCGCCGAGAACATCTTGAAGAAAATGTACCGGGGCGCCGCCCCGGAAGCGGGGGAGTGATCCGATGAGCGACACGCCAGAACTCTCAGACGCCCAGAAGGTCAAGTTCTACCAAAAGGGGACGTTCACCGTCGGCAATCGATTGGTCGATGCGGACAGCCGCTCGGTTCAGGCCAGCATGGGTCGGACCAATGCGATTACCTCCGGCCACCGGGCCTGTCAGGGCTGTGGCGAGGCGTTGGGCGCACGCTATGCCCTCGATACCGCGATGCGGGCGGCCGGCGGGAACATCATGGCGGCCAACGCCACCGGCTGCCTGGAAGTGTTCACCACACCGTACCCGGAAACATCGTGGCAGATCCCCTGGATGCATTCGCTGTTCGGCAATGCGCCGGCGGTCGCGACCGGCATGGCGGCGGCGATGAAGGCCAAGGGCCGCGACGACGTCCGGGTCATCGCGCAAGGGGGCGACGGCGGCACCGTCGACATCGGCTTTGGGTGCCTGTCCGGCATGTTCGAGCGCAACGACGATGTGCTGTACATCTGTTACGACAACGAAGCCTATATGAATACCGGCGTGCAGCGGTCCGGGGCGACGCCGGGCGGGGCCCGGACGGCGACGACCATGCCCATCGGCGAGCACCAGGGCAACGTGTTCGGCACCGGCAAGAACCTGCCCCGGATCGCCATGGCGCATAACATTCCGTTCGTGGCCACGGCCTCGGTCGCGTATCTGCAGGATCTGGAGGCCAAGGTCGAAAAGGCGATGACCTTCCACGGCGCGCGCTACATTCATATCTATGTGCCCTGTCCGCTGGGATGGGGCAGCGCCAGCCACGACACGATCAAATTGGGCCGCCTGGTGGTCGAAACCGGGATGTTCCCGCTGTTCGAAGCCGAGCACGGCCGCGTCACCAAGACCCGGCCGATCCGCCGCCGGATACCGGTCACCGAATACCTGAAACCGCAGCGCCGTTTCGCGCACTTGTTCAAGTCGGATCAAGGCCAACAAGCGATCCAGCGGCTGCAGGCGATGTGCGACGCAAACATCCGCGAATTCGATCTGCTTCGCGAGGATGAGGAGCAAGTCCTATGACGGTCCCAACGACGGCCCCCTTCGCCATCACCCTTGAGGTCGGCACCAGTCTGGAGAACCAGACCGGCACCTGGCGGACCGAGCGCCCGGTGTACCTGGACCGGCTGCCGCCGTGCAACAACGCATGCCCCGCGGGCGAGAACATCCAGGCCTGGTTGGCGCACGCCGAAGAGGGCGATTACCACGGCGCCTGGCAGGAGATCATGCTGAACAACCCGCTGCCGGGGATCATGGGCCGCGCCTGCTATCACCCGTGCGAGGATGCGTGCAACCGCAAGGACATCGACAGCGCGGTCAATATCCATGCGGTCGAACGGTTCTTGGACGACCAAGCCATTGAACACGGTTGGGTGCCGGACATTCCGCATCCGGACAGCGGCAAGAAGGTCCTGGTCATCGGCGCGGGACCGTCCGGTCTGTCGGCGGCGTACCACCTGCGCCGTCTCGGTCATGCCGTGACGATCTTTGAGGCCGGCCCCGTCGCCGGCGGCATGATGCGGTTCGGCATCCCGGCCTACCGGTTGCCGCGTGACATCGTCGAAGCGAACATCCAACGCATTCTCGACATGGGGGTCGAGTTGGAGCTCAACCGCAAGGTCGAGGACATCGCCAAGGAACGCGCCGACGGCGGTTTCGATGCGGTGTTCCTGGCGATCGGCGCGCACCTCGCGAAACGGGTCAACATTCCGAGCCCCGACGCCGGCAAGATTTTGGATGCCGTCGGCGTGCTGCGCGAGATGGAGACCGCCGAAGACAAGCCGATGCTCGGCCGCCGGGTCATCGTGTACGGCGGCGGCAATACCGCCGTCGACGTCGCCCGGACCGCCAAGCGCCTGGGCGCGGAGGAAGCGGTGATCGTCTATCGCCGAACCCGCGAGCAAATGCCGGCCCACGACTTCGAGATGGACGAAGCGATGGAGGAGGGCGTCATCGTCAACTGGCTGACGACGATCAAGGAAGTCGGCGACGGCGACAAGATCGTCGTCGAACGCATGCGCCTCGACGAGGACGGCAAGCCGGTCCCGACCGGCGAATACGACGAGCTGGAAGCCGACACCGTGGTCATGGCGCTCGGCCAGAACGTCGACACGACATTCGTCGAGAAACTCGACGGGGTGGAGATCGTCGACAAGACCATCCAGGTCTCGACGCAAATGATGACAGGCCACGCCGGCGTGTTCGCGGGCGGCGACATGGTGCCGTCGGAGCGCACGGTGACGGTCGCGGTGGGACACGGCAAGAAGGCGGCCCGTTGTATCGACGCCTGGCTGCGCGACGGGGTCTACGAGAAGCCGCCGACCCACGAAGTCGCCGATTTCGACAAGTTGAACCCGTGGTACTACGCCAGCGCGCCGGAGACCGTTCAGGAGACCTTGGATATCATCCGCCGCAAGACCACGTTCGGCGAAGTGCTCGAAGGCTTGGACGCGAACAATGCGCTGTACGAGGCGCGCCGGTGCCTATCGTGCGGCAATTGCTTCGAGTGCGACAATTGCTACGGCGTCTGCCCGGACAACGCGGTGATCAAGCTCGGGCCCGGTAAACGCTTCCAGTTCAACTACGATTTCTGCAAGGGCTGCGGCATCTGCGTCGCCGAATGCCCGTGTGGCGCGATCCGCATGGAGCCCGAGGAGATCTAGGAAAACCGGGCCTTTCGCCGTTTCCGAGGCCGTTTGCATGGGTGGGTTGCACCCATCTCGTCTTGCAAGCCTACCCTGGCTGAATTACCTATGAGCAAACGGATATGCGGCCGGATCGCGCCATGCGCCCGGGACCGATTATCCGCCTTGCCAGCCACTCCAACACGTCGGGGCCGTCATGAGCTTGTACACAGATTACTTGAACGAAATTGAAGAGCGGAAAACCCAGGATCTGCATCCGAAACCGATCGAAGACGGTGCTCTCGTGGAAGAGCTTATTGCGCAGATCAAGGACACCGGTCACGAGCACCGGGACGACTCGCTGAAGTTCTTCATCTACAACACGCTGCCCGGCACGACCAGCGCCGCCGGCGTCAAGGCGGAATTCCTGAAAGAGATCATCCTCGGGCAGGCGACCGTGGTCGAGATCACACCGGAGTTCGCGTTCGAGTTGCTGTCGCACATGAAGGGCGGTCCGTCGGTCAAGGTGCTGCTCGACCTGGCGTTGGGCGACGACGCCGAGATCGCGGCGTCCGCGGCGGAGGTCCTGAAAACCCAGGTGTTCCTCTACGACGCCGACACCGACCGGCTGAAAGACGCCTATGCGGCGGGCAGCGCGGTCGTCGCGGATATCCTGAAAAGCTACGCCGACGCCGAGTTCTTCACCCGCCTGCCGGAGATCGAGGAAGAGATTAAGGTCGTCACCTACGTCGCCGCCGAAGGCGATATCTCCACCGATCTGATGTCACCGGGCGCCGAGGCGCATTCCCGTGCCGATCGCGAACTGCACGGCCAGAGTTTCATTTCCAAAAAAGCCCAAGAAGAGATTGCCGCGCTGAAACTCCAGCACCCCGGCAAACGCATGATGATGATCGCCGAGAAAGGCACCATGGGCGTCGGCTCGTCGCGGATGTCCGGCATCAACAACGTCGCGCTGCATATGGGCGAGCAAGCCAGCCCCTACGTGCCGTTCGTTAACGTCGCGCCGATCGTCGCCGGCACCAACGGCATTTCGCCGATCTTCCTGACCACGGTCGGGGTCACCGGCGGTATCGGCATCGACCTCAAAAACTGGGTCAAGAAAGTCGACGCCGACGGTAACACCATCATCAACAACGACGGCAACCCGGTGCTGGAGGAAAAGTACTCCGTCGCCACGGGCACGACGCTGCGGATCGATACCAAGAACATGAAGCTGACGAACGAGGACGGCTCGGAAGAATTCGCCGACGTGTCGTCGGCGTTCTCGCCGCAATCGGTCGAGTTCATGAAAGCCGGCGGCTCGTACGCCATCGATTTCGGCAAAAAGCTGCAGATCTTCGCCGCCGAGACCCTGGGCGTTGAGCCGAAGGAAGTCTTCGCGCCGCAGAAGGTCGTGTCCCATCCGGGCCAAGGCCTGACCGCGGTCGAGAAAATCTTCAACCGCAATGCCGTTGGCCTGCCCGAGGGCACCGTGCTGCATGCGGGCTCCGACGCGGTGGTCAAAGTGAACATCGTCGGCTCGCAGGACACCACCGGGCCGATGACCGTGCAGGAACTGGAAGCCATGGCGGCGACCGTGATTTCGCCGGTCCTCGACGGGGCGTATCAATCCGGCTGCCACACCGCGTCGGTGTGGGACAAGAAGGCCCAGGCCAACACGCCCAAATTGATGGCGTTCATGAACAAGTTCGGCCTGGTCACCGGGCGCGACCCGAAGGGTAACTATCACGCCATGACGGACGTGATCCACAAGGTCCTGAACGACATCACCATCGACGACCGCGCCATCATCATCGGCGGGGATTCCCACACCCGGATGTCCAAGGGCGTCGCGTTCGGCGCCGATTCCGGCACCGTGGCGCTGGCGCTGGCGCTCGGTCAGGCGAGCATCTCGGTGCCCGAGTCCGTCAAGGTGACCTTCACGGGCAAGATGGGCGACCACATGGACTTCCGCGACGTGGTGCACGCGACCCAGGCGCAGATGCTGGCGCAGTTCGACGGCGAGAATGTATTCCAAGGCCGCATCATCGAAGTCCACATCGGCACGCTGCTGGCCGACCAGGCGTTCACCTTCACCGACTGGACCGCGGAGATGAAGGCCAAGGCGTCGATCTGTATCTCCAACGACGAAACGCTGATCGAGTCTCTGGAAATCGCCAAAGCCCGGATCCAGACCATGAAGGACAAGGGCATGGAGATCCCGTCGGGGATGCTGCAAAGCCTGATCGACAAGGCGGATCAGCGCATCGCCGACATCAAGTCGGGTAAGGAATCGGCGCTCAAGCCGGACGACAACGCCAAGTACGCCGCCGAAGTGGTCGTCGATCTGGATGCCATCAACGAGCCGATGATCGCCGACCCCGACGTCGACAACATCGATGTTGCGAAGCGTTATACCCACGACACCATCCGGCCGATTTCGTTCTACGGCGCCGAAAAGGCTGTCGATCTCGGCTTCGTCGGCTCGTGCATGGTGCACAAGGGCGACATGAACATCATCGCCCAGATGTTCCGCAACATCGAAAAGAATGAAGGCAAGGTCGAGTTCAAGGCGCCGCTGGTCGTTGCCCCGCCGACCTACAACATCGTCGACGAGCTGAAAGAAGAGGGCGACTGGGAGATCCTGCAGAAATACGCCGGCTTCGAGTTCGACGACGACGCGCCCAAGACCGAGGCCCGGACGTCCTACGATAACATTCTCTATCTGGAGCGGCCCGGCTGTAACCTCTGCATGGGCAACCAGGAAAAAGCGTCAAAGGGCGACACCGTGATGGCGACGTCCACCCGCCTGTTCCAAGGCCGGGTCGTGGCGGATTCCGACGAGAAAAAGGGTGAATCGCTGCTGGCGTCGACCCCGGTGGTGGTGCTGTCGACGATCCTCGGCCGCACACCGAGCATCGACGAGTACAAAGCCGCCGTCGACGGCATCGACCTCACCAAGTTCGCGCCGCCGCGGGCCTAATCACCGGTTACCGGTTCCCGCCCGTCGGGCGGGGGCATCGGGTCGGCGGCTAGTCGCCGTCGACCGGCCCGAACGGCGTGTCGCCTTCCATGGTGACCCGGTGCATGCGCCGCCGGAACCCTTGGTAATCGCCGATCGCCTGATGCATGGTGCAGCGGTTGTCCCACACCGCGACCGATCCCGGCTCCCAGCGGAACCGGCACACGAACTGCGTCTGGATGCAGTGGTCGAACAGATAATTCAAAAGCGGTTCGCTCTCCGCATCCGTCCAGCCGTCAAAGCGCTCGGTATGTGATTTGTTGACGTAAAGCGCCTTCTCGCCGGTTTCCGGATGGGTCCGGACGACCGGGTGCACCGCCTCCATCACCTCGGTCTTCGCATCGAACGCATCCTTCATGCCGCTCAACGCCTTCAACTTGGCGGTACGGCCGCCGGACCGCCGGTGCGCCGACGTGTTGACCGCGCGCAGCCCGCACAGCATCTCCTGCAGGCCGTCGGACAGCGCCTCGAACGCTTTGGTCATGTTCACGAACATGGTGTCGCCGCCATAGGGCGGGGTTTCGTGCGCATAGAGGCACGTGCCCAAGAAAGGCGCCGGCATGTAGGTGGTGTCCGAGTGCCAGTTGCTGCCGAAATTCACCGTATCCGTTTCGGTGGTCAGCAACTCGATCACTTCGGGGAACCCCTCGATATGATCCAGCAGCGGGTAAATACCCGGCTTGCCGAAACCGCTGGCGAAATCCAGTTGCTGGTGCGGCGTCATTGTTTGATCGCGGAAAAAGATCGCCTTGTGTTTCAAGAACGCCTGATGAATTTGCTCACGCGCGCTGTTGCCAAGCTCGCGCGACAGGTCGACGCCGAAAATCTCGGCGCCGATGGCGCCGGTCAGCGGCCGGATTTCAATGCTGTCGCCGGAAACGGCCATGCGCGTGTTCTCCCATCACCCATGCCGCGTCGTTGCGCAGCGTTTGTGTCTCCTCTCAAGGTAGGGAGCCGGACCGGCGATTGAAAATTGAAATCGCTCACGTCCGATTGCGTTTTTTCAAGAAACGGGCGGGGTGGGGATAGAATGTCGATGGTGGCGTTGACGATGACCCGTGGCCGAACGGCGAGCATTGGCGCGTATGAAGCCGCCGTCGACGGCCCCGACGTGATTGAGTTCGCGCCATGCCGGATGGCGGACCTGCGTTGTCTCGACGATCGTCCTGTTGTCTTGAAAGCCGTATTGTAGAAATTGAATCCCCTCTTATCTTACAACTTGGACCCGACCACCGACGGTCGGGATGAACACCACAAGAGCGGCGCCAGCGCGCCCGCGAGGAGGTCTGTTTATGAGTTCGGTCAGCCCCTGTGTCGGTATCTGCAAACTGGATGAGGCAACGGGGTTTTGCCTGGGCTGCGCCAGGACCGGCGACGAAATCGCGGATTGGCAGAGCCGGGCCAATTCGTGGCGGGCCGACGTTTGGGATGCGCTCCCAGCACGATTCGAAGCCTTAGGCATCGCATGCCGCCGGTTGCCTTGGGACACAAAAGACATACGTTCCTTTGTCCTGCAGAGCCTCGACGACGGGCGAGGAACATGGACCGCGGGCGTTGTCGGCGCGGTGGCGGAGTTCGCGGCCGCACCGGGTCAACGCATCGAGGCCGACCTTGACGGCCAGACGATCGTTGCGCGCACGCCGGGCGCGCGGCTCAAGTTCAAAATCGACGAGTATGTGCGGGCGCTGACATTTGATCCGAATGGTACGCCGAAAGAGAAGATGCGCGTCGTCCTTGCCGTGAAAAAAGGGCGCGGCAGCCTGGCGCCCGCAGATACCCTAACGCCGCGCGGGCCGGATTACAGCGCGATCGAGCCGGCCAACCGGGACAGCCATCTCTTCGACCTTGGTCTGGGGCGCAAAGAAGTGCGCTTTAGCGTGCGCGTCGGACCGGGCCGGGCCTTTGACGTGCTTAGCAGTGCGCATGGCACGGCATTCCCGGACAGTCTTCCGGTGATCGCGCCGACGTTGATCGAACAGAGTCCGGCACGTGTGATCGAAACCGCGCTCGGCCGTATCGAGGTTCTGACCCCCATTCCAGGCCCAGACGAAAAATCGCCACGCGGTCCGCACACGCATCTGTTGCCGGATCATCTTGCGACGGGCCGGGCGACGCCTGTCGGCATCGACTTGCCCAAGGTCTATTTTCCGGGCGCCATGTTGTATCCGGGCGCGTAATCGATTGCCGCGATAAGGCCGGTTGTCGCTACCCCCCGAAGCTCTGCACCAGCGAGCCGACGATCATGTACCAGCCGTCGACCAGCACGAAGAAGATGATCTTGAACGGCAGGGCGATGATGATCGGCGGCAGCATCATCATGCCCATCGCCATCAGCACCGACGCCACCACCATGTCGATGATCAGGAACGGCACGAAGATCAAAAAGCCGATTTCGAAGGCGCGGCGCAGTTCGGAGATCATGAACGCCGGGATCAGCACCCGCATCGGCATGCTTTCGGGCCCCTCGGTCAGCTCCACCCCGGCGATGTCGACGAACAGCGCCAGGTCCTGTTCGCGCACGTGGGTCATCATGAAGTTGCGGAACGGCACCGTCGCCTGCTCGAAGGCGTCGACCTCGTCGATGGAGCCGGCGATCAGCGGCTCGATCGCGGTGTCGTAGGTCTCTTCGAAGGTCGGCATCATAATGAAGATGGTGAGGAACAGCGCCAAACTGACCAGCACCTGGTTCGGCGGCGTCTGTTGCGTGCCCATCGCCGTCCGCAAGAACGACAGCACGACGATGATGCGCACGAACGACGTCATCATAATCAGGATCGAAGGGGCCAGGGACAGCACCGTGATCAGCGCCACCAACTGCACGATCCGCGCCGTCGCCTCGCCGCCGTCGCCGGCGCCGAAATCCAGGTTCAGGGATTGCGCGCTGGCCGGGCCGACCAACAACGCCAGCGCGCCCAGAAACGGCAACAGGGCGATCAGCCCCAGCACCATCGTGCGTTTGCTCATGGCGTGTCGTCCGGTTGCTGCGCCTCAAGCGCCGCGGCGAAGCTGGCCGGGGCCTTGATGCCGCTTTCGATGACGGTTTCGCGGGTCGGGCTGACCACCAACAGGTGCTCCACATCGTCGCGCCGCACCAAGACCAGCTTGCGCCGCCCGTCCAACGGCGCGACCTCGACCACGCCGATGCGCCGCTCGGCACTGGGTTTGACGGCGGCGCTCGGAAAGCCGAGGCCCATCCGCCGGCCCAGCACGGCGAATACGCCGATCAGGCCGAGAACGAAGACCAGCGCCAGAAAAAAGCGGAAGTAGTCGGTCAGCTCCATGCCGGTCCGGTCAGTTCGGTTGGCCGACCTGGCTTTGCAGCGCTTGGCTCAGGCCGCCAAGCTTGGTGACCAGATTTTCGATGGCGCGGCTGACCTGATCGATGTCGGCGGGCGGCTGCTCGGCCAAGGCCTTGCACAGCTCAGCGACCAGAACCTCGAAATTGGTCATGTCGATGGATTGACCCTGCGCCACCAGAATGTGCGCATCGTCGATCATATTCGACAGCATCTCGATCTCGGCGATGAAGTCCAACGGGGCTTCCTTATCCGGTGTGTCCATCGTCGTCCCCCTTTGTCGGTTGGTTGTCGCTTTCGGCGTGCCAGACCGCGTTGGCCGCCCGTTCGGCGGCGTCGGTATCGCCATTGGCACGGTACACGTAACTGAGGATTTCGGCCACCGCGGTAAACGCCTCGACCGGAATTTCGCTGTCCAGATCGACCGCTGAGAGCAATTCGGCCAGGTCCGGATCCTCGCGGACCTTGATCCCGTGCGCGAAGGCCAGCGCCAGGATCTGTTCCGCCACCGTGCCGCGGCCCGCCGCAACCACGCGCGGAGCCTTGGTTTCGTCCTCTTGTTTCAGGGCGACGGTCACCGCCCGCTCGGTCGGCGGCGGCGGTTTCACGTTGTCGGTGCCGTTGTCGTCGGTGTCGGTCAATCGCGTCTCCGGCGGTTCCGGGACCGGCCGCGGCCGGTCGAAAACAAAGGCCCATCGTGGCCGTTAAGACTTAACAAACCATAAAACCGGCGCGAATCGGGGGCGGCGCACGCGGCAAGGTTAACGCCGATTCACCACTTGTTAACGAACCCGGCAGATAATGCCTACAAGGAAACGGCCGGGAAATCCCGTCCGGCGCGGCATCGACACAGGAGGCCGAGGTTTATGGACTTCAATAATTTCACCCTGTTTTCGGCGGTGAAGACGCGCCTCAACTGGCTGACCCAGCGCCAGGAGGTGCTGGCCCAGAACATCGCCAACGCCGACACCCCGCGCTACCGCGCCAGCGACCTCAAGACCTACGATTTCCGCGAGGTGGTCCGCCGCAACAACTCGCAGCTCAACATGGTGGTCACCGACGACACCCACCAGCCGGGCCGCCGCAAGCGGATCCGCGATTTCAGCGAGCAGGAGAACCGCAGCCCGTTCGAAACCGCGCCCAACGGCAACTCGGTGGTGTTGGAAGAGCAAATGGCCAAGGTCAACGAGACCCACTCCAAGCACCAGCTGGTGACGACCCTCTACAAAAAGCACCTCGGCATGATCGCTGCCGCGGTCCGCAGTAACCGTTAACGGCTAAAGATCGGAGCCCGCCGAGATATGGATGACTTGCTCAAGACCTTTAAGATTTCCAGCGCCGGCATGCGCGTGCAAGGTGCGCGGCTCAAGGTCATCTCGCAGAACATCGCCAACGCCAATTCGTTGCCGCAAGACCCGAACGGGACGCCGTACCGGCGCCAGACCATCACGTTCCGCAACGAGCTGGACCGCACCATCGGTCTCGACACGGTGCGGGTCGACAAGGTCCGCCCCGATCTGTCGGACTTCGGCAAACGCTACGAGCCGTCGCACCCGGCCGCGGACGCCGACGGCTATGTGCTGACCCCGAACGTCAGCACCCTCACGGAAATGACCGACATGCGCGAAGCGCAGCGGTCCTACGAAGCGAATTTGCAGGTCATCAAGTCATCGCGTTCGATGCTGATGAGCACCATCGACCTGCTGAAATAACGGCGCGCGAGAACGCGCGTCCAACACAGGCGCCGGCCGAGAAGGTGTCCGGTGAACCTGGAACGGGAAAGTGTTGAACATGTCGAGTGCCGGAATCGGTTTCGCCAAAGCCGTCCAAGCGTACAGCAACGCCGCGACGGGCGAGCACATGGGCGCGCAAGAGCGCGCGTCGCAGATCAACGACAATAACGAGCAATTCTCCTCCTTGGTCCGCCAAGCCATTGATGAAGCAGTGAAAATCGGCGAGCGCAGCGAACAGCTCTCGATCGCCGGGGTCAACGACCGGGCCGATTTGAACCAGGTCGTGACCGCGGTTGCGGAAGCCGAAGTCACATTGCAGACTGTGGTTGCGGTCCGCGACCGGGTGATCGAGGCGTACCGGGAAATCCTTCGGATGCCGATCTGATCCATGTCGGCCGGGCCCACGCCGGCGATGCCCGCGATTAAGCGGCGCGGCGGCGGCACGGTGCAAGGGGGCGCTTCGGATGGACCAAGTAGCCGTATTGGAAGTCGGGCGCGAGGCGCTTTGGGTGATCCTGCTGACCGCCGGGCCGATCATGGCGGCGGGTCTCGGCATCGGCTTGATCATCGCGCTGTTTCAGGCGCTCACCACCATTCAGGAAATGACCCTGACCTTCGTACCGAAGATCATCGTGATCTTCGTCGCC
Organism: Rhodospirillales bacterium; assembly: GCA_965601835.1. Classification (GTDB taxonomy): domain Bacteria; phylum Pseudomonadota; class Alphaproteobacteria; order Rhodospirillales; family Casp-alpha2; genus UBA4479. Next base: position 3,658,070 of record OZ271842.1, read on the forward strand.
ACCATTGTCTTTCTGCCGTTCATGATGACCGAGGTCGTGGAATTCTCGCAGCGGCTGTTCGACCGGATGATCGCGTTGGGCACCGGCGGCTAGGGCGGCGCGGTGCTGGAGCAATTCGTCGGCGTCAACGTCTGGATGTGGCTGCTGATCATGGCGCGCGTCGGCACCATGTTGGCGCTGGTGCCGGGCTTCGGATCGTCCTACGTGTTCGGTCGCTACCGGCTCAGCCTGGCTTTGGTGCTGAGTTTCATGCTGCTGCCCGTGGTCGCCCCGTACCTGCCGCCGATGCCCGACACCGCCGTGGCGCTGGCGCTGATCCTGCTGGGCGAGGTGGTCATCGGGGCGTTTTTCGCCTCCATCGGGATCGTCATGCTGTCGGCGTTGCAGGCCGCGGGCACCTTCATGGCGTACTTTGCGTCGATGGCCAACGCCCTGGTGCAAGACGCCATCGCGCAGCAGCAAAGCTCGGTGATATCCGGGTTCCTCACCATCACCGCGTTGACCCTGATTTTCGTCTCCGACATGCATCATGTGATGCTGCGCGCTCTGATCGACAGCTTCGCCTTGTTTCAGCCGGGCCAGCCGGTGCTGTGGGGCGATCTGTCCGACAATATCGCGCGGCGCGTCACCGAGGCGTTCGCGCTGGGGCTCAAGATCTCGTCGCCGCTGTTGATGGTGGTGATCGTGTATTACGTGGCGCTCGGCGTGCTGGGCCGGTTGATGCCGACGTTGCAGGTGTTCTTTTTCGGTCTGCCGCTGCAGATCGCGACGCAGATTTTCGTGATGATGCTGACGTTTTCGGGGATGATGATGGTGTTCCTGCAAGCGTTCGGCGACGCCTATGCGCCGTTCCTGGCGCAATAGCGCGGCGCCCGACGGAGAGGACGGAGAAATAGCCCGAGATGGCTGAAGAAGACGACGCCCAGAAGACCGAAGACCCGACAGACAAAAAACTTCGGAACGCCCGCAGTAAAGGTCAGGTCGCGGCCTCCCAGGAGATCAAGAGCTGGTTCGTGCTGATGGCCGGCGCCGGCGGCTTGATGTTCATGGCGCCGTTTGCCGCCGACCGTATCCGCATGGCGACCATCCCGTATATCGAACAGGCGCACATGCTGGCGGTGGACTTCGAGGGGATGCGCCAGAGCCTGGCCGACTTGATGCTCAGTGTCGGGCTGGTGATGGCGCCGGTGTTCGGGCTGATCCTGCTGTTCGCCTTGGGCGGCAACCTGATGCAGTTCGGGCTGTTGTTCGCGCCGGAGAAAATCAAACCCGACGTCAGCAAGATTTCCCTGATCAAGGGGATGAAGCGCATGTTCTCGCTGCGCGCCCTGGTCGAATTCACCAAGGGCATCTTCAAGCTGTCGCTGGTCGCCTTCATCGCCCTGGCGCTGACCATTCCGATGCTCGACGACATGGAGCTGCTGCCGGCGTTCTCCATGGGCGCGCTGCTCGACCGCATCCAGGAACTGGTGATCGTCATCGCCATCGCCAGTATCGCCGTCATGGCAGCGATCGCGGCGTTGGACTTCATCTATCAGAAGTACGAATTCACCAAGCAAATGCGGATGACCAAACAAGAGGTCAAAGACGAACACAAACAGGCCGAGGGCGACCCGCAGGTCAAAGCCAAGATCCGCGCGCTCCGCCAGCAGCGCGCCCGCGAACGCATGATGTCCAACGTCCCGGAATCCGACGTGGTCATCACCAACCCGACGCACTTCGCCGTCGCGCTGAAATACGATCTCGACGAGATGGCGGCGCCGAAGCTGGTGGCTAAGGGGGTCGATACCCTGGCGTTCCGCATCCGCGAGGTCGCCGAGGAGAACGACGTGCCGATCGTCGAGAACCCGCCGCTGGCGCGCGCCCTGTATGCGGCCGTCGAATTGGACGAGGAAATTCCGCCCGAGCATTTTGTCGCCGTGGCCGAAGTCATTGGATATGTTATGCGTTTGAAGGGTAAAACCATCCACTGACGTTCGGGGGCAGGGCGGGGAGCCGGTGACCACAACGAAAACCCATAGCGCATCGCCGATGCCGTTCTGGATCGCGGCCGCCATCGGCGCCGCGGCGGCGGCATACGTGTACCGCGCAGTGCCGGACCGGGTGGACGACCTGTTGCCGTTGTTGGCGGGCGCGTCGGTGCTGTTGGCGGCGGCCGCGGTGTGGCTGTCCGGGCGGCGCGCCGGCGCCCGGGCCGCGGCGGACGACCGTGGCGCGGCGTTCCACAGGGTGTCGGCGGCGATGATGATGACGGCCTCGGACGGGGCCGCCCGGCATGTCAACGAGGCGGCGGCGGCGATGATCCACGGGCTTGGCATCGATCCCAAGGCGGGCGATCTGCTGACGCCGCTCGGCCTCAACGCCGAGCCCGAGGACGAGGCCGGGTTCATCCGGCTCAGCGGCAAGGTGATCCGCTGGCGGGCGCGGGCGTTGGACGGGGGCGGGCAGGTCTGGCAGCTCGAAGACGTGACCGAGATCGTGCGCGGCCATGCCGAACTGCAGCGCGAGGTGACGGCGCTGCAAGATATCTTCGATCTGATGCCGCTCGGGTTCCTGTCGGCCGACGCCGACGGCAACATCGACCGCTGCAACGCCCTGTTGGCGGGGTGGCTGGGCGAGACGCCGGTGACCATGATCGGAAGGTCCCTGGGCGACTTCGCCGTCGATGCCTACGATTCTGGCGAGCTTGGCGGGGTCAGCATGGGGGTCGTCACCTTGCAGCCGAGCGGCGACGGCGAGCCGTTCATCGCCACCTTGATGCAGACCGCGCGCTACGCCGAGGACGGCGAGACGTTGAAATACACCCGCTCGTTGCTGATCCGCGACGTGGCGCTGGACCTGAGCGCCATCGATGCCGGCGACGACGGGGAGGCCTCGGCCCCCGCCGAGGACGGCGACGCTTCCGCCACCCTGGACGCGATCGAGCGGATCCAGTGGCTGTTCGACGATGCGCCGGTGGGCATCGCGTTCGTCGATCTGGACGGGGCGCTGACCGGGGCCAACACGGCGCTGGCACGGCTCTATGGCGAGGATGCGGCGGCGCTGATCGGGCGGCCGCTGGTCGATCTGATCTCGTCCGAGGACCGCGACGAGGTGCAGAGCGCGCTGTCGAAGCTGGTGATGGGCGTCGGCCGCGGGGTGCAGTTTGACGCCGGATTGCTGCGCACCGACGGCCGCGATCTTTCGGCGGGGGTCACGGCGGCCCGCACCGACGGGCCGGACGGCGAGGCGTCGGGCCTGATCCTGCATTTCATCGACACCACCGAACAAAAGAACCTGGAGGTCCAGTTCACCCAATCGCAAAAGATGCAGGCCGTCGGGCAATTGGCGGGCGGGGTGGCGCACGACTTCAACAATCTGCTGACGGCGATGATCGGGTTCTCGGACCTGCTGCTGACCCGGCACGGCCCCGAAGACCCGGACTTCGCCGACATCATGCAAATCAAACAGAACGCCAACCGGGCCACCAATCTGGTGCGGCAGTTGTTGGCGTTCTCGCGGAAACAGAAATTGGAGCCCGAGGTCATGGACGTGACCGAAACCTTGGGCGATCTCTCCAACCTGCTCGGCCGGCTGATCGGCGAGACCGTGGACCTGACCATGACCCATGGCCGCGGCCTCGGCACCGTGCTGTTCGACCGGGGCCAGTTCGACCAGGTCATCATCAACCTCTGCGTCAACGCCCGCGACGCCATGGAGGGGCAGGGCAAGATCGACATCAAGACCGAAGCCCTGGCCCTCGACCAACCCATGCCCAAGGGGCACGAGATCGTGCCCGCCGGGCGCTACGTCACCATCGCCGTCGCCGACACCGGTAGCGGCATCCCCAAGGAAAACCTGGAACGCATCTTCGAGCCGTTCTTCTCCACCAAGGATGTCGGCGCGGGCACGGGGCTGGGTCTGTCGACCGTCTACGGCATCGTGCATCAGGCGGGCGGGTTCATCTTCGTCGACAGCGCCATCGGCAAGGGCACCACCTTCACCATCTACATCCCCGAACACGATGCCGAGGCCCCGGCGGAGACCGCGGCGCCCGCCGCCGTCGCCGAGCCCGAAGGCGACCTCACCGGCCAGGGCACGATCCTGTTGGTGGAGGACGAGGACGCGGTGCGGCTGTTCGGCGCCCGCGCGCTCAGGAACAAGGGCTACGACGTGTTGGAGGCCGTCGACGGCGAAAACGCGCTGCAGGTGATCCGCGACGCCGACCGGCCGATCGACCTTATTGTGTCGGACGTCGTGATGCCCGGCATGGACGGGCACCGGCTGGTGACGCTCGCGCGTCAGGAACTGCCCGGGGTCAAAACCATCCTGATGTCCGGCTATTCCGAGGATGTGTTCCGCAACGGCCCCGACATGGACCCGGACATCGCGTTCCTCGGCAAACCGTTCACCTTGAAGGGCCTCGCCGCCAAAGTGCGCGACGTGATGGAGGGGTAGGCTTCCCTCTCCCCCGGGGAGAGGGCCAGGCCGCAGAGAGTGAGGAGGCTACCGTTCCCTCTCCCTCGGGGAGAGGGCCAGGGTGAGGGGATGTCTCTGCATGCAGCAGCGCGGGCGTGGGAAACCCCTCATCCTGTCCTTCTCCCGGTGGGAGAAGGGACTCACGATGCCCCACCCGTCGCCCCCGCGAAGGCGGGGGTCCAAATCCAACAATGGAGCCGCTTGGGTTCCCGCCTGCGCGGGAATGACGGTGCTCGATCAACGCATCTCGGATTACTTCGTATCGTCGACGAGGAGCAGTCTGCGAACGATGGGCATCGCTTCCTCTTTGGTCATCCCGGATTGCAATTCGTCACGATAGAGTAAAGCTAAGAACATCCGATCCCGGTCCGTCAGTCGGTCGCTAGGATCATCGTCATTGAACACCGAGTATTCGATATCCGGGTGTTGATTTGTCAGCCCGAGGGCACGTGTAAACTCTTCATCGACGCATGATTGAATGTGTGGTCGAGCGGCAAGCATGGGGATGAAGACAAAGGATTTATCCATTCTTTTGTCTTGTACGGTCGAAAGATGGAAGCAGGGCGGGCGGGGCGCATCATTCGGGTAGCGATTCAAGTATTCGAGCGCCAAGCGTGCTGGTAAAGACCACGCTCTCCCATCTTCGATCATGGTGTTCAAATAATCGACGACCGTTTGGATATCTTCGTAAAACAAAACGAACAGGTTTGAATTTTCTCGACTCACTGTGATGTCGTGCGGAAATATACTCCATATCTTTGCAATCCACGCGTCGACGAGGCCGCCGATCTTTAGCTTCTTCAAGAGGTCCTTATTGTCGGTGAGCGGATCGATAACGATACCCTTCTCCCATTTCACCAGATATACATCTTCCCTGCCGCCGCCGCGCCAACCGAAGGCCAGGCGTTCGAAATCCGCGACGTTCCGGAGATTTTGTTCCCGCTGGGCATCGTCCGCCGATACGCCAACGGAGGGAACACCGAGAATTAGGCATACCAAACCGGCAACAAGGATCGATGTGCTCGTTCTCATGGGATCACATCCGCCATCAAAGTGCTATTGGCGCATGGTTGAAAGGTCACAACTCATGAGAGCACGATATGAAGGATCAAATTGGCGGGCAATGAAAACCAGACTTTCACGCCCGCCCCTCCCGTCATTCCGGCGAAGGCCGGAATCCATGGTCAGATAGTGGACCCCGGCCTGCGCCGGGGTGACGAAGAAAGATATCTCTTCGCCGTTCCGCCCGGATTCCACCCCAAACGCGACGTTTCGGGCTTCGGGAATCGGTGCATAACTTTCCCCCGTATCGTGCCATTTTCACGAAACGTTCCACGAACGTTATGTAAATAAATAACATAAAAACAACAGCTTAAAAATGTTCTGGACAAAAAGAACAAAACTGGTACAAACGGCATCGTTGTATCGAACGATCCCTTATGCCAAGAACGGAGAGGACATATGAGCACCCCGGCCCTGCGCGTCGTAGAAAAGGACAAGGACGTGGACAAGAACAAGGCGTTGGACGCCGCCCTCGGACAGATCGAACGCGCCTTCGGCAAGGGATCGATCATGCGCCTCGGACAGCGCGAAGTGATGCAGGTGGAAAGCATCTCCACCGGCTCCATCGGCCTTGACGTGGCGCTCGGCATCGGCGGCCTGCCGAAAGGCCGGATCATCGAAATTTATGGCCCGGAAAGCTCGGGGAAGACGACCCTAGCGTTGCACACCGTCGCCGAGGCACAGAAAACCGGTGGCACCTGCGCGTTCATCGACGCCGAGCACGCCCTCGATCCGGTCTACGCCAAGAAACTCGGCGTTAACGTCGACGAATTGCTGATCTCACAGCCGGACGCCGGCGAACAGGCGTTGGAAATCGCCGACACCCTGGTGCGCTCGGGCGCCATCGACGTGCTGGTGGTCGACAGTGTCGCGGCCCTCGTGCCCCGCGCCGAGCTTGAGGGCGAAATGGGCGATGCCCACGTCGGTCTGCAGGCCCGCCTGATGAGCCAAGCGCTGCGGAAACTCACCGCATCGGTCGCGCGCTCGAACACCATGATCATCTTCATCAACCAGATCCGCATGAAGATCGGCGTCATGTTCGGCAGCCCCGAAACCACCACTGGCGGCAACGCGTTGAAATTCTATTCTTCGGTCCGCCTCGACATCCGCCGCATTGGTGCGATCAAGGACCGCGACGAAGTGGTCGGCAACCAGACTCGGGTCAAGGTCGTCAAAAACAAGGTCGCGCCGCCGTTCAAGCAGGTCGAATTCGACATCATGTACGGCGAAGGGGTCTCGAAGATGGGCGAGTTGCTCGACCTCGGCGTCACCGCCGGCATCGTCGAAAAATCGGGGGCGTGGTTCTCGTTCGACAGCGAACGGATCGGCCAGGGCCGGGAGAACTCCAAGAACTTCCTCCGCGAACATCCGGATGTCGCGAACCGCATCGAAACCCTGATCCGCCAAAACGCGGGTCTGCTCGGCGACGAAATGATGACCGGCCCGGACAGCGACGAGCAGGCCAAGGAAGCCGACGAGGGCGGCGAGGAAGCGGCGCTCGACTAAAGGTTCCAATATTCGTCACTCCGGCGTCGGCCGGAATCCACAACCAGACCTCCTGTGGACCCCGGACGTGCCTGTGCCCGCGCAGGCGGGTACCGGGGTGACGTGTTTCTGCACTCTACCTCGACACGCCCGTCCCGAGCCGCTAAAACCTTGCGTCCGCCCGGAAAATCGCCATTTTCTGCGGAGCGTAGCTAATTTCTAAGCAAGAGTTTTCGCCCGATGCAGACCGTTAACGATATCCGCAAAGCGTTTTTGGAGTATTTCGCCCAGAACGGCCACGAGATCGTCTCGTCGTCGCCGCTGGTGCCGCGCAACGACCCGACGCTGATGTTCACCAACGCGGGCATGGTGCAGTTCAAGAACGTGTTCACCGGCAACGAGACGCGGCCCTACAACCGCGCCGTGACCTCTCAGAAATGCGTCCGCGCCGGCGGCAAGCACAACGATCTGGAAAACGTCGGCCACACGGCGCGTCACCACACCTTCTTCGAAATGCTCGGGAACTTCTCGTTCGGCGACTACTTCAAGGAACTGGCGATCGAGCTTGCTTGGAATCTGGTCACCAAGGAATTCGGCCTCGCCGAGGACAAGCTGCTGATCACCGTGCATTCGTCGGACGAGGATGCGGCGGCGCTGTGGCGCAAGATCGCCGGTCTGCCCGACGAAAAGATCATCCGGATTCCGACGTCCGATAACTTCTGGGCCATGGGCGACACCGGGCCGTGCGGCCCGTGCTCCGAGATCTTTTTCGATCACGGGGATCATATTCCGGGTGGCCCGCCGGGCACGCCCGAAGAAGACGGCGACCGGTTCATCGAAATCTGGAACCTGGTGTTCATGCAGTTCGAGCAGGTGACGCAGGACGAGCGGGTCGACCTGCCGAAACCGTCCATCGACACCGGCATGGGGTTGGAGCGCATCGCCGCCGTGATGCAGGGCACCCACGACAACTACGAGATCGACATGATGCAGGCGCTGATCCGCGCGTCTGCCGAAGCCTCCGACACGGACGCCGGCAGCGTCTCGCACCGGGTGATCGCCGATCACCTGCGCGCGTCGTCGTTCCTGATCGCCGACGGCGTGCTGCCGTCCAACGAAGGGCGCGGCTACGTGTTGCGCCGGATCATGCGCCGCGCCATGCGCCACGCGCACATGCTGGGTTGCCAGGATCCGCTGTTGTACCGCCTGCTGCCGACCTTGGTCCGCGAGATGGGCGAGGCGTTCCCCGAACTGGGCCGCGCCGAGGCGCTGATCAACGAGACCCTGAAATTGGAAGAGACCCGGTTCAAGCAATTGCTCGACCGGGGCTTGAAGCTCCTCGACGAGGCGACCGACGGCCTGGACGCCGGCGCGACGCTCGACGGCGAAACCGCGTTCCGGCTCTATGATACCTATGGCTTTCCGCTGGACCTGACCCAGGATGCGCTGAAAGCGCGCGACATCGCCGTCGACGAAGCCGGTTTCGATGCCGCCATGCAGCGCCAAAAGGAAGAGGCCCGCAAGGCCTGGGCCGGCTCGGGCGAGGCCGCCACCGACGAAGTCTGGTTCGACGTGTTCGACACCGTCGGTGCGACGGATTTCCTCGGCTACGACACTGAAAGTGCGGAGGGCGTGGTGACCGCGCTGGTGGTCGACGGCAATCCGGCGGACAGCGCCGCCGCCGGGACCGAGGTCGCGGTGATCCTCAACCAATCGCCGTTCTACGGCGAGAGCGGCGGCCAGATGGGCGACACCGGCGTGATCGCTACCGACGAGGTGCGCATCACCGTCACCGATACGCAAAAGCGGGTCGGCGACATGCACGTGCACTTAGGGACCGTCGAAGCGGGCACGCTGTCCGTCGGCGACGAGGTCAAGCTGCACGTCGATCACGACCGCCGCAGCCGATTGCGCGCCAACCACTCGGCGACGCACCTGTTGCACGAGGCGCTGCGCCGGCATTTGGGCGATCATGTCACGCAAAAGGGCTCGTTGGTGGCGCCCGACCGGCTGCGGTTCGACATCTCGCACCCAAAGCCCGTCAACGATGACGAGATCGGCAAGGTCGAAGACGACGTCAACGCGCAGATCGCTGCCAACGCCGACGTGCTGACCCGGCTGATGGAGCCGGACGCCGCCGTCGAGGCCGGCGCCATGGCGCTGTTCGGCGAAAAATACGGCGACGAAGTCCGGGTCGTCTCCATGGGCGCGCCCGAAGACGGCAATCGCGTGTTCTCCACCGAGCTCTGCGGCGGCACGCACGTGAAACGCACCGGCGATATCGGGGTCTTCAAGATTATCTCAGAAAGCGCGGTCGGCGCGGGGCTGCGGCGGATCGAGGCGATCACCGGTGCGGGGGCGCGCGAGTACTTCGCCGACATCGAGACCTCGTTGCTGAGTGCGGCCGCCGAGTTGAAGACCCAGCCAGCCGACGTGCCGGCGCGGATCAAGGCGCTGCTGGACGAGCGCCGCAAGCTCGAGCGCGAATTGTCCGACGCCCGGCGCAAGCTCGCCATGGGCGGCGGCGGCGAGGCGTCGGGTCCGGCGGAAACGTCGAAATCCGTCGGCGATCTCAGCTACGCGCCGCGCCTGCTGGACGGGGTGCCGGCCAAGGAACTGAAGTCCGTGGTCGACGACCTCAAGAAACAAATGGGTTCGGGCGTCGCGGCCGTGGTGTCGGTCAGCGACGGCAAGGCGTCCATCGTCGTCGGCGTGACCGACGATTTGACGGAACGCCTCAGCGCGGTCGATCTGGTCAAGGTCGGCTCGGCGGCCTTGGGCGGCAAGGGCGGCGGCGGCCGTCCCGACATGGCGCAGGCCGGCGGCCCGGACGGGGCCCAGGCGCAAGCCGCGCTCGACGCCATCGAAGGCGCGCTTGGCGCTTAAGGTAGCGATACCTGGTCGTCTATGGCCGTTGCCGATACCTCGCGCTTCAGTTTGCTTCTGACAGGAGCCCGAATCGCAACATCATTTGCCGCAAAGCCGGAATGTTCCGCGACTTTTCCGAAATCGTCTCGAGAATTCTGCCGGCGTGCTTGGACGGTAGGATGGCCGGCAACATCCGGACTAAGTCCTCAATGGTGTCAGCATACCACGTTGAATGCGGCGATTCGTTGGCGAGCTTCTCCAAGCTGACCGAAATATGATCGTTCATTTTGCGGTCCCATCCCGGCGCGCCTTGGCGCGCATAGGCGCGAGCGGCAATGAGATGCGCATAAGACGGGGTGTACACGTTTTGTCGCGCGCTCGCATTCTCCAGTGCTTCGATCAGTAGATCATAACGCCGTTCCCGCTCCGCAACGTTCCAGGCCTCGCTGACGATCAACTCGGGACTCCGCAAGCTCAAATTCTCGATCATTCGCAATATTTCGTTGATCGCGTCGTCTCGTGCCTTTTGCGAGTCTTCGTTTTCTAATGACTCTGCTTGGGCCGCAGTCATCCGAAGTAAGCGCGCTTTGTGAATTTGTATAGGTCGAAAGTCGTAGGCGAGTTGCGCCAGTCTTCGTGCGAGTCCCTGAAAATCCAGTTTGCTCGCGACGCCCGATGCATTGAACAACTCGTTCGAATCAATGTTCGAGCGATCCTTTTCCGCTGCGGCGACCAGGACAGTCAGCACTTGTTTAGCTTGCAATCGGGCACCGGGATCAGTGAGGCCCTCTTCTGCCGCCTCGGAGTCCCCGCCGACCGTTTCTTGCAAGGCGAGAAACTGTCCGATTGGGTCCTGCGATGGGTCCGAGTGTTCGATCAACTCGGAAATAGCGATGAATCTGGAGAGTTTCGATTCCGCTGCTTCGACTTCCGCAACCTTCTCGCGCATTTTTTGCAAGTAGTCTTGAAAGTTGTTGGCGAACTGTGTGTTGTTGCCCGTTTCCTTGAGGAAGAACGATTCCACTTTCGATTGCGCAACATCGGCAATCTCTGTTCGCAAGTCGCCGACCGATCGATACCCTAAGAACAGGCTCACACCAATAAGGATCGAGAGGCCGACGGAGGCCGCCGACGTGATCCACGTAATCGTAGAAAAAACGTTAGATGTGCGCGTCAGATATTCCGCGAGAAGATCTAGAACTTTATCGTCTCTGGTCTCAGATGATTCCGTGCCAGACATACTAACCCCCGTATCAAAACCCACCCTAAGCGCTACTCTACATTAAATTGCGTTAATGTTGAAGAATTCTCTTTAGAAGGGTTTTTCTTGTAATGGTGTTGTCGGTCCGGGTTCGTCAGTTGGTCGAGAAATACCGCCCGGGCGTCTTGCCGAGCGCGCGACGGAACATGGCGATGAACGCGCTTTGCGACGCATAGCCGAGATCCATGGACACCTCGGTGACGCTTTCGCCGCGGGCGAGGCGGGTGAGGGCGGCGAGCAGCCGCGCCTGTTGCCGCCAGTGGCCGAAGGTCAGCCCCGTTTCCGAAACGAATTTCCGCGACAGTGTCCGCTCGCTGGCGCCGACGACCCCGGCCCAGTCGGCCAAGGTCCGGTCGTCGGCGGGGTCGGCTTCGATCGCCTCGGTGATCCGTTTCAAGCGCCGGTCGGCGACCCCCGGCAGATGCAGCGGCGTGACGGTGACGGCGCGGATCTGATCGATCAGGACGCCGAGCAAGCGGCGCTCCGGGCTGTCCGGTCCGGGCTCGTCGGGGATGGTCATCGAGGCGATGATCAGCTCCCTGAGCAACGGCGACACGGTGATGACGCAGCAGTCGCTCGGCAGATCATGGGTCAGATCGTTCCGCACATAGAGCGAGCGCAGCGACAAGGGCGTGCCCTGGGCCGCCACATGATGGCGGACGCCGGGCGGGATCCACACCGCGCGTTGCGGCGGCACGACCCACACCCCGCCGTCGGTGGTCACCCGCATGACCCCGGTCTCGGCAAACAGCAACTGCGCGCGGGTATGGGTATGCCAATCGATGACGTGATCGGCGGGGCAGTCGCGCGGTCGCGCCAGCACCGGCCCGGTCGCACTGTCGATGGCGTCATTGACCGGTCCCGTTGAGATTGGCGGTTTTGCGATATTCATTGTCATGATAGGCAGTATCGGACATGGCTTTCTGCGGGTAAAGTGGCCATACTTCGACGGTCGAAGACGGGGGATCATGTGAACGAGACGACGGACACGCACGGCGGATGGCGCCGGCGCGAGGTATTCCTCGTGCTGACGGCGATTGCCATGCCGATCTCCTTTTCCACCTGGCAGGCGCTGTTCAATAACTTCGCGCACGATATGTCGGGCTTGGGCGGCGACGGCGTCGGGTTCATTCAATCGTTCCGCGAGGTGCCGGGTTTCCTCAGCTTTACCGTCATCTTCCTGCTGATCTGGTTCCGCGAGCAGTCGTTCACGCTGGGCTCCTTGGTGCTGCTCGGCATCGGCACCATGATTACCGGCTTCTATCCGTCGTTCTGGGGCCTGATGATGACCACCTTCGTGATGTCGGTCGGTTTTCATTACTTCGAGAGCCTGCATCAATCCTTGGCCCTGCAGTGGACCGGCAAGAAATCCGCCCCCGTCGTCATGGGGCGGATCGTCAGCGCCCGGTCATTCGCGGCGCTCGTGTCGTTCGGCTTGATTTACGTGATGCTGGACGTGATGCACGTCGACATGAAGTGGGTGTACCTGCTGGGCGGCGGCGTCACGGCGGCCATTGCCCTGTTCGCGTGGCGTGCGTTTCCGCGCTATCAGGCCGCGGTCGAGCAGAAGAAACAGATCGTGCTCCGCAAGCGCTATTGGCTGTGGTACGCGCTGGTGTTCATGTCAGGGGCCCGGCGGCAGATCTTCGTGGTGTTCGCCGGTTTTCTGATGGTGCAGAAGTTCGGCTTCACCCCGGGCGAGATGGCGCTGCTGTTCACCGCCAACATGGCGGCGACGATTTACCTGGCGCCGAAGATCGGCAAGTTCATCGCCCGCTTCGGCGAGCGGCGCATGCTGATCGTCGAGTACGTCGGGCTGATCGGCGTGTTCACCGGCTATGCCTTCGCGTCGGAGGCGTGGATGGGCGTGGCGCTGTACATTCTGGATCACGTGTTCTTCGCCATGGCCATCGCCATCAAGACCTATTTCCAAAAAATCGCCGACCCGTCGGACATCGCATCGTCCAGCGGCGTCAGCTTCACCATCTCGCATATCGTCGCGGTGTTTATTCCCGCCGCCTTCGGTGTGCTCTGGCTAACATCGCCCGCGTATGTTTTCCTGTCGGGTGCGGCGATGGCGGCGGTGTCGCTGGTGCTGGCGATGCTGGTGCCACGCGATCCCACCGCTGGGAACGAAACCGTTCTGTTCCGCGTCGCCCCCCGACCGCAACCGGCAGAATAAGGCGATCCATGACCAAGAAATTCGAAGGCACCGACAGTTACGTCGCGACCGAAGATTTGAAAGTGGCCGTCAACGCGGCGGTGGGATTGCAGCGGCCGCTGCTGGTCAAGGGCGAGCCCGGCACCGGTAAGACGGTGCTGGCCGAGGAAATCGCCAAGGCTTTGGACGCGCCGCTGATCCCGTGGCACATCAAATCCACCACCAAGGCGCAACAGGGCCTCTATGAATACGACGCCGTGGCGCGGCTGCGCGACAGCCAATTGGGCGACGCGCGGGTGCACGACATTTCCAACTACATCGTCAAAGGCAAGTTGTGGGAAGCGTTCGAGCGCGACGAACGGCCGGTGCTGCTGATCGACGAGATCGACAAGGCCGACATCGAATTCCCCAACGACCTGTTGCTGGAACTGGACCGGATGGAATTCCACGTCTACGAGACCAAGGAAACCGTCCGCGCCAAGCACCGCCCGGTGGTTGTCATCACGTCTAACAACGAAAAGGAATTGCCGGATGCATTCCTGCGCCGCTGTTTCTTTCACTTCATCAAGTTCCCCGACACCGACACCATGCGCGCCATCATCGACGTGCATTTCCCGGACGTGCAAAAACGACTGGTGAACGAGGCGATGACCGTGTTCTACGAACTGCGCGATGTGCCGGGGCTGAAAAAGCGGCCCTCGACATCGGAGCTGCTGGATTGGATCAAGTTGCTGATGATCGAGGATATCCCGCCGGAGGTTCTGCGGTCCGGCGACAGCAAAGACCTGATCCCGCCGCTGTACGGCGCGCTTTTGAAAAATGAGCAGGACGTCCACATGCTGGAACGCCTGGCGTTCCTCAACCGCCGGGAAGGGCGGTAGGATACGAGAGTCCCTTCTCCCACCGGGAGAAGGACAGGATGAGGGGCTCTCCCGTTCATAGTTTGAGCGTATCGAGAGTCCCCCTCACCCTGACCCTCTCCCCGGGGGAGAGGGAACAACCACTCAATCGTCTGGGTTCCCACCGCCGCGGGAATGACGGAATCGCCGAGCGGCATAGAGTCGCCAATGGTGATCGTGGCAGCTGCGGTTTTTCTGCTGAGTGGTGTTCAGCGAAGTGTTAGCACTGCTAGACTGAAGCAGTGCATGTTGAATTTCATCTATCGGTGAAGGAGAGGCTATTTTCTAGGTTTTCGGCTTTTCGGCCACGGCGGTTCGAATGGTTTCGACCGGCAACACAAGTGTCAGATTGTTTGTCGGTGAGCATTTGAAGCCGAAACTTTGGTAGTATGGGATTAAGCTTTCATCCTTGGCATGGGAAATGACCGCGCGCATGCCGATCCGCTCAGATATCTCCAAGCAACGGATCAAAGCGTCCCGCATCATACCCGAGCCGATGCCCATTCCCTGATATGCTACGTCGGTGGCGAAGCGCCCCAAGACAGCGACCGGCATTTGCTGCGGCCCCTTGCGTGTTTTGGCGGTCGGCATGTCGGTCCGGAAGACCGAACCCATTGCGAGACAATAGTACCCGGAAACGCGATTGCCTTCGCAAACGACGTATGTTCGGGAAGTTAATGACTCGTTCTTAGCTGCGTAATCCCGCAGCCAAGCGTTCAGATCGTCGTTGCCACAGTCGAACAGTGACAGATCGTGCTCTGCGGTAAGAGGGGCGGGAGGGATCAGATTGACCGCTCCCGCCTGTCTTATGGGTGTTACTTCTCCCACGGCGCCCTCGTATTCATAAGTTCTCTAAGCTTATCGGTCGGGGGCGTTGGGTTATCTAGAATGTCGATAAATGCGTCGAACTGCTCACGTCCCATTGGAAATAGGGTTTGATCGAGCAATACGCGCTCGGCATTTTTGCTTGCACTCTCCAAAACGAAATCTGTGCGCGTTTGTCCAAGCAAAGCGGCCGCCTTGTCGATTACATGAACAACATGGTTACTGGCCCGGACATTGATTGTTTTATCGCGTTTGGCGCGTTTCGTAGCGCTCTTTGCGACTTTTTGTTTCTCGCGCCGAGTTCGCTTTGGCGGTGCCTCGGCGAATTGTAACGCGGTCATATGGTTTCTCCCTTGATGTGTAGTGTCCAACTCGACGCTGATGTAAACATTTATGTGTATACAACGTCAACACATTATTATGTGAGGCACATTACCATTGCCTTAACAACGGTATAACAATGGTACACAGCAATGAGGCCATTTTCGGGCACGCATCAAGAAAATCGCACTGTGATTACGTGATGCCACTTTCACTTGTTCGTCATCATAATTTTGTCGTTACTGGTCCATATGGCCAGCCTAGTGGTCTCTATTCGGTCATAAAGTGACCCCGAGCAACACAATTCAATCAAATTGATTTCCCGTTCTCACGAAGTGGTCAACCCGGCCAAACAGGAAAAATCGTCATCCCCGCGTAGGCGGGGACCCAAGCGGCTCGATTGTTGAATTTGGGTTCCCACCGCCGCCAGGGTGACGGGTGTTATGCTATTCCGCCGCTTGGGGGGCGGATGCGGGGTCGCGGAACGCAGCCAGGATATCCGCCTCGCAGGCTTTGGCCTGTTTGACGTTGGCGTCCTTCACATGGCCGAAGCCGCGCATCTGCATCGGCAGGGCCGCCCATTGCATGGCGGCGGCGTGATTTGCGGCATTTAGGCCCGCCGTGATTTCGGTGAGCGTCGCCTCGTAGTCGGCGATCAATTGCCGCTCCATCTTGCGCTCCGCGGTGTAGCCGAAGATATCGAACGCCGTGCCGCGCAGGTTCTTCAGCGATGCCAGCACCTTGAACGCCGAGAACATCCAGGGGCCGTATTGCCGTTTGATCGGATGGCCGGTGACCGGGTCCTTTGCCGCCAGCAACGGCGGGGCGAGGTGGAATTTGACGGTGCCGCCGTCGGCGAAGGCCTCGCGCACCGCGTCCTCGAACCGGCCGTCGGTATAGAGCCGCGCGACCTCGTACTCGTCCTTGTAGGCCATTAACTTATAGAGAGCGCGCGCCACCGCTTCGGTCAGCGCCGTGCTGCCCGGTATTGCCTTGGTCTCCGCCTTGCGGACCTGCATCACCAAGCCCCGGTAACGGTCGGCATAGGCGGCGTCCTGGTAGTCGACCAGATCGTCGATCCGGCGCGAGATGAACCCGTCCAGATCGAACGGCTGGTCCACGTCGGTGACGGTACGGCCGGCGATGCTTTCCACTGCCGCCGGGTCGTGCGCCGCGCGGCGGCCCCACAGGAACGCCGCCTTGTTGAACTCGACCGCGACGCCGTTCAGTTCGATGGCGCGGTGGATCGCCTCTTCGCCGACCGGCAGCAACCCTTTTTGGTAGGCCGCCCCCACCAGCATCATGTTGGCGGCGATGGTGTCGCCCAGCAATCGGCGGGCGAGGTCGGTGGCTTCGATGAATGCCGCGTTGTCGCCGGTTTCCCGGTTGAGCGCTTTTTTGAAGCCGTCTTCGGGGAACGCCATGTCCGGGCTGCGGGTGAAGTCCGCGGTCATGGTCACCTGTTCGTTGACGATGGCGGCCGAGTGGCCGGCGCGCACCTTGCCGAGCGTCGCCGGATCGCAGGCCGCCACCATGTCGCAACCGATCAAAAGATTGGCGCCGCCGGCGGAGATGCGCACGGCGTGAATGTCGCGCGGATCGGGGGCGAATTTGATGTGCGAATAGACCATGCCGTTCTTTTGCGCGAGCCCGGCGACATCGAGGATCGAGATGCCCTTGCCTTCGAGATGCGCGGCCATGCCGAGCACCGCGCCGACCGTCACCACGCCGGTGCCGCCGATCCCGGTCACCACCACGTTGTAGGTGTCCGCGACGTCGGGCAGCGTCGGTTCGGGCAGGGCCGGGAACGGCACATCGCCGACAGCATTGGGCTTGCGCACATCGGTGCCCTCGACCGTCACGAAGCTCGGGCAGAATCCGTCCAGGCACGAATAATCCTTGTTGCAGGACGATTGGTCGATTTGCCGCTTGCGGCCCAGTTCGGTTTCCTTCGGTACCAGGGACACGCAGTTCGATTTGATCCCGCAATCGCCGCAGCCTTCGCACACCGCTTCGTTGATGAACACCCGCTTCGCCGGGTCGGGATAAAGGCCGCGTTTGCGCCGCCGGCGTTTCTCCGCGGCGCAGGTCTGGTCGTAGATCAACGCCGAGACGCCTTTGACGGTGCGCAGATCGCGCTGCACTTCGTCCAGCTTTGCCCGGTGATGGATATGAACGCCGCTTGGGAATCCGGCATTCAGCGGATATTTGTCGGGCTCGTCGGTGACGACGACGATCTTGTTCACCCCTTCGGCGCGCAGTTGCTGGGCGACGATGGCGGGGCTCAAGGGGCCGTCGACGCTTTGCCCGCCGGTCATGGCGACGGCGTCGTTGTAGAGAACTTTGTACGTGATGTTGACGCCCGATGAGACCGCGGCGCGGATCGCCATCAGGCCGGAGTGATAGTACGTCCCGTCGCCGATGTTGGCGAAGATGTGCCGGGTTTCCGTGAACGGCGCTTGGCCGATCCAGTTGGCGCCTTCGCCGCCCATGTGGGTGAAGGTTTCCGTGTCCCGGTCCATCCACACCACCATGTAATGGCATCCGATGCCGGCGGCGGCGCGCGAGCCCTCCGGAACTTTGGTGGACGTGTTGTGCGGGCAGCCCGAACAGAAATACGGAATGCGCTGCATGTCCGGTTTGGACGAGGAGGCGAGGCGCGCTTCCTTGCGCTCCAGGAAGCCTAAGCGGTCGTTGACCCGTGCCGACGCATAGAATTTTTCGATGCGCCCGGCGATGGCGCGGGCGACCGAGGCCGGGGTCAGTTCGCCCGCCGACGGCAAGATCCAATCGCCGTTTTCGTCGAACTTGCCGACCACCCGGGGGCGCACGTCGGCGCGCCAGTTATAAAGTTGTTCCTTCAGCTGGTTCTCGATGACGGCGCGTTTTTCCTCGACCACCAAAATCTCGTCCAGCCCTTCGGCGAACAGGCGCGCGCTTTCTTTTTCCAGCGGCCAGGGCATGGCGACCTTGAACAGGCGGATGCCGATTTCCGCGGCGTGCGCCTCGTCGATACCCAAATCCTCCAACGCCTGCAGGACGTCCATGTACGATTTGCCGGTGGCGACGATGCCGAGCCGCGCGTTCGGGCTGTCGATGGTGACCCGATTGAAATTGTTGGCCCGCGCGAAGGCCAGGGCGGCGTAGATCTTGTCCCGGTGCAGGCGCAATTCCTGCTCCAACGGGGCGTCGGGCCAGCGGATGTGTAGGCCGCTCTCGGGCGGGGCGTAGTCGTCGGGCAGCTTGAAATCGAACAGGTGCGGCGACACGTCGACGGACGCCGAGGTGTCGATGTTGTCGGTCAGGCACTTGATGCCGACCCATAAGCCCGCGTACCGCGACATTTGAATGCCCAGGAGCCCGAAGCGTAGAATTTCCTCGACGTTGGCCGGGTGCAGGAACGGGATCATCACGTCCATCAGGGCGTATTCGCTCTGGCTCGGCACGGTCGACGATTTGCTCGCCGGGTCGTCGCCCGCCAGTACCAGCACACCGCCGTTCGGGTCCGTGCCCGCCAGGTTGGCGTGCCGGAACACGTCGCCGGTGCGGTCGACGCCGGGGCCCTTGCCGTACCAAATGCCGAACACGCCGTCGTGCTTGGCGTCGGGGTGCAGGTTGATCTGCTGCGTGCCCCAAACCGCGGTCGCGGCCATGTCCTCGTTGACGGCGGCTTGGAACTTGATGCTCGCCGCGTCCAGGTGATGCTGCGCGCGGCCGAACTCCCGGTCGAGGCCACCCAGCGGCGAGCCCCGGTAGCCGGTGACGAACCCCGCCGTGTTCAGGCCGCGTTGCCGGTCCAATTCACGCTGTAGCAGGGTCAGGCGCACCAGCGCCTGGGTGCCCGTCAGGAACACCCGGCCGTCGGCGCGGGTGTACTTGTCGTCCAGTGTCGCGTGCAGTAGGCCCATCGCCGTTCGTGCCCTCCCACTTTAAAACGTAGTGGCATCCGCGCTCCCGGACAATGGGACACCCACCCTGACCTAAAACTCGCAATCAAATTAGCGCGGGTTGCCGGTTTTGGTTTTATTGTTGCAGTCTACTTTTGCTTGGATCGCGCCATTTGGATGATTTATCCCAATAAATCACGCAATTCACAGCATTTGCCCTATTGACAGCGGACACGATTGAGACGCTAAATGTATGGGTTCATGGTCCTTGGATTTACTAAATCTAGGGCTAAGAGGGAACCCGGTACGTCGTTCTTGCGATCAAGCCGGGGCTGCCCCCGCAACTGTAGGCGGTGAGCGGCATCCGAAACGCCACTGGCGCATTCAGCGCCGGGAAGGCCGGATTGCCGCCGCGACCCGCAAGCCAGGAGACCTACCATGAACGTGTTTTAACGTCCTCGGGCGGGGTGATCCCGGTGGCTGCGTGGTTGTCTTTGGCGTCCTGCCACTTGAATCCACACGGCTCTTCCAACCCCGTTCTCGGCCAACGAACGGGGTGTTTCATGACCGTACATGCTTTCGATTTCGACAACCACGGCCACTTGGTGCCGCAGCCGACCCATCATCTGACGCTTGGCGAGGCGGACGTCGTGCCGCTATCGGTGCCGGACGCAAAACCGCACCGGGCGCCGGCACCGGCGCCGCTCGCGCGTGCGCCGCAGCCACACGACCTGATCCTCGACCGCCGCCGCGACGACCTGCTGACGCCGTTCGGTAAAGCGACGCTCACCGACCGCTACCTGATGCCGGGCGAGAGCTATCAGGACATGTTTGCCCGGGTCTCGTGCGCCTACGCCGACGATATCGATCATGCGCAACGTCTTTACGACGCGATGTCGCAGCTCTGGTTCATGCCGGCAACGCCGGTGCTGTCCAACGGAGGGACGACGCGGGGGTTGCCGATCTCGTGTTTCCTCAATGCCGTGCCGGACTCGCTGGAAGGCATCGTCGAAACCTGGAACGAGAACGTCTGGTTGGCGTCGAACGGTGGCGGCATTGGTACCTACTGGGGCGGTGTCCGGTCCATCGGCGAACAAGTGAAGGGCGGCGAGACGTCGGGGATCATTCCGTTCGTGCACGTCATGGACGGCCTGACCTTGGCGATCAGCCAGGGCTCGCTGCGCCGTGGTTCGGCCGCCGTTTACATCGACATCCATCATCCAGAGATCGAGGAGTTTCTGGAAATCCGCAAGGCCTCCGGGGACTTCAACCGCAAGGGGCTCAATCTCCATCACGGGATCAACATCACCGATGCGTTCATGGAGGCCGTTCGGGACGGTGAAAAGTTTGCCCTGAAAAGCCCCAAGACCGGCGACACCCTCCGCTTCGTGGATGCACGCCAACTCTGGCAGCGAATATTGGAAACCCGCTTGCAGACGGGTGAACCGTATCTCCTGTTCATCGACGCCGTGAACCGCGCATTGTCGAAGCACCAAAGGGAACTGGGACTCAAGGTCTCAAGTTCGAACCTGTGCAGCGAAATCGTGCTGCCGACCGGCAAGGATCACCGCGACGAAATGCGGACCGCCGTATGTTGCCTGTCATCGCTGAACCTGGAGACCTGGGACGAATGGCATGATCATCCCGGCTTCATTGAGGACATCATGCGTATGCTCGATAACGTGCTAACATCATTTGTCGAGACCGCGCCCGACAGCATGGCGAGGGCCAAGTACTCGGCAATGCGCGAACGCTCCGTCGGCCTCGGCGTCATGGGCTTCCACTCGTTCTTGCAGGCGCGCAACGTTCCGTTCGAGAGCGCGATGGCAAAATCCTGGAACCTCCGCATGTTTCAGAAAATACGTCGCGATGCGGACGCTGCGTCCGTCACCCTCGCCGAAGAGCGCGGGGCTTGCCCCGATGCGGCGGAGCGGAACATGAAAGCGCGGTTCAGCCATAAGCTTTCCATCGCGCCGACAGCCTCGATCAGCATCATCGCCGGTGGCACCAGCGCCTGCATCGAGCCGATCCCGGCGAACATCTACACGCACAAGACGTTGTCCGGTGCGTTTACCGTCCGCAACCGGCATCTATCGAAACTGCTGGCGTCCAAGGGGGCCGACACGCCCGAGGTATGGCAATCGATCCTGGAGCACGAGGGATCGGTTCAACATCTGGACTGCCTGAGCGACGACGAGAAGGACGTTTACCGCACGGCGTTCGAACTAGACCAACGCTGGATCATCGAGTTCGCCGCCGACAGAACGCCCTACATTTGCCAAAGCCAGTCCATCAACCTGTACCTGCCGGGAGATATCCCTAAGTGGGACCTGCACATGCTGCATTGGACCGCCTGGGAAAAGGGCATCAAGAGCCTCTATTACTGCCGCTCCAAATCCGTCAGCCGCGCCGCTTTCGCCGGCAGTCTCGAGGCGAAGCAAACCTTCGATACGCCGACCGAACGGACAGATTACGAGGAGTGCCTGGCATGTCAGTGACACGCGACTCGTCTTCACTGGTGAACGTCGATCCGAGGGATTTAATCGGGCGTGGCGATATCGGGCTTCTGACCTCCACCGGCACGTATGATGTTGAGCGCTATCCTTGGGCGTACGAATTCTGGAAGCGCCAGCAGCAGACGCACTGGATGGGCGAGGAAGTGCCACTGGGCTCCGATATCAAGGATTGGACGTCGGATAGGGTATCGGATGCGGAACGCCAGTTGCTGACGCAGATATTTCGGTTCTTCACGCAGTCGGACGTGGAAGTCGGTGACAACTACCTCAAGCGTTACATCCCGATTTTCCAACCGTTGGAAATTCAGATGATGATGGCCGCGTTCTCCAACATGGAGACCGTGCACATCGACGCCTATGCACTGCTCCTGAAGACACTCGGCATGCCGAAGGCGGAGTTCGCGGCGTTTCGCGACTATGACGAAATGCGGGCCAAGGCCGACTACATGCACACCTTCGGCGTCGGCACCGTCGGCGACGTGGCGCGGACGCTGGCCATGTTCGGCGCGTTTACCGAGGGTATGGCGCTGTTCGCCAGTTTCGCGATGCTGCTGAACTTCCCGCGCCACAACAAGATGAACGGCATGGGCCAGATCGTCAGTTGGTCGGTGCGCGACGAAAGCCTGCACTGCGAGGGGATCGTCAAGCTGTTCCATGCCTGGAACCGGGAGACCGGCGCGCTGACAACCGCCGTGCGCGACGACATCATCGACGTCGCGACCACCATGGTCGGCCTTGAAGAGGCGTTCGTCGATCTCGCGTTCGGTCTCGGCGATATCGAGGGAATGACCGCCGACGACATCAAGGCGTATATCCGCTACATCGCCGACTGGCGCCTGACCCAGTTGGGTCTGCCGACCCGTTTCGGCTATTTTCGTCAGGCGGATGGCGGCTATGAGCAGGTGCAGCCCCACCCGTTGCCCTGGTTGGTGGAAATCCTCAACGGGGTCGAGCACGCCAACTTCTTCGAGCAGCGTGCCACGGAGTATTCCAAGGCCGCGAGCCAGGGGAGCTGGGACGGCGCTGACGGTGTCTGGGCAACTGTCGACGAATTGCGAGGCCGCGTCGCCTAACGCGCGACACAAACGGCGGTGTTTCCAGTGTCTCGGCTTTCTCGTGCGATATGTCACAAGAACGCGCGTGATTTACGCGCGTTAACGGTCTATACCCGCCAGCAATCGGATTCGTGAGTAGGTTATCGACATGACGGTTCTCGTCACCGGGGCTGCCGGGTTCATCGGCTACCATACCTGCAAGGCGCTGCTCGCACGCGGTGAGCGTGTGGCGGGTATCGACAATCTGAATGATTACTATGATGTGACAATCAAGCATCAGCGGTTGGCCGATTTGCGCGCGAGCGCGCCCGAGGGGACGTTTAGCTTCGTCGAGGGCGATATCAGCGAAATCGATGATCTGCAGCCGCTCATCGATGAAATCGATAACATCACGGCCATTGTGCACCTCGCGGCCCAAGCCGGGGTGCGGTACTCGATCCAGAACCCCCGGGCCTATACCAAGACCAATGTCGACGGCCAGTTGGCGATGCTCGAAGTTGCGCGAAACCTTAAGGATCTCAAGCACTTCGTCTATGCCTCGTCGTCGTCCGTCTATGGCGCCAACGAGGATCTGCCGTACAGTGTCGCGGACCGGGTCGACCGTCCGGTGTCGCTTTATGCCGCCACCAAACGGGCCGGGGAATTGATGGCGCACAGCTATTCGCACCTGTTCGACATTCCCACCACCGGTTTGCGGTTCTTCACGGTCTACGGCCCGTGGGGCCGGCCGGATATGGCTTACTGGTTGTTTACAAAGAAGATTTTGGCGGGTGAGCCGATAGAGATTTTCAACGCCGGCGACATGCAGCGGGATTTCACCTACATCGACGACATCGTTGCGGGGGTGCTTGCCGCTTTGGATCGCCCGCCCACCGGTGACGTGCCGTGGAAGGTTTACAATCTCGGCAACAACGAGACGGTCAAGCTGACTGATTTCGTGACGGCCCTCGAGAACGCCATCGGCAAGAAGGCCGAACTGATCATGAAGCCCATGCAACTGGGCGACGTGAAAGCGACCTATGCGGATATCGACGTGTCCCAGCAAGATCTTGGTTTTGCACCAAAAACGTCGATCGACGATGGACTTCGACTGTTCATCGACTGGTATCGTCATTACCACGGAAACCTGAATGAGCAGTGACGCCGGGGCGGGCCAGTTCGGCCCGATCCGCCCGCGCCATGTGGTGATGCTGCTGACGCTCGCGACCGTCTGGGGCACGGCGTTCATGGTGATCAAGATCGGCGTCGGGTATATGCCGGCGCTGGATCTGACGGCGATCCGCTTGGTCGTTGCCGCCGCCGCCATGGGGTTCGCCGCCCTGATCCTCAGAAGTCCGATGCCGTTTGCGCGCCGCGCTCTGTGGTACTGTTTTGCGTTGGCGCTGTTCGGCAACAGCCTGCCGTTTTTCTTGATCAGCTGGGGCGAGGAGCGGATCGACAGCGGCCTCGCGGCGATCCTGATGGCCATCATGCCGTTGACGACTTTGGTCCTGGCGCATTTTTTCGCCGAGGGCGACCGCTTGAACGGCCGCAAGCTGATGGGCGTCGCGTTCGGGTTTTGCGGCGTCATTGCGCTGGTGGGGCCCGAGGCGTTGCGCGGACTGGGCGGAGATGTCATCCGGCAATTGGCGACGGCGGGCGGGGCGGTGTGTTACGCGATTTCCGTTATCATCGTGCGGCGGATGCCGCCGACGCCGATGGTGGGCCGCGCGGCGTTGGTACTGCTGTTCTCGGTTCTCCAGACAGTGCCGATTGCGTGGATTTTGAGCGGCGCATCCTTGCCGCCGCTCAGTTTTGACGCTTACTGGCCGGCGGTTTATCTGGGCTTGTTCCCGACCGCGTTCGCGACCCTTGTCTTGTTCAAACTGCTGAGCGAGCGAGAGCCGTCTTTCGTCGCGTTTCAAAACTATCTGGTGCCGATCTTCGGTGTGATATGGGGGGCACTGCTGTTGGGTGAAGCCATCACCCTTCAGGCGATCGCCGCGCTGGGATTGATCTTGCTCGGGATTTTCGTCGCCAATTTCCGTTTTCATAACCGTTGAGCCAACCGACCCTTGAACAGTTGCCGCCTTGGCGGTGAAACTGCCTTGGCGAGGTGGATAGAGCCATATGGGAGAGGCACATGTTCGAGGGCTTTCGAAACGAGCGCATTTCCGCCAACGGCGTCGATTTGAACGTGCGCGTCGGTGGGCAGGGACCGGCCGTGGTGCTGCTGCACGGGTATCCGCAAACCCATATCATCTGGCGTCACATCGCGCCTGTGTTGGCCGAGACCCGGACCGTCGTCGTGCCCGACACCCGCGGCTACGGCGACAGCGACTGCCCGCCGAGCGATCCCGACCACCGCATGTATTCGAAACGCACCATGGCCCAGGACGTTGTCGATTTGATGGCGTCGCTAGGATACGAGACGTTCGCGATCATTTCCCACGACCGGGGGGCCAGGGTCGGGTACCGATGCGCCCTCGATCATCCCGAACGGGTAAGCCACTACATGTCATTGGATGTGGTGCCGACCCACGCCATGTGGGACGGCATCGACAAGGATGCGGCCATGGGCGGTTTTCATTGGTCGTTTCTGGCGCAACCCGTGCCGCAGCCGGAAGACATGATCGGCAACGATCCTGACGCTTGGTTGGAGTGGCTGATGGCGTCCTGGGCGGCGCCCGGTTTCACGTTCGAACCCGAAGCGATGGATGAGTATCGCCGCGCCTTTCGCAACCCGGACGTGATCCGCGCCACGTGCGAGGATTACCGCGCCGGCGCCACCTGCGACGATGCCGATGATGCCGCCGACCTCGTCGCCGGAAAAAAGTTGCAATGCCCGATGGTGTGCCTGTGGGGCGGGGCGCGCGCCAAGGGCGGTCCGAAAACGGAGAGCCCGCTCGACGTCTGGCGCACGTGGTGCGCAGGTCCTCTGGAGGGCGAGGCGCTCGCCGACAGCGGTCACTTTATCCCCGAAGAGGCGCCCGACGCGGTGCTGCGGTGGGCGGCGCGGCTGTTCGAAACCGCTTAGCGCCTCAGGCGTAGAGCGCTTCCAAGTTATCGCCGTATTCGCCCCGGACTACGTGACGGCGGACCTTCATGGTCGGGGTCATCTGTTCGTTCTCGACGCTGAATGGCTCCTTGGCGATGACGAAGCGGCGCACCTTTTCGATGTTGCTGAGCTTCTTGTTCACGCGGCCGAAGGCCGATGCCAAGGCCGTATGCAAATCCTTGTCGTCGGCCAATGCCGCCAAGTCACCTGATTTGCCTTGGTCCTTGGCCCAGTCCTTGAGCCAATCGGCGTCCGGAACCACGACCGCGACCAAATGCGGGCGCTTATCGCCGTAGACCATGACCTGGGAGATTTCCGGCTCGGCGATCAGGATGCCCTCGACACGCTGGGGCGCGATATTGTCGCCGCCTGAATTTACGATGATGTCCTTCTTGCGGTCGGTGATGACGATATGCCCGCTGTCGTCGATATGCCCGACATCGCCGGTGTGCAGCCAGCCGTCGCGGATCGTGTCCTTGGTGGCCTGCTCGTTGTTCCAGTACCCCTGCATTACCAGCTCGCCGCGCACCAGAATCTCCCCGTCCTCGGCGATCCTGACTTCGGTGTTCATCACCGCCGGCCCGACCGTGTGCAGCTTGATGTCCGATGCCCGGTTCACCGAGATCAACGGCGCGGACTCGGTCTGTCCGTAGCCTTGCATGATCCGCAGGCCCAGGCCGGTGAAGAAGATCCCGATATCCGGGTTCAACGGCGCGCCGCCGGAGACCAGCGCCTTCAACCGGCCGCCGAAACGTTGACGCACCTTGTCGCGCACCAGTTTGTCGAGGACGATGTCCTGCAGGCCTTCGATCGCGCCGAGCCGCCCGTGCTCGTACTTCTTGCGCCCGAGCCCGAGGGTCTTTTCGAACATCTTCTGTTTGGCGCCGCCGGCTTTGGTGACACCGGTGGTGATCTTCTGGTGCATGACCTCGTAGAGCCGCGGAACCGCGGTCATGATGGTCGGTCGCGCTTCCAGCATGTTGGTGGTCAGGGTCTCGACCCCTTCGGCGTAGTAGATTTCCCCGGCAATGCTGATGGGGAAGAAAAGCCCGGCGGTGTGCTCGTAGGAATGACTGAGGGGCAGGAACGACAGGAACACCTCGTGACCCATGCCGAGGTCGATCAGCGCTTCGAACGCGCCTTCGCAGTTATGCAGAATCGCCCCGTGGTGCAGCATGACGCCCTTGGGCGTGCCGCCGGTGCCCGAGGTGTAGATGATGCAGGCGGTGGATTGCCGATCAAGCATATCGGCCCGTTCGCGAATATCGATGTCCAGGGCCTGGCCCGTCGACAGAACGTCGGCCATCTGCAGGACCTTGGGGCCCGACGGCTCCCCTTTTAGGTCCGCCGGGTCCATCAAGATCACGAATTCCAACGTGTCCAGGCCTTGCGCCCCTTCCAACAACCGCTCCGCTAGGCGTGCGGTGGACACGATCGCGCCCTTGGCGCCGCTGTCGGTCAGGATATGGCGATGATCCGCAGGCGTGTTGGTGACGTAGGCGGGGGTAGTAATGCCACCTGCCGCCATGATCGCGATATCGCTCGTCAACCACGCCGGCCGGTTCTCGGAGACAAGCATGACCCGATCCCCGTCCGTGATGCCCAGGTCGATCAACGCCCGCGCAAGGTGCGTCACGCGCTCTGCGCACGTCGCCCAGGATTGGCTCTGGTATGCGCCGTCATGCTTGCGCCACAAGAACGGTTGGTCGGCATGGGCGTCGGCTTGCTCGAAAAACATGGTGACCAAGTTGGGCCATGTGTCTTGCGTCATTGTCCGTGATTCCCTTCTTGCGGATCGGATGGCAACAGTGTTTCGTGCGGTAGCAGCAAATCAGCACCCTTCGCTATATAGGGGCTCCTTAACGACACGAAAACGTCATGATCGCGAAAACTGAGCCAAACACCGAAAACCGCGTCCCTGACTGGGACTTATCCGATCTGTATGCGTCGACAGATGCGCCGGAGATCGACCAGGATTTGTCATGGGCGGAAAGTGAAGCGACAGCATTCCAGGATGCATTTTCCGGCCGGGTTGCGGATCTGCCCGGTGAAGAATTGGGCGCCGCCATCGTCCGTTACGAGCAGATTTTGGAGCGGGCATACAAGGTCGCCAGCTACGCGCAGCTCCTGCAGGCGGCGGATACAGCCAATGCCGATATTGCGCAGTTCCATCAAACCTGCCGGGAGCGGGTCAACGGGATCACCGGCGATGTGCTGTTCTTTTCCTTGGAGATCACCCGCATGGCGGACGATGTCCTGGCCGAGCGGCTGGCGGCACCGGCGGCGCATCGCTACAGCCCCTGGATCGATGCGGAGCGCCTGATGCGGCCGTATCAATTGGACGACGCCCGCGAGCAGTTGCTGCATGACAAGTCGGTGACCGGTCGCTCAGCCTGGGCACGGCTGTTCGACGAGACCATGGCGGATCTCCGGTGTGCCGTCGACGGCCAGCAACTGACATTGGGCGAAACACTGAACCGTATGAGCGATGTGGACTCGTCGAAACGGGAGATGGCCGCAGCGGGGCTGTCGTCGGCGCTGAGTGAACGGAGCCGCGTTTTCTCGCTGATCACCAACATCATCGCCAAAGATAAACAGATCGAGGATACGGCCCGCGGTCTGCCCCGCCCGATGAGCGGGCGCAACATCGCCAATCAGGTGGAAGATGACGTGGTGGACGCGCTGGCGAGCGCCGTCCGCGAGTATTTCCCCCGGTTGGGCCATCGCTATTATCAATTGAAGGCCTCGTGGTTCGGGGTTGACGCCCTGGCGTGGTGGGACCGCAACGCACCGTTGCCGGCCACCGACGAGCGCACTTATACCTGGCCGGAAGCACGTGACACCGTGCTGACAGCGTATGCAGGGTTCGCGCCGGACATGGCGCGGACAGCGCAATCCTTCTTCGATCACGGATGGATCGATGCGGCGCCCCGGTCCGGCAAGAACTCCGGCGCGTTCTCGCACCCGGTGGTACCGTCGGCGCATCCGTACATCCTGATGAACTTTTTCGGCAAACCGCGCGACGTGATGACATTGGCGCACGAACTCGGCCACGGCGTGCATCAGATCCTTGCCGGACCGCAAGGTGCGCTGTTGTCGAACACGCCTCTAACGCTGGCGGAGACGGCCTCCGTGTTCGGCGAAATGTTGACGTTCCGGGCCCTCTTGGACGCCGAGACCGATCCGCAAAAGCGGCGCATCATGCTGGCCGGCAAGGTCGAGGACATGCTGAACACGGTGGTTCGGCAGATCGCGTTCCACAATTTCGAAGTACGGGTGCATGACGCCCGGGCGGACGGGGAATTGACGGCGGAACAGCTTGCGGACATTTGGATGGAGACCCAGGCCGAGAGCTTAGGCCCCGGGATCGCCCTCGACGAAGCGTACCGGCCGCTCTGGTCCTATATCCCGCATTTCGTGCACACGCCGTTCTATGTCTATGCCTACGCTTTCGGCGATTGCCTGGTGAATGCGCTCTATGGCCTGTACGAAGACGGGCATCCGGAGTTTCAGAACAAGTACCTGGAGATGCTGAAAGCCGGCGGCACGTTGCGGCACCGGGAGTTGTTGGCGCCGTTCGGCTTGGACGCATCGGATCCCGCGTTCTGGCGGCGCGGTTTGGATGTGATCGCCGGTTTCGTCGACGAATTGGAAACGGCTGCTTAGTCCCGCCCATGGAACCGCATCTGATCTCGCATATGCCCGACGAAAAACGGGACGCACCGCCGCTGCTGTTCATCCACGGGGCGTTCGCGGGTGCTTGGTGTTGGGACGTCAATTTCCTGCCGTGGTTCAGCGCCCGTGGTTTCGAGTGCCATGCCCTCGACCTGCCGGGCCGTCGCAAGCGACCGGATTTCGCTCAGTTGCAGGAATACGGCATCGACGATTACCGCGAATGCGTGCTGGCGGCGGTCGACGCGATGCCGCGGCCGCCGGTCCTGATCGGTCACTCCATGGGCGGTTTTTTGGCGTGGCAGGCGGCGGAACGCCGGACGCTCGCGGGGGCTGTGCTGATGGCGCCTGTGCCGCCGACGGGCCTGGCCGCGCCGGCGATGCAACTGATGATGACCAACCCGGGTCTATTTACCGAGGTGGCGTCTGTGCACGCCGGTGGGGCGGCGACGCTGGACACCCTGCACGCCGCCCTGTTCTCCGATCTGGTGCCCAAAGAGATCGCGCGCCGCTATCTCGACCGGTTTCAGCCGGAAAGCCGATTGGCGGTGCTTGGTCTCTATGCGCCTTTCTTTCCCAATGTCTTGGCGGTGTGGGGCACGCCGCTCAAGGTCATGGGTGCCGAAAAAGACCAACTGATTCCGTACGCGCATGTGCATTGGACCGCTTCACTTACGGGATCTTCGGCCCATATCTATAAGGACATGGGGCACGGTATGATGCTCGAGGACGGCTGGCAGCGGGTGACCGAGGATATCGCTGACTGGCTCGACGGCATTTGTGGCGGGGGGTAGACGTTTGATGCGAAAGGCGCACCCCATATGAACGAGACCAATTCCTTTACCGGACGGGTAAAGCGGTATGCCAAGGTCGGCACCGCGGTCAGCGGCGTCGCCGCCAAGGCCGTCGGCGGCAAGGTCTTCGGCTTGCAGTTCGACAAGGCCGAACACGCGAAAGAGATCCAATTGGCGCTGGGCGGCCTCAAGGGCCCGCTGATGAAGGTGGCGCAAATCCTCTCGACCGTGCCCGACGTGCTGCCGGAGGAATACACCCAGGAACTGATCAAGCTGCAGACCAATGCGCCACCCATGGGCTGGGCGTTCGTCAAACGGCGGATGACCGCCGAACTGGGTGCCGGCTGGCAGAAGAAATACGAGAGCTTCGATCACGAAGCCTGCAAGGCGGCGTCCCTGGGGCAAGTGCACCGGGCGGTGTCCCTCGATGGCCGCGATCTCGCCTGTAAAATCCAGTACCCGGAAATGTCGTCGGCGGTGGAAGCGGACCTCAAGCAGCTCAAGCTCGTGTTCACGCTGTATCGGCAATACGACAAATCCATCGACCCGTCGCAGATCCACTTGGAGTTGTCGGAGCGCCTGCGCGAGGAGCTGGATTACGAGCGCGAAGCCAAGAACATGCTGCTGTACCGGGTGATGCACGCCGACGAGCCCACCGTCCACGTGCCGGAACCGCTGATGGATTTGTCGACCGCGCGGTTGCTGTCGATGACCTGGTTGGAGGGGGCGTCGCTGTTGGACAGCAAGGAGGCCGATCTCGAGTTCCGCAATCAGTTGGCGCTCAGCATGTTCCGGGCGTGGTACGTGCCGTTCTACAAATACGGTGTTATTCACGGCGACCCGCACCTCGGCAATTACAGCGCGCGCGAGGACGGCTCCATCAATCTGTTGGACTACGGCTGCATCCGT
This sequence comes from Rhodospirillales bacterium, assembly GCA_965601835.1. Classification (GTDB taxonomy): domain Bacteria; phylum Pseudomonadota; class Alphaproteobacteria; order Rhodospirillales; family Casp-alpha2; genus UBA4479. The sequence goes on from OZ271842.1 coordinate 3,689,280, forward strand.
ATCTTCCCGGCAAGCTTCGTCGGCGCGGTGATTGATCTCTATTTCGCGCTGTTCAACGGCGACGAGGATCTGGCGGTGCACGCCTACGAGACCTGGGGCTTCAAGAACCTGGACAAGGAAATGATCGCGATCCTCAACCAGTGGGCGGAGTTCCTTTACAAGCCGCTGTTGGAGGACAAGGTGCAGACCATCCAGGAAGACGGTGGCGTGCAGTACGGCGCCGGGGTCGCGGCCAAGGTGCACGCGGATCTGAAAAAGGCGGGCGGGGTCATGCCGCCCCGCGAATTCGTGCTCATGGACCGGGCGGCCATCGGGCTCGGCAGCGTGTTCACACACCTCGGCGCGGAGATCAATTGGCACCGCATGTTCCATGAACTGATTGCAGATTTCGACGTCGCCAAGGTCGCCGAACGTCAACGCAAGGCGATGGACGAGGTGGGCCTGCCGGACGCCCTGTGACCCATGACACTGTTGTGACATCCGTTTGGGGCGTACATAAAAGCGGTGTGACGGTATCGGCAAACGGGGTGCCTTGAATGTTCGTGGAAGGCGGCGGCGCGAAGAAGCGCTTTCTGATGCAAGACGAAGTGCTGTTCGATGAGGGCGACCCCGGCGACGCGGCGTTCATCGTAGATAGCGGCCTGGTTGGCATCTACAAAACCGTCGAAGGTGAGCACGTCGAACTGGCGACGCTTAAGGCGGGGGAACTGTTCGGCGAGATGGCGATCGTCGACGGGTCCGAGCGCATGGCCTACGCCAAGGCCAAAGAAGACAGCGTGGTCATCGAGATTCCGGCGAAAGCGGTGGAGACCCGCCTCGGCAAGGTCGACCCTTTCCTGCGCGCCCTGATGAAGATCCTGGTCAACAATCTGCGCGGGGTGCACCAGGCGTACATGAAGCGCGCGCGCTCGGTCGACGATTACATCAACGCCATGGACTATCACGCCCAAGGTTTCCGGATGTATCTCAAACGCTTGGAAAGCGAGGGCGTGACCCGCGCCGAGATCGACAAGCTGGATCAGATCGACCGCTTGCTGAGAGAACTGCGGGACGACTTCAAGGATCACGACGACGTACGCGATAGTGTGCTCCGGGACGTCGACGTATCCCGCCGGCCGTCGAAGAAGGCCTAGCCCGCGCGCATCCGGGTCCCGGCGATCACCGCCACCATCACCAGTGCCACGCCCATGGTCTGCATGCCGCTGAGTGTCTCGCCCAGCAGCACCCAGGCGATCAGGATCGACACCACCGGCTCGATGTTGTGGACCAGCGCCACATCGCCCGGCGGTGCGTACTTGACCGCCGAGATTTGCGCACTGACGCCGATCAGATAGGCGAACCCGGCGCCCGCGAAGGCGAGCCAGCCGACGCTCACCGAGGGGGCCGCGAACGCATCGAAGACCACCACCACGACGATACCGACAGGGGCCAGCAACAGATTGCAGAGGGCGGCGAAGGAAATCGGCGCCATGTGTTCCGACGCTTTCTTGCCGGCGAGCAGCAATGTGACCGTTCCCAACCCGCCGACGAAGGCGAGGGCGACGCCCAAGGGGTCAAGGTCGCCGGCGTCGGGGCCGAGCGCAAATCCGAGCCCGATGAACGCCGCCACGAACACACCGACCCGAGCGGCGCCCGGAAGTTGCCGCGCGCGGACAATCTCCACCCCGAGCACCACCAATGGAAACGTATAGAACACCAACGCCGCCAGCCCGACCGGGATATAGGCGACGCTTAGCATATATCCGAACGTGATGACGCCGAGAGATACGGCACCGAGCAGAACCGACGGCCAGGCCCGTGTCACGACCGCGATGCCGTGGCCGGACACCATGGCCAATGACCACAGCACGACCGCGCCGAAACCGATCCGCACCGCGACCATGGTCAGCGGGCCGGACCCGCTGTCGTAGGTGACACGTGCGAACGGCGTGATGAAGGCAAGCGATATCCCCGCGACGGCGGCGAACAGCAACCCCTTCGAATGGGCAGTCGTAAAAATCCCCTTGCACCCCCCGGTAAATGTAGACACGCCCTCGGTGCCTGCGTCTAATGGCTACCCCGTGGCGGGACGCCCTGCAATTCACATCGAGGAGAGCACCGGAGAGATGTCAGACCCGATCTTCCACAACTTCGACGCCGCGCCGACGCATGTCGCCCCGTTCTCGCACGCCGTGGAATGCGACGGTTGGATCCAGTTGACCGGACAGATGCCGACCGATCCCGACGACGACAGCGCGCCGCTGCCGGACGGGGTCGAAGCGCAAACCCACCGGGTGATGGAGAACCTGATCATTGTGCTCAGGGGGTTGGGCCTTGGGTTGCAGCACGTCTTGTCGGCGCGGGTGTTCATCACCGAGTTCGAGCGCGATTACGAGGCGATGAACGCCGTCTACAAAAGCTATTTCCCGCCCGAACGCCTGCCGGCGCGCACCTGCGTCGGGGTCACCGGCCTCGCGCGCGGCGCGTTGGTCGAAATCGATATGATCGCCCGGCGTCCGGCCGCGGATTAACCGCTCGCTCTAATCACGTTATGCGCCGGGCCGTAGGGAAAGCCGGTGATGTTCTCGTTGCCGTCCTCGGTAATCACCAGGATGTCGTGTTCCCGGTAGCCGCCGGCGCCGGGTTCGCCGTCCGGGACCATGACCATCGGCTCCATCGACACAACCATGTTAGGCTCCAGCACCGTTTCGATATCCTCGCGGAGTTCCAGGCCCGCCTCGCGGCCGTAGTAGTGCGACAGTACCCCGAACGAGTGGCCGTAGCCGAAGGTGCGGCGATGCAGCAGATCGTGTTCTCGGTAAATCTCGTTTAACGCCAGCGCCACGTCGCAGCACCGGTTGCCGGGCTTCAAGAGCTCGATGCCCCGCTCGTGGACCTCGACGTTCACCTCCCACAGTTTCAGGTGCGCGTCGGACACCTCCTCGCAAAACAGCGTGCGTTCCAACGCCGTATAGTAGCCGGCGATCATGGGAAAACAGTTGAGCGACAGGATGTCGCCGCGCTCGATCTTGCGGGTCGTCACCGGGTTGTGCGCGCCGTCGGTGTTGATGCCGCTTTGAAACCAGACCCAGGTGTCGCGGATTTCCGAATGCGGAAACCGCGCGGCGATTTCGCGCACCATGGCATTCGTCGCGTGGAGGGCGACTTCATGCTCCGGCACCCCGGGGGCGATGGCCTCGACGCATGCCGCCCCGCCGATATCGGCGATTTGGGCGCCGTGTTTGATCAACGCGATTTCCTCGTCGGATTTGATCATCCGCATGCGCATGCAGGCGGGCGCGATGTCGACGAAGGTCACATCGGGGAACGCGGCCTTGAACTTCTCAAGCATCTCGACCGGCAGCTGATCGAACTCGACGCCGACCGTCCGGCAGCCGGCCAATAAATCGCCAAGTGCCCGCAGATAGTTGTCGCGCCGCCAATCGGTGAACACGACGTTGCCGCCGACGGTGCGCCGTCCGGGTTGGCCGCCGTCGATGTTGGCGCTGACGGACGTTTGGCGTTCTTGGTCGACAACCAGGCCATAGGGCCGTCCGAACGAGTAGTACAGGAAGTCCGAATAGTAGTTGATGTTGTGATACGAGGTGAACACCGCCGCATCGATGTCGCTGTCGCCCATGTGGCGGCGCAGGGCGCCGAGGCGCCGGTCGAACTCCGCCGCCGAGAACGTGTTTTGAACCCGCTCCCCGTTGTCGATGATGATGACGTCTTGAAGATCGTTCATGCGCCCGGCTCCCCCTTGGTTTGAGGCGTCATATCATCGTCGCCTCCGTACAGGCAAAGACTTTGCGGCACAAAGGTGTAAACCGTTCGCAGCATGCGCGCCGCTCGCTTGCCTAATCCGTGCCGAGGCGGCATAACTCTGGGAAATAAGAAGTGGATTGTGCGCTGCAGCATGACTGTGCGATAAAACGATCCGCGGGGACACCCAAGCGAGGGAGAAAACTCTATGAAGATCGCGATCCCGAAGGAGCGCGCGGCCGGCGAGAACCGGGTCGCGGCCTCGATCGAGGTGATCGGCAAGCTGACCGGCCTCGGCTGCGAGGTTACGGTTGAGTCCGGCGCCGGTGCCGGGGCATCGATTTCCGACGACGCCTTCAACGAGGCGGGCGCCAGCATCGCCAAGGATTTCGGCGCGACCGTCAAAGGGGCGGACATGGTGTGGAAGATCACCGCCCCCAGCAAGACCGAGATCGGCAAACTCACCAAGGGCCAGATTCTCTGTGCGCAGTTGGGTGCGCTCACCGACACGGCGACGGCGCAGGCATTGGCCAAGGCGGGTGTCGCGGCCTACGCCATGGAGCTGATGCCGCGGATTTCGCGGGCGCAATCCATGGACATTCTGTCGTCGCAGGCGAACCTCGCGGGATACAAAGCGGTTTTGAATGCCGGTGAACTGTATGGCCGCGCCATGCCGATGATGATGACGGCGGCGGGCACGGTGCCCCCGGCGAAAGCGTTCATCATGGGTGTCGGCGTCGCCGGTCTGCAGGCGATCGCCACCGCCAAGCGTTTGGGCTCCGCGGTCAGCGCGACCGACGTGCGGCCGGCGACGAAGGAACAAGTGGCGTCGCTGGGCGGCAAGTTTCTCGAAGTCGATCCGGAAATGGAAAAAGAGGCGGAAACCGAGGGCGGTTACGCCAAGGAAATGCCGCCGGAGTATTTCGAGAAACAACGCCAGAAGGTGCGCGAGCATCTGCCGAAACAGGACATCGTCGTCACCACGGCGCTGATCCCGGGGCGTCCGGCGCCGAAACTGATCGACAAGGACATGGTCGCGGGCATGAAGGCCGGCGCGGTTATCGTCGATATGGCGGCGGAAGCGGGCGGCAACTGCGAGGCAACGAAATCCGGTGAGGTCATCACCACCGACAACGGCGTCATCGTCGACGGTCGGTTGAACCTGCCCAGCATGCTGGCGGAAACGGCCTCGTCGCTGTTTGCCAAGAACCTTTTCAACTTCGTCTCGCCGCATTTCGACAAGGAAAGCGGGAACTTTGCCTTCGATGCCGAAGACGAAACCGTCAGTGGCACGCTGGTCTGTAAGGACGGCGAGATCGTCAACGAGCGCGTGAAGGAGGCCGCAGCCGCGGCGCCCGCGCCGAAGAAACCGGCGGCCAAGAAGCCGGCTGCCAAGAAAGCGGCCGACGCGGACGCTGAGAAGGAGGGCTGAGCATGGCCGACCAATCACTCGCGGATAAAGCGGCCGAGCTCGCGACCGGCCTCGAACAATTGGCGCAGCAGGCGGGCGATCTCGCCCATGCGGCAACGCAGATGGCGGTCGCCCAGGCGCCCGCGGCAGCCGGCGGCGGCAGCGATTTCCTCGGCCTGTTCACGATTTTCGTGCTGGCCTGTTTCGTCGGCTATCACGTGGTGTGGAACGTGACCCCGGCGCTGCACTCACCGTTGATGGGCGTGACCAACGCCATCTCGTCGGTGATCATCGTCGGCGGCCTGTTGGCGGTCGGCCCGGCCCTGTTCGACTTTTCCAAGGTCATGGGCTTTTTCGCGGTATTGCTTGCGTCCGTAAACATCTTCGGCGGGTTCATCGTGACCCAGCGCATGCTCTCCATGTTCAAAAAGAAGCAGCGATAAGGGGCCGGAACAATGGGTGCATACGTCGGATACTTCTATCTCATCTCCGCTGTCCTGTTCATTCTGGCGCTGAAAGGGCTGTCCAGCCCCGAAACGTCGCGGCGGGGCAACATCCTGGGCATCATCGGCATGGTCATCGCCATCGTGACCACCATCGCCGACCCGAATGTGGTGTCGTACGGCTGGATCATCATCGCGATCCTGATCGGCGGCAGCATCGGGACCGTCATCGCGCTGAAGATCGAGATGACCTCGTTGCCGGAACTGGTCGCGGCCTTCCACTCGCTGGTCGGTATGGCAGCGGTCATGGTCGCGCTCGCGGCCTTGTATCATCCGGAGGCCTATGGCATCGGCTCCAAGGGGTCGCTGCCCGCCGGCAGTTTGATCGAAATGGGCCTCGGCATGGCGATCGGCGCGATCACGTTCTCCGGTTCGGTCATCGCGTTCGCCAAGCTGCGCGGGATCATGTCGGGCAACCCGATCACCTTTAAGGGGCAGCATCTGCTGAACCTGATCGTCGCCCTGGTGATGTTGGCGCTGCTGGTGCATTTCTGTCAGACCGAGAGTTACGGCTCGTTCTGGATGCTGCTGATCCTGTCGTTCGCGATCGGGTTCCTGATCATCATCCCGATCGGCGGCGCGGATATGCCGGTGGTCGTCTCGATGCTCAACTCGTACTCGGGCTGGGCGGCGGCCGGTATCGGCTTCACGCTGGCCAACCCGGCGCTGATTATCACCGGCGCCTTGGTCGGCTCGTCCGGTGCGATCCTCAGCTACATCATGTGTAAGGGCATGAACCGCTCGATCATCAACGTGCTGTTGGGCGGCTTCGGCGGCGACAGCGCGGGTGGCGGCGGCGCAAGCGCCGATCCGGACAAGCAAGCCACCGCGGGTGCCGCGGCCGATGCGGCCTTCATCATGGGCAATGCGTCGAAGGTCATCATCGTTCCCGGTTACGGCATGGCGGTGGCGCAGGCGCAGCACGCGGTCCGCGAAATGGCCGACAAGCTGAAAGCCGAGGGTGTCGAGGTCAAATACGCCATTCACCCGGTCGCCGGGCGGATGCCGGGGCACATGAACGTGCTGCTGGCCGAGGCCAACGTGCCGTACGACGAGGTGTTCGAACTCGAGGAAATCAACCACGAGTTCGCAACCGCCGATGTCGCCTACGTGATCGGCGCGAACGATGTCACCAACCCGACGGCCAAGACAGATCCTTCCTCGCCGATCGCGGGGATGCCGATTTTGGATGTCGAAAAGGCCGGCACCGTGCTGTTCGTCAAACGGTCCTTGAGCCCGGGCTACGCCGGGGTCGACAACCCGCTGTTCTATGCCGACAACACCATGATGCTGTTCGGCGACGCCAAGCAAATGACCGAAGACATCGTCGGCGGTCTCGACTAAGAGATGCGGCGCAATCCGCAAACCGAGAGCCCCGGCACCGCCGGGGCTTTTTCGTTCGGCGTCAACGGAGCATTTCGATGTACACACAACTGACCGAAATACACCGGCGCCCGGACGTCTTTTCTGCGTACACCGCCGAAAAACTGTGGACGGAGCCCCATATCGCAAAACAGATGCTCATGTTTCACCTGAGCGAGGACACTGCGCTTGCGTCGCGCCCGGTCGTCGCCATTGATCGCGTGGTCGACTGGATGGACCAGTGCTTTGGACTGGCCGGCAAATCAGTCTGCGACCTTGGGTGCGGACCCGGATTGTATGCGTCTCGGTACGCCGAGCGCGGCGCGATCGTCCATGGGATAGATTTCTCCGCCAATTCGATCGGCTATGCCCAAGAACATGCACCGGAAAACGGCGAGCCGATCGCCTATCGCGTCGACAATTATCTCACGGCGGAACTGCCGGCGCAGCAGGACCTGGTGACGCTGATCTACTGCGACCTTTGCCCCCTGTCACCGGCCCAGCGCCGGGCGCTTTTGGCGAAAATCCGCGACGCATTGGCCCCGGGTGGCAAATTCGTTTTCGACGTCTTCTCCATGCAGGCGTTTGCGGCCGTCCGCGAAGGTGTCTCATTCGGGCGCAACTACATGGACGGATTTTGGTCGGCGCGCGATTACTTCGCGTTTCAACTCACATTCAGATATGACGACGCGGGGGTGTCGCTGGACCGCTATTTGGTGATCGAGGAGGGCCGAAGCTGGGACGTCTACAACTGGCTGCAATACTTCTCCGCGGAGAGCATTCGTGCGGAACTTACCCAGGCCGGTTTCGATACCGTCGAAATCGTCGAGGGGTTCGGTGTTGATCGCGCTGACACCGCCACGTTCGGGATTGTCGCCGGTGCATGACCTTTCGAACGCGCGCCCTCCCGGCGGTGCGACCGGCGCCGGCTTGCCGCGGGTGTTGCGCATGGTGGTCTTATCTCAAGCGCTGACAGCCCTCTCAATTGACTCCTGGACCCAGCACGGGTTCGATCGGTCTCCATGACACCTGAGCCTCTCGACATTTCCGCGCGCCAAGCCCGCCGCTTGGTCCTCGATCTGCAAGGATTGGCGGAGACGCCGCGCCGGCGGCTGAGCCCGGCCGGGCTGCTCGATCTCATTCGAAAACTCGGTTTCGTTCAGGTCGATTCAATCCAGTGGGTCGAACGGGCGCATCACATGATCCTCGCCAGCCGCTGGGACGGGTATCGGCAAAAGGACCTGAACCGCTTAATCGAAAAAGACCGCGCGCTTTTCGAGAACTGGACCCATGACGCTTCGATCCTGCCGGTCGAGTTCTTTCCGGTGTGGCAGGGCCGGTTCGCGCGCGAGCGGTCTCGGCTCGCGCGGCGATGGGCGGACCGGCAAGGCACTGACTATGAAAGCGATCTGGACCGTGTGCTGGCGCACGTCGCCGACCACGGCGCGGTAACGACCCGCGAAATGGCCGAACACCACGATGAAATCGATGGATCGGGTCGCGGCGCATGGTGGGATTGGAAGCCGTCGAAGACCGCGCTGGAATATCATTGGCGGACGGGTGGGCTTTGCATCTGTCACCGGCGCGGCTTCCAAAAAGCCTACGACCTGACCGCGCGGGTGATCCCCGAAGCCCATCGCGGATTCGGTATCGCGAGCGATGCCTACATCGACTGGTCGTGCCGCGAGGCACTGAAACGCCTCGGTTTTGGGTCGGCGGGGGAGATCGCCGGCTACTGGGGCAATATCACCGCAGCCGAAGCCAAGACCTGGTGCGACGCGCGACTGGCGGGCGACATCGTCAACGTCCGGGTGCACGGGACCGGTGATGCGATCCCGCGCAAGCTCTATGCGTGCGCGGACATCGAGGCGCAGATCGCCGGAACCCCGGAACCGGTCGACCGCCTGCGGATCCTCAACCCGTTCGATCCGGTGATCCGCGACCGGCGGCGGCTCAAGCACCTGTTCGATTTCGATTACCGGATCGAGATCTTCGTCCCGGCGCCGCAGCGGACGTATGGCTATTACATTTTTCCGCTGTTGGAGGGGGAGCGGATGATCGGCCGCATGGACATGAAGGCCGAACGCGCCGACGATGCACTGGTGGTCAGCGCGCTGTGGCCCGAGCAGGGTGTGACGTTCGGCAGAGGCCGCATGGTACGGCTGGATCGAGCGTTGGAGCGTGTGCGCAGATTGGTGGAACTGTCCGAGGTCCGGTTTCGCGATGGCTGGCTGCGGGATCCGGTATAGAAATCCCGCATCCAGACGACAAAAACCGCCCGGCCAAGGCGGGGCGGTTCGGTCTTTCGTCGGATATCGGGCGCGATGCGCCCGGATCGTGAGGCGGCTTAGAAGCCTTCGCGCTCGATACGCTTACGCTCCAGCTTACGGGCGCGGCGAACGGCTTCGGCCTTTTCACGGGCGCGGCGCTCGGACGGCTTTTCGTAGGAACGGCGGAGCTTCATCTCACGGAAGATGCCTTCGCGCTGCATTTTCTTTTTCAGCGCTTTCAGGGCTTGATCGACATTGTTATCGCGAACGGTGACTTGCACGGGCGCTCTTCTCTTTCAATCATCCAATGGGTATGGTCAAAAAGACCCACCCGCAGGGCCAATCCCTGCAGGAGACGGGCCTTATAACAAAGCTGAACCGGCCTGTGAAGGGCGAATTTCGTTGTTTTTTCAAAGCGCGGTCCGCGCGACGGAGGGTGTAGGACGGCATGGCAGTGCTCAAAATTGCCCGAATGGGACATCCGGTGTTGATGGCGCCGTCGGGCCCGGTCGCCGACCCGACGGCCCCTGAAATCCGCCAGTTGGTGGCCGATATGATCGAAACCATGCAGGATGCGCCCGGGATCGGCCTGGCCGCGCCGCAGGTGCACCAGCCGTTGCGCCTGGTGGTCTACTATGTACCGGAGACCCGGACCGAGGACGGGGTCGGGCATCCGTTGACGGTGCTCGTCAATCCCGAGATCACGGTGCTGGACGCGGCGGAGGAGCTGGGCACCGAGGGATGCCTGTCGTTGCCCGGTATGGCAGGCGAGGTGCCGCGCCCCCGCCATATTCACGTCAAGGCGATGGGATTGGACGGGGGCGCTTTCGACTACGAGGCGACGGGGTATCATGCCCGCGTCGTGCAACACGAATGCGATCATCTGGACGGGGTGTTGTATCCCATGCGGATGAGCGATCTATCGACGCTGGGCTACGTAGAAGAACTGAGTAAAGGCGAAGGCATCGCCACCGGAAAGTGAGCAGACGATGAACGCGAAAAAATCCATCCACGAGCGCGCCCGCGAGGAAACGCAAAAGCTGCAGGACAAGATGATCGTCGAAATGATGATGCACGCGGGGTTCGACGGCTGGTCCAAGCGCGCGCTCGCGGCCGCCGAAGAGAGCAGCGGCCTTGGCAAAGGGGCGGCGTACCGGGCGTTCCCGAACGGGTTGAAAGACGCGGCCGCGCACGCTTCCGACTACTTCGACCGGCAGATGTTGGCGCGTCTCGATGGCCTGGACCTGGACAGCATGAAGATCCGCGAGCGCGTCATCGCGGGGGTTCGCACCCGTATCGAGGCCTGCATGCCCTATAAGGAAGGCTGCCGGCGGTTGATGGGGTATTTGGCGCTGCCCGGGAACAAGCCGATGGCCGGGCGCGCCGCGTGGGCCACGTGCAATAAAATCTGGTATGCGGCCGGCGATAACGCGACGGATTTCAATTACTACACCAAGCGTGGGCTGCTGTTTCCGGTCTATACCACGACGGTGCTGTATTGGTTGTCGGATACCTCCGAGAATGCCGAAAACACCTGGGGTTACTTGGAGCGCCGCATCGCCGATGTGATGAAGATTCCGGGCTATCAAGCAAAAGCACGCAAGGCGTTGGAGCGGTTGCCGAATCCCCTCAAGGTCATGCGCCGCGCATCCCGCACCTAAGGCCATCCGAAAACGAAAACGGGGCGCGGGTGTTTACACCGCGCCCCGCTTATCAGGGGTGAGATCGCGCTCTGTGGCGCGAGACCGGGTCGGGATACCCGGAAGCAAAGGTTTGATTTGCTTGAACCCACTATGACAAGCCGACCGCGACCCGGCGAATCACGTCGAAACACGGAACTGTGAGCCAACCCGGGATCAACGCGGGGGCGTTCGGGACTCGCGTCGTGGCGCGGACTGGGGTATTGTTTTTGCAGCTTTTTTGGAGACCTTGATGCTGCAGCCGCAACCGTCCGCACCGCCGCAAGGCGATCTCGCCGATCATTTCCTGGCGTGCGCCAAGCTCGGCCGGTATCTGACGGTGGGTGACGGCAGCCGCTTCGTCATCACCGACGATTATCGGGAAAATGCCATGGGCGGCGCGGCCGCAACGACCATGGCGTCGATCTATTCGCGCGATCCGCTGGTGGCGCAGGCGGCATTGTTGCCGTTGGGTCGCAAGGGCGGGATTACCAAAAAGAACCGCCGCGCGTACGAGCGTCTGTTTCAACTGATCGAGGCGCAGGCGCTGGAGCCTTCTGTCTCCGATGCCGCCGGCCATATCTTGCAGAACGATTTCCGCGAAGCCGAGATCATGGCGATCGAGGCGGACCTGGGCGACAAGCTGAGCCCGGCGCGGCTTCGCTATCGGGCGTTTCTGGGCGTTGTCCGGCAATTGCTGGAGAACCGCATCGCCGCGGGATCTTTCCTGGATGAGTTTCGCGAGTTCACCCGCACCGTCGCGGGGCGTTTGGATTTCGGGATCTACAGTTTCTGTCTGGACCGGATTTTTGGCAACGCCCGCATCCCGTTGAAGGTCAAGAAACTGCTGGCGGTCGAGGTGGTAAAGTTCCCGCCGTTGGTGCGCCGGGAATTGATCACCAATCTGCTCGCCTATCCGGGGCAGTCGGCGGAACTGCTCAGCTTCGTGCGTGGCCTGATCATGGCCGAATTAGAGCCGTCGCAAGTGGTCGAGATCGAGTTGCTGGAGACGTTTAAGCGCAGCCGGGTCTCGATGCAGGACGTCGAAGCCGGGATTCGCAACCGCGCGCAATAAAGCGGCTTAGCGCCGGTGCCCTAACGGAAACAGCCGATTGACGTGGCCCATTTTGCGGCCTTCGCGCACATCTTTTTTGCCGTATAGATGCACGTACGCCTTGCCGTCGGCCATCAGGTCCGGCCACGCATTGACCGCGCTCCCCAACAGGTTCTTCATTTCCGCATCGTGGTGCGGCGTCACTTCGCCAAGCGGCAGGCCGCAGACGGCACGGACGAACTGCTCGAACTGGCTGGTCGGGCAGGCGTCCATGGTCCAGTGCCCAGAGTTATGCGGGCGGGGCGCGATCTCGTTGACCAGCAGCTCGCCGCTGCGGGTCTCGAACATCTCGACCGCGATCAGTCCCACCAGGTCCAGTGCGTCGGCGATGGCATGCGCGATGTCGACCGCTTCCTTGGCTTGGTCAAAGGGCATCGCCGCCGGGGCGATGGTGGTGTCCAGGACATGGTTGACGTGCCGGTTCTCGACCGGTGGGTAGGTTGCCCAGCCGCCGCCCGGCGAGCGCGCAACGATCACCGAGATTTCCCGGGCGAGGTCGACGAAAGCTTCCAGAATGCCGATGTCGGCGCCCATTTCCGCCCACGCCGCCTGGTAATCGCAGTCCGGCGCGATGAAGACCTGGCCCTTGCCGTCATAGCCCATGCGCGCGGTTTTTAGAACCGCGGGGCGACCGATCTCGTCAGCCGCAGCTTCCAATTCGGCGGCGCTGTTCACCTCCCGGAACGGGGTCGTCGGGGCGATGGTGTTGAGGAAGGTTTTTTCGACCAGGCGGTCCTGCGCGGTTGCCAGCGATTTCCAGCCGGGCCGCACGACGGCGAACTCGGTCAGCAGCTGCACGCTTTCATGCGGGATGTTCTCAAACTCGAACGTCACCACATCGACCGCTTCGCCGAATGACCGGAGGGCGTCCAGATCGTCGTAGGCGGCAACGGTGGCTTCGGCGGAGACCTGCGCGGCGGGGCTATCGGCCTCCGGACAGAAGATATGACAGCGGTACCCCAACTTGCCGGCGGCAAGGGCCGTCATGCGGCCAAGCTGCCCGCCGCCCATGATTCCGATGGTGCTGTTCGGGGGAAGGGGGTGTGCTGCGCCCATAATCGGCTTTTACGCGGGGTCGACCGGCTCGAGCGCGACGGCGTCGGTCTGCTTCGCGCGCCAGGCCTGCAATGCGGTATCCACGGCATCGTCCTGCAGCGCCACGACGGCGGCAGCCAGGAGCGCCGCGTTGATGGCGCCCGCCTTGCCGATGGCCAATGTGCCGACCGGCACGCCGCCGGGCATCTGCGCGATCGACAACAGGCTGTCCATGCCTTTGAGCGCCTTGCTTTCGACGGGGACGCCAAGCACCGGTACCGTGGTCATGGCGGCGGCCATGCCCGGCAGGTGCGCCGCGCCACCGGCGCCGGCGATGATGACCTGAAGGCCACGGCCCTTGGCGGTCTCGGCATATTCGTACAGGCGCTTCGGTGTCCGGTGCGCCGACACGATGCGGGTCTCAAACGGCACCCCAAGTTGTTCCAGGGTGTCCGCAGCGTTCTTCATGGTCTCCCAGTCGGATTGACTGCCCATGATGATGCCGACTTTTGCGGAAGGCTCGCCCGTCATCGAGAAATCTCCAATGCTCGATCAGTGTGGATCAATGACCCGGGAAAGCGCGCGATTATAGATTCCCGGCCCTTTTGTGCAAGCGCCGTCAACGTTCCGTTAACCATCTGTGGTATAGTGTGCCATAGGCCCATAGAGGGAGTCGGTTCATGGACGTTAACCGAGCCCAAAGCGTGACTGCGCTGGCCAATAACGGCGGTGGGCAACAGAGCCCCCACAAGGACCGTGACCACGACGACAAGCAAGCGCAGGACGACGGCACGCAAGAGGCGTATGAGATTGGCGGACTGGCGGCGGATGTGACGCCGGCGGTCCAGCAACTGCTTGATGACCTAGCCGCCGAGCTGGAACCCTTGCGGGCTCAGTTGGCGTTGGCTCGCGAGCGCGAACACGAACTGCGCGAGGACCTTGCGCGTCATGCTTTCCTGCCGGTGCCGGGCCGGCGCGAGTTCCTGCGCGAAGTCAATCATGTCATCAATCACCTTGCCGATCTGACGGCGGCGCCGAGTGTCGCCATCGTGCATATCGCCAACGCCGACCATGTGCGCCGGGCATTCGGGCGCGATATGCTGGACCGATTTCTTACCGGTGTCGCGCATGAGCTTCGGCGCTTGTCGTTACCGACCGACGTGATCGGCAACTTGGGCGGCAACGATTTCGCGATGATCCTGTTGGGCGGCGATCCGGACGCAGCGGATCAGCGGTTTCAGGGTGTCTTGAAGACGTTATCCGCGTGCACCGTGCAATTGGACACAATGACCCAAACCGTGGCCGCCACGGGCGGTTGCGCGCGATTGAAGGCGGGCGGCACGGCCGAGGCGATGCTGCGGGATGCGGACATGGCGATGCCGCGCCGAACCGGCGATCCGTCCGCTACGCGATGATATCCGGAACGAGCTGGCTCTCCAGCCGAATGATCTGATCCTTGAGAATCAACTTCCGTTTCTTCAGCCGCTGTATTTGAAGTTGGTCGAAGGGCCGCGTCTCGTTGAGATGGTCGATGACATCGTCCAAGTCGCGGTGTTCAAGCTTCAGGCTCTCCACTTGTTTTTTAATTTGATCGGTATCGTCCATGGCTATTCGCGGATGAGCTGACGGATTATAAAGACTATCAAATATTGGCCGGATTTAACAGGAGCTTCGCGTGTCAAAACAACAACTGTCGAGGATCGGCGTTCTGACCAGCGGTGGAGACTGTGCCGGATTAAACGCGGCGATCCGGGCCGTCGTCAAGCGGGCGATCCATGCGTATGACGCGGAGGTCGTCGGCATTCTCGAGAGCACCAACGGTCTGTTGTCGCAACCACCGCAAACCATGGACCTGACGCTGCGGCATTTCAACGGAACCTTGCTGCGCAGCGGCGGAACGCTGCTCGGGACGATCAACAAGGGCAATCCTTTCGCCTATCCTATGCCCGACGGCAGCGTTCAGGACCGATCGGCGGAGATCATTCAGAACATCAAGGACTTGGCGCTGGACGGATTGATCGGGATCGGCGGCGACGGGTCGTTGCGTATTTTGTCCGAGTTGATGGCCAAGACCGACGTCCCTTTTATCGGCATTCCGAAGACCATCGACAACGATGTGCCGCTGACCGAATTCGCGATCGGTTTTCATACCTCGGTCGGTGTCGTGACCGAGGCGTTGGATCGACTGCAGCCGACCGCCGCCAGCCATCATCGGGTGATGATCCTCGAGACCATGGGCCGGGACGCCGGGCATATCGCCCTCAGTGCCGGGATCGCCGGGGGCGCGGACGTTATTCTGATCCCCGAGATTCCCTTCGAAATGCACCATATCGTCTCGAAACTCCACGGGGTGCTGGACGAGGAAAGCCGCAATCACGGTCTGATCGTGTGCGCCGAGGCGGCGAGGCCGACCTCCGATTCCGAGAGCGTGGCAGCGGCCAAGGACCCGTTTGGCATCGGTCACTGGCTCGGTGAACAGGTGAGTGCGCAGACGGGTGCGGAAACGCGGGTAACCGTTCTCGGACACGTACAACGGGGCGGGCAGCCGTCCAGCTTCGACCGGGTGCTCGCGTCGTCATTTGGCGTTCGTGCGGTTGATCTTCTGGCCGAGGGCAAATCCGGGCGCATGGTCTCGTGGTGGGACGGTCATGTCCGGGACGTCGATATCCGGGATGTTGCGGGTCAATCCAAGCCGGTCAATCCCGAAGGTTTCCGCGTTGCGACGGCCCGGGGTCTTGGCATATGCATGGGTGACTGAGGCATGAAGCGGCGCATGCCGGTATGGCCGCCGAGGGGTGTGGCCGGCGATTCGCATTTCGGTGCGATTTGGGGTATAGTTTCAGGTCTGGGAAAATGACGGAGAGAAGTCGACCCTTTACCGGAAAGAAGGAGGAAGTGCCGATGGGTACACAAGAGCGCGTGTCTGCATTGCGAGACAAGCATCACAAATTGGAATCGCAAATCGAGCTCGAAGAAAGCAGAACCATTCCGGATGATATTGTTATACACGATTTGAAAAAGCAGAAGCTCAGGATCAAAGACGAGCTTCTCAGCATGGGCCAGTGATAGAGCCCGTTGGGAAACAAGATTATAGATTAATCCGAGGCCGCTTCCTGTAGAGGGAAGGGGCCTCTTTTAATCTGTGCAAAGGGCCGCCGCCGACTTAAACGTCGGCGGTTTGAGCCCGCAGTTTGAATTTCTGAATTTTACCGGTCGACGTTTTCGGCAGGTCCGTGAACACCACGTTCTTGGGGCATTTGTAATGCGCCAGGTTGTCGCGGCAGAACTGGATGATATCCGCTTCCGTCGCTGTCGACCCTTCTTTCAATTCCAAGAACGCACAGGGCGTTTCGCCCCACTTGTCGTCTTGTTTGGCGACCACCGCGGCGGCCAGCACGTCCGGGTGTTTGTACAGAACGCCTTCTACTTCTATCGACGAGATGTTCTCGCCGCCTGAGATGATGATGTCCTTCGAGCGGTCCTTCAGTTGGATGTAACCGTCCGGCTGCAAGACCCCCAGGTCCCCGGAATGGAACCAGCCGCCGGCGAGCGATGCGGTCGAGGTTTGCGCATTCTTCAAATACCCCTTCATGACGATGTTCCCTTTGAACATCACCTCACCCATGGTCTCGCCGTCCGCCGGAACAGGGGTCATGGTTTCCGGATCCATCACGCAGAGATCCTCCAGCATGTGATACTTCACCCCTTGGCGCGCTTTCAGGTACGCCTGCTTCTCGATCGGCTCGTCGTTCCATTCGGATTTCCAAGCGCACATCACCGCCGGCCCATAAGTCTCGGTCAGGCCGTAGGCGTGGGTGACGTTGAAGCCCTGTTCCTGCATCCGTGCCAGCGTGGTCGCCGGCGGCGGCGCCGCCGCCGTCATGATGTTGACGGTGTGATCGAAGTCCCGCTTTTCTTCGTCCGTTGCGTTGATGACGAAGTTCAAGACAATCGGCGCGCCGCAGAAATGGCTGACGCCTTCGTCGGCGATCGCCTTGTAAATGTTTGCGGCGTTGACCCGGCGCAGGCAGACGTTGGTCCCGGCCATCGCCGCGATGGTCCACGGGAAGCACCAGCCGTTGCAGTGGAACATCGGCAGCGTCCACAAATACACAGGGTGGTGCGTCATGTTCCAACCGAGCACGTTACAGACCGAATTCAGGTAGGCACCCCGGTGGTGATACACGACGCCCTTCGGATCGCCCGTGGTGCCGGAGGTGTAATTGAGGCTGATCGCCTGCCACTCATCTTCGGGCAACGCCCACTCGAATGCCGGATCGCCGGTGGCGATAAAGGCCTCATAGTCCATTTCACCGATCGGCTCGCCCGGGCCGTCGTATTCACTGTCGATGATGTCGATCACGATCATGTCGCGTCCGGACTTCTCGATCGCGTCCTTCATGGTGGCGGAAAACTCGGTGTCGGTAATCAACGCCTTGGCTTCGCCGTGATTGAGCGAAAACGCCAAAATGTCCGCGTCCAGACGCACATTCAGCGTATTCACCACAGCGCCGATCATGGCCGGGCCGAAGGCGCATTCGTACATCTCCGGCGTGTTGGAGCCCATGATCGCAACGGTGTCACCGGGACCGATACCGCGCTGCGCCAGTGCCGAGGCGAGCCGGCGGCAGCGTTCATAGGTTTCCGACCAGGTGAAACGCCGCGCGCCGTGCACCACAGACGGGAAATCCGGGTACACATGCGCCGTTCGGCGCAGGAAAGACAACGGTGACAGTGGCGTGTAGTTGGCCGGAGTCTGATCGAGATCAATGTCGTAGATGCTGACGTCTGGCATCTTTTCCTCCCTATTCAAGGCCGTCACTTTTGATGTGCGGCATTGCGTTTTTTTGCATAATGCCGAAGCTATTCGGCAATGAAAAGAAGCGGCTGTAAGGCCGCCGATCGGGGTTAAATGGGAGGACCAATCTATGACCGATGCGTTTCAAGCGGCGTACCAACGTTCCATCGATGACCCGGAGGGGTTCTGGGGCGATGCGGCGGCCGATCTCGTCTGGACCAAGCCGTGGGACAAGGTGCTCGACGACAGTGGCGCACCGTTTTACCGATGGTTCGCGGGGGGCGAGCTAAACACCTGCTATAACTGTCTCGACCGCCACGTCGAAGACGGCCGCGGCGCGCAAGCCGCCATCATTTACGACAGCCCCGTGACCGGCGGCACGCAACGGACCATCACCTATGCGGCGCTGCGCGACGAGGTCGCGCAAACGGCGGGTGCGCTGAAGGCGCTTGGCGTCGAAAAGGGCGACCGTGTCATCGTTTACATGCCGATGATTCCGGAGGCCGCCGTCGCCATGCTGGCGTGCGCCCGTCTGGGTGCGATCCATTCGGTGGTGTTCGGCGGTTTTGCCTCCAATGAGCTTGCGGTGCGCATCGACGACGCGAAACCCAAAGTGATTATGACCGCAACCTGCGGGATCGAGGTCAACCGGGTGATTGAATATTGCCCGCTGCTGGATGGTGCGATCGATATTGCCAGCCATAAGCCCGACGCCTGCTTGGTGCTGCAACGCCCGGAATGCGAGGCGCAAATCAGCAGCGTGCAGCACGTCGACTGGAAACAAGCGTCTGCGGCGGCCGCACCTGCCGATTGCGTGCCGGTGGCGGCGTCTGATCCGCTGTATGTCCTTTATACGTCCGGGACCACGGGGCAGCCCAAAGGCGTCGTGCGCGACAACGGCGGTCACGCGGTGGCCCTCAAATGGTCGATGAAGAACATCTACAACGCGGAGCCCGGCGACGTGTATTGGGCGGCCTCGGATGTCGGCTGGGTGGTTGGCCACTCGTATATCGTTTATGGGCCGCTGCTGCACGGCTGCACCAGCGTCATGTTCGAAGGCAAGCCCGTCGGCACGCCGGATGCCGGCGCGTTCTGGCGCATGATCTCGGAGCATCAGATCAAGATCCTGTTCACCGCGCCGACGGCGTTTCGTGCGATCAAGAAGGAAGATCCGAACGCGGATTTACTGAAGAACTACGACATGTCGTGTTTCGAAGCGCTGTTCTTGGCGGGCGAGCGCACCGACCCGGATACCCTGGAATGGGCGCAAGACACCCTTAAGGTGCCGGTCATCGATCACTGGTGGCAGACCGAGACGGGCTGGGCCATCGCATCGAATTGCCTGGGGCTGCATGCGTATCCGGTCAAAGCGGGCTCACCGACCAAGCCGGTGCCCGGCTGGAACGTGAAGATCCTGCATGAGGAAACCCATGAGGAAGTGCCGGCAGGCGATATCGGCGCCATTTGCGTCAAGCTGCCGATGCCGCCGTCGTCGTTGCTGACGCTGTGGAATGCGGATCAACGGTACTTGGATGCGTACCTTGAGGAGTACCCGGGGTATTACAAGACCGCCGACGCCGGCTACATCGACGAGGACGGCTACATCTACATCATGGCCCGGACCGACGACATCATTAACGTCGCCGGACACCGGCTATCGACCGGCGGTATGGAAGAGGTCCTGGCGTCACATCCCGATGTCGCGGAATGCGCAGTCATCGGCGTCGACGACCAAATGAAGGGGCAATTGCCGCTGGGATTCCTGGTTCTGAAAGCCGGTGTCGCCCGCGAAGACGGCGATATTGTGTCCGAGGTCGTGCAGTTGGTGCGCGACAAGATCGGACCGGTGGCGGCGTTTAAGCAAGCGACCGTCGTGCAGCGGCTGCCGAAAACGCGCTCGGGCAAGATCCTTCGCGGCACCATGCAGTCGATCGCCGACAACAAGGATTGGAAGATGCCGGCAACGATTGACGACCCTGTGATCCTGGAAGAGATTACCGAGGCGCTGGAAGACGTGGGGTATGCGTCGTCCAGAAAAGACTGAGGATTAGTATATAGACGTCAACAATTCGGCAGTTGAGTCCATTAGTTCGAACTTATGCCGTAATTCACGCAGGTAAACTCGCAGTGGCAAGGATCGGAGGTGATGCCATCCTCTGCAAAACGTCTTCTGAGTGCGGCCATAGAAACTCCTTTCCAAGCTACTGCAGTGTTCCATTGATCCTCTGAGCTTTGGCGACGAATGGTGCTGCACGAACACACCTTTCCTTCAGACTCTTGCGTTGTGTTAGTTGGAAAGCAGACATGATGAAAACCCAACTCCGTTTCGTTTCTAAACACCTTCGGGTCCGGCTGGAGCGGTCCGATCTCTTCGGGGCGGATTTGAACTACTTTCGCATCTAAAGAAATATTGATCCGATCTTCTTCATCAGAGGTGGCTAGTTGATCCGCCAAGCTAAAAACGCTCTCTGTTGCTTGCCTCAATTCGACTTGAAGATCAGAGATTGCATCTATTCTGGCGAGTACTTGTGCTAGGTCCTTGTACTGTGACGCACTAAGAATCTCTCGCGCGGCGATGAAGATATCCGAGTTGTTTGCGCTTTCAATCGTTGTTCGATAGCTCTCCAACTCACGTTCCAGAGACTGGATCGTCTTCTCGAAGAAGACCGTGTCTTCGTCAAATTTTGCGATTCGCGCCTTTTGCTCGTCGTACGCATTCAAGTCGTTTGCGAGAGCGGCGTTCAAAGCCGCGAGATCCGCATTCAAACCTCTGTACTTGCTTCGAAGATCAACCATTTCTGTGAGAGTCGTCTCAACGAGGTGATCCAATGTTTCGGAACGCGCTTGGGCATGCTCTTGTACGTGTCGGTTTGCAACTTGCTCGGTCACAACGGGGACTACATTAAACAAACTATGTAGTATTGCTCCAATAAAACCAAATATAACAATAAAATTTGTCAGTATAAATAATGTCAACGGCTTGGAGAAATAGGATTTTATTCTCTTCTCAACTAATCTATCGATTTCATCGTTTTGGCTCATATTTTCTGGAATCCTTGTCCTCAACAGATGCCGGTCCTCTAGTGCCCATGATTTGAATTACATCTTAGATTGATTCTCCTGCGGCTGCCTCCTTTTTAAGAGAATTTCTTTGTAGCTTCTTGAACTATCGATGCAAGGTGAGTGGTGCTTCTTACGCACAAATGATAGTTAGAACGGTTATGAGTACTCGGCTGCAGGACAAGGTCTGCGTCATTACCGGCGCGGCACAAGGGATCGGCGAGGCCTGTGCGCACCGGTTCGCCAAGGAAGGTGCCAGGGTCGTCGTCTCCGATATCCAAGAAGACAAAGGCGAGGCGGTGGCCGCGGCCATTCGCGAGGCCGGGGGCGAGGCGACTTTCGTCGCCTGCGACGTGTCGTCGAAGGCATCTTGCGAAGCGCTGATCGCTAAAGCGGTTGCGGCGTATGGCGCCGTCGATGTGCATATTTCGAATGCGGCGGTGCTGGTTGCAAAAGACTTCCTGGACCTGACCGAAGACGATTGGCAGCGGACGCTGGATGTCAATCTGTCGGGCTTTTTCTATGCCGGGCAGGCGGCGGCCGCGCAGATGGTCAAGCAAGGCCACGGTGCGATCATCAATATGTCGTCGATCAATGCCGTCGTCGCGATCCCGATCGTCTTGCCGTACACGGTCTGCAAGGGCGGGGTGCTGCAATTGACGAAGTCGATGGCGTTGGCGTTGGCGCCGCACGGTATCCGGGTCAATGCCGTGGGCCCCGGTACCATCGCGACCGAGATGGGGAAATCGATGATGGCGGATGACGCGGCGCGTCGCCGGGTGCTGTCGCGTACGCCGCTGGGCCGGCCCGGGGAACCCGACGAGGTGGCGTCGGTTTGTGTGTTCCTGGCGTCCGACGAGGCGAGCTACATCACCGGCGAAACCATCTATTGCGACGGCGGTCGATTGCCGTTGAATTACACCGTACCGGTGGATTGAGAATACGTTCGGAAAGACGGGACAGAGAAGCATGGTGGATTTATCGACAGCGACGGCCGACCAACGGGCGGATGCACTGAACGCGGCGACCGGCCGTTTCGACGCGCTGAGGGGCCGGAACCTTAGCCTGGATATGACCCGCGGCAAGCCGTCGCCGGAGCAATTGAGCTTAAGCGACGATTTGCTCTCGATCGTACAACCCGGCGATACCACCGGTGAGGACGGCACCGACCTTCGAAACTACGGCGGGCTACTCGGCATCCCCGAAGCGCGGCAGCTGTTCGCCGAGTATTTGCAGACCACACCGGACCGTGTGATCGTCGGCGGCAATTCCAGCTTGTCGATTATGTTCGACGTGTTGTCCAACGCCATGACCTACGGCGTGCCCGATGGGACGGGGCCGTGGCGCGACCAGGCGCCGAAAGTCATTTGCCCGGTGCCCGGCTATGACCGGCACTTCGCCATCTGCGAGCGTTTAGGGATTGAAATGATCTCGGTGCCAATGACCCCGGACGGTCCGGACATCGACGCGGTCCGCGCGTTGGTGGCCGATGATCCGTCGGTGAAGGCGCTTTGGTGTGTGCCCAAGTACTCCAACCCGTCGGGCGAAGTGTATTCGGACGCGACGGTTTCGGCTTTGGCGTCGATGCCGGCGGCGGCCCCCGATTTCCGGTTGCTGTGGGACAATGCCTATCAGGTGCATTTTCTGGGCGACGCGCCGGCCGACCTTGCGGACATTTTGGCGGCCTGCGCAGATGCAGGGAACGTCAACCGGCCGATCGTCTTCGGCTCGACGTCGAAGATCACCCATGCCGGGTCCGGTGTCGCGGTGCTGGCGTCGAGCCCGGACAACGTCGCCGACCATTCGACCAAGATCTCCTACGCGACGATCGGGCCGGACAAGATCAACCAGCTGCGACAGGTGCGGTTCTTCAAGGATATGGACGGCATTCTCGCACATATGCGCAGGCACGCCGAGCTGGTGGCGCCAAAGTTCGCCGCGGTGAACGAGGCATTGGAGCGGGATTTGGGCGGCAAGGGGATCGCCGAGTGGACCAAGCCGGATGGCGGCTATTTCGTCAGTGTCGACGTCTTGGACGGCTGTGCTACGGAGATCATTCGCCGTTGTGGCGATGCCGGCGTGAAGATTACGCCAGCGGGAGCGACTTTCCCGTACGGCAAAGACCCACGCGACCGGAACATTCGCATCGCCCCGACCCTGCCCAATATTGACGAGATTAAATCGGCCATGAACGTTCTGACGGCAGCCATTGAAGTGGTATGCCTGGAGCGTTTATCGGATAATGATTGAAGTCAAAAAAGTTAATGTTCCAAAGCTTTTAATTAAGCTTGGAACACGCTAATAACGTACAAGTGTTGTTTGTATTATTACATTTCAAACCATGGGGGTTTAACGAATGAAAGTGCGTACTTTACTGTTTTCCGTATTCAGTGCGGCGGTTGTGAGCACCGCATTGGTTGCGACACCGGCTGTCGCGGCGGACGGCAAGAAGGTCTACAACAAATGCAAGGCCTGCCACAAAGTCGAAGCGGGCAAGCATGGTGTCGGTCCCTCGCTCGCGGGCATTTACGGCAAACAAGCGGGTACCGTCGAAGGGTATAAGCGCTACAAAGGTCTGAAGGGTGCGGATTGGGTTTGGAATACCGAAACCCTGGACGCCTATCTGACCGACCCGCGCAAGTACACCAAGGAAAAAACCGGCCAGGCTGGCTCGATGGTTCTGAAGCTCAGAAAGCCGGAAGAACGGGCTGCAGTGATCGAGTTTCTGAAGTCGCTCTGATCGCAACCTTCGAAAGAAAACAAAAACGGCCAGCGTTTGCTGGCCGTTTTTTTGTGTGCGGGCTGCGACGTATCAGTCTTCTTTGCTGCCCATCGCCTCCAACTGCTCGCGCATCAGGTCTTCGGCGGATTTCTCGGATGACGCGGGTTCGGGCGCCGGTGCGGGTGCTCCGAAGACGCTGGCGACGTCCGGCTCGCCCATCGACGCCGGGGCGTCGTCCTCCGTGGTCTCGGCCGGGGCTTCGACGGTCTCCACGACTTGCGGCGCGTGCACCGTACCCGCGCGTGCGCGGGCTACGGCAACGACTTTCTCCAGGTCGACAGCGGAACACAGGCCGAGGCTGACCGGGTTTTCCGGTTTGATGTTGGACGAGTTCCAATGCGTGCGGTCGCGCACCGAATTGATGGTGGGTTTCGTCGTCCCGATCAGTTTGGAGATCTGTGCGTCCGACAATTCCGGGTAATTCTTCACCAACCAGGCAATCGCGTTCGGGCGGTCGCCGCGCTTCGAGACCGGCGTGTAACGCGCGCCTTTTTGGCGGGCCTTCGGTTGCGGAATGTTGAGCTTGGCAGGTTGCAAGACGGCGGCGGCGTCCCCTTCGCAGCGGGCGATCTCCTCGGCCGTGATCGCGCCGGCCTTGACCGGGTCGGAGCCCTGCATGCCGATGGCCACATCGCCATCGGCGATTGCCTGGACTTCCAGTTCATGCAGCCCGACGAATTCGGCAATTTGCCGAAAGGTCAGGGTGGTGTTGTCGACCAGCCAAACAGCGGTGGCTTTTGGCATCAACGGATGAGCCATAGCATCTTCCTCATATCAGATTGGGAGTCATCGGTACTAAGACCGTCATGCTGGCGCTGTTGTACGGCAGCGTCCCCATCGGGTCAAAGGAATATCGAATTGAATGGCATCGACACTGGAAATAAAATTCGCGCAAATAGACAGGGAGGCGGGCATGGATATGGACGATTTGGAGCCGCGCAATAAGAAACCGGCGCCGAAGGATCTGGAGGTGATGTCGATCGAGGCGTTGCGCGAGTACATCGAAGAGATGCAGGCGGAAATCGCCCGCGCCGAAGAAGCGATCGCCGTGAAGCAAGAAGCCCGAAAAGGCGCCGAATCCGTCTTCAAGAGTTAGGCGGCACCCCGGTGCGGGGCTTGCGGCGGCGATGCCGGGTGACGAACATCAGCCAGCCGATCGGCCCCAAGAACAAGACGATCACCAGCCAGCCGACGCGCGGACTGAACGGGCACCGGGCCTCGGGCGGCATTCGCCATGGACCGGCGCCCGGCGACAGGCACACATGCGCCATGGGCAAGATGAAGCCGATAATCAGGATGCTCCAGGCGATTAAGGCGGCGGAACCGGACGTCTCCACGGCGACGAATCCTTTTTGCTATGCGTCGGTCCGTTAAATCAAAATTAACGCCCGCGGGCCAGACTATAGTCGTGGTGATGACACGCTCATCCCACTCTTTAAGCCTCCCTGTAAAACTCGCCGCCCCAAATTTGGGGCGGTCTTTTTTGCGAGATGAAATTTCTGTCATCTGCCGCTTGACGACAGGCGGGTGTGCCGCTTTAATTTCGCCGCTACAAAAATAAAAACCGATGTGGCGAGTTTGACAGGGTTGAGGCTATACAACGGGGCTGCCGTCATCGGCGGCCCCGAAGCTGTTTACCGAACCGAGAAACGCAAGACGCTATGGCCTCAGAACAACAGCAGCCGCTGCGCGCGGACTATCCCTACCATTTCGATCTGCAGACCAGATGGATGGACAACGATCTGTACGGGCACGTCAACAATGTGACGTACTACTCCTACTTCGATACGGCCGTGAATTTCTTTCTGATCGAGCGTGGCGGCTTGGATATCCACGCAGCACCCATCGTCGGCGTCGTCGTGGAAAGCCAGTGCAATTACACCCGCTCTCTCGCGTATCCGGAAAAGATCACCTGTGGTCTCCGCGTCGGGCGCCTCGGCAACTCGTCGGTCCGTTACGAGATCGGCATCTTCGGACAGGATCAGGATACCGCGGCGGCGTTTGGCCATTTCGTGCACGTGTTCGTGGATAGAGCGAGCAACACACCGGTGCCGATCCCCGATCCGATCCGCCGCGCATTGGCCGAGATCGAGGTTTCTCGAGGCGGGGAGGGCTAGATGAGCGGCGACTTCACGACGCTCCGACCGGCCGACTATCCGTTCCAAACCCGGATCGAGACCCGGTGGGGCGACAACGACATGCTCGGGCACCTCAATAACGTGGTGTACAACCGAATGATTGAAACGGTCGTCGTTCGCTTCACCATGGGGCCGCTGGAGATCGATTGGGAAACGGCGCCGTCCTATCCGCTTGTGGTGGAATCCCTGTGCCGGTTTCACCGGCCGCTGTCATTCCCGGAAACGGTGACCGCGGGTTTGCGGGTCGGTCGCGTCGGCGGTTCCAGCGTGGTGTACGAGATCGCGTTATTCGGCGAGGGCAGCGATGTGCCGGCGTCGACGGGGCATTTCATTCATGTTTTCATCGACCGGGATACGCATGCGTCGATCCCCATTCCCGACGACATCAAAGCCAAGATTTTGACCTACGCCGCGCACGGTTAGAGGCGCCCGAGAACATCCCGGACGCCTCCGTACCATGTCTGACGATGGTGGTCGTTAAGCCGCTTTTTGTTCGATTTGCGTCGCGCCGTCGACGGCGTCGATTTTAATCTCGCGGGGTTTTTGGTGTTCCGGCACAACGCGGGTCAATCCGATGTGCAGAAGACCGTTTTCGAGCTTCGCGCCCTTGATCTCGATATGATCGGCCAATTCGAACCGGCGCTCGAAGGCGCGCCCGGCAATGCCGCGATGCAGGAATTTGCGCTCGCCATTGTCTTGTTCGTGTTTGCCCGAGACGACCAGCGATCGGTCGGTCAAGGTGATCGAAAGATCGCCTTCGGCAAATCCGGCGACGGCCAAGGTGACTTGGTATTCGTCATCGCCATATTGTTCGATGTTGTAGGGCGGATAAGACGCCGACTGTTCGGTTTGCGCGGCCGCGTCCAACAGACGCTGCATGCGGTCAAAGCCGACGGAGTGGCGGAAAAGGGGGGAAATATCGATCGTACGCATGGCAAATCCTCCTTTGAGCGATTTGATCAATGAGCCCGAATACCGGCTATACGGCCCCGTAACGGGCTCCGTTTTCTGAGTGCGGACCCACAAGGGCATCCGCTGTTCACGCATAGAGTTAGAGGGTTAGAACGCCGCCGCAAGGGGCGCGAAAAAAATTATTCAGCGGCCTGAGCGCGCCGCCAATCCACTTCCCAGAGCGTCACCGGGCCGTCGAAGCCCTTCATCTCGAAGCCGCCCCGGTTGACGAACCGGTACGATTTGCCGGTGCATATTCCTTTGACCACATCGGAGACGAAAATTTCGTTCTTCTGCGCTTTGTCGACGATACGCGCCGACATTTGCACGGTCGAACCGAACAGGTCGTTGTCCTCTTGAATCGGTTCGCCGGCGTTGATGCCGATCTTGAGGTAAAGCGGAAGGTTCGGCTGCGCCACCGTGTGGGCGTTGGCGCCTTTCTGCATGAAGATCGCGGCCTCGACGCTGTCCGATGCCTGCTCGAACGACGCCATTATGCCATCGCCGGTGTGCTTGACCTCACGGCCGCGGAACTGCGTCAGCGCCTCGCGGACGACACGGTTGTGGGCGCGGACGACTTCCTGCGCCCCGGCGTCGCCGAGTGCTTGGGTCATGGCGGTGGATCCGGCGATGTCCGTGAACAAGACGGTGATCACCCGGGGCTGCTCTTCTTTTTGTTTCGGCTTGTTCCATTCCTCGAGCGCGCCGTCCAAATGCCGGGCGATATGCGTCTCGTCCGAAAGATACGTATTCATCGCGTTGCGGCCCGCCTGGAACATCTGCATGTAGCGGCTGTCCTGCAGCAGGTATTCTTCGTACTTGCCGGCGAAGTTCTCGGCATGGGATTTCTTGTAGCCAAGGACCTGGACGCTGTCGCCGAGGATGCGGTTCGCCGCCTTCTGGTCGATCCCTTGCTTTTGCATCAGCGCCTCGACGGCCCCGGCGACCCACAGGTTGACGCCGAATTTGTTGAAGTTATCGAGTTTCTGCTTGTTGAAGTTCGAGCCTTCGAGCGCATTTCCCAGCGCCTTCATCATGTAGGTTTTTTGCTTTTCTTCCTTCGGTGACAGGCCGGTGGAGCCGGACGCCGCCTCTGCCGGCGGAGGGGCTGCTTCCTGCGGGACTTCCGGCTCGTCGTTGTGGTTCGCCGCCTTATCCGGCAAAGCGTCCCATTCGTCGGCGTCGGGTTCCAACTTGCGTTTGCGTTTGCGCTTTTTGACCTTCTTGACCTTTTTCTTGCCTTTTGCCGGCGCCGCCGCGCGCCGTGGTCTCGGTTTGCGCTCCTTGATGGTCTCTTTTTTCAACATGCTGCTGGCCATCATCAGCGATGACAGCAAGAAGGTGCCGAAGAACACGATGACCAGGACGTTTTCCTCGGCGTTGCCGACCATGCGGATACCGAAAAGCACTTTGCCGTCGATGATGCTCGACGTCATGAAGGCGAAAAACGCTGCGATCGTCAGGCTGATCAATGCCACCAGCAAGAGCTTGACGACGATGACGGTAAGCGAGCTTTCTCTCTTCTTAACCGGTTTTGATTTGTCCTTGGCTTTCGATTTCGGCGCGGCGCCACCGAAGCCGTCTTCCTCGAAATCGTCTAGCTCGTCGAACGACCAACCGTCGTCCTCATCGTCCTGCTTGGGGTTGAGATCGTCCGAGACATCGGTCTCATGCTGGTCGAGGGTTTTGACCCCGTCGCTTTTGTAGATGACGAATTCCTGGGACGTGCCGCTGTCCGGGTCATAGACCTCGCGGATAACCTTCACGCCGGAAATGCTGGGAATCTTGTCGAGACTGCGCGCTTCGGTAATCGCCGCTTCCTTCTGAAACGGCCCGAACTGTGCGTGAATGCTCCAGCGGTTGCCTTGCTGGACCTGCACTTCGAATTGGGTGATACCGGCCACTCGTACCTCGTCTTAACCACAATGCCTTAGAAGTCAGGCACACGAAAAGGGGTTCGATCCTCCTTTTTGGAGTGTTTCGAAACCCTTCCCTCGATTACAAGCTATCAGAATCGCGATTCGAGGACAATTTTTTTGCGGTGCAAACACAAAGCGCGCTCACGAAACCGTGAACGCGCTGCGGTACTAAGCCGTTTGGGCCCGAAGGCCGCAGTTAGGACTTTAGGCCGATGTTGGCAAAACGCTTGTTGAACTTCGCCAATTGGCCGCCACTGTCGAGCAGGCGATGCACGCCGGTCCATGCGGGGTGCGAGGTCGGATCGACATCCAGCTTCATGGTGTCACCCGGCTTGCCCCACGTCGAGCGGGTCTGAAAGGTGGTACCATCGGTCATTTGAACCGTGATCTCGTGGTAGTCTGGGTGCACGTCTTTTTTCATCGCACTTATCTCCGGCAACAACGAGCGCGGGTTATACCCACTTGCCCGCCCGCTTTCAAGCCTTTGTGTCCATTCTTTTTGAGGGCGCCTGTGGACGCAAAAAGAAGGCCGCAGCGGCGACACCGAACATGATCACCGCCCCCAAGACATAGGGGCTATGCAGGCCGAAGGAGGCGAATATCATCCCGGCGATGGCGGGGCCGGTGATCCGCGACATCGTGGTGACGGATCGCGTCGCTCCCATCAGGCGTCCTTGGGTCTCATCCGCGCCGCGCAGCGAAATGGCGGTGTTCAACGCCGGCGAAACGATGCCGAACCCGACGCCTGCGACGAGCATCGCACCCATCAGCATGGGCACGGTGGCCGAGAACGGAATGGCAGCAAGCCCGAGCGCCAGCAGCAACGACCCCGCGGCAATCAAGTTCTCGACGCCGAACCGTCGCGACAGGCGGCCTATCAGTCCGCCCTGGACGATGGCCGTGATCACGCCGATGAAAGCGAACAAATAGCCGTTTTGCTCCGGTCCCCAGCCGAATTGGCGGCGCGACCACATCGCAAACGTCGCCTCCAAACCGGCGAACACGAACACCGACAAGAACGAGAACAGAAAGAAGATGCCGATACCCGGTGCTTTCAGGCATTCGGTCAGCGCGGCGAGCCGCCCCGTGCGTTCCGCGGAGCGCGCTTTGGCCCGGGTCTCGGCGGGCAGGCTCTCTTTGAGGAAGATCAGTCCCGACAAGAAAGCCGTCGCCGATAGCGCGGCGGCAACGAACGATGGGGTTTGGTAGTCGGCATTCATCGGGTCGGCGCCAGCGAGAATGCCGCCGAACGCCGGGCCCAAGATGAAACCGATGGAAAATGCGGCGCCCATCAATCCCATGCCCTTGGCACGGTCCTCTTTGCTGGTGACGTCGGCGGCATAGGCGAAAGCGGTGGCGATGTTGCCTGCCATCAGACCGCCGAAGGCTCGAGCGGCGAATAGGGCGACCAGGGTTTCTGCAAAGCCGAGCCAAACGTAGCCGAATGCCGCGCCGATCATGGTGCCGATGAGGATCGGTTTGCGGCCGTACTTGTCGCTGAGATAGCCCCAAAGCGGGGCGGATATGAACTGTGTGACGGAGTAGATCGCCATCAGGAACCCGACCTGAGCCGGTGTGGCGTTGAAGTGTTCGGCAAAGAACGGCAACAGCGGGATGATCATGCCGAACCCGATCAGGTCGATAACGACGATGAGAAAAAGAACCGGCATCTAACGTGTCGTGAACTTGAACTCGATCCGACGGTTCCGCGATTTCGCCGCTTCGGATGCGCCTTCGACGATCGGATAGTATTCCGCGAACCCGGTGGCGGCCATTCGGGCGGGCGGCACGCCGGCCTTTTCCAGGTGGTGAACCACCGACAACGCACGTGCGGCCGACAATTCCCAGTTCGACGGAAACTCCGGTGTCGCGATCGGGTCGTTGTCGGTGTGACCGTCCACGCGCAGAATCCAATCCAAATCGCCCGGCATCTCCAGGGCGATTTCCAGCAACGTCGTCGCGATGGCCTCGAGCTGTTGCTGTCCGCCCTCGCCAAGAGAGGCTGAGCCCTTATCGAACAGCACTTCCGATTGCAGCACGAAACGGTCGCCGACGACCCGAACGTCGGTGCGATTGCCCATCAACTCCCGCAAGCGCCCAAAGAACTCGGATCGGTAACGGGACAGTTCCTGAACTTTGCTGGCCAGCGCTGCGTTGAGGCGCTGTCCGAGGGATTCGATCTGCACGTCCTTGCGCGCCGCCTCCGCTTCGGCGGCCTCAAGCGCTTGGTTCAAAGCGTCCATTTGCTGGCGCAAAGCGGCCATCTGTTGGTTCAACAACGCCAGCTGCGCACGCGCGCTGTCGGCGATCTCCTGGGATTCCGCAAGGCCGACCTGCAACGCATCACGCTCGGTTTGCAACGTGTCCCGTTCGCTCAAGGTGTCGTTCAGGCGCGTTTGCGCCGCCGCCAGTTCCTGTTCCAACGCCTCGCTTTGCTCTTCGGCTTGGCTGGCCCGTATCGACAGAGCCGTCACCTCCTGCTCCAACTCCGATTTCAATGCCCTAAGAGCGGCGATGTCGGCGCTGAGATCCGCGATCTCCGACAACTGCCGTTCGATGGCGGCCTTGTCTGCGACGCTTTCTGCCTGAAGGCGCGCGGCATCCTCCCGCGCCGCCGTCAGGTCCGTGCGAAGTGCGGCCAGGTCCGTCTGCAGCGAGGCCCGCGCCGCGACCGACGCCGACAGTTGATCCTGTAGCCCATCGATGTTGAGGCGGAGTTGCCGGTTCTCATCCCTGGTCAGGGCGAGGACCTGCGACAGTTCGCCGAGTTCCGCCTGCAACTCGCGGAGTGCCTGATCGCGTCCCGACAGGGCCTGGCCAAGGAAGAACTGCGCAAGTACGAAAATAAGTAGCAGAAAGATGATGACCAGCAGCATCGTCGCCAGCGCGTCGACGAAGCCCGGCCATATGACGGTTGAACGATGCTCTCGACGGGAGATCGCCGCCATCGCTTAACCGCCGTCACCCATGGCGGCGATGGTCCGGGCCAACAGCCGGATCTCTCGTTGCAGAGAACTCGATATCTCGGAGCGCGAAAGCGCCGTCTCGTCGATCAGCCGTTGAATGTTGCCGTCCAGACTCCTGAGATGGCCGCGAATTGCTTCTTCGGTGCCGCCGGACTCCATGGTCGACGACGCCAAGCGCTCCAACACCGGTTTCATATCAACGTGCGCTTCCGCCAATCGCCGCATCACGTGCTGTTCGGTCCGCATGTGTTCGGTCAAGGTTTCGACCCGGTGCGCCAGTTCGCTCAGACCGGCGTTGACCGCGTGTTTCCCTTCCTCGCTGCGGGCAATGATCACTTGCAAATTCTCAAGGCTCTCGGCGGTTTGCTCCAGAAGGGCCTGCACATAGGCGGGCACGCCTTGCTCGCCCTCGGCGCCGAGCGCACCGCTCGACAAGCGGGTCACGCTGGACAGCCACTCTTCCGTTTCGTTGAAGAAGCGGTTCTGCGATTGGCTCGCTTGCAGATCGAGGAAGCCCAGTACCAGCGATCCCGCAAGCCCGAACAACGAGGACGAAAACGCGGTGCCCATGCCGCCGATCGGTGTTTCCAACCCGGCCTTTAGCCGCTCAAAAATCTGCGCGGTCTCGCCGCCGTTGACCTCAAGCCCGGCGATGACGTCACCGATCGAACCGACGGTCTCCAGCAATCCCCAGAAGGTCCCGAGCAGGCCAAGAAAGATAAGCAACCCGATATTGTAGCGCGACAAATCGCGGCTTTCGTCAAGCCGGGCTGAGATACCGTCGAGGATCGAGCGCATGCTCATGGCCGACAGGCTTAACCGAGCTGATTTGCGATCGGCCAACATGGTTGCCATCGGCCCGAGAAGCCGGGGGCCGCCGCCGGAATCCGATAGCTGCGGTGCGGCGCCGGGTTCAGGGTTCTCGATGGTGTCGCGGAAACGTTCGATCCAGTCGACCTCCGGATAGAGCAAAGCCACTTGGCGGAAGTTGTATATGACGCCCAGCACAAGGACGCCGAGGATCAAGCCGTTGAGCGGCGCGTTGGCCAAAAAGGCATCCTGCAACGGCTCAAAGACGAAGAAGCACGCGCCCGCGACCGCGCCGAGAAACACAATCATGCGAAACAGGAAAACCGTGGGTCTCGTCATTTGGCTGCCTCAGCCGTGATGTACCGCAGGGTGGGCCATAATTGTCGCTTGGCCCGCACCCAGCGTTACCGTTCGATGATGTTGACGTCGACCCGGTTCTTCGGATCGCCCTCCGCCTTGTCACCCAACGCCCGGACATCAATGCGGGTCGACCGGATGCCCTTCTCGATCAGGTACGAGCGAACGGACAGAGCCCGCGAGAGGGAAATGCGCCGGGCTTTGCTTGAGGATAGGTCCTGTCCCGCCGCGTAGGCCATCAATTGCACGCGCAGGTTATCGGCCTGTTCCAAACGGCCGACGACCCCATCGAGGACGCCTTGGCTGTCGCCTGACAGCCGCGTGTCGTCGTTATTGAAGACAACCTGCGACACATCGGCGCTCGCCGGCGGCAGCGAGGCTTGCTCGGTCGGCGGTGGCGCCGGTGCGGGAGCGGGCGTTGCCGGTTCGGCGGCGGGAATGGCCGGCGGTGGCGGGGCTGCGGTCGTTTCCGTTGGCGGTGGCGGTGCTGCCGGTGCTGCGGGCGCGGGCTCAGGTGCCGGGGCCGGCGCGGGCGCTGGTGCTGGTGGCGCCGCGGCGGTCTCTACGGGTGCCGCCGGTGCGGGCGGAGGTGCCGGTGCCGCGGCGACGGGCGCAGGCGCAGGGGCGGCGGTCGCTGCCGGGGCCGGGGCAGGCGCTGGCGCCGGTGCGGGGGCGGGAACGGATGGTGCCGGTCGCGCGGCTGCCCTCTGTTGCGTCGGGGCGCGAAGCGTGATGCCGCCGGGTGCCGCGACATGAAGCTGCGATTGCGGCATCACCGGGCCCGGCATGCGCAAACCACCGACACTTGGGGTAGGCATGGCACCTGAGGAGGGCATCGCAACCGCAGTCGTCGGGGCGCCGCCCAGCGCACTCCAATTGATGACGACATTGTCGGTCGCGGGGGCATAAGACGATGTTTGCGCAGTGGCGGGAGAGGCGGAGACGGCTATAAGCGCAACTGCGCCGATAGCGGCAACATCGCCAAGGATACCGTTAATCTTATGATTTGCCCGGCGTGACATGACGCCTCCATCCACTGTTGAACTCGCAAGGGCCGAATGCCCGCACCGATCGGTTGGTGCCCGTCCGCAAAAGATAACCAACCGCTCGCAGCGCCTCAACCGCTTTACGACTTGGTGCCGGAACCGCGAAGCAGCTTTAGGAACTCTCGATCAATCTGACCGTTCGATGCGACGATGTCACCGGTGTCCAACATCTTGTCGCCACCCTTGATGTCCGTGACGATGCCACCGGCTTCTTTGACCATCAAGATGCCCGCCGCAACATCCCATGGCGCTAGCCCCCGCTCCCAGAAACCGTCGAACCGACCGCTCGCTGTGAAGGCGAGATCGAGCGACGCCGTGCCAAACCGCCGGACCCCGGCGCTATGGGCCATGATGGTCTGTAATTCGGCCAGAAACGTCTCGTGGCCGTCGCGTCCAAGGTACGGAATACCGGTGGCGAAAATGCAATCTGCCAGCGACGCCCGGCCCGAAACCCGCAGGCGCCGGTCATTTTGAAACGCGCCTTTGCCCCGTTCCGCGTGAAACAGATCGTCGGTAATCGGGTTATAAATGACACCGGCTTCGAGCCGTCTGTCCCGTTCCAACGCGATCGAGACGGCGAAATGCGGAATCCCGTGCAGGAAGTTGGTGGTGCCGTCCAACGGATCGATGATCCAGCGGTTGGAAATGTCGCTGCCTGCGATCTCGCCTTGTTCCTCGACCAGAAAGCCGTATCCCGGCCGGGCCTTTTGCAGCTCTTCGACGAGAATCCCCTCGGCTTTGACGTCGGCCTTCGTAACGAAATCGGCCGGGCCCTTTCGCGATACTTGAAGCTGTTCGACTTCGCCGAAGTCACGGGTCAGGGCGCGGCCCGCTTTTTGGGCGGCGCCGACCATAACCGTCAGCAGCGGGGACAAGCGCATCATACTTCGTTTGCTGCTTCAGTCTTTGGCGCGTTCGACGTAGGTGACTTCGCGGGTGTCGACGACGATCCGCGTGCCCGCCTCGATGTGCGGCGGCACCAGTATCTTCACGCCGTTTTCAAGAACCGCGGGCTTGTAAGACGAAGATGCCGTCTGCCCTTTGACGACCGCGTCCGCTTCGGTCACTTCCAAGGTGACATGCTGCGGTAACTCGACCCCCAG
The DNA here is from genome assembly GCA_965601835.1 of Rhodospirillales bacterium. Taxonomy (GTDB): domain Bacteria; phylum Pseudomonadota; class Alphaproteobacteria; order Rhodospirillales; family Casp-alpha2; genus UBA4479. The sequence continues at coordinate 3,724,325 of OZ271842.1, forward strand.
CGGCTCCTCCTCAAAGGTCTCGATCATAACGTTCATACCGTCTTGCAAGAACGCCACGGCGCTGTCGCCCACGGCCTCGGTCGACAGCGCGATCTGCTCGTACGTTTCCCCGTGCATGAACGTGTGCATGTCCCCGTCCGAGAACAGGAACTGATACTCTGTCTGCTCCAAACGGACGCGCTCCACTTTCTCCGATGACCGGAAACGTTCATTGAGTTTGGTGCCGTCGCGAATGTCCTTCAGCTCGACCTGAAGATAAGCACCCCCTTTGCCGGGCTGCGTGTGCTGGATCTTCGCCGCACGCCACAGGCGGCCTTGATGCTCGATGACCATCCCAGGGCGAATGGCATTGCCGTCAATCTTCATGCTCTTATTCCCGAAACGTCTGTGCGGACTTGTGGTGGGCGGGTTCTAACAGGTCGGCTGGCGGGTCGCCACCCCAATCTTCAATCGACGCGCGGCCTCAGGCGGCCAGGACCTCGGCGAAGGCGCGAACGCCGGCTTCCGGCCCCTCCGGATGACCCCAGACCGCATTGATTACCGCGAGATAATCCGCGCCTGCGTCGATGAGCGGCCGGCAATTATCGGCGGTAATGCCACCGATGGCGACGCACGGCAGAACGGTCATCGTCGACCACCACTCCAGGATCTCGGGCGCCGGATGGTATTGAGTGTCTTTACTGTCGCTGGGAAAGAAGGCGCCGAAGGCGACGTAGTCCGCGCCCTTTTCGCCGGCAATCAGGGCCAGATGGCGGCTGTCGTGGCAGGTCACGCCGACCACGGCGTCGTCGCCGACGGTTTCCCGCGCCGCATCGTACGCCGCGTCCTGTTGTCCGATGTGGACGCCGTCCGCGCCGACCCGGGCCGCGATGTCCGGCCGGTCATTGACGATCAAAGGAACATCGAATGCGTGACAGATGGGAAGCAATGCGTCGGCGGCGTCGACAAACGCCTGATCGTCCACATCCTTCAACCGCAGTTGCACCGCGCCGATAATTTCCGGGGCGGCGCCGATGGCAGCCCGCAGGCTTTCCGCGAACGGGGCCGGATCGATCTGCGCCGGCGTCAGAAGGTACAATAAGCACGGCGGCTTTTCGGTCGTCATGGCGCGCCGTTCAACGGCTGGCGCAACCAATCGGCCAAGGGTGCGTCCGACAACGCAAGGTCGGCCATGTCGAGGGTCGGCGGCAGCTTGCGAACCACCTCGGCGCCGCACTGTTGGGCGATATCGGTCAGCTTCGCCGCCACGTCTGATGTGCCGTCGAAAAAAATCGCCCGCCCGCCAAGCCGCAGCGCGCGCAGCGCTTGCCCCGCGTCATCGCCGCAGTCGAGGATCGCGGTCGCCTCCGGCGCATCGGCCGGACGCCGGTCAATGGCCGGATGGGTCATTGCGAAAAAGACATCCGGCCCAAGGCTGAGCACGGCCCGCGGCGCGCTGACGAGATGCACCGGTTCGTCGGTGGACTTGGAAACGTTGAGGGCGCGCGCCACATCCGCCGCGTCATGCACGATCACGCCGCGCGCGCCCGTCGCCGTCATTAGACCGAGGCCATGACCCGTGCCGTGTCCGGCATCCGGTTGGAGAAGCCCCATTCGTTGTCGTACCAGCTGAGCACGCGAACGAAGTTGCCGCCCAAGACCTGGGTCTGGGTGGCGTCGAAGCTGGAACTCATGGCGTTGTGGTTGAAGTCGATCGATACCAGCGGTTCGGTGTTGTAACCGAGCACGCCCTTCAGGGCGCCTTCAGACGCCTCTTTCATGGCCGCGTTGACTTCTTCCGCGGTGGTGTCGCGTTTCGCTTCGAACGTCAGGTCGATCAACGACACGTTCGGCGTCGGGACGCGGATCGCGGTGCCGTCCAGCTTTCCTTGCAGATCCGGCAGCACCAGGCCGACGGCCTTGGCCGCGCCCGTCGACGTCGGGATCATCGACGCCGACGCGGTCCGCGCGCGGCGCGGATCCGAGTGCAGGGTGTCCAACGTCCGTTGGTCGCCGGTAAAGGCGTGGATCGTGGTCATGTACCCTTTTTCGATCCCGACCAGGTCGTTCAAGACGTGGGCGACCGGGGCCAGACAGTTGGTCGTGCACGATGCGTTGGAAACGACTTTGTCGTCGGCGGTCAGGGTGTCGTGATTGACGCCGTAGACGATGGTCTTGTCGACTTCCTTGCCGGGTGCGGAGATCAGAACCTTGCTGGCGCCCGCGTCCAGATGCTTACCGGCGGTCTCCTTGGTCGTGAACAGGCCCGTGCATTCGAAAGCGACATCGACGCCCAACTCGCCCCACGGCAGGGCAGCTGGGTCGCGCTCGGCCGTGACTTTCATTTTGCCGGCGCCGACGTCCATGGTGTCGCCGTCCACGACGACCTCGCCCGGGAACGGGCCGTGCGTCGAGTCGTAGCGAAATAGATGTGCGTTCATATCGGGCGAGCCGAGGTCGTTGATGGCCACGACTTCAACGTCATTGCGGCGGCTTTCGATAATGCCACGCAAAACCAAGCGTCCGATCCGTCCAAAACCGTTGATGGCAACACGTACTGCCATTGTTTCCTCCTCCGGGGGTCCGTCGGCCCGAACCGGCCGCGGGTGGGTTGCATACGATGGATTTTCGGGGGCAAAGAAACGGGATTCAGCGGAAAAATCAACGGTTGATTCCCGAAAAATCGGTCCGGCCCGTGATCGACAGTTATCGTAATCGCGATTCGCACATGATTATTATACATTTAGCCACATTTTCTCAGGTACTGATTGACCTTAGCGTCGGCATGGGCATAGGTTTGCCGACCAAACCCAAATTGCCACACGTTTTCGGAGCCGAAACACCGCCATGAGTTCGCCGACAATTGCCAAAGCGACCCGCGTCGACCGTGCCGTTGAACGGTTGGAGGCAGCGGTCCAGCGATTGGAATCCGCGGCCGATCGGCCTGTATCGGCGGGATCGCAAGACGACCGCGTGGCGGCGTTGGAGTCGGAGGTGCAGCGCCTGCACGCCTTGAACGCGGATGCGGCGGCGCGTGTCGATCATGCGATAGAGCGGTTGGAGCGTCTGGTCGGCCCCGGTGGAGCGACGTAATGGCCCAGGTAACCGTCACCATCAATGAGCGGCGCTACACAGTAGCCTGCGACGACGGCCAGGAAGCGCACTTGACCCGCTTGGGCGATTACATCGACCGCCGGGTCGGTGAGCTGGTGGCGGCGGTCGGTCAGATCGGTGATGCCAAGTTGCTGGTCATGGTATCGTTGTTGATCGCCGACGAACTGTCCGATGCGTACACGGAAATGGAGACGTTGCGTTCCGGCGGTAAAGGAGCCGCGGCTGCGGCGGAGACAGACCGGCGGCTCGGCGACAGCCTGGAACAATTGGCCGCGAAGATAGAACACATTGCCGAAAGGCTCGAACAGGCCTAGGTTGAGGGTGCGGGCTGCGAGGTGCGTGAGGCCTACGTTATCCCTGGGGCCTAAATCCACCGTACGGGAGCTGTCCCTGCCGGTCTTTCGGGGCCGGTATTCACGGCGCCCACCTGTTAATTCAGGCCACGGAGGATCTCACGGTCAACGGCCATCGCGGCCCGCAACTTCCAACGCCTTACCGCTTGCCTGGACCCCATGAGGGATATCGCCACAGAGAAAGACGCCCTGCGCCGGGATGCGAAACGCACCCGGGCTGACGCGCATGCCACGCACCCCAAGGCGGGTGGCCTGTTGGTTGACCGGATGCGCCAGACCGCCTTGGTGCCGACCTGGCAGGGGATCGCCGTTTCAAGTTATCTGCCGATCGGCTCGGAACTCGACACCCTGCCGCTGATCCACTGGCTGCAAGATGTCGGCGCGATCCACGGGCTGCCGGTCGTAACGGCTGAAGGCGCGCCTTTGACGTTCCGGCAATGGCGGCCCGGCGATCCGTTGATCGATGGTGGGTTTGCGACCAAATGCCCCGACGGCGCGGCCCCGGCGCTCGAACCCGCCATCATATTGGTGCCGCTGCTGGCGTTCGACCGCGCCGGGTATCGATTGGGATACGGCGGCGGGTTTTACGACCGGACGCTTGCCGCGCGCCGGTCCGCGGGGACGATCACGGCAATCGGACTTGCTTTTTCCGCTCAGGAAGTGGACACCGTGCCCCGTGACGAACACGACCAGCCGCTCGACGCGGTGCTCACGGAAAACGGGATCGTCCGCCCCGACTAGGCGGCGTTGATAGGGATCACATGAACATTTTGCTGATCGGAGATGTGGTCGGGAGCGCCGGCCGCGCCGTCCTCAACGGCAATTTGGCACGTCTGAAATCGAAGCTGAAAGTCGACTTCGTCGTCGTCAACGGCGAGAACGCGGCGCACGGCTTCGGGATCACCGGCAACATCTGCCAGAGCTTCTATCAGGCGGGGGCGGACTGCATCACCACCGGCAACCACGTGTTCGACCAACGGGATTTGCTGGGTCACATCGAAACCGACGAAAAACTGCTGCGCCCGGTCAACTATCCGCCCGACACGCCGGGACGCGGGTTTCGGGTCTACACGACCGAGGCCGGCAAACGGGTTTTGGTGGTCAACGTCATGTGCCGATTGTTCATGGAACTGGTCGATGATCCTTTCCGCGCCTTGGACGAGTTGCTGAACCGCTTCAAATTGAAACGTGACGTGGATGCAGTAATCCTGGATGTGCACGGCGAAGCGACCAGCGAGAAACAGGCCATCGGGCATTTCGTCGACGGCCGCGCCAGTGTTGTGGTCGGCACGCATACCCATGTCCCGACAGCGGACGCTTGGGTCTTGCCCGGCGGCACCGCGTATCAGACCGACCTTGGGATGACCGGCGATTACGACTCGGTGATCGGCATGCGCAAGGAAGGCTCCATTGCGCGGATGACATCCAAGGGCGAAAAGCCGCGGCTGGAACCGGCGAGCGAAGACGGCACGCTTTGCGGTTGTTGGGTGTCGATTGACGAGCGGACCGGGCTGGCGAAGCGGATCGCGCCGGTTCGCGTCGGCGCCCGTCTGGCGGAGACCGTTCCCTCGGTTTGAGCGTTTCCGCCCAAGAGCGCCAAATTCTTGACATATTGAGCGCTAAAATTCTTGCACGATTGTTTGTGTGGTGTTCAACAAGGCCCGCCAACGAGTAAAATGACGCGATTCGCGCGGCAGCGGCCTTTGGCGCTGCGCCGGATGCGTCGCCAACGACAGTGAACCAAAGGGACCGGAACCATGGCTGGCCATTCCAAATTCAAGAACATCATGCACCGCAAAGGGGCGCAGGATAAGAAGCGGGCGAAAGTCTTCGCCAAGCTCGCAAAGGAGATTTCCATCGCCGCACGGGACGGCGAGGACCCCGGATTTAATCCGCGCCTCCGTCTCGCGATCGCCAATGCCCGCGGACAAAACATGCCGAACGACAACATCAAACGCGCCATTCAGCGGGGCGTCGGCGGTGATGGCGAGAGCTACGAGGAAATGCGCTACGAAGGCTACGGCCCGGGAGGTATCGCGCTGATCGTCGATACGCTGACCGACAACCGCAATCGGACGGCGTCCGAAGTCCGCGCCGCGTTTTCCAAACACGGCGGCAATCTGGGCGAGACCGGCAGCGTCAACTTCATGTTCGACCGGGTCGGGCAGTTGGTGTTCCCGGTGAGCACCGCCGACGCGGATACGATGTTCGAAGCGGCACTGGAAGCGGGGGCGACCGACGTCGAAAGCGACGACGACAGCCACACCGTAACCTGCGAGCCGGATGATTTCGCCGATGTGCGCGATGCCTTGGCCGAGAAGTTCGGCGATCCGGAGAACGCCGGCTTGGAATGGAAGCCGCAAAACACCGTCGCTGTCGACGAGGACACCGCCGGCACCTTGATCAAGCTGATCGATGCGTTGGAGGACAATGACGACGTCCAATCGGTATCTGCCAATTTCGACATCTCCGAAGACATCATGGAGCGGTTGAGCGCATGACGCGGGGTCCGGGGCAGTTACGAAAGGATCCGCCGACGTGCGGTTGATCGGATTTGACCCCGGATTGCAGCGCACGGGTTGGGGCATCATCGAGGCCGAGAACAATCGGCTCCGGTATGTCGCCGACGGTGTGGTAACGACCGCCAAGGATGTCTCCTTGTCCGAGCGCTTGGTGGAATTGCATGCCGGTCTGAAGGATGTGATCGAAGAGTTTCGCCCCGCCGAAGCCGCGGTGGAGGAAACCTTCGTCAACAAGAACGCTGTGTCGACCCTGAAGCTTGGGCAGGCCCGCGGGATCGTCCTGTTGGTGCCGGCGCTCGCCGGATTGGCGGTTGCGGAGTATCTGCCGAACCTGGTTAAGAAGACAGTCGTCGGATCCGGCCACGCGCAGAAAGAACAAGTCGAGATGATGGTCCGCACCTTGTTGCCGGGCGCGAAGATCAGCGGCGCGGATGCGGCCGACGCCCTGGCCGTGGCCATTTGTCACGCGCATCACCGTGGCACGTCGGACCGGGTCCGTGAGTTGGCGAGGGCGGTGACATGATCGCGAAGCTCAAGGGGATCGTCGATGAGGTGGGCGACGACTGGGTGGTGATCGACGTTTCCGGCGTCGGTTATCTGGTTTTTGCCTCGTCCCGGACCTTGTCGCGATTGGCCGCCGGAGAAGCGGTGTCGCTCGCCATCGAGACGCATGTGCGTGAAGATCACATTCATCTCTATGGGTTCGTCGACACGGCGGAGCGTGCCTGGTTCCGCTTGCTCACCACCGTGCAGGGTGTCGGCGCAAAAGTGGGGCTCGGCATCCTCGGGATCATGGACACCTCGGAGATCGGCCGCGCCATCGCCGCGCAGGACAAGGCGGCCTTCGGACGGGCACAGGGCGTCGGCCCCAAGTTGGCGGGGCGCATCGTCTCGGAACTGAAGGACAAGGCGGGCGCGATGACGCTGGGTCTGGCCGCCACCGCTCAACCGAAAACCGGCGCAGGACCCGCGCCCACAGACGTTACGGATACCGCCGTCGCCGATGCCGTCTCGGCGCTGGTCAATCTTGGGTACAACCCGTCGCAGGCGCTGGGCGCCGTTGCCGAAGAAGCCTCCGTCCTTGGCGACGGAGCCGATGTCGCGCCCTTGATCAAGGGCGCGCTGTCGCGGCTGGCGCCGGCGTCCGAGCCGACACAGGTGGGCCGGTAAATGGCGGAAGCGGAACGATTGGTCGAAATCGACAGCTTGCCCGGGGATGCGCAGGATGCGGCGCTGCGCCCGCAGAAACTGGATGACTTCGTCGGCCAGCCGCAGGTGCGCCAGAACCTGAAGGTCTTCGTCACCGCGTCGCGGCAACGCAACGAGCCGTTGGACCACGTCCTGTTCTATGGCCCGCCGGGTCTCGGCAAGACAACGCTGGCGAACATCGTTGCCAAGGAGATGGGCGTTGGGTTTCGCGCGACGTCGGGACCGGTCATTGCCAAGGCCGGCGATCTGGCCGCAATCCTCACCAATCTGGAAGCCGGTGACGTTCTGTTTATCGACGAGATTCACCGCCTCAATCCGGCGGTCGAGGAAATTTTGTATCCGGCGATGGAGGACTTTCAGCTCGATCTGATCATCGGCGAGGGACCCGCCGCGCGCTCGGTGCGGATCGATCTGCCGCGGTTTACGCTGGTGGGTGCGACCACGCGCTCGGGTCTGATTACAACACCGCTGCGTGAACGGTTCGGCATCCCCATGCGATTGGAGTTCTATTCGTCGGAAGACTTGCAGCGCATCGTCAGCCGAGGTGGCGGTTTGCTGGGCATGAACCTGACCGACGACGGTGCGCACGAAATCGCCCGCCGCTCGCGCGGCACGCCCAGGATCGCCGGGCGCTTGCTGCGCCGGGTCCGGGATTTCGCGGCGGTCGACGGCAAGGATCCGGTCGATGCTGCGGCGGCGGACGCGGCGCTCAACCGCTTGGACGTCGACGGCCGCGGCTTGGACGCGATGGACCGCCGGTATCTCGGCTGCATCGTCGAGAGCTATGGCGGCGGGCCGGTCGGGGTGGAAACCCTGGCGGCGGCCCTGTCGGAGCAACGCGATACCATCGAAGAAGTGATCGAGCCTTATCTCATTCAACAGGGTCTCTTGATGCGCACGCCGCGCGGACGGGCGCTGACCGCGGATGGGTTTAAGCACTTGGGGCTCAAGGCACCGAAGCAACTCGAGCAACTTGCTTTGCTGGCGGAGGATGACGCCGATGACTGAGCAAGATGCGTTTTCCCATCCGGTCAGAGTCTATTACGAGGACACCGACGTCGGGGGCGTCGTCTATTACGCGAATTATCTGAAGTTTGCGGAACGCGCGCGGACCGAGGCGCTTCGGACTCTCGGCATCGATCAATCCGATCTGATGGCGCAAGAGCGGGTCGCTTTCGCCGTGCGCGAATGCCATGCCGAATACCTCAAGCCGGCGCATTTGGACGATCACCTGATGATCGAGACCCGGGTCGCGCGCATGGGCGGCGCAAGCCTGACCATGGCGCAACGGGTGCGCCGCGCCGACGAGGTGCTGGTCGAAATGACGGTGCGACTGGCGTGCATGAACGTGGATACCGGGACGCCCGTGCGGCTGCCGTCCCGGGTACGAGACTATTTCCGGCCCGACACCGGGGCGGTTTCGTCGGGTTTATAAGGTCGAGCGGAGTAAGAAATGGAAAATCAAGCGGTAGACGCCGCCCTTATGGCCGGATCAATGGCCGCCGATCAGTTCACCATGATGGACATGTTCATGAAGGCGGACGCCGTCGTGAAGTCGGTGATGATCCTGCTGGTGCTGGCCTCGATTTGGTGCTGGGCTATCATCTTCGAGAAGATCCTGACCGTCCGGCGTCTCAACAAGCGCTCCAGCGAGTTCGAGCAGGCGTTCTGGTCCGGGAACTCTTTGGACGATCTGTTCGACCGCATCTCCGCCAATCCGCGTGATCCCATGTCGGCGGTGTTCGTCGCCGCCATGCGCGAATGGCGCCGGGTATCGGGCAATGGCGAGGGCAGTTTCGGCATCGGCCTATCAGACCGTATCGAGCGGGTCATGCAGATCACGGTCAATCGCGAGATGGACCGGGCCGAAAAATACATGACGTTCCTGGCCACCACCGGCGCCACGGCGCCGTTCATCGGCCTGTTTGGCACCGTTTGGGGCATTATGAACAGCTTTCAATCCATCGCTATGGCGGCCAGCACCAGCCTTGTCGTCGTGGCGCCTGGGATCGCCGAAGCCCTGTTTGCGACGGCGCTCGGGCTGTTGGCGGCAATCCCGGCGGTCGTAGCGTACAACAAGCTCAGCCGCGACCTGGATCGGTACGCCGGACGGTTGGACGGGTTCGCGGGCGAGTTTTCGGCGATCCTATCGCGCGAGATGGAAAGGTAGACCGCCGTGGGTGTCTCGTTAGAACAGCGATCCCGGGGCGGGCGGTTCACCCGGCGCAGCACCCGCCCGATGAGCGAGATCAATGTTACGCCGTTCGTCGACGTGATGCTGGTGTTGCTGATCATCTTTATGGTGACGGCGCCGTTGTTGACGGTGGGTGTCGAGGTGAATCTGCCGGAGACCAAAGCGGGGGAGATCACCGGCGACGACGAGCCGCTGGCGATTTCGGTCAATGCGGCGGGTGACATCTTTATCCAAGATACCCCGGTCACGTTGGATGTCATCGTGCCTCGGCTGGGTGCGATCACAGGCGAGAACCGGGATTTGCGCATCTTCATCCGAGGGGACGAGGCCATCAATTACGGCCGCGTGATGGAGGTTATGGCGGTCATCAACCGGGCAGGGTATCGACGGGTGGCGTTGATCACGCGAACCGCACCGACGGGCGAGGGGGTGTCCGAACCGGAACGGCAGCCGTAGGGTAGGAAAGCGTCCGCGATATGATGCGCAGCGGCCTCACTTTTTCCGTCGCCCTCCACGCCGCCATCGTGGCGGCGGGCTATCTTGGGCTGCCTCAGATGCGGCCGTTGGAGCCGCTTGAGGAAACGCCCATCTTCGTCGAGATGGTGGAGATCGCGGAGATCAGCAACGCGCCGCCGCCGGCCCCAGAGCCGGAACCGGAACCCGAACCCGAGCAGACAACGGAACCGCCACCGCCGCCCGAGCCTGAACCGGTCGCAGCGCCCCCGGAACCGGAGCCCGAGCCGGAACCGGAAGTCGCAGCCCTGCCGCCGGAACCGGAGCCCGAACCGGAGCCAGAGCCGGAGCCGGAACCCGAGCCCGTGGTGGAGCCCGAACCCGAGCCGGAGCCCGAACCGGTCGCAGAGCCGGAACCGGAACCCGAGCCCACGCCACCGCCGCCGCAACCTAAAGCGGCCGCAGCGGCGCTGAAGAAAAAACCGAAGCCGCCGGAACAGTTTGAGGTCGCCTCGCTGCTGAAGACGCTGGAAGAGATCAAACAAACCCGGCCGGCGCCGGAGCCCGAGCCCGATCCGGAACCGAAACCGGATTTCGCCGCGCAGATGCGCCAAGCCTTGGCGAGCCGGGCACCGGCGCAGAAGTCAGACTTGAACAAGCCGGTGTCCATGACCGAACTCGACGCCATGCGACGGCAGGTCATCGATCGCGTGACACCTTGCTGGAATGTGCCCGCCGGCGCCAAGAATGCCGAGGACCTGGCGGTGCTGATCCGCCTCGCCATGAACCCGGACGGCACGGTTCAGACAGCCACCGTCGAAGACCAGTCGCGGTACTTCAGCGACGGCTTCTTTCAGGCCGCCGCCGACGCGGCGCGCCGTGCCGTATTGAATCCGCGCTGCAATCCGATCACACTGGACCCGAAGCGGTATCAAATTTGGCGCGAAATCGTTATCAACTTCGACCCGAAACAACTCCTATAAGGACCGACTATGCTTGGATCACAGCTTCTTCGCGTGACGGCCCTCGTCGCACTGGTGTTCTTTCTGTCCCACCCCGGTGCCCGCGCCGAGTTGCGGGTCGATATCACCCAAGGCACCGCCGAGCCGCTGCCGATCGCGGTGACGGATTTCTTTGGGGCAGGCGGGAACGATGCACAGTACGGCCGCGATATCGCCACCGTGATCTCGCAGAACCTGGAACGGTCCGGCTTGTTCAAGCCGATCGACCGCCGCGCCTTCATTCAGGGTGACACGTCGCTCAGCACATTGCCCAGGTTCGGCGACTGGCGGATCATCAACGCCCAGGCGCTGGTACAGGGGCGCACGCAGATCGTGCCGGATGGGCGGTTGCGGGTTGAATTCCGGCTTTGGGATGTGTTCGCCGAACAACAGATGGTCGGTCTTGCCTACTTCACGATTCCCGAGAATTGGCGCCGGGTCGCGCACATCATTTCTGACCAAATCTATAAACGGATCACCGGCGAAGAGGGGTATTTCGATACACGGATCGTCTACATCGCCGAGAGCGGCCCGGAACTTCGACGCATAAAACGGCTCGCGGTCATGGACCAAGACGGGGCCAATCATCAGTTTCTGACAGACGGCTCGACTTTAGTGCTGACGCCACGGTTCTCGCCGACGTTGCAGGAGATCACCTATCTCAGCTTTCAAAACAACAAGGCGCACGTGTATATCAAGAACATTCAAGACGGTCGGGAAGAGCTATTGGGTAGTTTTCCTGGAATGTCTTTTGCGCCTCGATTTTCGCCCGACGGCCAGAGTGTGATCATGAGTATAGCCGATGGGGGACGTTCGAACATTCACGTAATGGACCTGCGCACTCGGCAATCGCGACAAATTACAAGCAGTAATTCGATCAATACGTCGGCTAATTTTTCGCCGGATTCGTCGGAGATCGTTTTCGAATCGGACCGCGGTGGCTCACAGCAAATCTATGTCATGAACGCCAACGGCAGCAACGTGCGGCGGATCAGTTATGGAAAAGGACGTTATGCGACGCCCGTGTGGTCACCGCGCGGCGATTTGATCGCGTTCACAAAAATCACACCGGGTGAATATCACATTGGCGTCATGCGGCCGGACGGGTCGGACGAGCGTCTGCTGGCGAAGGATTTCCTGGTGGAAAGTCCGACTTGGTCGCCGAATGGCCGGGTAATCATGTTTACACGTCAGTCAAGGATCAACGGCAGAGCAACGGAGCCTCGGCTGTATTCGGTCGACCTCACCGGATTCAACGAGCGTGAAATCATCACGCCGATCGGCGGGTCGGACCCCGCGTGGTCGCCGTTGATCCCATAGTATGGGTGCGCGCAGGATTGTTTCCGGTCGACCTGTTTCCAGGCCCGGCATGCTGCATTGCACATTTCCAAAAAAGGGCTTGGAATCAATCGCGTCCCCCTTTAACAATAGCCGCTGTGGCGTCCAATCAGGGAGGCCTGCGGTCGTTTGTGCCAAAGGTTCGGCTGTAGGGGTCTCAGTCTCTAACCCGGTGAGGAGTAATTTCGATGGGTTCAAAGTTCTTAACGATGCTAGCTGCGGTTGCGCTTTTGGCCGCATGCGAGACGGCCCCCGAATCGTCGGGTGACAGCCAAACGTCCGGTGGTGCCAGCACCTCCGCTGCCGCTTCTGCCGCTCCGGCTGTTGCGCAAATCGTGCCCGGCACACAGCGTGACCTCGTCGTGAATGTCGGCGATCGCGTTTTCTTCGGTTTCGATCAATCCGACCTGAGCTCGGAAGCGCGCTCCACGTTGGAGCTGCAAGCCGCCTGGCTTCAGAAATTCCCGGCCGTTCGGGTGACCGTCGAAGGTCACGCCGATGAGCGCGGCACGCGCGAATACAACCTCGCGCTTGGTGAGCGCCGCGCCGCCGCCGTTAAAGATTACCTCGTTGCCTTGGGTGTCGCGCCGGGGCGCGTCAACACGATTTCCTACGGCAAAGAGCGGCCCGCCGCGGTTGGCAGTAACGAAACCGCTTGGGCGCAAAACCGCCGTGGTGTGATGGTGGTGACCGGCGCCGGCAGCTAACGCCGCCCGGATAAACAGTTTTGAGGCGTTTGCCTGCCCGGTTTGTCCGGTTGGGCAAGCGCCTTAATTTTGCCTAATATGTGCGATACTGAGCCGATGAGGGGGCGGCGAAAGAAGGCAACTGGAACCAGGGGCGCTAGGACAGCATGAACAGAGATCGAAATAGGTGTCGGATGATGAGCCCGCGCCGCGTTGCGTTGATAGCAGGCGTCGCCCTGCTGGCCATTGCGCCTCAAACGGCTGGTGCGCAGAGCGCCGAGATGGGCGTGTTGCTGGACCGTATCGAACGTTTGGAACGGGATATCCGAACGCTCAACGTGCAAATCGCACGCGGCGGCGGGACGGGTGCGCCGGGCGCGAGTGCGGGCGCAGCCGCCACGAACGAGCCGGCCTATGCGCGCTTGAACGTGCGGGTTTCGCAGATGGAGAATGACCTGCGGAGCATCACCGGCAAAGCCGAAGAAATGACCTTCGCGCTGAATCAACTCCGCACCCAAATCGAACAGATGTCGACGGATCTTGATTTCCGACTGCGCCAGTTGGAGCAGGGCGGCGTTGGCGTGTCGCCGGCGACGGGCGGTGCGCTTGGTCAACCGACGGCCTCGAGCGCGCAGACGATACCGCCATCCCTCGGCGCACCGTCAGTGGATCCCTCGGCGGCGCCCCTGGCGGCCGTGCCACAGGCGCCGGCCCAGGATGTGCCGGGCCTTCCTGCCGGATCTCAAGTTCTGGGGACCTTGACCGAAGCGGAAACGGCGGCGGCCCCCACGGTCGAGAGCCCGGCCGAACCCATCAGCGAGGCCGATGCACTGTTGGCGCAGCTGACCGGCGAGGAAATTCCCGGCGTGTCGCCGGACCCGGTGGCGGCGGCGCCCAGTCCGGCACCCAGTCCGGCCCCCGCGCCGACGGCAGCCCCCACGGCACCCGGTGTCAACGTGGCGACCGAGGCGCAGTTGGCCGCGCCGGCAGCCCCGCAAACGGCGGCATTGCCCGACGGCTCGCCTCGGGACAAATACATGTACGCCTTCGGTTTGCTACGGCAGGGCCGCTATGATCTGGCGGCTCAGGCCTTAAGTCAGTTCGTGACCGATCACGGCGACGATGCGCTTGCCGGCAATGCCCGCTATTGGCTGGGCGAGACTTATTATGTCCGGGGCGCCTACGTTGAGGCTGCGGAAACATTTCTGGAGGGCTTCCAAATCGATCCGGAAGGCCCGAAGGCCGCGGACGCGCTCTTGAAGCTGGGCATGTCGCTGGCGAACCTGGACAAAAAGCAGGAGGCCTGTGCCGCGTTTCAGAAACTGCGCGCGGATTATCCAGCGGCGCCGGCCGGCCTCAAAAGCACCCTGCAACGCGAATGGCAGAAGAACGGCTGCGTCTGAACGGCGGCGACGCTGAACTGACCGCTGCGTTCGACGCGGCCATGGCCGCGTTCGGCCCATTTGAACGCACACCGCATCTTGCCGTGGCGGTTTCCGGCGGCGCCGATAGCATGGTGACGGCGCATCTCGCTGACGCCTGGGCCCGCCGACAGGGCGGGCGCGTCACGGCGCTGATTGTCGACCATGGGCTGCGAGCGGGCTCCGCCGATGAAGCGCAGCACGTCTGTGCGACTTTACGCCAACGCGAGATCGACACCGAGGTTCTGACGTGGACGGGCGCAAAGCCCGAACGCGGCGTGCAGGAGGCGGCGCGGTCGGCGCGTTATGCATTGCTTGAGGCATGGTGCCGCGACCATGCGGTGTTGCATCTGTTGACCGGTCATCACGGCGACGATCAGGCGGAGACCATCTGGATGCGTTTGCAACGGGGCAGCGGGCCGGACGGATTGGCGGGCATGTCGGCAATCCGGGAGTTTCGGTCGGCCCGTCTGCTGCGGCCGCTGTTGGGGGTGCGGAAGGGCCAGATTCTGGCTTTCGCGGCGGAACATGGATTGCCGTTTATCGATGATCCGTCCAACGGAGATCCCCGGTTCGCCCGCAGCACCGCCCGGCGCACCATGGCCGACGCGCCCGATGCCGCGGATGGGCTGCTTGAGAGTGGCCGTCGGTTCGCCGGGCTTCGCCAGCACCTCGAGGCTGAAACGGCGGCATGGATTGCCCAGAACGTCCGGCTCTTTCCGTCCGGGTATGCCGAAGTGACCCGGCGTGGCCTCTCCGCAGCGCTGCCCGAGATCCGGACTCGGGTCTTGAGCCATCTGGCGCGCTGCATCGGCGGCGCCGACTATGGCCCGGGGCCAGCGGCGGTGGAGCGGCTGGCAGATGCATTGCAAGACGGTGGCGGCTCCTCGTTGGGACGGGCGGTCTTCGCCGGACATGGAAAAGTGCTTCGCATCTTTCGTGAGCACCGCAATCTGCCGGCGGCCAGTCACGGCCAAAATGCCGGAACGCTGCTATGGGATGGTCGGTTTTTGATTAATTTTCCGTCAGGTGCCGACGGCTTGTGGGTGCGCGCATATGCCGACGTTTCGGCCGATGAAATCGCTCACGAGCAGGCGGGAGATTGGCTCGGACGTGTCCCATCGCAGGTTCGAGGCGGGTTGCCAGTCTTCGAGGCGGCGAATGGAGCCTTCATCCCGGAGCCCGGCGGCGATGCATATGACGGCGTTACCGTCCGTTTTGCGCCCCGACAGCCCCTTGGCGGGACCGGTTTTTTCGTTGCGTGACGCCGGAAAAGCACTATTTCTAAAGCAATAGATTGCGATGCCGATCACGTGATTTCGTGATCCGCCCCATGGAATACGTCCGTATCTCAAGACGGGACACAAAATTAGAGGATTTCCGGCCGTGAATTTCAGCAAGAATATGGCCCTTTGGATCATTATTGGCCTTTTGGTGTTGGCGCTGTTCAACCTGTTCCAGGGGACATCGCAACGGCCTGGGACCAATGAACTGGCGTTCTCCGAGTTCATTTCCCGCGTCGACCAGGGCGACATTCGCGGCGTGACGATCAAAGGCAACCAAATCTACGGCCAGTTCAACAACGGCGGCGGCTTCCAGACCTATGCGCCGAACGATGCCAACGTTGTGCAGCGGCTGCAGGACAAAGGCGTGCAAATTCGCGCCGAACCATCTGACGAAGGCTCGCCGACCTTGTGGGGTGTGCTGATCTCCTGGTTCCCGATGCTGCTGCTGATCGCCGTCTGGATCTTCTTTATGCGCCAGATGCAGTCGGGCGGCGGCAAGGCCATGGGCTTCGGCAAATCGAAAGCGAAGTTGCTGACCGAAAAACAGGGCCGCGTGACCTTCGAAGACGTCGCCGGCATCGACGAAGCGAAGCAGGAACTCGAGGAAATCGTCGAATTCCTGAAAGACCCGCAGAAATTCCAACGGCTGGGCGGCCGCATCCCCAAAGGGTGCTTGCTGGTCGGACCGCCGGGCACCGGTAAAACACTGACCGCGCGCGCCGTCGCCGGCGAGGCCAATGTGCCGTTCTTCACGATTTCAGGTTCCGACTTCGTCGAAATGTTCGTCGGCGTTGGGGCGTCCCGCGTCCGCGACATGTTCGAACAGGGCAAAAAGAATGCCCCGTGTATCATCTTTATCGACGAGATCGATGCCGTGGGTCGGCACCGTGGCGCGGGCCTTGGTGGTGGTAACGATGAGCGCGAGCAGACGCTCAACCAGTTGCTGGTGGAAATGGACGGCTTCGAAGCCAACGAAGGCGTGATCCTGATTGCCGCGACCAACCGCCCGGACGTCCTGGACCCGGCGCTGTTGCGCCCGGGCCGTTTCGACCGCCAGATCGTTGTGCCGAACCCCGACATCATGGGCCGCGAGAAGATTCTTAAGGTGCACATGCGCAAGGTGCCGTTGGCCCCCGACGTCGACGCGCGGGTCATCGCCCGCGGCACCCCCGGTTTCTCGGGCGCCGATCTCGCCAACCTGGTCAACGAGGCCGCATTGCTCGCGGCCCGCAAGTCCAAGCGCGTCGTGACCATGCAGGAATTCGAAGAGGCCAAGGACAAGGTCATGATGGGCTCGGAGCGGCGCTCCATGGTCATGACCGACGAAGAGAAGAAGCTGACCGCTTATCACGAAGCGGGGCACGCTTTGGTCGGGCTGCACATGCCGAAGACGGACCCGCTGCACAAAGTGACCATCATCCCGCGCGGCCGCGCACTTGGTGTCACGATGAACTTGCCGGAACGCGATCAGTTGAGCATGTCGGAAACGCAGATGCGCTCGCGCCTCGCCATGATGTACGGCGGCCGGATGGCCGAAGAACTGATCTTCGGCAAAGAGAACATCACGACGGGTGCCGGAAACGATATCCAGCAGGCGACGAACCTTGCTCGCAAAATGGTCACGGAATACGGCTTTTCCGACAAGCTGGGTCGGTTGCGGTACGCCGACAACGAAGAGGAAGTGTTCCTCGGCCATTCGGTGGCGCGTCAGAAAAACGTTTCCGACGCCACCGCGGCATTGATCGACGAAGAGGTGCGCCGACTGATCGAAGAGGCAGAAGCGCATGCGCGCCGGATCCTCACCGATCACGGGGATCAGCTCGAAGTCATCACGCAGGGTTTGTTGGAGTACGAAACGCTGTCGGGCAAAGAAGTGGATGCATTGCTGAAAGGCGAGTCGATCCATCGCGGCGGCGACGACGACACCCCGAACGCCGACACGCCGCGGCGGACCTCCATCCCGACGGGCGGCAAGAAGCGTCCGCGTAAAGGGCCGGAGTCCGGCGGTGCCGATCCGGAGCCGCAGCCCGGCGAGTAGTTTCTGCGCCGCCTGGGCGCACGTCCGCCGATGAACACGATGCACGCATTTGCCGGTCTCTCCCTTGACCGCCCACGGCTGATGGGCGTCATCAATGTGACGCCGGATAGCTTCTCCGACGGCGGGTGTTTCTTCGACGCGGCCGCTGCCATCGATCAGGGCCGCCGCCTCCATGACCAAGGGGCCGATATCTTGGATATCGGCGGTGAGTCCACGAGGCCGGGCGCCGATGCGGTCACCCCAGACGAAGAACTGCGCCGCGTGCTTCCCGTTGTCGAAGCGCTGGCGACCGAAGGCTATATGGTCTCCATCGATACGCGGCGTGCCGAGGTGATGCGGCACGCGATCGACGCTGGCGCGCGCATTGTGAACGATGTCACGGCGTTGACCGGCGATCCCGAAAGTGCCGCGGTGTGCGCGGCGGCCGATGTCGACGTGGTGCTGATGCACATGCAGGGCACGCCGCAGACCATGCAGGATGACCCGACCTATTCGGATGCCGCGGCGGACGTCATCGCATACTTGGGTGCCCGGATCGCCGCGGCGCATGACGCCGGCATCGGTGAGGGCCGCATCGCCGTCGATCCCGGCATTGGGTTTGGCAAAACGCTGGATCACAATCTTCGGATTTTGAACCGCCTCGGCGATTTTGCCGATCTCGGTACCCCTGTGTTGCTGGGTGTGTCCCGCAAGAGTTTCATCGCGCGCATCGACGGCGATGGTCCGGCCGAGGAGCGGGTGCCGGGCTCGGTCGCTGCCGCCGTCGCCGGGTGGATGCGCGGTGTGCGATTGTTCCGGGTCCACGATGTGGCGGAAACGCGCCAAGCGCTCGCAGTGTGGCGTGCCATTGACGAACACGGCCAATCCGAGGAAAAGGACACAGGGACCCGATAGACGGGTTGGTGGAGAAAACAAATGCCGCAGCGTAAGTACTTTGGAACCGATGGTGTTCGCGGGCGGGCCAACGTGGCACCCATGACAGCCGAGGTGGCGCTCAAACTCGGCATGGCAGCAGCCTTGCATTTCCAACGCGGCGATCACCGCCACCGAGTGGTAATCGGTAAGGATACGCGCCTCTCCGGGTACATGATCGAGCCCGCATTGGCATCCGGTTTCGTTTCCATGGGAATGGACGTCGATCTGGTCGGGCCGATGCCGACGCCTGCCGTCGCTATGTTGACCCGGTCGTTGCGGGCTGACCTCGGGGTCATGATCTCCGCATCGCACAATCATTTTGAAGACAACGGCATCAAGCTTTTCGGGCCAGATGGCTACAAGCTCTCCGACGAGGCGGAAGCCGACATCGAGGCAAAGATGGAGGATGATCTGACGCCGCATTTGTCGGATTCGCCCGATCTCGGCCGGGCGCGGCGGATCGACGATGCCCGGGGGCGCTACACCGAATACGTCAAACAGGCGTTCCCCCGCGGCCTGCGCCTGGACGGCCTCAGGATCGCTGTCGACTGTGCCAACGGCGCGTCTTACAAGACGGCGCCGACGGTCTTGTGGGAACTGGGGGCGGAGATCGTGCCGATCGGCGTGTCGCCGAACGGCCTCAACATCAACAAGGGGTGCGGCTCGACCAGCCTCGCGGCGTTGCAGGAGACAACGGTGGCGTCGGGTGCCAACATCGGCCTCGCGTTCGATGGTGATGCCGACCGATTGATCGTCTGCGACGAAAACGGGCGCATCATCGACGGCGATCAGATCATGGCGCTGATCGCAAAGGACTGGCATGCCTCCGGCAAGCTGATGGGTGGCAGCGTCGTCGCGACCGTCATGTCGAACCTTGGGCTCGAACGCTTCGTCGAAGGGCTCGGTGTCTCATTGCAACGGACCAATGTCGGTGACCGTTACGTGGTCGAGGCCATGCGCGCCGGAGACTGCAATCTTGGCGGCGAGCAGTCGGGCCATCTGATCTTCAAGGACTACGCGACAACGGGTGACGGCTTGATCGCCGCATTGCAGGTCTTGGCGGTCCTTGTGGCGTCCGATGCGCCGGCCAGCCAGATTTGCGATGTGTTCGAGCCACTGCCGCAGATCCTCAAGAATGTCCGCTATCACAGTGAGCCGCCATTGGAGACCGATGCCGTAAAGGCGGCGATTGCCGCGGGCGAAGCTGAGTTGGCGGGCACGGGCCGTGTCCTTATTCGCAAGTCGGGCACCGAACCGCTGATCCGAGTGATGGCGGAGGGTGAAGATCCGACCCTCGTCGAACGGGTGGTGGACGATATCTGTAAATCCATCGCCGCAGCCGCGTAGGAGGCCAACATGGCGGAGATGAAAGGGCGCGTTCTGATCGTCGCCGGCTCCGACAGCGGCGGCGGTGCAGGCATCCAAGCGGACATCAAGGCGGTCACGGCCCTGGGTGGTTTCGCGATGACCGCCGTCACCGCGCTGACCGCGCAAAATACCCAAGGCGTCACCGGCATACACGAGGTGCCGCCCGATTTTGTCGGCGAACAAATGCGCGTCGTCCTGACGGATCTCGGCGCCGACTGCATCAAGCTCGGAATGCTGCATCGGCCCGACGTGATCGACGCGGTGATGACCGAGTTGGCGACGAGCGCACCTGGCGTGCCGATCGTCGCCGATCCGGTGATGGTGGCGAAGGGCGGGCATTCGCTGCTCGCCGACGAGGCGCAGACGGCACTGCGAGAACGGGTCATCCCGGCGGCCACCGTGATCACGCCCAACATCCCCGAAGCCGAGGTGCTGATCGGCGGCAACATCGAGACCGACGCCGACATGGAACAGGCTGCGCAGACGCTAAAGGACCTGGGGCCAGAGGCGGTGCTGCTGAAAGGCGGGCACCTGAGCGGCGAGAAGCTGGTCGATGTTCTGGTGGACCGGGACGGCGCCGTTCACCGGTTCGAGGACACGCGGATCGACACGCCGAACACCCATGGCACCGGTTGCACGCTGGCGTCCGCGACGGCGTGCGGGGTCGCGCAAGGGCTTCCTCTGCAAGAAGCGGTGGCGCGGGCGCGGACCTACGTCCGCCGGGCGATCGAGACCAACCCCGGTTTCGGCTCCGGGCACGGGCCGCTCAATCACGCGGTGACGGTCGCCGTCGATTGACGCCTCAGGCGATCACCGTCGCCGGGCCGGGCGGTCCCGCCAGGATATCGGTGAGAATCTTGACCCCATCCTTGATTTCGTCGCGGGTGCGGCAACTGCCGACGCAGATGCGGATCGCGTGGGGCGCGGGCTGACGCCCGACGGTGAACGCTTCGCCCGATAGGAAGTACACGCCCTTTTCCTCGGCCCGCTGACGAAACGTCGACGCGCGCCAGGGATCGGGCAGTTCCAGCCAGATCTGATAGCTGTGTTCGTGGCCGCGGATATCGAAGCCGCGGAGCGCGTCGGCGGCGATCGTCATGCGGGCTTCGGCCTCGGCTCGTTGCCAGCGGATCATGTCGTCCGCCGAGCCGTCCGCGAACCATCGCATCGCCACTTCGTTCATCAAAGGCGGGACCATCCAACTGGACATTCGCGCCGTCGCCCGGATCGCATCGTTGGCCCCGGCGGGCGAGACGATGTAACCGATACGAAGCCCCGGCGAGACCGCCTTCGACAACCCGGTGACGTAGACCACCCGGTCCGGCGCGTACGTCTGCAGCGCCGCTGGACGTTCAAGCGGCAGGAACCCCCAGACGTCGTCCTCAATCGCCAACAACTGATATTTTTCCAACAGGGCGGCGATAAGGGCCCGGCGGTCATGCGACATGATCCCGGTGGTGGGGTTCTGCACCGTCGGCATGAGGTAAACGGTCTTTGGCCGGTTTTCCTGGATCGCGGTTTCCAGAGCGTCCGGCAGCATCCCTTCGTCGTCCATGCTGACCGGCACCAGTTTCAGGCCCAGTTGCGCGCCGATGTGAATGATGCCCGGGTAGGTCAGTTGCTCGACCAGCACCGTATCCCCGGGACGGGTGATCGCCATCATGGCGACCAAAAGACCGTGTTGCGTGCCGTTGGTCAGGGTGACGCGGTCGATATCGGTCTCCACCCCCATCCTTGCGACCCAGTCGACGCCGGTCTGGCGGTGCCGCGCCAGCCCGGAATGCGCTTGATAATCCATGGCGTCGGCGCACGCCACCGGATCGTCGCTGATCTCGCGCAGGGTTTTCGAGATGTATGCGCCGCCGTCGCCCAACGGTGGTACGGCCATGCTGAAATTGATCCCGTTGTCGCGAATGCCGCCGAACGCGAACGCCCGCGGTGATTGCGGTTGCGGGTAGCGGCCGTCGCCTTTGACGTAGGTGCCGCGCCCGACCTCGCCACCGACCAGGCCGCGCCGCTCTGCCTCTTGATAAGCGCGGGAAACGGTGCCGAGCGTGACGCCCAGGTCGTAGGCCAAGTTCCGCATGGGCGGCAGTTTGGTGTCGGCGGGCAGGTCGCCGGACTTGATGGCGTCGTCGATGGCATCGGCGATCCGAAGATACTTCGGGCCGCGGCGGTTCGATATCTCGGGCATCCAATTTGTCATGGGGACAATGTTATAATTGTATCATTTTATGAGTCAATATAATTATTACAATGTGAACGTGATGGAGAAAATGTTATGGATACAATTCGCAAGAGAGCGCCCCTCGACGTTGGCGCCATCCCATACCCGCGGACCGATCCCGATCTGGCCAAGGCGATCAACGGCCGCATTCTCGCCGGTATTTCCGCTGTCTTTGCGGTCCTTTGCGCATGGCAGGAACGAGCCCTGATCCGGCACCGTATGCGCACTCTGGACGACCGCATTCTGGATGACATCGGCCTGAGCCGAGCGGAGGTCGAACGCGAAGCCGAGAAGCCGTTCTGGGTCGCCTAACGACGGATGGGCATCGGTATGGGCGTTGCAAGGGGCGGGGCAATATCGTCTGATCCTGCAACTATGACCGATCGATCGTCGCCTCCGACCCAGTTACCGCTTGCGTTCGGTCTTGCCGCGTTCGCGGTGTTCGGCTGGGGGATCACGCCGGCGATCACGGCATTCCAGGTCAGCGAGCTACCGGCATTGGAAGCGGGCATG
The DNA here is from genome assembly GCA_965601835.1 of Rhodospirillales bacterium. GTDB lineage: Bacteria > Pseudomonadota > Alphaproteobacteria > Rhodospirillales > Casp-alpha2 > UBA4479. Next base: position 3,746,942 of record OZ271842.1, read on the forward strand.
ATGCGCACGGTTCTGGCGGTGCCGCCGGCGTTGCTGTTCATCTGGCTGCTGCGCCTGCGGCTGCCGGACGATCCTTCGACGTGGGGGTGGTTGCTGTTCGCCGGGTTCGCCGCGTTTTGCGGCTTTCCGATCTTGTTCACCTTGGGGATCGAACGAACCTCGACCGCGCACGCGGCCTTGATCCTGGCGTGCATGCCGGTGGTGTCCGGCGCATTGGGCGCGGCGCTCGACCGGCGGATACCGCCCAAGGTCTGGTTTTTCGGCGCGGCGCTGGCGATGACCGGGGAAGCGGTCCTCATCGGCTCGCGCGACAGTTCCGGCGAAGCGACATTGTCCGGCGACGCCTTGGTGATCGCGGCGGCGATCATCTCCGGGACCGGTTATGTCGCCGGCAGCCGGGCGACGGCGAAGATCGGCACCTGGTCGACCACGTTCTGGGGGGTGGCGATTGCGGGCCTCGTGCAGCTGCCGATCTTGCTGTGGCTGGCGACGTCCATCGACTGGCCGGCGGTGACTCACGTTGGCTGGATGTCGACGATGTATCTGGTGGCGTTCTCGACGGTGTTGAATTACGCCGCTTGGTATTGGGCGCTCAATCATGGGTCGGTGGTGCGCATCGCACCGGTGCAATTCGCGCAGCCGGTCGTCAGTCTGGTGTTCGCGGTGGTGTTGCTCAGCGAGGACATCACGCCGACGATCCTGCTGGCGACATGTTTGATCTTGGGTGGGATCGTCTTGGCGAGCCGCGCGCAATACCGGAAATGACCGGAACAATGGGAAGGACGTTATGGCATTTGTTTCTTTGAGCGATATCGAGCGTGCGGCGGAGACGGTCTATCGGCATATGCGGCCGACGCCGGAGATTTCGTGGCCATTGTTGAACACGCGGACCGGCACAGATGTGATCGTCAAGCACGAGAACCACACGCCGATCGGTGCCTTCAAGGTGCGCGGCGGTTTGAATTATATGGCGCGGCTGATGGCGGAGATGCCGGATTGCCCCGGTGTCATTACGGCGACACGCGGCAATCACGGGCAGTCCGTCGCCCGCGCGGCCAGCGCCGTCGGCCTGCGCTCGGTGATCTACGTCCCGTTCGGCAACAATCCGGAAAAGAATGACGCCATGCGCGCGTTCGGCGCCGAATTGATGGAGCACGGCGATGACTTCCAAGAAAGCCGGGAGGAGGCGGGCCGCGTCGGCGCGGCCGAGGGACTGCATATGATCCCGCCGTTTCACCGCGATTTGGTCGCCGGTGTCGGCACCTATGGCTGGGAGTTGCTGCAGGCGCATCCGGACCTGGATACCATCTACGTGCCCATCGGCATGGGGTCGGGCATTTGCGGCGTGATCTCGGCGCGCGACGGATTGGGCCTCGCGACCAAGATCGTCGGCGTGGTCGCCGACCGGGCCCCGGCCTATGCACTATCGTTCGAGGCCGGCAAAGTCGTCGAGACGAACGACGCCAACACCTTCGCAGACGGCGTCGCCTGCCGCAGTCCGGATCCGGCCGCGGTCGAGATCATCAACCAGGGCGCCGACCGGATCGTACGCATCGAAGAGCAAGCCTTTCGTGACGCGATGCAGGCGTATTTCTTCGACACCCATAACATCGCCGAAGGCGCGGGCGCCGGACCGTTGGCGGCCCTGTTGAAAGAAAAGGACCGAATGGCGGGCAAGAAAGTCGCGGTGATTCTAACGGGCGGCAACGCCGACCGGGCCCAGTTCCAGCAGGCCCTTTGTACCGATTGCTCGCGCTGGGGCTGACCATTATATTCCGGCCACGCTTTTCATAGGAGCCGCATCCATGACCGAAGAACTGTTCCGCGAAGACAGCTATCTCAAGTCCTGTTCCGCTGTCGTCACCGCCGTTGACGAGAGAGGGATCCAACTGGATCGGACGGTGTTTTATCCCATGGGCGGCGGCCAACCCGGCGACAGTGGAGTGTTGACCTTCGCCGACGGACGGGCGGTGAAAATCGCCGACACCCGCAAGGACCGGGATACGGGCGATCATCTGCATGTTCCAGACGGCGATGTCGCGGTAGCGGTCGGTGACGAGGTGACGGCCGAGATCGACTGGGACCGACGCTACCGCCTGATGCGGATGCACTCGGCGTTGCATCTCTTGTGCGCGACCATCGAAGGGGGGGTCACGGGCGGCCAGATCGGCGAAGAAAAAAGCCGCCTCGATTTCGATTTGGAGGACACCGCGCTCGACAAGGAAGCGATTGCCGCGAAGCTCAACGATCTGGTCACGGCAGCGCATCCGATGGGCCATCGTTGGATCACCGACGAGGAAATGAACGCCAACCAGGATTTGGTCCGTACCATGTCGGTGAAGCCACCCATGGGGGCGGGCCGTGTGCGGCTGATGGAGGTCACCGGCGGGGTCGACCTGCAGCCCTGCGGCGGGACGCACGTGGCCAACACGTCCGAGATCGGGGAACTCCGCGTCGGCAAGATCGAAAACAAAGGTAAGCACAATCGCCGGGTGAACGTTCACCTGGTCAATCCATAACGAAGCTTGAGAGGAAACATCCGTGACCACGAATGCCTACAAAATCGCTGTGATCCCTGGGGACGGTATCGGCAACGAAGTCGTGCCGCCGACCTGCCGCATCTTGGAGGCCGTGGCCCGCAAGCACGATCTTGCCTTCCAGTTCGACGAAAAGGATTGGAGCTGCGAGCGTTTTCATAAATCGGGCGCGATGATGCCGGAGGACGGTCTGGAAGACATCGGCGCGCACGACAGCATCCTGTTGGGGGCTGTTGGATATCCGGGCGTGCCAGATCACGTGTCGTTGTGGGGGCTGCTGATCCCGATCCGCCGACAGTACCAGCAATACGTCTCGCTGCGTCCGGTGCGTTTGTTCGAAGGGGTGCCGTGTCCACTCGCGGGCCGCAAGCCGGGCGACATCGACATGGTCGTCGTGCGCGAAAACAACGAGGGCGAATACTCCGAGATCGGGGGCCGCATCTATCAGGGCACCGAGGACGAGGTCGTTTCCCAACAGGCCGTCTTCACCCGGAAGGGTACCGATCGGATCATGCGTTACGCCTTCGATCTGGCCAAGACGCGGGCGCGCAAACATGTGACGTCGGCGACCAAGTCCAACGGCATCATTCATTCCATGCCGTTCTGGGACGAGCGGTTCGAAGCTATTTCCGCCGAGTATCCCGACGTCTCCACGGATAAGTTCCACATCGATATTCTGACGGCGCGGTTCGTCACCAACCCCGACTGGTTCGATGTGGTCGTCGGCTCCAACCTGTTCGGCGATATTCTGTCGGATCTCGGACCCGGGGTGACGGGGACCATCGCCATCGCGCCCAGCGGCAACATCAACCCGGAACGGGACTTCCCATCCATGTTCGAGCCGGTACACGGCTCGGCCCCGGACATCGCCGGCCAAGGGATCGCCAACCCCATCGGCACGATCTGGTGCGCGGCGATGATGTTGGAGCACTTGGGCCATCAGGCGGCCGCCGACGACATGATCGTGGCCATCGAAAACCTGCTGAAGGGGGACGGGCCCAAGACTCCGGATATGGGCGGCAACGCCAGCACCGAGGATTTCTGCCGCGAGTTGGAAGCGGAGTTGGGGAACTAAGCGATGACGGCTATTCCGCTTTATCAATTGGATGCGTTCACCGATCGTCCGTTCGGCGGAAATCCGGCGGCGGTTTGTCCGCTCGATGCCTGGCTGCCGGACGATGTGCTGCAGAACATCGCGATGGAAAACAATCTCTCGGAAACGGCGTTCTTCGTGCCCGATGGGGACGGTTACGAGTTGCGCTGGTTCACGCCCGCCGCCGAGGTCGAGTTGTGCGGTCATGCGACCCTCGCCTCGGCCGCACTGATCTTGGAGCGGTTGCGGCCCGATTTGGACACGGTGGCGTTTGGCACACGGTTCAGCGGTGCTTTGACCGTCACGCGCGACGGCGACCGGTTCGTCATGGATTTTCCCGCGCTGCCGGCCAGTGAGGTGCCCGCACCCGATGGCTTGGCCGATGCGTTGGGCGGCATTGCGCCGGTAGCGTACCTTCGGGCGGTCAAGAACATGGCCGTGTTGGAGACGAAAGCCGACGTCGCCCGGGTCGCCCCGGATTTCGACTTTATTCGAAGCCTCGAGGGATATGGTCTGATCGTCACGGCACCTGGCGACGACACGGATTTCGTCTGCCGCTACTTCGCACCCCATGTCGGCATTCCCGAAGACCCGGTCACGGGCTCGGCGCACTGCACTTTGGCGCCGTATTGGGCCGAGCGGCTGGGCAAAGCTCAAATCCATTCGCGGCAAATCTCGGCGCGCAGCGGCGACGTCTATTGCGAGGTGGTTGGCGACCGGGTTCGCTTGGCCGGCCATGCCCGTATGGTTATCGAAGGGACGATGACCCTCTGATGTCCGGAACGGTGCGCATTCGTCCCGCCCGTGGCAGCGAGGATATGGCTGCGACGCGGGAGATGTTTACCGAGTATCAGGAATTCCTGGGTGTCGACCTGTGTTTTCAGGGCTTTGAACAGGAACTTGCGGAACTGCCCGGCCGTTACGCACCGCCAGCGGGAGAGATCTACCTCGCCGAACAAGCGGATGATCTGGCGGGGATCGTCGCCATTCGGCCGGTGGGAACTGAGCCGGGCGTTCGCTGCGAGATGAAGCGCTTGTACGTTCGAGACCGTTGGCGCGGACTTGGGCTCGGGCGCGAACTGGCGGAATTGACTCTTACGTTCGCACGCGACGCCGGGTACCGGATTATGGTTCTCGATACCCTGGGGCACCTTGATGCCGCGGTTGGATTGTATGACGACTTGGGCTTCGTCGAAACCGCGCCGTACTATGACAATCCGCTGCCCGGCGTGGTTTACATGGAAAGAAACCTGTAGTACCTCCAAGGGAAGCCACAATTTGGCCGAAATCGCGGCATAGGGTGTCGGCATGAAACGCTTGTGTTCGATCTGGATCAAAGCTCTGAGCCTCGCCATCGCAGTGCTGGTGCTGCCGACGGAGCAGGTGCTGGCCCAGCAACAAGGCGACGAATTGCAGTTGAAGCGGACGTTCGGCTTGCGGGGCGACGGGGTCTCCCACGTTCAGATGCGCGCCGTCATGGCCCCCGTGAAGCCGCGCGACGGCAGCTCCCGCATGGCCCAGATTCCCGTGACACCCGTCTTAACGGTGGTGTCGAAGGAAAAAGTCGGCCACGTCTGCAAGCTCGGACCGCGGATTACGGATGCGTTGCTGCGCATGTGGTTCGAAAAACCGATCGTCATGACCAACCTGTTCGATCCGGCAACCACCGGCGAACGGGTGTATCGGATCAACAAGACCCCGGAGCAACAGACCGAGGACCGGCGATTGATTGATGAGATCAACGCAGCGCTTCGGGACGAACTGATCTCGGAGATCCTGGTGGTCAAAGGCGTTCGTCAGATGGGGGGTGGGGCGTTGTCCAAGCTGCCGTTCGCCAGTGTGCTCGGCTGTGCGGAGCTTGAGGAAGCGCCGTAATTGGCACCCCGGCGCCACGCGGACGCCGACATTTTGGTTGTGATTTCCGCGTCAAGTTATAGTATCTATGGTTAATCAATCCCCAATAAATTGGGGGCGATGCCATATATTGCGCGGCGCGGCAGCGATGTAACAGGATCACGTGTTTCGTGCCAAGACCGCAACGGGGGCGACATGACGGATCGATGCATGGCTTTTCTTAAACGAACCGCGAGTGTGATGCTCGTGGGCTTGGTGTTGTCCGGTTGTGCTGTCTTGGAAGGCAATGTCTTCGAAGAATCGTTCTGGGCCTCGAGCCCGTTCAAGAGCAACGACGAGGCAGAGCTCGGGATCGCCGAAATGGCGAAGGGCAACTACATCAAAGCCGAGGCCCATTTTCAGCGGGCGTTACGGAATGACTCACGGGACGTGGACGCGCTGCTTGCGGCGGGGATCCTGTATCAGAACACCGGACAGTTCGTGAAAGCGCGGGAAATGTACGAGGCCGTGCTCGCCATCCGCCCCGAAGAGAGCAAGCAGTTCGTGGTTTGGAACGATCTGACCACGCGCCCCGCGTCGCAAGTCGCGTCGGTCAATTTGTCCTTGCTGGAAACGGGCGGCGCCACCGATGTGTCGATGCCGTCGCCACTGAACGGTGCCCCTGTGGGGGCACCTATCGGCGCCGCACCGGAAACGAACGTGCTGTTGGGCCGTGAACAGCCGCAAATGGCCAGCGCGCCCGCGTCCATGCCGATGACCGATCCGGCTACAGGGTCGGCGGCGGACATCGGCAACATCACCGGTCCGGACGCCAATGTAGTGTCCCGGTTCGGAACGTTGCGGTCGCTCAGAGATCAAGGCTTGATCACGCAAGAGGAGTTCGAACAACGCCGCCGCTCGAATATCGGCGCTTTGATGCCGATCACGTCGCCGCCGCCGGCGGCCGGTTTGGACCGGCCGGTTCCAACCACCGAGCAGATTTCGGCACGGCTCCGGGCCATTGGGCGGGCCCTGGAGATGCGGGCAATCTCGGTCTCGCAACATGCGGCGGAGCGTAACCTGATCCTGGACGCGCTGATGCCGGCGGCGCCCGTTCGCGTTGCTGATCCGGCTGTGCCGCCGTCCGGCTTGATGCAGGCTGCGGATTCCGTCCGGCGGTTGGAGATTTTGCGCGACGGCGGGTACATCACCTCCGACGAATACGCCCGCGAGCGTCAAGCGATCGAGTTGGCGATGGCGCCCCCGCCGAGCACCGCCGCCCCCGCGGTACCCGCGGCGGCGACCGGTGCACCGCAAGCGGTTCAACCCGCGGCCGAGGCCGCACCGCGCCCGGCGGGACCGCAACCCGCCGTGCATTTGGCATCGTATCGTTCGGCCAAGCAGGCGGAGAGTGGTTGGGTGCAGATTCGCCGCGCGCATGCATCGTTGCTGAACGATTTACAATACGAGGTGAGCCGCGTGACCCTTGGCAGCAAGGGCACATACTTCCGCCTCAAGGCCGGCCCCCTTGGCTCGACATCGGCTGCAAACACCCTATGCCGGCAGCTGAAACAGCGCCGGCAGTTCTGCGATGTTTCCGTGATGAACGGCGGCTGACGGCTTAGTCGCCGACTTCCTCGATAAAGCTCCGCATCGCGTCCATAACCTCGGCCGGTTTTTCGGCATGGACCCAATGGCCTGCGCCGTCGACGGTTTCGTGGTCGACCGCAGGGAAGAGCCGCGCGATTTCTTCGTGATGATCTTCGTTCACATAGTCAGACGCGCCACCGGCAAGAAATGTTACCGGGCCGTCGAAGGGCGGGGTGTCACGGGTCTCGAATCCCAAGATCGCGCCCATGTCTCGATCGATGGCATCCAGATTGACCTGCCAACGGATGCCGTCGTCATCCTGGGTCAGGTTCTGTAACAGGAACGCGCGAATGCCTGGGTCGGCGATGGCGTCTTTCAGATGGGTGTCCGCCTCGCTGCGGCGGGACAAGGCGTCCAGCGGCACCGCGCGCATGGCCTCGATGTATGGCGTGTAGTCGTGGGTGTAGTCCACCGGTGCGATGTCCAGCACCATCATGCCTTTGACCAAATCCGGGAACCGGAGGGCCAGAACCATCGCCGCTTTTCCGCCCATGGAATGCCCGATCACGGTCGCCGGTCCGGCATCCAAGGTGTCGATGAGATGCGCGATGTCTTCGGCCATGTCGTCATAGGTCATGGTGTCTTGCCACGGGCTGTCGCCGTGATTGCGCATGTCCGCGGTGACGATCCGGGAATCGCGGGCCAACTGTTTTTGAATGCCTTGCCAATTTCGTCGGCGGCCGAATAGGCCGTGCAGGACGATCACCGGCGCGCCGGTGCCGAGGTCGGTGATCGTCAGCGGAACCGGCATCGCTTCCGCTCAGTCGACAGGGGTGCTGGCCACTTCCGGATTGCCGAGCCCAGTAAACCGGCGGTCGACCGTGTCCCGGAATGTCAGAAATGCCTGTAACTCGGCGCCTTTCAGCGTGCGTCCGGACGGCATGTCGATGCGCAGCGGATTCACCTGGCGGCCGCCACGGTGGACTTCGTAGTGCAGGTGCGGCCC
>OZ271842.1:3760000-3917927 GCA_965601835.1 Rhodospirillales bacterium
AAGCAGTCGGAGGGAGCTTGTCTCCTGACGGCGTACCTTTTGTATAATGGGTCAGCGAGTTAATTTTGCGAGCGAGCTTAAGCCGTTAGGTGTAGGCGCAGGGAAACCGAGTGTTAATAGCGCGTATAGTTCGTAGGATTAGACCCGAAGCCCGGTGATCTAGCCATGAGCAGGTTGAAGGTGCGGTAACACGTACTGGAGGACCGAACCCACTTATGTTGAAAAATGAGGGGATGACTTGTGGCTAGGGGTGAAAGGCCAATCAAACCGGGTAATAGCTGGTTCTCCGCGAAATCTATTTAGGTAGAGCGTCGTGTATTGCTGCCGGGGGTAGAGCACTGGATGGGCTAGGGGGCCCCACAGGCTTACCAAACCTAACCAAACTCCGAATACCGGCAAGTATCAGCACGGCAGACAGACCATGGGTGCTAAGGTCCGTGGTCGAAAGGGAAACAGCCCAGACCTACAGCTAAGGTCCCCAAGTCATGGTTAAGTGGGAAAGGATGTGGGAAGGCCAAGACAACCAGGAGGTTGGCTTAGAAGCAGCCATCCTTTAAAGAAAGCGTAACAGCTCACTGGTCTAAACAAGCCGTCCTGCGCCGAAGATGTATCGGGGCTCAAACCATGCACCGAAGCTTAGGACTCATCTTTGATGAGTGGTAGCGGAGCGTTCCGTAGGCCTGCGAAGGTAGCCCGTGAGGGTTGCTGGAGGTATCGGAAGTGAGAATGCTGACATGAGTAGCGACAAAGCGTGTGAGAAACACGCTCGCCGTAAGTCCAAGGGTTCCTCGGCAAGGCTAATCCGCCGAGGGTGAGCCGGCCCCTAAGGCGAGGCCGAAAGGCGTAGTCGATGGGAATCTGGTTAATATTCCAGAGCCTGGTGGTAGTGACGGATGATGGCAGCAGTGTGGGCTTATCGGATTGTCCATGCTGTGAAGTTGTCCCAGGAAATAACTCCACCGTATAGACCGTACCCGAAACCAACACAGGTGGACTGGTAGAGTATACCAAGGCGCTTGAGAGAACGACGTTGAAGGAACTCGGCAAAATGCCCGCGTAACTTCGGGAGAAGCGGGCCCCGTTGATGGGCAACCATCGGCGGGGGGCACAGACCAGGGGGTAGCGACTGTTTACTAAAAACATAGGGCTCTGCGAAGTGGTCAACACGACGTATAGGGTCTGACGCCTGCCCGGTGCCGGAAGGTTAAGAGGAGAGGTGAGAGCTTTGAATCGAAGCCCCGGTAAACGGCGGCCGTAACTATAACGGTCCTAAGGTAGCGAAATTCCTTGTCGGGTAAGTTCCGACCTGCACGAATGGCGTAACGACTTCCCCACTGTCTCCAACGTCGACTCAGCGAAATTGAATTCTCCGTGAAGATGCGGAGTACCCGCGGTTAGACGGAAAGACCCCGTGCACCTTTACTACAGCTTCAGAGTGGTACTAGGGAATAACTGTGTAGGATAGGCGGGAGACTTTGAACCCAAGCCGCCAGGTTTGGTGGAGTCACCCTTGAAATACCGCCCTTTTGTTCTCTGGTCTCTAACCGCGATCCCTGAACCGGGATCCGGGACCCTCTGTGGTGGGTAGTTTGACTGGGGCGGTCGCCTCCCAAAGAGTAACGGAGGCGCGCGAAGGTGGGCTCAAGCTGGTCGGAAATCAGCTGTTGAGTGCAATGGCATAAGCCTGCCTGACTGCGAGAGCGACGGTTCGAGCAGAGACGAAAGTCGGTCATAGTGATCCGGTGGTCCCGCATGGAAGGGCCATCGCTCAACGGATAAAAGGTACGCCGGGGATAACAGGCTGATGATCCCCAAGAGTCCACATCGACGGGATCGTTTGGCACCTCGATGTCGGCTCATCACATCCTGGGGCTGGAGCAGGTCCCAAGGGTTCGGCTGTTCGCCGATTAAAGTGGTACGTGAGCTGGGTTTAGAACGTCGTGAGACAGTTCGGTCCCTATCTGCCGTGGGTGTTGGATACTTGAGAGGAGCTGCCCCTAGTACGAGAGGACCGGGGTGGACGTATCTCTGGTGGACCTGTTGTCACGCCAGTGGCACAGCAGGGTAGCTAAATACGGACGGGATAACCGCTGAAGGCATCTAAGCGGGAAGCCCCCCTCAAAACCAGGTATCCCTTGAGAGCCGTGGAAGACGACCACGTCGATAGGCTGGATGTGGAAGCGTGGCAACACGTGTAGCTGACCAGTACTAATCGCTCGATAGGCTTCAGAGCGCTTCATGCGCACGGACAAACGGACCTTAACTCCATAACGCAATAAACCAGACAGATACGTCATGTGTGTGCACCAAACAGCTGACGCGCCAACCGCCAAGAACATACAAGGTTGGGCGAGCGGCCACGTCATGCATCGCATGACTGGCATACACAGAGCTCATATCCTTCGACGACCTGGTGGTCATGGCGAGAGTGCCCCACCCGATCCCATCTCGAACTCGGACGTGAAACCTCTTAGCGCCGATGGTACTGCATCTTAAGGTGTGGGAGAGTAGGTCGCCGCCAGGTCTTCAAAGGATATGACATCCCGGATCGCGTCCGGGACAGGCACAAAAAAACACATCGTTCCTCAACACATCCAAACACACGCCGCCGGACAAAACCGGACACACAAGATCAACGCGGGGTGGAGCAGCCCGGTAGCTCGTCAGGCTCATAACCTGAAGGTCACAGGTTCAAATCCTGTCCCCGCAACCAAAATGATGAGACCCGCCCTCGTGGCGGGTCTTCGCATTTTGGCCGTTGGGGAGGTTGCCGCAATGTACTTCCCATCGACGGCGTTTAGACATCTAATTGACATTACGCTGTATTTGCATGTGCAGCGGCCCCGACAAGCGTTAACTGGGCGGAGGTCATGAGCGCCAAAGCGATACGCATCCGCGGCCAAGTGCAGGGGGTCGGATTTCGACCGTTCGTATGGCAGTTGGCGGCGGCGCATGGGATTGCGGGCGACGTGCGGAACGACGCCGCGGGGGTGCTGATCCATGCCGAAGGTGACGACATCGACGCCTTTGTCGGGGCGCTCCGCGCCGAGGCGCCGCCGTTGTCGCGCATCGACGCGATCGAGGAATCCGATACCGACCCTCGCACGGGCCTGAACGGGTTTGAGATCGCAAAGACCAGCGACGGCACCGCACGCACGTTGGTGACGCCGGACGCTAAGGTTTGCGACGCCTGCGCTGCGGAAGTGCGCGATCCGGCGGAGCGGCGACATCGCTATCCGTTCGCAAACTGCACGCACTGTGGACCGCGTTTCACCATCATCGAGCAGATACCGTACGACCGGGCCGCGACCACCATGCGCGCGTTCGCCATGTGTGACGACTGCCGCGCCGAATACGAGAACCCTGCCGACCGCCGGTTCCACGCACAGCCAATTGCCTGTCCGGTGTGCGGGCCGCGGATTTGGTTCGAGGAAGATGAGGGCATCCGGATCGAGGGAAATGACGAGGTCATCGCCCACGCCGTCGCCCGGTTGCAGGCCGGCGACATTCTGGCGATCAAGGGGATCGGCGGGTTTCATCTCGCCTGCGATGCAACGAACCAAAAGGCGGTGCAAACGCTGCGGGACCGCAAACGCCGTCCTGCGAAGCCGTTCGCGCTGATGGCCGCCGACGTTGCCGGGATCTCCGCTTATGCCGAGGTCTCCGACGATGCGGCAAAGCTGCTGAGTGGATCGGCAGCACCGATTGTCTTGCTGGCGTCGCGCGCCGCGCCAAGCGGTCCGCCCTTGGCCGATGCCGTGGCGCCCGGACAATGGGCGTCGGGGTGGATGGTGCCGACATCGCCGCTGCACCAGTTGCTGTTGGACGGTTTCGGCGGCCCGTTGGTGATGACGTCGGGCAACCTGTCTGGCGAGCCTCAGGTGATCGGCAACGCCGAGGCGCGGCAAAAACTGGCTGCGTTCGTGGACGGGTATGTCATGCACGACCGTGACATCGCGCGGCGGATCGACGATTCCGTGGCGCGGTTGGTCGACGGCGCGGTGCGGATGCAGCGCCGCGCACGGGGCTATGCGCCGGAGACACTGCGATTGCCGGACGGGTTCGACGCCGCGCCCCCGGTTGCCGCTTATGGAGCGTTCTTGAAATCCGCCTTGTGCCTGACGCGGGACGGACAGGCGTTGTTGTCACACCATCTGGGCGATCTGGACGACGCATTGACCGCCGAGGAGTTCGCCAAGGCCGATGCCGATTATGCCGACCTGCTTGAACATGTGCCGGCGGTGATCGCCTGCGACCGCCACCCAGATTATCCGTCGACGGCGCACGCCGAGGCGCGGGCAAAGGACTTAGGCCTCCCGTTGGTGCGTGTTCAGCATCACCATGCGCACATCGCCGCGGCGATGGCCGAAAACGGCTGGCCGGTCGACGGCGGCAAGGTCTTGGGTGTGGCCCTGGATGGGCTCGGCTGGGGCGATGACGGGACCGTGTGGGGCGGCGAATGGCTGCTGTGCGATTACGGCGGGTTCGAGCGGCTCGGGTTCTTAAAACCGGTGCCGTTGCCGGGCGGGGGGGCTGCGCAGTTGGAGCCGTGGCGGAACCTCTTGGCGCAATTGGACGCGGCGGGTATGTCGGAGACCGCGGATCGCATACTGCAGCATAGACCGTTGGCGACACTTCGGGCGGCGGTTGCCAAAGGCATCAATGCGCCGCTGACGTCGTCGGTGGGCCGGTTGTTCGACGCGGTTGCCGCGGCTATCGGTATTGCGCCGGACAAGCAAAGCTACGAGGGGGAGGCGGCGATGACGCTGGAAACCCTGGCGCGCCAAGCCGGTGCCGAAGACGGTTATCCGTTTGCGGTCGAGGGCCAGACCCTCGACCCTGCGCCCATGTGGCGCGCGCTGTTTGCCGATCTCGCCGCGGAGGTTCCGCAACCGGTCGCCGCCGCCCGTTTCCATGCCGGTCTGGCCGACGCGGCCTGCGACCTCGCAACCGACCTGGCGGACCGATGCGGGGCGGCGGCGATTGCGCTTTCGGGCGGGTGTTTTCAGAACGCAACATTACTGGAGATGTGCTTGACCCGGCTCTCGGACCGCACGGTTCTCGCGCATTCCCTGACTCCGCCGAACGACGGCTGCGTCGCCCTGGGTCAAGCCGCCATCGCCGCCTTCAAGGGAGGATGTGAAGGCGTCCCAGAGTAACGCGCAGGCAGGGGTATTCGCTTGGATTAGCGCCCCACAGTGTTCTGGGAGGCATTGCAGGCTGATCTGGATCAAGGTTCACAGTGCATTCGTAAGGTATTGACCACGATAGAGAACCTCTCTGGTGATGAACTCAGCGCCCACCTCTTGGCGCTGGAGTATTGGAGTCGGCGGATGCACGAAATGTCACTGTGCGAGGGAATATTGCAAATTCTCGAAGAAACGGCGGCCTCGCAAGGCTTCAAAGAGGTGCGGACTGTGCGGTTGGAAATCGGAAAGTTCGCCGGCGTTGAGATCGACGCGCTGCGTTTCGGGTTTGATGTGGTGATGAAAGGGACAGTTGCTGAGAATGCGGCCTTGGATGTGATTGAAAGTCCCGGCCTCGCACACTGTTTCGATTGCAGCGATACGGTCACCGTCGACGAACGATTATCGCCCTGCCCGGTATGCGGCAATAGGCAGCTGTTTCCGACCGGCGGTGATCAAATGCGGATTAAGGAGTTGGAGGTGGTGTAATGTGTACAGTGTGCGGATGCGACGGGGAGAGCACATCGCATCATGTTCACAAGGGCGAAAACGAGGGCGCTCTGCATTACGGAACCGGCCCGGCCCGGACACACGTGCCCGGTCTCAGTCAGTCTCGCATCGTCGAGATTGAAACTAATATTCTGTCGAAGAACGACAGCTATGCGGCAGTCAACCGACAAAGATTCGCCGACTACGGCACATTGGCACTAAACCTGCTGTCGTCCCCGGGCTCGGGAAAGACGACGCTGCTTTGCAAATCAATCGAAATGCTCAAGGGAAGTGTGCCGGTCGCCGTCATCGAGGGTGACCAACAGACCACCAATGATGCGGATCGCATTCGCGCCACCGGCACCGCGGCCGTCCAAGTCAATACTGGAAAAGGCTGCCACCTGGATGCGCACATGATAGGTCACGCCATCGATCAATTGCCGCTCCAGAAATTTGGTGTCTTGTTCATCGAGAATGTGGGCAATCTTGTATGCCCGGCCGCGTTTGACCTGGGCGAGGCAGCGAAGATCGTCATCCTGTCGGTGACGGAAGGTGAGGACAAACCCCTCAAGTATCCGGATATTTTTGCCGCCGCTCAGTTGGTCCTGTTGAATAAGATCGATTTGGCGCCTTACTGCGAGTTCGATCTGGCGCTGTGCGAGGCAAACGCCAAGCGCGTCAATCCCGGCGTCGATGTGCTCAGGGTGTCCGCACGCACTGGTGAGGGACTTGACTTGTGGCTCGATTGGATCGCCTCGCGTTGTGCAAGTTATGGCGTTGGAAACGAAGGTTCCTCGACCGCGGAGTAAGGGGAAAGCGTCATGTGCCTGGGAATACCCGGACAAATCGTCGAAATCACCGACGCCGAGAGCCTGATGGGAATGGTCGACGTATTGGGCGTCCGCCGCCCGGTCAACTTGGCGTGTGTCGTCGAGGACGGCGACCTCCAGGGTACGCTTGGCCAGTGGGTGTTGGTCCACGTCGGCTTCGCCATGAGCCGTATCGATCCGGATGAGGCACAAGCCACCCTCGACGCGCTGGAAGCACTTGGCGAGGCCATGGCCGAAATCGAGGCTATCAAAGACTCCAACGATATGCTGGGCGAGGGTGCCCGATGAAATACGCAGACGAGTTCCGCGATCCGTCGAAAGCGAAAGCCCTTTTGGCGGCCATCGAAAATGCCGTCGCGCGAACGGGCGCGACCCCGGAAAAACCGTTGCACATCATGGAAATCTGCGGTGGTCATACGCACGCGATCTTCCGCTATGGCTTGGACAAGTTGACGCCGGAGAGCATCGAGTTCATCCATGGCCCGGGGTGTCCGGTGTGCGTCCTGCCGATGAGCCGCGTCGACGACTGCCTGGATATCGCCGAACGGCCGGGGGTGATCTTTACCACCTTCGGCGATGCGATGCGGGTGCCGGGGACCCGCGGCAGTCTAATGCAGGCGAAGGCCCACGGCGCCGATATCCGCATGGTGTATTCGCCGCTGGATGCGTTGGAGTTGGCGCGCCGCAATCCGGACCGCGAGGTGGTGTTCTTCGGGCTCGGGTTCGAAACCACGATGCCGTCGACGGCGTTGACGCTGCAGCAGGCGGCTAAGGAAGGCCGCGACAATTTCTCGGTTTTCTGCAATCACATTCTGGTGCCGCCGCCAATCAAGGCGCTGCTCGACGACCCGAACATGAAGCTCGACGGCTTCGTCGGCCCGGGGCACGTGTCGATGGTGATCGGAACCGCGCCCTATGACTTTATTGCCGAAGATTACGGCAAACCCATCGTGGTGGCCGGGTTCGAGCCTTTGGACCTTTTGCAATCGGTGCTGATGGTGGTCGAGCAGATCGCCAACGGTCGCGCCGAGGTGGAAAACCAATACGCCCGCGTGGTGCCGAAGCACGGCAATCCGGCGGCGCAGGCGGCGATCGACGACGTCTACACGCCGCGCGGTGCCTTCGACTGGCGGGGGCTCGGCGAGATCGACCGGTCCGGCGTCAAAATCCGCGAAAAATACGCGGCCTATGACGCCGAAGAGAAATTCGGCGTCGGCTACGGCGCTGGCAAGACATCGGGCCGCGAAATGGAACTGGAATGCCTCGAGGGCTGCCGTTGCGGCGATGTGGTTAAAGGCATGATCAAACCGTGGGATTGTCCGAAATTCGGGGTCGACTGCACACCGGATAATCCGCTGGGCGCATTGATGGTGTCGTCCGAAGGGGCGTGCGCCGCCTATCATCTGTATGCGGGGGCGCGGTCGGTTGCCGAAACCGCCGAAAAAGAGAGGGTCGCGTCATGAACGAGATCAGCAAACAGTATCGGCGATCGGGGTCGCTTAACGTCGACACGATCACGTTGGCGCACGGCGGCGGCGGTAAGGCGATGCGCGATCTGATCGACGACGTGTTCGTCGCTGCGTTCGATAACCCTGATATGGGCGACATGGAGGACCAGGCGCGCTTGCCCGTCGGCGAGACCCTGAACGGTGGACGTTTGGCGTTCACCACCGATAGTTTCGTCGTCGATCCGCTGTTTTTTCCCGGTGGCAACATCGGCGATCTGGCTGTCAACGGGACCGTCAACGATTTGGCCGTCGGCGGCGCGAAACCTTTGTGGTTGTCGTGCGCCATGATCATCGAGGAAGGCGTAGAGGTCGACACCTTGCGCGAAATCGCCCAGAGCATGCGCCGCGCCGCCGATGAGGCCGAGGTGCATATCGTCACCGGCGACACCAAGGTCGTCGGCAAGGGCTCGGCGGACAAGGTGTTCGTGACGACCGCCGGTGTCGGCGTCATCCCAGAGGGTCGCGATCTCGCCGCGCGGCGCGTGCGGGCCGGCGACGTTGCCATCGTCAACGGGTACCTGGGGGATCACGGGTCGGCGATCTTGAACGCACGCGGCGACATGGCCCTGGAAAGCCCGGTGGAAAGCGACTGCGCGCCGCTCAACCATTTGATGGAGGCTGTGCTTGCGGTTGCGCCTAACACCCGCTGCGCACGGGATGCAACCCGCGGTGGGCTGGCGTCGTCGTTGAACGAGATCGCCGCGGTCTCCGGGTGCGGGATCGATATCGATGAGGCGGCGCTGCCGCTTCGCGACGAAGTGCGGGGCTTCTGTGAAATCCTCGGGCTCGATCCGCTATACCTCGCGAACGAGGGCACTCTGGTGATGTTCGTCGATCCGACGGAGGCCGATGCCGCCTTGGAGGCCATGCGCAGTCGGCCGGAGGGCGTCGATGCGCGGATCATTGGCCGCGCGTCCACCGAGCACGCGGGATCGGTCGTCATCAACACCACGTTCGGCGGCGGCCGGCGCCTGGATATGTTGGTCGGCGAGCAATTGCCGCGCATCTGCTGAGGTGCAACGCCAAATCCGACGGCCTTGTATATTTCCGAGGTAATTCCCCCGGAGATAGTACTAACCCGTATTGCCGCTATCGACCGGTTTCCATACGATACCGTGGGTTACAGATATCGGTGGTGTCATTTCATGCGTTTGCGGGGCGCAATCGCGCTTTTCCTATTGATCGCGATCAGTGCCTTTGCGTTGCCGACTAAGGCGGCGGATGAGGCCCCGCTCCGCGTCACGTATTGCCAGGACTGCGCCCCTTTTCAATTCACGGATGACCAGGGCCGCGCGGCAGGAATCCTGATCGACTTCTGGCGTATCTGGCAGGACCGGACCGGACGACAAATCGCATGGGTGCCGGCGCCTTGGCCGGAAACCCTAAGCAAGCTGCGCCTCGGTGACGTCGACGCGCATGCCGGATTGTTTCAACGGCCCGAGCGCGACCGATACGCCGATTTTGGCGCCGGCATATTGGTTACCGAGACCCGCGCTTTCGCGCACAGGGAGCTGCCGAAGCCGATCGATGTCGCCGATCTGGCCAGCTACCGGGTCGGCGTGTTGGAGGGCGACGCGGTGGAGCCGTTCCTGCGCCGCAATCTGACCCCGGCCAATGTCAAAAGCATGATCGCCTACGACGCGATCATGGACGAGTTGGACGCGGGGCGGCTCAAGGTCTTTGCCGCCGACTCCGAGACTGGGCTCTACCATCTGGCGCGCCGTGCGCTGAACGCCGAGTTTCCGATCGCAAATAGCGTGCTGTTGTACACCAGCGAATGGCACCCGGCGGTGGGCGAGGGCGATGCCGTCAGCATGTCGATCATCGACGAGGGATTTGCGCAGGTCTCGAACGACGACAAGAACCGCGTTCTGCGACAATGGGCAGGCGGCACCAAATCTTCGACCGACGACGACATCGTTATTTCGATGTATCAAGATTACGCGCCCATGACGTTCATTTCGCCGGACGGCCGGCCGGTCGGCCTATTGGTCGATATGTGGAACCGTTGGGCCCAGCAGACCGGCAATTCGGTGACCTTTCGGTTGTCCAATTGGCCGGAGACGATTTCCAGCGTCCGCGAAGGCTTGGCCGATATTCACTCCGGCTTGTTCTTTTCCGAAGAACGCAGCGAATTCCTGGACTTTAGTCCGCCCATTCATTTGATCCGGACCGCGCTTTACGCTCTGACGTCGGCGCCGTCACCGAACCTAGAGAGCCTGCGCGGCAAAGCGCTCGGGGTCATTGGCGGTACTTTCCAGGCTGGCTATTTGACCGATAACTTTCCCGAGATCGACGTTCGGACCTTCCCGAGCGACGAGGCGCAGGTCTTGGCTTTGCTTCGCGGCGAGATCGACGCTATCGCCAACGAGGTTGTGCAGACCGATACGACATTGGCGCGGCTGGGGTATGCCGGGCTGGTGCAACGTGGAGACGTTATTCTCAGCAACGGTTTGCACGCCGGCGTGCGCAAGGGACATCCCGGTCTGTTGGAACAAATTCGAGCAGGGTTCGAGAGCATCCCCGCCGCCGACATGGCGGCTATCGAGCGGCGGTGGCTCGCCAACCGTGACGACCACTTCTATGAGCCGCGCAATTTTCGCCTGTCGGACGAAGAACGTGAATGGCTCGAGGCCAACGCGCCGCTGACAGTCGCCGTGACCAACTTCATTGATCCCGTCGATATCTTCTTGGATGACGGCACCTATACTGGCTTCAACGCGGCCCTGTTGGAATTGATCGAAGATCGCATCGAAGTCGAAATCGTACCGCAGGTATACAGCCAGTGGAGTGAACTGGTTCAAGGTGCGATGAACAGTGACGTCGACATGGCGATGAGCATGTCGATCACCGAGGAGCGTCTCGAAAAGCTGGCGTTCACGGAGGAGTATGCCAACGACGCATTGGTGTTGGTGACGCGGACCGAGGACCGGGCATCAACCCGGTTCGACAACCTCGCGGACAAACGTGTCGGTATCTTGAAGGATATCGCCTTCAAGCCGGCAATCGCGCCCCGGATCGGAACCGAGGGGGCGTTGGTTGAGTTCGAGACGGATCAATTGGGTTACGCCGCTTTGGCCGCGGGCGAAATCGACGCATACGCGAGTTCCTTGATTTTGTTCGGCAACGAACAACGGCGACGCCCCAACCCACGGCTGGCGGTTGCCGCGTCGGAAAAGAGCGAAGGCGGGGCGCTGAGGTTCGGCGTGCCGAGAGATACGCCGATCTTGCACCGCATCTTGGAGAAGGCGCTGGCGTCGATCCCGCCCAGCGATTTGACCACCCTGCGGCGTGAATGGTTGCAGCCGCCCTCAACGCCGAGCGGCGCCCTCTTGGCGCCGGCGTCGGAGCAATCTCAGGTGATGGCCGAAATAGGCGTCTTCGATTTGTTGAAGGAGCTGGCATTGATCGCCGTGCTCCTGATCGTTGCGCTTGTGGTCGTCGTTGTGATTTTGCGGCGCATGGTGCGCAGTAACGCCGCCCGCATGTACGAGTCGAGGTCCATTGTTGTGTTCAGCACAATCTCCGTGGTCGGTGTGTTGGGGGCGACCATGGTCGGCACCTTCATCGCACTGGACGTCTTGGAGCGCCAGACACGGGACCGGGCCGCGGAAAGCTTGCGATCGATGTTGTTGGGCCGAAACGCCCACGTTGAATCGTGGGTCGCCAGCAATCTGCGCCGGGCCGAGCTGGCGGCACGGAACAACCGCATTCAATTGGCTGCAGAGGGAAACCTCGCGGATGCCGCCGGGACGTTCCCTGTCGGCCTCAGCGAAGACCTCGCCGATATGCGTGTGAAGCTTATCAGTATTCTCGATGGCGATGGCGTCTCGGTCTTGTCATCGACGCAGGACGCATCGGGCGATCCGATCGACTGGCGTGATGCGGCGCCGGAGGCCATTTCGCTCGTTCTCGAGGGTCAATCCACGTTCATCCCGCCGGTGACGTCCGCACAACTGGGCCAGGACAACGTGGCGCCCAATCAGTTCTTCGCGGCTCCGCTGCAATTTGGGCCGGAACTGGGAGGCGGGGCCCTGGTGGTGTCGTTCGACGACAGCGAGAACTTGGAGGATATTCTTGGTCTTGGGCAGTACTTCGATACGGGCGAAACCTATGCTTTCGATACGGATGGCATTCTGGTGAGCGCCAGCCGTTTCGGAGAGTCGTTGGTCGAGATGGGTCTGGTCGATACGCTCGGCGATGAAGTGTTGTCTCTGCGGGTGGCGGATCCGGGCGTCGATCTTACGACGGGGGCCGCGCTGCCGAGGGATCTTGCCAGCCGGCCGCTGACCCGCATGGCGTCGGCCGCGATCCGCGGCGAGCCGGGGGTTTATGTCGAAGGTCCCGGGTATAACGATTATCGAGGGGTCAAAGTATTCGGCGCGTGGTTGTGGAACCCCAACCTCAATATCGGGATGGCGACCGAGATAGATGTGGCGGAAGCCTTGGGCCCGTTCCGCACGGTCCGGACGATCGTTCTCAGCTTGATCGGCAGCGTTGTGCTCATCGGGCTGGGTCTGACCGGGTTTTCGATCTGGATTGGCCGTAACGCCGCGTTGTCGTTGGCCCGCGCCAATCAGGAATTGGAAGGACGGGTCAAGGAACGGACCAGTGAAGTGGTGCAAAAGGAGCGGCAATTGCGTGCCGCCCTGGACAACATGGGCGACGGTATCTACGTGCTGGACGCGGACGGGCGCTACACGCTGTTCAATCAGCATTATGTCGATATGGTGGAATTGCCGGACGATGTCGTCCGGCGCGGCGCGAATGTCGAGCTTGCGATCATGGCGCATGCGTCACGTGGCGATTACGGCGCCGGGAGTATCGAGGACCTGACAGCGTATCGGCTGGACCGCTTGACCGACGATCAAGCAATTGAGGCCGAATTGTCGATCGATGACGGTAAGCGCGAGCTAAGCGTGCGCAAGTCACCGATGGAGGACGGCGGTGCGGTCGTTGTTCTGACAGATGTGACCGATGACCGCCAGCAGCAGCGGGAATTGACCAGCGCATACGATTTGATTTCCGAATCGATCGATTACGCCTCGAATATTCAACGCTCCATGCTGCCGCATGAAGACAGTTTTGCCGCCTTGTTGTCGGATCACTTCGTGATCTGGGAGCCACGCGACCGCGTCGGCGGTGATATCTATTGGAATAAGATTTGGGGTGACGGGGTGCTGATCGTGCTCGCGGATTGCACGGGGCATGGCGTGCCGGGCGCGTTCATGACGTTGATCGCGACCGGTGCACTCGACCGTGCGCTCGAAGACACTGTCCCCGGCGAAGTCGGCAATCTGGTGCAACGCATCCATCAGTTGATCCAATTGTCCTTGCGGCAAAACACCAACGAAGGTAATGGCTCCGACGATGGACTGGAGTTGGGGGCCATATACCTCGATTCCGAGTTGGCCAATCTCACTTTTGCGGGCGCGCGTTTCAGCTTGTTCGTCGCCAAGGGCAACAAAGTGGACGAGATTAAAGGGACCAAGCAAGGCATGGCGTATAGAAACATTCCTTACGCTCAGGTCTATGAAGAAACGACACTCGCGGTTACGGACGGCGCATCGTATTACATGACGACGGATGGCCTCACCGATCAGGTCGGCGGTAAGCGCCGTTTGATGTTCGGCAAGCGGCGGCTCAAGGCGTTGCTCGGCGAGATCCACGGCCTGCCGATGGTGGTGCAGGAAACTCGGATCCGCGAGGAATTGGCCAAGTACCAAGGCGACAACGTCAGACGAGACGATATCGCAATGATCGGAATTAAGGTATGAACGGTCAGGCTGACGTCACATTTTCTTGGATGATTGGGGCTAAACGCCACTTTGCTCTGGCGGTGAAACCGTTAATATGGCGAGACCATGGAGGGGGTAACTGATGCTTACGGCAACTGAAGAGCCTGTGCCGCTCGCGCAATCTATGTATTCGTTCCGCAACGAATTGCATGAGCGCGGCATTATCTTTTGCTACAGCGGTTATGTCACGGAACCGGTGCTGACCGGTATCGGTGAGGCTTTGAAGAAAAAGCTACAGCTCGAAGAAGCTGACACGAAGACCATGCGCAACGTCTTTGCGATTTTTGTCGAGCAGATGCAGAACATCGTTCGGTACTCGGCAGAACGGGAAGCAGAGGAAGACGTCGACGCCGAAACCGAGATCCGCTATGGCGTGCTGGCCATCGGCTTGGAAGGCGACAAGTTCTTTGTCAGCTGCGGCAACAAGATTCATGGCTACGACGTGACGCGCCTGAATACCCGTTTGGCGGAGTTGCAGGCGATGGATCGCGATGCGATGAAGACGCTTTACAAGGAAAAGCTGCGGAGCCCGACCGAGGCGACCAGTAAAGGCGCGGGCCTCGGATTTATCGAAATCGCGCGGCGTTCGACGGAAATCATCGATTTCGATTTCATGGAGCTTGACGGTGAATATGCGTTCTTCTCCCTGAAGGCGTACGTGTAGGGAGAAAAAAATGGAACCGCTGAAAATAGACGCAACCGACCGTTCGCCAGCTATCGATTTTGACTTCGAGGCGTTGAAGTTCTCGGTCCGCGGTGAATCCTATCCCGAAGACGTGACCGCGTTCTACGGGCCGATCCTGGACAAGTTCGCGAGCTGCTTGGAACAGGCCGGCGAAAAAGCGGTCGAGTTCAATTTCGAGTTGATCTACTTCAACTCCTCCAGTGCCAAAGTCATCATGGGGATCTTCGATCAATTGGAGGAATGCGCCGCCGATGGTGCCGATGTGACGATCAATTGGCACTACGACGAAGAAGACGACACGATGGAAGAACTTGGCGAGGAACTGGCCGAGGATCTCGAAGCGGCCAAATTCAACATGAAGGTCATCGACGGCTGAGATGAGCGACGACCTTTTTGCCAGAGAACTCTCGACCATCGAGCGCGCCAAGGGCCTGCTCGCGCGCGATTATCCCGAAGTCCCGACGGACGAGTACGTTGCGATCCTCAAGGACTACGAAAAGCTTCTCAAGCAAACCAAGAAACTCATGCGGATCAGCGACCGGAGCGAAGCGGAGCTGAACCGGGTTGCAAAGGACCTGGACGAAAAGAACGCGACGTTGCAGGGCTTATCCGAAAAGCTCTCGAAGTATCTTTCGCCGCAAATCTACGAACAGATTTTCAGCGGTGCGCGCGACGTCACCATCGCGACAGAACGCAAAAAGCTGACGGTGTTCTTCTCCGACATAAAGGATTTTACCTCGACCACGGAGAGTATGCAGCCGGAGGATTTGGCCGCACTGCTCAACAATTACCTGACTGAGATGTCCGACATCGCGCTCCGCTATGGTGCCACCATCGACAAGTACATCGGCGACGCGATGCTGCTGTTTTTTGGTGACCCCGAAACCAAGGGCGTGAAGGAAGACGCGCGGATTTGCGTGTTGATGGCGCTTGAGATGCAGGAGCGTATGAAAGTGCTGTCGCAGGACTGGCAGGACATGGGATACGAACGTCCGTTCCAAATGCGGATCGGCATCAACACCGGATATTGCAATGTCGGTAACTTCGGATCCGAAGCGCGGATGGATTACACGATCATCGGCGGTGAGGTGAACTTGGCCGCGCGGTTGGAAGGGATCGCCGAACCGGGCGGCCTGACCCTCAGCCAGGAGACCTACGTCCACGTCAAGGATTTGGTGAATGCCCGCAAGGAAGAGCCGATCTCCGTCAAAGGTATCAGCCGTCCCGTTACGCCGTACCGGGTCACCAGCCTGAAAAAAGATGCGAAAGAGGGCGATGGGGTCATCCGCAGCGACGGCGAAGGCTTCCGATTGTTTGCCGATCCGGAAAAGCTGAAGGGTGCGGCCAAGAAAAAAGCGATTAAGCAGTTGAAAGACGCGGTGAAACAGCTGGGCGGTTGACGCCTTTTTGTGGCCGAGCGCCGGTCGCCTAAAATTGAGCCAAATCAATGTTTTGATGTGCTCTGCGACATAGGGTCTACGTTCGGGTTTGTACGTATGGTGCCGGTGTTTTCGTTCCGGCATTATTCGCGTCATAGGGGCATCGGGAGCTCTGATCGGTTTGTAGTTCTAGCGTGCGTCGCACGGCGGTGACGGGACACCCGTTCCCGACCATTCAAGTGTGGCGATGCGCACAACAGACCGTCGGTTCTCGGGAGAGATTGTTGAAATGCAATCGTATGAGGCTCTCGCCGAACTGAGCTTGGGGCGAGTGTAGGGGGAGATCAAAATGTACCGTTCCGTCGTATACACGGCCGTCGCGGGGTTCGTCGCATGTGCCGCAATGGTAGAGGCCGTACAGGCCGATCAATGGCATCCGTTTCCGATTCACGAATGGCAACCGGCGTTCAATACGGACGATCAACGCACGCAAACGGAATATGTTCCCATTACGGGAGCTGCGCAGCGGAAATGGCGGATTTGCGCGTCGATCCCGCACCTCAAAGACGCCTATTGGCTGGCGGTCAATTATGGAATGGCCGATGAGGCAGAAACCCGTGGCGTTGCACTGACGATCCATGAGGCCGGTGGATACGGCAACCTCGATGTGCAAATTCAGCAAATCGAGAAATGCCTGGATAAGGGCATGGACGCCTTGATCGTCAGTTCCGTGACACTTGATGGCAACAACGATGTGCTTGCACGGGTGCACGGGGCGGGCGTACCGATCGTCGATCTGATCAACGGGACCACCTTCCCGCACATCGCCGCGAAATCCGCCGGCGATTATTTCGACAACGGCTTTGAGAGCGGCCGGTACCTGGCCGAGCGGCACAAGGACGACACATCGCCGATCACGGTGCTCTGGTTCCCCGGCCCGAGGGACGCCGGCTGGTCGCGGCGCGGCGATCAAGGCTTCAAAGAGGCGATCAAGGGAACGAACATCCAGTTACTCGCCACCAAGTACGGCGATACCGGCAAGAAAACCCAGGGCGAGTTGGTGCAGCAAGCCCTCGAAGAGCATCCCGAAGTCGATTACATCGTCGGCACAACGGTCACGGCAGAGGCCGCGACATCGATCGTGCGCCGCAAGCGGCTCAAGGAGCGTACGCAGGTGATGGCGTACTATTTCGGTCCTGGTGTGCATCGGGGGATCACACGCGGCTCCATCATCGCCGCGCCCAGCGACTTGCAGGCGATCCAGGCCCGCATCGCCATCGATCAGGCGATCCGCATCCTTGAGAACAAGCCGTTCAAGAAACATGTCGGCCCTATCATCAAAGTCATCGAAAAAGACGATCTCAAGACCTTTGACCTGACCACGTCGCTCGCGCCACGAGGTTTCAAGGCGATCTTCGACGTGAACTGAATGGGAAACCTCGATGGCTGACGGCGCCGCGATCACGGCGACAAGGGACGACATCAGCGACGACAGCGGCGCGCCGGCCAGTCTGCTGTGGCTGACGCCGTTGCTGGCTGTCGTCTACGTCATCGGCGGTTACGTCGGGCAATTCTTGGCAATTCCGCCCGGCAACGTCTCGATCCTATGGCCGCCCTCGGGGATCGCCATGGCGGCGGTACTTCTGGTTGGCTGGCGGGCCCTGCCGGGTCTTTTCATCGGCGCGGTGGTAATAAACGGCCAAGCGTTCTATAGCAGCGCCGGCGGTGACGTGCATCTGACGGCCGTTGTCGCGGCATTGACGATCGGTGTTGGCTCGATCCTGCAACCGTATGTCGGGCGGGTCCTTGTGCACCGCTTCGGCAACGGCGCCGACCCGTTCGGCCAAGCCGGCGCGACGGTTCGCACCTTGGCGTTGATGCCCATCGTCTGTTTGGTCAGCGCCGGGATCGGTAGTACGACCCTCAACCTGACGGGCATCGCGCCGCAGAGCCAATGGACCGTCTTCACCACGTGGTGGATGGGCGACTTGATCGGCGTTTTGGTGTTCGCGCCGCTGGTGTACGCCATCTTGCGCCAATCGCGCGCCATGGCGACGGTTCTGATCGCTACGACGTTTGTCTTGTTTGCCGGAACCTATGTCGCCAGCAATCAGGTGCGCGATCAGGCGGTTTCCGTTTGGGACGGTCACGCCAGCCGCGAGGCGGAACGGCTGACGACGACCATCGTGTCTTGGCTTGAGACGACCATCGCGCCGGTCAACTCCATCGGCGCTCTGTTCGAGTCCTCCGACGGCGTTTACGAGGACGAGTTCATCGAGGCCGCCATCCGCTTGGAAGATTTTCAACCCGACTTTTTCCCGAATACGCTCAGTGTCGCGGCCAATGTTCCGAGACCGGACGGAAGCATCGATTGGATGGTGCTGTATTCCACCGATGACACCGGCGATTTCGAGACCGGGCGGATCATTGGTGCCGAGGAATTGGGCTATGCGGCCATCCAAGCAGCCCTGGATGAGCCCGGGCGGTTGGTGATCGGCGAGTTTCTGGAAATCGGCGACACCAATCTCGCCATCGCCGCGATCGGTATCGAGCGCGCCGACTTCGAGCAGGTCGTCCTTGGAGTGGTTGATTTCCGGTCGCTTCTTGACGGACTGTTCGAGGTTCAGGTGCCAAACGGTTTCCACCTGAACGTCGATGCGGCGGCCAGTGGCGAAAGTCCCGAAGACGTGAAGTCGATCTACCGTCATCCGCATAACCACGAAGAGACGATGATCACGCAAAAGTCGGTCCGCGGGACCGTGGGGGCCGCGGTCTTCGTCCTTGATTGGCATGTCACGGACGCCTTCTTGCCGGGGAGCCGCGATGAACTGGGGAACGCGGTGTTGGCCGGGGGACTGTTCGGCTCGGCGGGTCTGATTCTGTTCTTGGTGTTCATACTCGGTCAGAACGAACAGATCCGTGAACGGGTGCGCGTCCGGACGGCGGAATTGGCGGAGAGCCAAGCGACTCTCAACGTCGCCATGGACAACATGCCGGGCGGCATGATGCTGACGGACAAGGATCTCAAGGTGCAACTCGTGAACACCGAGTTCGCGTCGTTGGCGGGCATCCCAGATGACTTGATCAAACCCGGCGATCCACACGAAAAGCTGATTCGCTTCATGGCGGAGCGCGGCACCTACGGTGCGGATGTCGATGTCGAAGAAGCGGTGCAGGAGCGCCTGCGCAGTCTCATCAATCCCGGTAAGGAGGTGTACTTCGATCACCTTCCGGACGGGCGGGTCAACGCGGTCCGCCGCCGCAAGACCCCCGACGGTGATGTGGTGACCATTATTACCGACGTCACGGAGCAAGTCCGAACCCAAGAAATCGCGACCCGCCTGCGCGAGGCCATGGACATCTTCAACGACAGCATCATCCTCTATGACAAGGATGAGCGGGTGATCTTCACCAATAACCGTTATCACCAGTTCTATCCGTCGTCGCCGGCGAAGGATGAAATCGCCGGTCGCACCCAAGAGCAACTGATCCGGCACAGCCTCGAGAAGGGCTTGATCGAAGATCCGCTTGCTGACAGCGATCCCGAGCAATGGCTTGCGAACCGACTTGCGGACCGGCGCGCCAATCCGGAGATGGAGGCCGAAACCAATCTGACGGACGGGAAAATCCTCCTGACCCGTCAGCAGCCGACGTCGGACGGCGGCGTGATTATCTCGCACACGGATATTACCGAACGCAAACGGATGGAGCGGGCCATCCGCGAGAGCGAACAGCAACTCCTGCATATGCTTGAGGCCAGTCCTATCGCCGTTGCGATTTCCGTGGATGATCAGACGGACGACGACGGCAAGATCGTCTTCACGAACAATCGATTCCGTACCATGCTGGGTTTCGAAGCCGAGAAACTGTCCGATGCGCGGACCAGCGATTTCATGCCGATCAGTGAAAATCGCGAAGATCAAGAGCGCGCCTTGGATGAGGGCCAATCCCTCGTCGACTTGGAGGTCGAGGTTCTGACCACCGCCGGCGAGCGGGTTTGGACGATTATGACCGTCAATCCGATCGTTCACGATGGCCGCAAGTCGGCGCTGATTTGGCTCTACGATATCTCCGAACGGAAACTGGCAGAGCAAGAAATTGCCGAGAAAGAAGCGTTGTTGCGGATGGCCATGGACAACATGCCAGGTGCCATGATCGTCGTCGACGACGACCTGCAGGTGGCGTTGGTCAACGACACCTACAAGGAGTACTACGGCGATCCGGACGGCAAAGTGGCCACCGGCGTGCCGATGGTCGATCTGCTTCGTTCCGAGGCGTTGCGCGGGTTGCTCGGGCCGGGCGATCCGGCAAAGATCGTCGAAGATCGCCTGGGTGGCTACGTCAACGGTATCTCGCTGGACGTGGTCGACCGAAGCGATGATGGACGCTACATCCAGTTAATGCGTCGCCCGGTGGAGGGCGGCTATACGGTCAGCGTCGCGATCGACGTCACCGAGCAAAAGCTCGCCGAGGCCGAACTTGCCGAAAAGGAAGCGGAAATTCGCTTGGCTCTGCAGAACATGCCGGGCGGCATTTGTATGCTCGACGGCGACCTTCGGGTGCAGGTAGTCAACGACCGATATTGCGAGCTTTACGGCCGGCCTCAGTCGGATTACGAGCCGGGCACGCCGATCCGCCGTTTGATCGACGAAAACGTCAAATTGGAAATGCGTCTCGATGGAACCTTCACGGAGGAAGCGGCGCAGGCCCGCGTTCGCCGCCGCCTGTCGGACTTCCGGTCTGGCGTCCCCGGCGAGTCCGAACGCGAATTGCCGAACGGTCGCGTTCTGCATGTCCGCCACAATCCGATCGAGGGGGGTGGCGTTGTCCTGGTCGTTACCGACATTACGGCACGCCGGCGCGCCCAAGAGGAGATTCAAGACCAACAGCAACGCATGTCGGATATCCTCAACAACGCGCAGCAAGGCATGGTGCTGTGGGATGCCGACCGGCACCCGATCGCCTGGAACAACAAGTTTCCCGACGCGCTAAACCTCGAAGAGGAAGTTCTCAAGGAAAGCGGGTTCAATATCCTCAAACTCGCGGAAATCTTGGCCGAGCGGGGGCATTATGGCGAGGGGGATACCAAAGACCTTGCGGCTGGCCGGGTCGAAACGCTGTGGTCGGGCAACAGCCAGAGCGAAGTCAGCTTCGACGGCAAGCGCACCTTCGACGTCCGCAGTACGCTCACCGACGCCGGAAGACTGGTTGTCTCCTACACCGACATTACCGACCGCAAGGCCTCGGAGCTGAAAATCCAACTGCAAGAGCAACAGCTCCGCGCGATCATCGAGAACATCCCACTGGTGATTATCCTCAAGGACAAGTTCGGCAAGCACCTGACCACCAATAGCTACTACGAAGTGGCGACCGGTATCGCCTCGGAAGATGTCATTGGAAAAACCGACGACGAGTTCCTGCCGCCAGACGTCGCCGCGTCGATCATCGAGATGGACCAGGACATCATGCGGTCGGGGGAGCCTCGGACCTTCGAGGAGGAAATGCCCAACCCCGACGGTACCGTGCATTCGTTTCTGACCACCAAAGCGCCGGTGCTGACCGCGGACGGCGAAGCGGACACACTGGTGGTCGCTGCCCTCGACATCACCGAGCGCAAGCGGGCCGAACAGTTGATCGAAATGGAACGGACCCGGTTGGCGGACGCGATCGAGGCGCTGGACGCAGCGTTCGCGATGTTCGACGCCGACGAAAAGCTGGTCGTCTTTAACGGAAAATACGAAGCGTTGTTCGAGGCGGGCGATGTCGACCTTAGGCCGGGCCTTACCCTCGAAGAATTGGCGCGGCTGGCGTGCGAAGCCGGTAAATACCACGAGTTGCGCGGTGAGACCGTGGAGAAATGGGTGTCCCGCCGGGTTGCTGCGCAGCGCGCGCACCGGGTCGGGATACTGAGCGAAGTCAACGATCGATGGTATATCCTCAGCCACTTCCCAACCAGTGACGGCGGTGTCGTCAGCGTTCGATACGACGTGACCGACCTGAAACAGACCGAACGCGAACTCGCGAACAAGGAGGCGATCCTCAGCGCGGCGCTCGAGAATATGACCGGTGGGCTGTTCATGATCGACGGCAGTCTGGAACTTCGGGTTTTCAATGACCGGCTGGCGGAACTCTATGACCTGCCCGACGATATGCTGAAAGTGGGGATGTCCGTCCGCGATATCCTGCAGGTCCGTGCGGAACGCGGGGATTACGGTGAAGGGGACGTTACCGAGCTCGTCAAAAAACGGATGGAGGGATACCGCAATCGCGATGTTCAGATCATCATCGATCAGGTGGGAGAGCGCACGGTCGAGGTTTATCGCGCCCCCATGGCCGACGGCGGTATGGTGTGTGTGTTCAATGACATCACGGAGCGGAAACGCGCCGAGGATGAGTTGAACCGAGCCCATTCACTGATTACCGAGAGTTTGAGTTACGCCAGCCGCATCCAGCGGTCGCTGTTGCCGCCGCGCACGATCCTCGAAGAGGTGTTTGCGGACCATGCGATGGTTTGGGAGCCAAAGGATATGGTCGGCGGCGACATGGTTTGGCTGCGTCCGGCCGAGGGCGGCGTCTATCTGATCGTCGCCGATTGCACCGGGCACGGCCCGCCCGGCGCGTTTATGACCATGATCTGTACCGGCGCCTTGGACCAAACGTTGGCGGAGTTGGAAGAACCCGATCCCGCCGAAGTGTTGGCCGGCATGAACGCCAAGATCAAGGTGGCGCTGGGCCAGGATGGCGATCAGGGTGAATCCGACGACGGCGTCGAACTTGGGGTCTGCCATATCGACAAACGGCACAAGCAACTGACGTTCGCCGGTGCGCGCTTCTCCATCTGCATCGTCGACGGCGAGAAGATGGACGAGGTTAAAGGCAACAAATCCGCCATTGGCTATCGGCATGTGCCGATGGATGTGCAGTTCGACAATCACACCATCAAGATCAAGCAGGGGATGCGGTGCTATCTGTGGACCGACGGCATGGTCGATCAGATCGGCGGGCCCAAGAACCGCAGCTTCGGCAAGCGTCGCCTACGCAAAGCGATTATGGACTATCATCAAATGGATATGGGCTGGCAGCGCTCGCAAATTCTGCGCGAGTTTGAGGATTACCAGCATGCCGAACAGCGCCGCGATGATATCACGTTGTTTGGTTTCGTGCCGCGCTGAGGCGTTGCGTCACCGCTCCCTGAACGAGTCGGTCAGTGCGTTGTATATCGGGCCGGTCATGTACTGCAGCAGTGACTGCTCGCCGGTCACGATATCGGCGGTGACGGTCATGCCCGGCATGATCGGCTGCTCCGCTTCCGACGTCCGGATGACGCTCTCCGCCAATTCGATGCGGCCTTGGAAGTAGGGCTCGCCGGCGTCATTGATGAGGGTGGTCGGCGAGACCTGAACCAGCCGTCCGGCGACGTGACCGTAACGGCGTTGATCGAAGCCGCTGATCACCACTTTGGTTGCCTGTCCGATGGCGATGTGACCCACATCTTTCGGCTCGATCTCGGTTTCCACGACCAACTTCTCGTCTGCGGGAATGATGGTCATCAAGACGGCGGCGGGCTCGACCACCGCCCCTTTGGTATTCACCGTGAGCCCATGCACCAAGCCGGTAACGGGCGCGCGCACGTCCAGGCGGGTCACGCGGTCCTCCAGCCGGCGCAGGTTCTCTCGTACTTCGGCCAATTCGCCAAGGACGCTCGAAAGGTCCTCAAGGGCCTCGTCTCGTTCGGTGACGATCAACTCGTTCAGCTCGTTTCGGGCTTCTTCGATCGCGACCTCGGCCTGTGCGGCGGAGGCCAGGGCCTCGCCCAATTGGCCTTCGACCCGGGAGAGTTCCAATTGCGAGCTGATCACGTTGACCCGCGAACCGTGACCGGACTCGAACAGGGTTTCGCGCATCTCCACGGCTTCTTTCACCAACGTCAGTTGACGCCGCAGGCTGTTCGCTTGATTGACGTAGATATCGACCGACTTTGCCCGTTGACCGATCTTGCTTTGCAGCACCAATTCCTGGCCGGCGATCCGTTCACGGGTGGCGGTCAAGGTCACGATGGCTTCCTCCACCAGTTCCGGGTACGCCTCGGTGTACGGTCCGAAGTTCGGCTCGGTGCCGTCGACTTGTGCGCGCAACCGGGTGGCCCGGATACTGAGCGCCGCATCGCGCGCACGGATTTGATCCAGTTCCGCCTGCCGCTGCGTCGGCTCGAACCGGAGCAGCGTCTGGCCCTCCGTGACGGTGTCGCCATTGCGAACCATGATGTCGCGGACGATGCCGCCTTCCAGATGCTGCACGATCCGTTGATTGCCCGACGGCACCACTTCGCCGTGGGTCGTGGTGGCGGTGGTCACAGGCACCATGCGCGACCAAACCACGGCGCCGATCAACAGCACCAAGATCATCAGCAAGCCGACAACCGCAATCCGCGAGGGTCCAAGTTCCTCCAACACGGCCTCGCGGGTCAGGTGCTTTAATTGCCCGCGTGGCATGTAGTGGCGTGGCGACGGGGTCTCTTTTTCAGCCATGGCTGTCACTCGTCAGTTCTTTGGTGGATTGATTGGCGATGGGGGTGGCGCGGTTGAGCACTTCGTCAGGCGTGCCGAATGCGACCACGTTGCCGTGATCGAGGAGGATCAGCCGGTCGCACAGCCGCATGTGACTCGGGCGCTGGGTGATCATCAAGATGGTCTTCTTGCCGCGAAGCGTCGCCAAGGTGTCGAGGAAGCGCCGTTCGTCGTCGTCTTCCATGGAACTGGCGGGCTCGTCCATCACCAGGATCGGACTGTCGCGCAAGAACGCGCGGGCCAGCGCCAGTTGCCGCAAGAACCCCTGCGGCACTTGGGCTTGGACGCCCTCACGGAATGGCGTCATAAGGCCTTGCGGCAAGGCTTCGATCTTGTGCAAAAGCCCCGCCATTTCGCAGGCCTTACGGACCCGTTCCATGCTGGCTGTGGGATCCGACACGAGAATATTGTCGAGCAGGGTGCCCGGGAACGAATGGTTGGTTTGCGGCACGTACGAGATCGTTTGGCGCAGGGTGATCGGTCGAAGCTGGCGGATATCGACGCCGTCGATGGTTACGCTGCCCGCTTGCGGGCGGTACAGACCCAGCGCCAGCTTGGTCAGTGTCGTCTTGCCCGATCCGCTGTGACCGATGATCCCGACCATTTCGCCGGGCTCGACGGAGAAACCGACGCCCAAGATGGCCGGATTGGCCTCCGCGGAATAGCGCATGCTGACCCGATTGAACGCGAGGCGGCCATCGAACGAGATGCTGGTCATCGGATAGTCGCCGGGCCGCTGCTCCTTTTCGTAGGTGAGCAGACGCACCAGCTGATCGAAACTTTGGCGGATCTGCTCGACCCGGCCGGCCAAGCCGAACGCCGTCTGAATAGGTGTCAGCACACGCCACACCAACATCATGGTCGCGATCAGCGCGCCGATGGTCATGTCGCCGGCAATCGTCAGGAACACGCCGAACACCAACGTCGCCGTGCCGCTCAACACCATCAAGGTCTGCGATGCGTCTTGCGATACCGTTTGCGCGCGGGCGACTTCGAAGTTTGCCCACGATGCGTCGGCGGAAATCTTGCGAAACCGGTCGACCCATGTTTGCTCGCCGCCGAACTGTTTGATCGAACGCATCCACCACATGATTTCCGCGAGATAGCTATGCCGCTTGGAGCGGTCGTCCCCCGCCAGGATCGTGCGGGATTTGATCTCCGGCATGGCGACATAGGCGATCAGGAAATAGGCCGCCGCCAAAATGATCGGCACCAGCACCAGCGGGCCGCCCAGCCACATGATGATGCCAAGGAAGATCAGCGCGAACGGCAGGTCCAAGAACAACGTCGTGATCGGCCCGGTGAAAAGCTCGCGGAAGGAGGAGAATTCACGGATACGGGTCACCTGACCGCCGACGGGGGCGCGTTCGGTGAACAGTGGGGGGAGATGCAGCACATGCTCGAACACGCGCTGACTGATGAGGTAATCGAGCCGCGCACCGGCGGTCGATTGGATCGACCCTCTGACAAGTCGCAGCAAGATATCGATCAATGCCGCCGCGCCGACACCGATGATCAAAGCGGTCAACAGATCCTTGGATTCCTTGGCGATGACCTGGTCGTAAATCACCATGATCGACAGCGGCACCAGTAAGGACAGAATGTTGATGAAGAAAGACAGGACGAGGCAAACGACCAGCATGCCGCGCACATTGTTCAGCATACGGCGCAGCCAGTTCTTGGGCGTTTCGTTGGTCAGCCGCACGTCTTCGGTCATGGACGTCACCGAATAGACGGTGCCGCTCTTCAGGGTCTTTACCCGGTCGGTGCGCACCGGTTTCGCCCCGTCAAGGATCAGAAATCCCTCGGCGTTTCGGTCCAGGACGACGATGGGCTCGCCGTCGTCGGGAATCACCAGACAGGGACACAGTCGGTCGGAGATCTTGTGCACCGGCGCGTCGATCACGTTGCTGCGGAACCCCAGCCGGGCGAGCGTGTCGCGGAGATCGGCGGCGTCCAAAAAGTCGACGCCCACCGGGAGCGCTTCGACGAGCTGGCGCGTGCTGCCCTGCCATTGCAATGCGTCCAAAAGCGTCACCAGGCATGCCGATGACGGATCCAACCCCTTGCGGGTGCCGAACCGGCGCAACAGCGCCTGCAGCCAGTCCGACGACAGATCTTCGCGCTCCGCTTGACGTAGAATGAGGCTCACGATCTCTCCCCTAATTGACCGGCTGCAAAGGGGTTACTTCGATGACGTTGCCCCGTTCCACCTTCAGGACTTTGTCGGCGATGCGGATCAAGGACGGTCGCGAGGTCACCATGACAACGGTTGCCACGCCGCGTTGCTTCTCGATGAGGTGGCGGAGTTTCGTATCGGCTTCCATGTCCAATGCCGAGTTCGCTTCATCGAGGAGAATCAATCGAGGTTCGTCGGAAAACGCGCGGACCAGGGTGATCATCTGCTGCACGCTGCCCGACAAGCTCTCCGACGCGCTGTCACCGACCATGGTGCGGAGGCCTTTCGGCATTTGCGCCAGCTCTTTGTCCAGGCCGATGGCATTGGCGATATCGAGCGCCTTGGACAGACGATCACGGCCCTGAAACTTGGTCAGATTATCCAGGATCGTGCCGCGGTACAGGATGCCGCGTTGACCGGCGTAGCCGATCCGCTTGCGCAATGATGCGAAGTCGATTTCGCGGCTGTCGACGCTGTCGACCAGCATCGTCCCGGCATCGGGCCGCACAAAGCCGGCCAGGAGTTCCAAGAACGCCGACTTGCCGCCGCCCAGAGGTCCGGTCACGGCGACGATCTCGCCGGGGAATATCTGCAAATTGACGTCGCTGAGCAGCGGCCATTCCGGACGCCCGCGATGCACCGTGACATGATCCAATTGCACGCCGCCGAGGAACTCCAGCGTTTTTCGGCCGGTGTTCCACTCAGGCTGCTCCTGGCGCAGGCTCAGCAACTCGTCGAGCCGTTCCTCGGCCAGCTTCAAGTTCTGCGATTGCACCCAGACGCCGATCATACGGATCAGCGGCTGCACCGCGCGGCCCGCAAGCAGAGTACAGGCAACCAGCGAGCCGCTGGTCAGTTCGCCGGCGATCACCTTTTGCGAGCCGAAGGCCGCGACGGAGAACATCGCCAGCATGCTGAATACGGGGCCTAAGGTGCGGCCGGCAGTGGACAGGAACGCTTCTTTCTGGACCGCCGTCGCAAGCGGCCGCAGCAGCGCCTCGTAGCGCCGAACCATTTGCGCCTCGAGGCCCAACCCCTTGACGGTGTGGATACCGTTCAGAACCTGAAAGACGAAGTTGTAACGCCGGTCGTCCAGATCGCTGCGCTCGCGCACGACGTGCTCCAATGCCATGCCCAGGCCCGCGGCGAAGAGTGCGGCGACGCCGACGACTGCGAGCGGCGCGATGACGATTTCCGGCGAGATCAGGTAAATCACGCCCAGGAACACGGCGACAAAGGGCAGTTCTGACACCGCGATCAATCCCTGTCCGGAATGGAAGTCGCGCAATTGTTCGATCGCTGCAACCCGGTCCATGTGGGTGCCCGGCGGGGATTTCTCGAACGCCTGAATATCTGCGAACATCAGTTGTTCGACGGCGCGCCGCGAAATGGCATGTTCGAAACGGGCGGATTCCCAGTTGGTGATGTAACTACGGATACTCCGCAACACGAAATCCAGCACCACCACGGCGCACAGTCCCACCACCAAGAAACCGAAGGTGCTGGTCGCTTCGTTCGGAATGATCTTGTCGTAGACCTGCAGGATAACGATCGGCAAGGCGAGGGTCAGCAGGTTGAGGCACAACGACGCCGTCAGAATGTCCAGGCGGCCAATGGCAACGCGCGACAACGAGCGCAAAAAGCTGGCACCCTTTTTCGGCGCCGGGCGATGCTGGTTTGCCGCTGCGACCACGGTCGGTTGCTCCCCTCAGATCGGTGCGGACAATCCGCTCACCGCCCTTTAGATATCCTATTAGATGCCCAACCTGAACAAACACTTACTAAGAACTTTCGGTAACAAGCGCAACGCCATGATCCTAAGTTAAGAATGTCAGGCTTTTGCAAGGCGCAGGCCCTAGTTTGAGGATCGTTAATGACACGGGCTCGCGCCTGAATTGCGTTTGACAGAAAGGACAACGCTGTGGCTCTCCCTCCGAACCAAGACGCAAACACCGAGCTTTTTGACCTGGAAACGGGTCTGAATGCGGATGAACGCGATTTTCAGGAATTCGGCGACGTCATTTTGACGCCGCAGGCGCATGTCGAAAGCCAAGTCGACATCACCAACGCCAACATTCACATGGGCAGCCACGACACCCGTGGCCCGGTCGAGCCCGATGTCGCCATCGGTGGTCCGTCCGTCCGCGCAGAATCGGACGTGGAACTCCGCAGCTACGAAGTCCGCATTTCGCGCGATTTGGTTCAACAGGCTATGGACGCCGACGGTCCGGCGGGTATCCCTGTCGTCTTCGACGCCGGCTCCAACGATGCGTTCTTGGTGATCGAGAACATTCCCGAAGGATTTACGCCGACCGTGGGCACCCGGAACGAGGACGGATCGGTCACCGTGCGTGGCGATCAGGTCGAGGACTTGGTCCTCGTCGTCGAGAGGGATGCCGTCAGCGGCGATGGAGACGCAGGCGATATCGTGTTCGTCGTGGTTGGCAATGACGTGACGCCGATCGTCGTCGACAGCGACCCGGAGGTTGAAGTCACCGAGACCGAAACAGTTGGGGAAGAGGACACACCACAACCCGAGAACGCGGACCCGCGTGGCCCCGGTTTCAACGAACGCTTCGGCGACCGGTTCGAGGACGAGGACGAAGCGGGAATTGGCGATCAGGGCCCAGGAGATGAGGGTCCCGATGCGGACCTCAACGCGCAGGCGGCGCGCTTGCAGGCTGACGATGCGCGCGGCACCGAGGATCAAGCGATCGATTTGAAGATCGAGGCCGCGCTCCGCGATACCGACGGTTCCGAGACGTTGTCGATCACCGTTCGCGACGTGCCGCCGGGGGCGACGTTATCGGCAGGCACGGACAACGGCGACGGAACATGGACGCTCGAGCCCGGCGAATTGGACGGTTTAACGATCACCCCGGCAACCGATCAATCGCGTGATTTCACGTTGAAGGTCGAAGCGACAACGACCGAAACGGCCTCCGGCGACGAACGCACCGTTCGAACGGAATTGGACGTGATCGTCGATGGCGATGCCGATACCCCGACCCTGACGGTCGGCGAGGCGGTGGGTAATGAGAACGCGCGCATCGACTTGGATATCTCTGCGGCGCTCACCGACACGGATGGGTCGGAGCGGCTTAGCATCACCATCAGCAATATCCCCGAAGGGGCTGTGTTGCGTGCAGATGGTGCGGTTGTCGAGATCACTGACGGTGCCGCGGACCTGACGCCGGCGCAATTGGATAGTCTCACCATCACGCCACCGAATGGCTTTTTTGGACAGATGAACCTTGGCGTCACCGCAGTCGCAACCGAGGCGGACAGCGGTGATACGGCGAGTTTCGTGTCCTCGGTGCAGGTTGATGTGCGCGAGGAAGTTACCGGCACCCGTGGGACCGAGAGTATCCGGGGTGGTGACGGGTCGGAATACATCGACGCCAAGAACGGCAATGACGATATCCGTGCGGGCGGCGGTGACGATGTCGTCGACGGCGGCAGCGGCAAGGATACGATTCGCGGCGATGCCGGCTCCGACACCCTCGATGGCGGTTCAAGCGACGACAAGCTCTATGGCGGATCGGGTGACGACACTTTGATCGGTGGCTCGGGTAAAGACACCCTCGACGGTGGGTCGGGCAACGATACCTTCGTGTTGGACGGCAACAACGACGTGTCCGATGTCATCAAGGGGGGCAGCGGCACCGACCGTATCGTCACCGATGACGACGGCGATTTCACGATGGGCCGGTTCGCTGGCAACAACTCGGTGGAGATCGTCGACGGCGGCGATACCGAGAGTGACATTAACGGCACGAATTCCGGCAACTCCCTCGATTTCCGCAATGCCGAACTGCGCAACATCGATCAGATCGACGGCGGCGGCGGGAACGACAGTATCTATGGGTCGCGAGGCAGCGACGACGTTGCCGGCGGCAGCGGTAACGACACCTTGCGCGGCGAAGGCGGCGACGATGTGGTCGATGGCGGTACCGGGAACGACAAGATTTACGGCGGCTCCGGCGCGGACACGCTGACCGGTGGGTCGGGTAAAGACACCCTCGACGGTGGGTCGGGCAACGATACCTTCGTGCTGGACGGCAACAACGACGTCTCCGATGTCATCAAGGGCGGCAGCGGCACCGACCGTATCGTCACCGATGACGACGGTGATTTCACGTTGGGCCGGTTCGCTGGCAACAACTCGGTGGAGATCGTCGACGGCGGCGAGACCGAGAGTGACATTAACGGCACCAACAGCAACAACACGCTCGATTTCCGCAACGCCGAACTGCGAAACATCGATCAGATCGACGGCGGCGGCGGGAACGACAGTATCTATGGATCGCGGGGCAGCGACGACGTTGCCGGCGGCAGCGGTAACGACACCTTGCGCGGCGAAGGCGGCGACGACGTGGTCGATGGTGGCACCGGAAACGACAAGATTTACGGCGGCTCCGGCGCGGACACGCTGACCGGTGGGTCGGGCAAGGACACTCTCGACGGTGGATCTGGCAACGATACCTTCGTGCTGGACGGCAACAACGATGTATCCGATGTCATCAAGGGCGGCAGCGGCACCGACCGTATCGTCACCGATGACGACGGTGATTTCACGTTGGGCCGGTTCGCTGGCAACAACTCGGTGGAGATCGTCGACGGCGGCGTTACCGAGAGTGACATTAACGGCACCAACAGCAACAACACGCTCGATTTCCGCAATGCCGAACTGCGAAACATCGATCAGATCGACGGCGGCGGCGGAAACGACAGGATCTACGGATCCCGTGGCGCCGATGACATCGTCGGTGGCAGTGGTCGGGACTCGCTGTATGGCGAAGGCGGCGACGACCGGATCGACGGCGGCACCGGCAATGATCGCCTGTACGGCGGCAGCGGCGACGACACGTTGATCGGCGGCCAAGGAACGGATCAACTCGACGGCGGGTCTGGCAACGACA
This sequence comes from Rhodospirillales bacterium, assembly GCA_965601835.1. Classification (GTDB taxonomy): domain Bacteria; phylum Pseudomonadota; class Alphaproteobacteria; order Rhodospirillales; family Casp-alpha2; genus UBA4479. The sequence goes on from OZ271842.1 coordinate 3,791,544, forward strand.
CGTTTGTCCTCACGGGCGCCGGCGATGCCGTCGACAGCATCAAGGGCGGCAGCGGCCAGGACACCATCGTTGCCGGTGACGATGGCGACATCTCGCTCCGAGGCTTCAACAGCAACATGTCCGTTGAAGTCATCGACGGTGGCGAAACGACCAGCGACATCCTCGGCACAAGCGGAAAGAACACACTCGATTTCCGCAACACCGAGCTGCGCAACATCGACGAAATCGATGCTGGCGCCAACAACGACACGGTCTATGGCTCGTCCGGCGACGACAATATTCTCGGTAATGCCGGCAAGGATAAGCTCTACGGAGAAAGCGGCGACGACCGTATCGACGGCGGCACCGGCGACGATCAGATTTACGGTGGGCGCGGCGACGATAACCTGCTTGGCGGCGACGGCCGCGACAGGCTGTTTGGCGGCGATGGCGACGATACCCTTGCCGGCGGTGCCGGGAATGACACCCTGCAGGGGGATCGCGGCGATGACTTGTTCGTGTTTGGTGAGGGCGATGGCAAAGATGTCGCCAGCGGTGGCAGCGGGTGGTTGGACTCGGTGCGCGTCGACGGGGTCGAGACGGGCCCGGGCGAAGGCGCTTGGGATTTGGAACTCACCAGTGGCGCCATCGAAGAACAGGCTGATGGCTACGTGTCACTGTCTGCGGACTCTTCGGGCACCATCACCATGGCCGACGGCAGCGAATTGGATTTCGACGGCATAGAACGGATCGAGTGGTAACGGCCACGGCGAACCGCTTGACCATCTGCCACCTGTAAGACTAAACCCGGCAGGCGGCAGAGGGAGGCAGACGTGCTCAATTGGGTTTTCGGTGGTAAACGGCAATCGGCGCCGACACACAAGGCACCCCCTTATGAAGAGGCCCGCGATACCGCCGCAAGCGGCTCTGCCGCACAACGCCAAGACCTTGCGAAGTGCGAAGATCTACCCCCCGAGTTTCTGTATTACTTTGCGTCCGATGAGGACGATGGGGTGCGTGCGGCCGTCGCCGCCAACCCGGGCACGCCGCTGCAGGCCGACGTCATTCTGGCGAAAGACCGCGAAGTCACGGTGCGGATGATCCTGGCCGAGAAGATCGGCAAGATGTTGCCGGATATCCGCCAAGACCAGAGCGAGAAACTGGCGGAATTGGCGTTCGAGGTCCTGGAAGTCCTGGCCGATGACCGCGATGCCCAGGTTCGCAGCATCATCGCCGAGTCGATAAAATCCCTCGACAACGTGCCAAAGCCTATCGTCGCCCTATTGGCGAAGGACGTTGAGGATGCGGTCGCGATGCCCGTCCTGGAATTCTCCCCGCTGCTTGGAGAGCAGGACCTGTTGAAGATCATCCTCACCGGGATCCGTGGCAAGCGGCTTGCCGCCGTGTCGCGGCGCGAGGATCTAACGTCGGAATTGATCGATGCCATCGTCGATTCCAAAGACGATATCGCGGTCGAGGCGCTGATCGGGAACGAAGCGGCGGATATTTCGGAACACCAGTTCGGCCACATTGTCGATCATGCGGCCGAACGCGAAGGATGGCAGGCGGCGCTGGCGTCGCGGATCAAAATCCCAAAAGACACCCTTTTGCGGCTGTCGCGGATCGCAACCGAGAACGTGCTCAGCCGGCTGCGTGATCGCGGCGATCTAGGTCAGGAAGTCCTCGACGAACTGGAACATGCGGTCGAAGAGAAAGTGACGGAGTCCCTCGACGAAGAGGAAGAAAAAGAGCCCTCGAAAGACGCCGTCGACGCCGCCATGGCCAAGGCCAAGGAGTTGCAGGCCGAAGGACAGCTGAACGAGGCCAAGGTGCTCGGCGCGATTGCCAGCGGCAAACGGGAATATGTCGATGCGTTCTTGGCCGTGCTGGCGGAGCAACCACCGGTGGACATACGCCGGGTGTTGAAAATGCAGAGCGCGAAATCGGTCTTGGCCCTAACGTGGCAGGCGGGTCTGAGCATGAAAACGGCGGCTGCGTTGCAGGAAAACGTGGTTGGTTTGCCACCCGACAAGATCATGCGCGCCGGCGCTGGCGGGGGCTTCCCGCTCAGCGAGGAAGATCTTTCTTGGCAGGCGGAATTGCTGTTCGACTGAGCGCCTGCGCCGTTAGACGCCTCTGATCCCGACGCGCCAAATATCGCCTGGCGCCACCGCCACTGGATTGATGATCGCATAGCAGTGGCTGCCGACGCCGAGGTCCAAGTCTCGGGCCGCGCGGCGGGTCAACCGCGCCAGCAACAAATGCTCGCCGGCCGCAAGCTGCACCATCACACCGGGCCCTACGCCGCTATGGATCGCACGTACCGTCACCTGCAGTGCGTTGAGTGTCGACATGTCTTGTGGTGGCGAATGGGCAAGCATCACGTCTTGCGCATGCAGCCGGACGCGCACCGGGTCGCCGACATCAGCACGCACCCGCGGCAAAAGTAAACTCCCCGCGGACGTTCTGAGCTCGCTCAATCCGTCCTCGACGTGATGGCGCGCGACGACGGCCTCGATGACGGCGCCGGCTTCGCGAACCCCCAACGACGGGGCGATTTCCGGATCCGTCAGGACATCTGACACCGGTCCGGCCTTGGTCACCCGGCCGTCGGCCATGGTCACCACGGTGGTTGCCAGTCGGGCAACCTCGGCGACGGAGTGGCTGACGTACAGGATCGGGATGCGAACCTCATCGCGAAGCCGCGCCAGATACGGCAGGATCTCGGCTTTTCGCAGGTCGTCCAACGAGGCGAGGGGTTCGTCCATGACCAGCAATTGCGGTGCCGACAGCAAGGCGCGGCCGATCGCGACCCGTTGCTTCTCGCCGCCCGACAAGTTTGCGGGGCGGCGCTCGAGAATGGATCCGATCCCCAACAGGCCGACGATGGTCTCGAAGTTCATGGCGCTCGGCGCGGTGGCGCGAAAACGGCTGCCGTAGCGCAGGTTTTTCTCGACATTGAGGTGAGGGAACAGCCGGCCTTCCTGAAAGACGTAGCCGACCCGCCGCTGATGCGGTGGCAGCCAGGTGCTGTTGGCGCTATCGAACAGCGTTTCACCGTCCAGCGTAATGCGGCCCTGGTCAGGCCGTAACAGCCCCGCGACCGCGTTGGCGACCGTCGTCTTCCCCGACCCGGAGCGGCCGAACAGCACCGTTACGCCCACAGGCGCCTCGAAATCGATGTCGAGGCCGAAGTCCGCGAAGCGGTGTTGGAATGTCACCTGTAACGTCATGTGCCGCGCACCCGCCGCGCCACCCAACGGGAGACGACTTCCGAGATCAACAGGGCCCCCATCGAGACGGCGACGGAAATGATCAGCAAGCGCAACGCCGCAGGCTCGCCACCCGGAACCTGCAAGAATGCATAGATCGCGGACGGGACCGTCTGGGTTTCGCCTGGAATGTTGGAGACGAAGGTAATCGTGGCGCCGAATTCCCCCATGGCTTTGGCGAACGCCAGCACCGCGCCGGCGACGATGCCGGGCAGCGTCAGGGGAAGCGTCACCGTGATGAACACCCAAATCCGCGACGCGCCGAGGGTGCCCGCCGCCTGTTCGAGCTTGGGGTCCACGGCGTCGATCGCCAGCCACATGGCCCGCACCATCAGCGGGAACGCCATCACCGCGGCGGCCAACGCCGCCCCCGTCCAGCGAAATGCGAACTCTATTCCGAGAGCATCGTACAGAAAGCCGCCGACGGGGCCCTGCCGGCCGAACGCCAACAACAGCAGATACCCGGTCACCACCGGTGGCATCACCAACGGCAGATGCACGATCATGTTCAGGACGCCGCGGCCGGGGAACCGCCAACGGGAGAGCGCGAACGCCACCAGCAGCCCGAACGGCAGACTTGCCGCCATGGCCCAAAACGAGACCTTCACCGACAGCGCGACGGCATTCCATTCGTCGGGACCAAGGAACGTCATGACGCTTTATGTCCCCGGTGAAAAACCGTGCCGCGCCAGGATCTCCCGAGCGGTTTCGGTCTTCAAAAACATGGCGAAGCGGGCGCTGGCATCGGTGTTGCGGCCTGCGATCAATGCTGCCGGATACCGGATCGGCGGGTGCGAGGTCTCGGGAAACGTCGCGGCCACGCTTACAGCGTCCGATGCTGTGGCATCCGACGCATAAACGATGCCGAAGGGCGCTTCGCCGGTGGCGACCAAGGCAAGGGCGGCGCGCACATTGTCGGTTTGGGCGATCCGGTCGCGCACAACCGCCCAATGCCCCAGGGATTGCAACGCCGCTTTACCGTAAATCCCCGCCGGCACTGCGGTGACCAACGCCATCGCAAGCCGGTCCGGCCCGAGCCGGTCGGAGAGCGCCGACGGCGCCGACAGATCGAGCGGTCGGGCGCCGGCACCGTGAGCGATCAACACCAAGCGGTTGGCGGTGACGTCGAAGCGGGAACCCGGCACGAGGTGGTTTCGCTGCTCCAACACGTCCATCCAAGCGGCATTGGCCGAGATGAACATATCCGCAGGCGCACCGTGTTGGATTTGCCGCGCCAGCGCGGAGCTGCCGGCGAACGTGGAGACGACAGGGGCGTCAGATGCCCCCGGCCAAACGGCGGCGATATCGTCCAGCGCGTTCTTAAGGCTGGCGGCGGCAAAAACGCGCACCTCGGCCTCGGCACGCTGCGCCGAGGCGGCACAGAGGAGCCCCGCAACCGCAATGGCAATCCAGGCGATACGCCGTCCGAGGGTGTTGCGAGCCCGCACGTTCTGCGTCCTTGTGCTGCTGTCTGTCGTCAACGGATACGTCGTTAAGGGATCGCGGCGAAACACGCAATCATCTTGGCGCGGTCCCGGTTGCAAGCGCATCCTTGTCCGCAAAGGCTGCCGCATGTTTGCGGATCAAGCCGCACAAGAGGTCGACCGACGGCGTGACGGACCGTTCTTTCGGCCACAGAAAGCCGAAGTCCATCGGCGAGGCGGGTGTAACCGGTACCGTTGCCACGCGGTCGCCGAAGATCGAGGCGACCAACGGATCGGTCACTGTGTACCCCGCGCCGGCGGCAACGAGGCTGCAGGCCAATTGGACTTGGGAGACTTCGAGCGTCGGGTCCAGCGGTACTTTCGCCCGTTCGAACACTTGTTCCATCTGGCGCCGGATGAGGGTGCCGGTGGTGATGGCGATCAGCGGATCGCCGGCGAGATCGCCGATGGCCAATTGATCCGCGCCGGCCATTCGATGATCCGGCGGCAAGACGGCGACGGCGTTCAAGGTCAGGATACGCTCCGTCTCGACGGCCATGTGGTGCGCCGGCAAGGAGCCGACACCGATGTCGTAATTCTTGACCGCAATCCAACGCTCCAAGAACCGGCGTGGCTGAACGTCGACGATGACCAAGGTATGCGGATCGGCGCGCCGGAACTCCGCCAGTGCGGGTGCGGTGACGGCATCGGTGAGACGCGGCATGGTCACCAGCCGGATCCGCCGTTGGTAGTTGGCTTTGATCCCTTTGACGACCTCGGGGATTTGCGCAACGGAGTCGAGAATGCTCTGCGCCTCTGCCAGAAAGGCGGCGCCTTCTTCGGTGACGATCAACTGGCGCTTGTCCCGAGAGAAGAGCTGCAGGCCTATTTCGTGCTCCAGCGCGGCGATCTGCCGGCTTAAAGCGGGCTCGCTGATGTTGAGGGTGCGCGCCGCCGCCGCCAGGGAGCCTTGATAGACAATCTCGGTAAAGCCTTTTAATCCGTTTAAGTTCATCTCGGACTCTTTCGTTCGACGCAACTATAATTTCCATATTTCAAATGGAATATCCTGAAAAGATGTGTCTAGATAAGTGCAATCAATGGTGAGACGGATCAAAAACTTACCAGCGATGAAGACAGGGCGGTGGTAACACCGGATACGACAACGTTTCATGTCAGGGAGGACATAAGAGATGAGACTACGTAATTTCTCAAAATTGGCGAAGACGGCTGCGGCCGGCGCAGCCCTCGCGGTCTTAGCGACCGGCGCCGCACAGGCGGAATATCCGTCCAAGCCGATTAAAATCATGGTCGGCTTCTCCGCCGGTGGCGGAACCGATACGACGGCGCGCGGCTTTGCGTCCTATGTGCACGAAGCACCCAGCATGAACGGCGTCCCGGCGTACATCATCAACCAGCCCGGCGCCTCCGGCCAAAAGGCTGCGAAAATGGTGCTCGATGAGAAAGCCGACGGCTACACGCTGTACATGATCAACATCGGCACCTTCATCGCCGGCGAATTGGCCAAGGGTGACGATCGTCCGTATCACGTGCCGGATGCGTTCGTGAACCTGGGGTGCGCGTCGCAGCTGGTCACCTCGCTGCAGGTGCATGCGTCGAACCCCGCGAAGTCGATGCAGGAGTTCATCGACAACGCCAAAGCGTCGGGCAAGGAAGTCACCTGGGGCACCTCCGGTGCGGCGACCATGCATGCGTCGATCGGTCACTTGTTCTTCGACACCCACGGAATCCCGCACAAGAAAGTTCCGTTCAAGGGCGGATCGCGGGCACGTGCCGCGTTGGTGTCGCAGTCGGTCGAAGCGGTCTTCGGCGGCGTGAACACGATCCCCGGGTTTGAGAACGACATCCGTGCGTTGGCGTCCGCCGGTGCCGAGCGCGATGCGATGGCGCCCGATCTGATGACGTTCAAAGAGCAAGGCACGGAAGGTATCGAGTTTACCGGTCTGATGTGCCTGTTCGCGCCGAAAGGTGTTCCGGATGAAGTCGTCGCCGATGTCGGCGCTGCGATCGACCACATTACGGGTCTGAAGGGCTACCAGCGCTTCATGGGCAAGAATGCCCTGGCGTCGTTCTATACGGACTCAGCCACGGCCACCGCTGCGCAAGGCGTCATGTACGACGCCATGGGCCCGGTGATCGAGAAGATCCTGGCTAGCCAATAAATAGGCGATTCAAAGGGACAAGCCGCTTTCCGGCTTGTCCCTTTTTTTCCGACATTTCAGTAGGAAGGGCTTGTAGCCCATGGATGAGCATCATCAGTACAAAATCAAAGTTGAGTACTTTGTAAGCCTCGTCGTTTTGCTAATCGGGGTGTTCTTCGTTTTTCAAGCGTTTACGATCGAAACGTCGCGCGAGGCCGTCGGCCCGAGAACCATGCCGATGATCCTGGCGGTTTCCATGATTATCGCGGGGGCTTACCTCGGCGTGCGGGCGTACCTCGGTCGCGCCGGCGACTTGAAGGAAGGGTACGGTTTCCTAGAGAGCAATGTACCACGGATTCTCGAGGTCATCGGCTGCGGGATCCTGTTTATTTTCGTGTTTTGGGGGTTCGGCTACTTCGCCGCGTTGATTGTCGGGTTCTTGGCAACGATGTTCGCGTTCGGCGTCCGGAACTGGGTTGGGATGATCGGCGGCGCGCTGGTCATGGCGTTCATCTTCCAGTGGTTGTTCATGGGGATCATGTTGCTGAGTGACCCGTCGGGTTATTTCGTCGACCTGCGTCCGTACACGAACTGGATCAAGGGTGAGTAAGCATAATGTTTTTTGAAGATATTATTGGGGGGTTCCACACCCTATTCGCCGATCCGTATGCCATCTGGTTTGTGTTTCTGGCGGCGTTCGTCGGCATCGTATTCGGCGCATTGCCGGGCCTGACCGCAGCAGCGGCCATCGCCATGATGCTGCCGATCCTGATCGCCTATAACGATGAGATCGGCGGGCTCGCGGGTCTGGCGTTCCTGTATGTGATCGGGAAGTCCGGTCGATACGGCGGATCCATCGCCGCGATCTTGTTCAACACACCCGGCACCGCCGCCTCCGCGGCGACGATGCAGGACGGCTATCCGATGACGCAGCAGGGGAAGGCGGGCAAGGCACTCAGAACCGCGACCGTTTCCTCGGCCTACGGCGATTATTTCGGGGAAATCGTCTTGATCTTCGGTGCGGTGAGCATCGCGGCCTTCACCCGGCAGTTCGGCCCGCCGGAGAACTTCGCCATTTACTTGATGGCCTTTGTCGTCATCGGTTCCGTGGTGAGTGACAGCATCATCAAAGGCATTGTTTCGACGTTGTTCGGTGCGGCGATCGCCCTGATCGGCGAGGATGTCATCACCGGTCAGTTCAAAATGACCATGGGGATCGACGAGCTGGAATCCGGCATGGCGCTGGTGCCGCTGTTGATCGGCGTGTTCGTGATTTCCGAAGTCATCGTGCAGGCGGAAAAACGCGCCAAGGTCAAAATGGTCGAAATCGCCCAGGACAAGTTGGACGATCCGACGTCGCATTATTTCACCTGGGACGAGTTTAAACGCTGTATCCCGTTGATGTTCCGATCTTCGATATATGGATCCTTGATCGGCATGATGCCGGGGCTTGGCTCGTCCGTTGCGTGTTTTGTCGCCTATGGCGAGGAAAAACGCCGCGCCAAGAACAAGGACAAGTGGGGTACCGGCGTGGTCGAGGGGATTGCAGCGCCGGAATCCGCGAACAATGCGGTCTCCGGACCGTCGATGATCCCGCTTCTGACCCTAGGCATCCCGGGCTCGACCATTGCGGCGGTTTTGATCGGCATGTTCTTGGTGAACGGTTTGCAACCGGGGCCGACGATCTTCGCTGAAGAGCCGCCGCTGTTCATCGGCGGTTCGCTGATCAGCCCGCGGGAGTTCATCTTCGGTATCTTCGCCGCCGGGCTCATCGGCATCGCGGCCTATGCGATTATCGGCTATTTCGCAGCGTCGTACATCGGCCACGTCATCGCGATCCTGCCGACGCAGTACCTGTACCCCACCATTTTCATGATCTCCCTCGCGGCGAGTTATTCGTCGCGGGCCTCGATCTGGGATGTCGGGTTCGCGCTGCTGTTCGGTGTGATCGGGTACGCAATGCGGCGAACGAATTTCTCCGCTGCGGCATTCATCATTGCGTTCGTTCTGACGGCCAATATGGAAGAAGCGTTCCGTCAGTCGATGATTATCTCGGATGCCGGTTTCTTGGTGTTCCTGAGCTTCGAATATCAGGGCAAGTTCTCCTTTGCGCCGATCTTCCTGCTCATCGGTGCGGCTGTCGTGATCTTCCGTGCGTGGACCACGTACCGCGCAAAGAAAGCCGAAGAAGCCAAAGCAGAAGCCCAAGCATAAGCGCTATCGCGGCGCCGTCTCTTTCCAACGTTGGGAAGAGGCGGCGCCGACGCTTCTCACTCAGTTAGAATGCGTATTTCCGGAAACTGCCGTCGACCGGGATCAAGACACCGGTGATGTAACGCGCCAGCGGCGAACATAAGAACGTGGCCAGCACGGCCATATCCTCTGGCTCGCCCAAATAACCGATGGGGATTTCCTCCTCGGCGTATTTGCGGCGGCGTTCTTCGTCGTAATTCTTCCGTATCTGTTCGCTCATAATCTTGCCGGGGCCCAGGCAATTGATGGTGACCCCGTGCCGCGACACTTCGTTCGAGAGCCCTTTGGACCAGGCATGCAGCGCCGCTTTTGCCGACATGGCGACGTTGATCTTGCCCGGGTGTTTTTCCGGCTCGTTCTTACCGCTGATGGTGATGATGCGGCCCCAGTTGCGGTCGATCATTTGCGGCAGCAATGCGTGCGTCAGGCGTCGCTGGGTGTTGAAGTTCATGTCCATCCCTTCGTCCCAGGTCCCGACATCCGCATAAAGGTCGACCTTGCGGCTGCCGCCCGCCGAATTGACGAGAATGTCGACCGAGCCGAGAGCCTCCAGTGCCTTGGCGGCCAAACTTTCAGGTCCGTCCTCGGCCATGATGTCATGGGCGATGACCAATGGCCGCGGATGACCGGCAGCTGCCACGTCGTCGGCAACCTCTGTCAAAAGCTCCTCGCGCCGGGCGGCAATGGCAGTTTGCACACCCTCGGCGGCGAGAAATTTCGCGGTGGCGCGGCCGATTCCTTGACTGGCGCCGGTGATCAACGCGGTCTTGCCGCTGAGTTGAAGGTCCATGAAATCGTCTCCCATCGTTTCTTGTCGTTTCGGTGTTGCGAAGCATGCAGGACAGCATCCATTGCGTCCAGACTGCAGGGCGCCGGGCCACGCGCCGGGCGACTCTTTCGGTTTGTGCAAATACCATTTCCGGAATTCCAATGGTGTGCCGCGCCAAGATGGGCCTAGACTGAGGCCGCAATCGGAAGAACGAAGGATAAAAAAGTGGGGGCAGAGACATCTTCGCCGGAGCGTCGACCAAGTCGGCCGCTCGACGGTGTTCGCGTGATCGACTTTACACATGTGCTGGCGGGACCGGCATGCGGGTATTACCTGGGGTTGCTCGGCGCTGATGTGATCAAGGTGGAATCCATCTCCAAGGGCGATGCGATGCGGCATCGTGGCGGGACCGATACAGCCCGCCAGGCGGACGCCATGAGCACCGCGTACCTGACCCAGGCCGCCGGAAAGCGGTCGATCGCCATCGATCTGGGACAACCGGGCGGGCGCGACGTCTTCGAGGCTTTATTGGCCTCGGCCGACGTCTATGTGGAGAACCACCGGCCCGAGACCATGAAGGCGCTTGGGCTCGACGAAAACGTCGTCATGGCGCGGCACCCAAAACTGATCTACTGCGCCATGAGCGGTTACGGTCGCGGCGGCGCGTTGGAAAGTGCCGCCGCCTACGACGTGAACATCCAGGCCGCCTGCGGGATTATGACCATGACCGGCACCCCTGACATGGGACCGACCCGCACCGGCGCCCCGATCATGGATTACTCGACCGGTTTGGCAGCGGGTTTCGCCGTCAGCGCCGCCCTGTTCGAACGGCAAAAAACGGGGGCGGGGACCTTCATCGACGTTTCCATGCTGGAGACGGCGTTCACCTTGATGAGTTCCACAGTCACGGATTTCCTTGCGACCGGCAACGCCCCGCAGCAACGGGGCAACAAAGCCAATAGCCGCAGTCCGGGCGCGGGTAGTTACCCGTGCAAAGACGGCGTGATCAGTCTTGGCGTGAACGAGGAAAGCCAGTTTGTCGCCTTGGCGCGTGTGCTTGGCCGGGATGCCTGGATCGGCGACCCCCGGTTCGCCGACCGCACATCGCGGCGGGCTCATGCGGCGGATCTTGAGACCGAGATCGCGGAGATTCTTCTCGGGCGCTCGGCGGACGAATGGGAGCGGGACATGATGGCGGCGGGTGTGCCCGCTGCCCGACTGCGGACCTTGCCCGAAGCGCTTGAGATGCAAGAACGGCACGGTCGCACGTACACCCATCGGGATCCGGCGACGGGCGTCGATGTGCCGACCCTGCCGTTCCGGATTGGGCGCGCGCCGATCCATGCGCCGGCGCGGACACCGCCTCGGCACGGCGCGGACACGACGGAAATCCTGGGTGAACTCGGATATACCTCGGCGCAGATCGATGCGCTGCTCAACGAGCAGTGCGTGGCGGCACCGGCCGAGGCCGCGTCCGAAGACTAAGCAACTTTCGGGAACATGGGTGCGATGTCGGCCGCCGGCATTTCCGGCGACAGGGCGCGAAGGCATTCCATAAAGCGGTCCGCCGCGTCAGCGGTAAGGCTGTCCCGGGCCAAGTGCTCGGCTTTCTCTAGAACCCGCGGGCGGTCTGGTTGGCGCATGGGATCGTCGGGTCGCCAGTGCCGCTCGAACGTGTGCAGCTCGCCGTCGGTGTCTCGGATGACCAACCGGCACGCGCGCACGCTGGGGGCGAGTGCGTCGAACGCCGGATCGAAGTGAATGTTGATCTTCGACATCAAATCGCGGATGTCCGCCGCCAGGTAGCGCTCCGTGACGAACGTGTCGACGGACACCTCGCCGTCGATAAGCGCCGCCGCGACGCAGAACGGCAACGAGTGATCGGCGCTTTCACGGGTTTCGGGCGCCCATAGGGCAGGGTCCTTTGACGGTTTCTCGAACGAATGCGCGGTGGTCCAGATGTCGATGGAGGCGATCCGTTCGGCGGCGACGGTGCGTCGCGCGTCAAGGGCAATCGTCAGCGGCAGCTGGATGGCGTTGCGCACCGGATACAGCTTGATGTCGCTTTGCTCGATGGCGAACACATGGTCCGCGGCCTTGCCGGGCAGATTGACCGGACGAACGTCTCCGGTTATCAGCGCCCACACCCCGGCCGGGCCGTCGAAAGGATTTTCCGGTGCCGTGATACCGGCCTCCGCCATAATGGCTGCCTCGATGCCGGCGCGCGCCCCGTTCGGCCCGGCGAGCCCCTTCCACATGGACAGCGTACCGTGCCGGGTCTGATAGGTCGGCAAGTTCGGTGTGACCGCGAGGGAGAGGGCATGATGGGTTGTCGCCGCGTCGAGACCGAGCAACGCCGCCGCCCCCATGGCCGCGCCCGGCGCCCCGGCGAGCGGCTGGTCCCACCCGTTGAGGTGAAACGGCGCCGCGTCGCACAGCCGGCATTGCACTTCGTACGAGACCGTGGCCGCCAGGACGGCGTCCGATACGTCGCGTCCCAGCGCCTCGGCAAGCGCGATCAGGCCCGCCAGATTGTCCGACGGGTGTGCGGTGCTGGTCATAGTGTAGGCGTCGTTCATGTCGAGATACCGGACCATGCCGCCGTTGCTCAGCGCGGCGAAACCGGGTGGGGTCAGGATATCCGATCCCCAGAGCCGGGCGCGCGGTTCGTTGGTCACGTTCGGTGCGATCTGGCGCAGGGCGCGAGCCGGCGGCGCGCCGAGGGCGGCCGCGGCAACGCCAAGGGAATCGATGATCCGCAGCATCGCCGCGTCGACCGTGCGCACCGGCACGTCGGCGAGGCGCACGCCTTGCACGAAGTCGACGATCTGTTGTTCGGTACGGATGACGTTGTGCTCCCCGTTGGTTTATTGACAACCCGTTTCCATGTGCGACGGTCGTTCCTCTTTGCCGGGAAAGGAGCCGCTCGTGGTTCGTGCCGTCGTTGTCATTCTAGCCGTAATCGGGCTGACTTGGTCCGACGCAAATGCGCATGAATTCTGGCTATCTCCGCAACAGTACGCGGTTCCGCCAGGCGCGCCAATCGTCGCCGACATCCGCATCGGCCACGAATTCAAGGGCTCCCCCTACGACCGGCGCGCCGGGCACTTCCAGCGCCTGGAGTTGATTGCCGGTGGCAACGGCGCCGCGATCCCCGGCACGGACGGGCAGCGGCCCGCAGTGCAGGCCAAGGGGCAAGGGCCGGGGCTGGTGACCCTGGTCTACGTCAGCCATCCCGATGTGACGACCTATCACACGTGGCAGCGCTTCGAGGCGTTCGTGCAGCAGAAGGATGCGGCGTGGGTGCTCGACCGGCATCGCGCCAACGGGTGGCGGGAACGGCGGTTTCACGAGAGTTACACCCGTTTCGCCAAGAGCCTGGTCGCCGTCGGCGACGGGAACGGGGCCGACCGCGCCATCGGGTTGGAGATCGAGATCGTCGCCGAGATGAACCCGTATACCGATGACCTGTCGGCCGGATTGCCGGTCACGGTCCTGCACCGGGGTGCGCCGCGCGCCGATGCGCAGGTCGAGGTCTTCGCCAAGGACGCCGCCGGTGCGGTCACGGTCACGACGCTCCGCACCGATGCCAACGGCCGGACCACGGTGCCGGTGCAACCGGCGACCGAGTACTTGCTGGATTCCGTGGTGCTGCAAGAAGCCGCGCCCGGTAACGGGTTCAACGCGCTCTGGCATTCCGATTGGGCGTCGCTGACGTTTCGCACTCCTTAAGTCCCGACGTCGTCCAGGATGAACCCCCGCGCCGCCAAGGCGTCCGTGTCGGCGATCCGGTCGATGTCATCGCCTTGCAGACGATCCAGTCGGCGCAGTGCCGCCGCGACCACGGCGCTGGCCGCCGGTGTCGGCGAGCGGCCCGGCCGCAGGGTCAGGGAGACCGTGCGCGGCACCGCCGGATGCAAGGGGCGGCGGACGATACCGGCCTCCGCCATTTCCCGCGCGATCAACGCCGGTACCGCGGCGATGCCAAGGTCGCTGGCGATCATGCTTTTCAGCCCGGCAACGGACGAGACCTCGTAGCGGAGATCGTCGACGGCGATGCGCGCCGCCTCGTGGCGGTCGACGATGCCGCGGATTCCGCTTTGCCATGACAGTCCGACCCGCTCGAAATCGGCGAATGCGCTCCAGGGGAGGGCGGTGCTCTCCGTCGCCAGGGGATGTCCGGGCGCGCATACCAGTTCGAACCGGTCGCGGAAAATCGGCAGGGCCTCGATATCGGTGCCGGGCCGTTCCAAGGTGGTGAGCGCCAAGTCGATGTCGCCGTTACGCACGCTTTCAACAGCGCTCTCGGTAAGCTCTTCGGTCAGCCGGACGCGGATACCCGGATACTGCCGGGCGAGGTCCGCCAGCGCTGGCACCAGCAAGTAACTGATGGTGGTCGCCGTCGCGCCGATGACGGCAAGGCCGTGCTGGCGCGCCGCTGCCGCCCGTAAATCGTCGATGGACCGGGTCAGGTCCTCGAGCAGCCGTTCGGCGACAGCGGTGAAACGCCGCCCGAACACGGTCGGTTCCACGACCCGGGTGGTGCGGTCGAACAGACGCAGGCCGACTTCGGTCTCGAGCCCTTTGATGGCCGCGGTGAGCGCCGACTGCGTGACATGCAGCCGCTGTGCCGCTTTGGTGAAGCTACGTTCCTCGGCGACCATCAGGAAGGCGCGAAGTTGACGCACGGTGACATTGCTATTCATAAATTTATTTTAGCAATCAATTAAAAAATGAAAATAGACAAATAAATAATGAAATGCCAGATTTCGCGAACAAACATAAAGACGGCCGAACGGAGGAAACAATGGACCACGCCTACACCGAAGACATCACGCAGTTGCCCGACGGACCCATCGGTGGTCCCGGCGCGTGGCGCGGTGCCGAACTGCAATCCTCCGATGTTTGGATCGAGCATCTGACGGACACCGAGATCGAGGAGGTCGACGCGGCGATCAAGGCGCACAAGGCCGCCGGACGGGAAATGCATGAAATCCGTCCCGACAACTTTTTACTGCCGAGCCTGTCTGCCCGGCTCGAAGGGGTTTTGCAGGACGTGGTCAAGGGCCGCGGCTTCGTGCTGATCCGCGGGTTTCCCGTGCACCGCTACGATGTCGAGGAAGCGGCCATCGGCTATCTCGGGATCGGGTCCTATTTCGGCTCGTTCCGGTCCAACAATGCCCGGGGGCATTTGCTTGGCCATGTACGCGATATCGGCAAAGACATCCGCCAGCAAACCACCCGCTACTATGAGACCAACAAAGGCTTGGAGTTCCATTCCGACAGTTCCGATATCGTCGGTTTGCTGTGCTTGAACGCCGCCAAGTCCGGCGGTGCCAGCAAGATCGTGAGCTCGGTGGCATTGCACGATGCAATGTTCGAACGGCGCCGCGATCTCTGGGCGGAACTGTACAACGCCTTCCCGACGGACCGCCGCGGCGAAGTCCCGCCCGGGATGCTGCCGTGGTTCGATGTCCCGGTGTTCAATTGGTACGCCGGGTATCTGACGACCATCTACGTCGGCCAGTATATCCGCTCCGCACAGGACAACTGCCCTGATGCCCGCCGGCTGACGGCCAAGGAGCATGAGGCGTTGGATTACCTCGACGAGCTTTGCAACGACGCCGAGTTCCAACTGACGATGGATTTCCGGCCGGGCGATATTCAACTGCTGCACAATCACCAGATTCTGCATTCGCGAACGGACTTCGAAGATTGGCCGGAGCCGGAGCGGAAACGGCATCTGTTGCGGCTGTGGATCTCGCCAGGGAACGGCCGGCCACTGCCGCCGGTGTTCGCGCCGCGTTACGGTTCGCTGACGCCCGGCGACCGCGGCGGCATCATCACCGAGCATACCAAACTGACGTTTTCGCTGATCGCCGACTGACGCCTCATCCCGGTTTTCTTTACCGGCGACGCCCCCGCGCGAACCGGACATCGATGTGGCCGTGACCTGTCTCGGCGGTCGATGTCGACAAATCTTGCGGCTGAACGGCTGTGCCGCGGGAACGTGCAATCGCGTGTCCCGTTCGATGGGCTTTGAGGTTTCTGTGAATTTGCCTAAAATTCGAACGTCGTCAGAACGGGTGATCAAACTACCATGGCATTGTTCGGTTCCGGCCGCGGAACATACGAGATTCAGATTCTCAAGGATGACCGCTGGGTCACCGAAGCGATCCGCAATTGGGAAGGCGACGCTAAGGAGCATGCGGAAAAACTGCTGTCGAACAAGGCGATCGGCGGCGTGCGAATTGTCCTTGAAGACCCGAACGGCTTCGAAAGCGGCGACCAGATCGTCTTCGAGCAAAAGGTCGAGGGCGGCGGCGAAAAGCCCGTCAAAATCCGTACCATCGAATCGCAGCCCCCTGTCTGTTCGGCGCCGCGGGACTTCTTCGGTCTCGAGAGCCGCTCGATCATGAACTTCATGTTCCGGGATTACCTGGAACGAGTGATCCTGACCCCGACCGAAGTACTTCACAGCGCCCGCGAACTCGACCGGCTGGGGGATCAGCCGATGCTGCTGCCGTCGGCGGTCGAAAACATCGCCCGATTGCAGGTTCGCAAAACCGGCCAGGATTTACGGGACCGCAAGAACGAGATTTTCGCCAGTATCGAACAAATTACCGCCCAGGCGGAACGGGCCGCATCGCTGAAGCTGCCGAAGATTTCGAAGACGTTTTCGCGGGTTCTGCGAAAGGTCGCCGAAAACACCGAGGACACCCCGGAATACTTGGCGATGGTGGTATTGGCCCGCGACCTCGGCGGTCGCCGCAATTGGGTCGCCAAACTGGAGCGGTTGCTGGAACTCGCGGCGCAGGAAAAACCCAATTCGCGGGGCTTGTTGTTGTTGGATACTGTGATCGCCGACGTGTTGGGCGCGAACGTGGTGCAGGAATTGATGGGCTGGCAGCCGTCCCTGGGCAGCGCCATCATCGGCATGATCGACCTGGCGCAGGGAACGTTCGAGACCGATCAGAGCGATCACGAAGAGCTCGCGTCGACCCTCAACCGATTGATGCAGGCGGGCCAACTGCCGGCCAGCACGTCGGTGCTGGTGGACCGCGCCATTCGGCACCTGAAATCGCCGCATCCGCTGCACAGGACCGAGCCGCAAAAGGAGCTTGAGGAGTATCGCCGTATCCTCGCCAAGCTTTTGGTGCCGGGCGGTATTCTTTCCGGCGCCAAGGCGGCCGAGGCGTTGACCATGCGCAGCGCGCGGTTTGTTGAAGCGGGCGGCGCCACCGGCCGCCGCACGGCGATCAATGCAACCTTGAAGGCACTGCCCGATCCGGCGCGCGGTGTGATGTATCTCTCGGAGTTGAGCAACACGGAGATCGCCGAGGAGCACCTGAGCGATATCGTCAAACAGTTGGACCACGTGTTTGGTGCGCGGGTGATCGATGAACTGTGTCGGCGCTCGTTGTCGCCCAAGGACCGGATGGTCACGGCGACCGGCGCCTACAGCGCGGCCAAAGCCTCGGCGCTGCCCGATGAGCTGAAAGACCGGGTAGCCGTGCACATCGACGAGGTGCTGGAGCGATACCTACTGGACGAGAACATTATCGAACGGCTCGACAATCCGGACGCGATCCTGCGGGACCGCGCGGTGCGGTTGGTGAAGTTCTGCGGTGCCGGCGTGTTGCCGGAAGGTAAGGCCCTGACCCTGGCCCGAAAGCGGATCATTCAATTGCTGCGCCAGCCAAATTTCGAGACCAAGTTCGTCGAAGATATCGCCGACCCGGCAGCGGCGGAGAAGGTGTTGCGGGATTTCTATAAGCTGCTGAAGAAGGCCGGCCTGCAATGACCGATCCGATAAGCCAGGGCGCGAAATGAGTCTGTCCGTCTCCCGCGTTCGGCTGTATCTGCTCAAGGCGCCCATCGACGTGCCGGTGCGGACCTCTTTTGCCGTGATGACCCATCGACCGGCGGTGCTGGTCGCGGTCGAGGATGCCGATGGGGCCGTCGGTTGGGGCGAAATCTGGTGCAATCACCCACCGATGTCCGGACCTGCGCGGATGGCCTTGGCGGAAGAGGTGGTGGCGCCGTGGGTGATCGGCCGTCCGTTCGCCGACGCGGGATCCGTGTACGGCGAGTTGACCGCGGCCTTTCGGACCCTCGCCATTCAAACGGCGGAGCCTGGACCCTATGCACAGGTGATCGCCGGTTTTGAAGCGGCGCTTTGGGATCTGGCGGCGCATAAGGCTGGAAAACCGCTGTACCAGCTGTTGGGCGGCGCGGCGGTTGGATCGGTGCCGGCGTATGCGAGCGGCATCAACCCGAACCAGACGGATGAGGTCATCGCGCGCGCCCGCGCCGAAGGTCACACGCGCTTCAAGATCAAGGTGGGGTTCGACGATGACGCGGATCTCGCCGTGGCGAACGGCGTTGCGGGCGGCCTGCAAGCGGGCGAGGGGTTCATGCTGGACGCCAACCAAGGGTGGTCGCCCGACCATGCCCAGGCGATCTTGCCCAAGATTGCCGCGCACGGGCCGATCTGGATGGAAGAGCCGATCCATGCCGACGCGCCGATGGATGCGTGGCAGGCTCTCAAATCCGCAGGGGCGCCGCCGCTTGCGGGTGGCGAGAACATGTTGACCTATGACTTCTCGGCGGCCATCGAAAGCGGTGCGTTTGCTTTCATCCAGCCCGACGTCGCCAAGTGGGGCGGGATTTCCGGGTGTCTCGACGTTGCCCGCCGAACGCTGTCGGCGGGGCTGACGTATTGCCCGCATTTCCTGGGCGCGGCACCGGGGCTGCTGGCGTCGGCGCACTTGTTGGCGGCGGCGGGGGGTGACGGACTGTTGGAGGTCGACGTCAACGCCAACCCGCTCCGAGCCGACCTGAATACGGTCCCGATCCGCTGTGCCGATGGGGATTTCCTGCTGCCGGAGGGGCCTGGTATCGCGTTCGAGCCGGACGAAACGGTGATGAACGAGTTCACGGTGGCCACCGCCGAGGTAACCGCCGCCCCTTAGCCGGCGGTTTTCTTTTATTGACGCTTGGCGGAAAAACGAAAATAACCCTGCTGCGCCGTTAATCACAGGAACACTCGACCGTGAACGACCGACAACAAAAAATCGAAGGTGGCATTTTTCTGATCGCCTTCATCGCCTGTATCCCCATTGCCAACTGGATGATCGGCAATGTCGGGACCCATTGCATTCCGAACGGTCCGTGCCTGATCCCGGTGGCGCCCGGGTTGGACGCGCCGAGTGGCGTGTTGATGATCGGCCTCGCCCTGGTATTGCGCGATCTGGTGCAACGGCGGCTCGGCAAGATGGTTGTGCTGGCGGCGATCGTCGTCGGTGCGGCGGTCTCCGGTTTGGTGGCCCCGGCGGCCCTGGTCGTGGCGTCGGTGACGGCGTTTCTGTTGTCGGAGTTGGCCGACTTCGCCGTATATACGCCGCTGCAGGAACGTCGGCTGGTGTTGGCGGTGGTGCTCAGCAGCATCGTTGGCTTGGTCATCGACAGCGCCGTATTCTTGTATCTGGCCTTCGGCAGCCTGGATTACGTCTGGGGGCAGATCGTCGGCAAGGGCTGGATGGTGTTGTTGTCGATCCCGTTTATTGCCTGGTTCCGCGACCGCGACCGGCGGCTCGGTATTCAAGCCGCCTGAGCGCTACGGCCGATAGCCCAACAGCTTCGGCGTCACGTCTTCCATCAGCGCGAAAACGTCGACCCCCTCGGACACCACGTCGTACTTGCCGTCGATGCTCAGCGACGACATACCGTGCACGTACGTCCACAAGCTGGTCGCAATTTGCAACGGGTCGCCCGGCACCTCGTGGTTCTTGCAGAACAGCGCGACCTGAGAAATCACGTAATTGAAGCACTCGAACCCGCAGGCCTGCACCTGCGGGGCGTCGGACACCGCTTGGCGGTCCCCGAACATCAGCCGGAATAATCCCGGGTGATCGATGGCGAACGTCACATAGGACCGCCCCAACGCAACAATACCGGCGACGGTGCCTTCGCCCGCCGCTTCGCACGCGGCCTTGTCACGTTCGTGTAACGTTGCGAATGCCCGGGCGGTGACTTCCGACAGCAATTCATCCCGGTCCTTAAAATGCCGATAGGGGGCGGCCGTCGATACCCCGGCGATCCGGCAGGCGTCGGCCATGGTGAACCCTTCGGCGCCGGCCGCGCTGATGCCGTCGAACGCGGCGCCGATCAAGGCCTCGCGCAAGTCGCCATGGTGATATTTGGATTTCCGCGCCGTGGCGGTCATATGCGCACCCCTTGCCAACCGGTGAACTGCAGGCCGAAACGGCCCGTAAAAAGAATGTTACTGCATCTAACTTTTGCTTGCAATGTAAATGAAGCTAACATATGTTAGCGCTTCATACATTAGCCGGTGAGGATCGGAAAATGCCTTTATTTCAGAAAGATAGTGACGACATGCGGGGGCTTGCGGTGTCCCTGCCGATCATGCCGGCGTTGGTCGTCTTGGCCTGCATCGGTGTCGCGGGTGCGGGAATCGCCGCGATGCATGCCCGCGCAGCCGCAACCCCGGACACGGCGGCAAATCCACCGGTAACGGTTTCCGTCGCGCCGGTGGCGTTTCAATCGGCGTATGAGACCGAGGACCGCTATACCGGGCGGATTGAATCCACACGCCGCACGCCGCTGGGCTTCGAGTTGCAAGGGCTGGTCACCGATGTCTTCGTCGACGAGGGCGACCGGGTCGAGGCCGGTGACCCTATCGCCGCGCTCGACACTGACCGGCTGATCTCGGTTCGTGACAGTTTGATGGCGGAACGCGAGCAGACGGAAGCCCGCCGCGACTTGGCGCGTGCAACTTTGCAGCGGCAACGGGAGCTTCGCACCGAAGGATGGCAGACCGAGCAACGCTACGACGAAGCGCGTTTTTTGGTGGCGGAATTAACCGCATCGATAAAGCGGACCGAGGCATCGATAGAATCGATAACGATCGACATCGATAAATCGACGATTTTCGCGCCCTACGACGGCATCGTCGGCCGCCGGCACGTCGACGAAGGCACGGTGGTCTCACCCGGCGCCACGATCGTCGATCTGTTGGAAACCGGGTCTAAGCAGGCGCGGATCGGCGTGCCGGTCGATGCCGCAGACGCGCTGACGGTGGGCGCCGCATATACTTTGGCCGTCGGCAACCGGCCGCTTGCTGCGGTGCTGGTGTCGAAACGGCCTGACTTGCAGACCGGTACCCTCACCGTTTCAGCCGTGTTCGAGATTACCGGCACGGCGTCGGTTTTCGACGGCGATGTGGTCAGTCTCACCCTGCCACGCACCAACGCCGCGCGCGGCCTGTGGTTGCCGGTCTCGGCGCTGAATGAGGGGCGAAAGGGCGTTTGGACTGTTTTTGTCGTCACCCCGGACGACGGCAGTGACGTGGTGCGCCGTGAGGCCGTCGAAATCCTTGGTCTGCGCGGCGAGGACGTTTTCGTGCACGGCACATTGCAGAACGGCGATAACGTGGTCTTGAGCGGGACCCATCGGATCGTGCCAGGCCAGCGCGTCATCGTCAGTTCTGGGGCGCAGTGACATGGGGGCGCTGTTTTATCGCAACAAGCGGTACTCGGTCCTGCTTATCTTGATGGTGCTGGCGGCTGGAGTTTCCGCCATCCTCTCGGTCGGGCGGCAAGAAGACCCGACGATCTCGAGCATTTTCGCCACCATCGTTACGCCGTTCCCGGGAGCCGACCCGGCGCGCGTAGAGTCCCTGATTACCGAGAAAATCGAGAACGAGCTCAGGGAAATTCCGCAAATCCGCAAGCTGGAATCGACCTCGCGTATCGGCATCTCCGTGGTCACGGCTGAGCTGTCTTGGGATCTCGACGCTGTGGAGATCGAACAAGCGTGGTCTGAGGTCCGCGATGCAATCTCCGACGCGGCCCGCGCTTTCCCGCCGGGTGTGCCAGAGCCCACCTTCGACGATGACCGCACAGGCGCCTATTCCAGTATCAGTGCGATCTATGTCGCCGACGACGTTAATCCGAGCCCAGCCCTCGTTCGCCGATATGCCGAGATCCTTCAAGATAGGCTGCGTGGCATGCCCGGCACAAAACAGGTCAGCATGTTCGGCGATCGCGAAGAGCAAGTCCTGGTCACCGTCGATTCCGCAAAGTTGTCGTCGCTGGGTCTTCGCTTTGCGGATGTGGCGCGCGCCATCAACGCCGCGGACAGCAAGGTCGAATCCGGTGAATTGCGCGGTCTTGGGCAAGACCTGCAGATCGAAGTCAGCGGAGAGATAGAGGACTTGAACCGCATCGAGCGCATACCGCTCGTCAGCGGGTCAGATGGTGACGTGGTGCGCTTGTCCGACATCGCAAAGGTCACGAGAGGCTTCAAGGAACCCGCGGACGGCATGGCGTTCGCGAATGGCAAGCGTGCGGTTTTGGTCGCCGCGAAGACCGAAGAAGGTGTGCAGGTCGACCGCTGGAACGATCAGGTGCGATCGATTGCGGCGGCTTTCGAGAATGAGTTGCCCGGCGGCATTGAGCACGAACTTCTGTTCGAACAGAGCCGTTATACGGCCGACCGGTTGCAGTTCGTGTTGGTCAACATGTTGATCGGCGCTGCACTGGTCATCGGGGTTCTCGTCGTGACCCTGGGCTGGCGGTCTGCGCTGATCGTGGCGGCGATTTTGCCGCTCGCGACCCTGGCATCGCTGGCCGGTTTCCAGTTTCTCGGAATACCCATCCACCAGATGTCCGTCACGGGCCTGATCGTGGCACTTGGGCTTTTGGTGGACGCCGGGATTGTGATGACCGACGAGATCAGGCGCAAGTTGGAGAAGGGTGAATCCGCTTTGGTCGCGGTTCAGGAGTCGGTGGCGCGTCTGGCCGCGCCCTTGTTGGCATCGACAGTGACGACAGCGCTTGCCTTTACACCCATGGCGTTATTGCCGGGGCCGGCCGGTGATTTCGTCGGGTCGATTGCCGCGGCTGTCATTATCATGCTGATTTCTTCGTTCGGTCTCGCCATGACAATCACGCCTGCACTTGCGGGTTGGATGCTGAGGCCGCAATCCAACGCCGCGGGCCGGCGCCGGTCGGGCTTCGAAGGGGTGCATATTCCCTCGTTCGCGCGTCTGTTTTCAAAGTCTTTGGACATTGCGCTTCGATACCCAAAAACGGCGATCATTGTGGCTCTCGTCGTACCCATCATGGGATTTGGCGCTTTTCCCACGTTACAAGCGCAGTTCTTTCCCGGCGTCGACCGAGATCAGTTCTATGTTCAACTTCAACTGCCGAGTGGCGCTGCCATCGCGGCGACCGAACGCACCGTGCAGCGAACGGATGCGCGCCTTCGTCAGTTCGAAGGCGTGTCGAGCGTTCACTGGGTGATCGGCGAGAATGCCCCCGCGTTCTACTACAACATGATGGACAACCAAGACGGCGTGCCTGGTTTCGCCGAAGCCCTCGTCACCACGATGTCACCGGAGGCGACAGAGCGGATCTTGCCAGACCTTCAACGCGCATTGGATGCGGATATTCCAGAGGCACGGATCACAGTCCGAGGTCTCGTTCAGGGACCTCCGGTCAACGCGCCGGTCGAGATACGTGTCGTCGGCCCAGAAATCGCAACGCTCCGATCGATCGGAGATGATCTGAGGGCGATCATGGCCGGCGTTCCCGAAATCCTGCAGGCGAAGACACAGCTGACAGGCGGCGCGCCGAAGACTGTTTTGAATTTGGACGAAAACCGCGCCGGGATACTCGGCCTGAGCCTATCCGAGGTCGCGGACCAATTGTCGGGGCGTATCGACGGGGCTGTTGGCGGCTCCTTGGTCGAATCTTCCGAGGAGCTTCCGGTCCGGGTGCGAATTGGTGACCCCGAACGATCTTCCGCTGATCGTCTCGCAGATACACTCATCGCGTTGCCGGACAGCATACTCTTGACGCAACAGGGCCAGTTCACGGGTGTTCCGCTTCGCTCGCTTGGTGACGTCGAGCTAGTGCCGTCTGATAGCGTCATCTATCGACGAAACGGAGAGCGGATCAACACGGTGCAAGGATATCCGCACCGCACGGTCTTGCCCGAGGAGGCCCTTAAAACCGTTCTGCAGCGCATCGATGACGCAGGGTTCGAACTTCCACCCGGATACCGGCTGGAGGTTGGCGGCGACGCGGATGCCCGCAACGACGTGATCGCCAGTTTGCTGGCAGGGGCAGGTCTTATTTTTGCGCTGACGGTCGCCGCCGTCGTGTTGACCTTTAACTCCTACCGATTGTCCGCCATCACCGGTGGCGTGTCGCTGTTGGCTGTGGGTTTGAGTCTCTTCTCGCTTGCTGTGTTTCAATATCCATTTGGTATTCAGGCCCTCATTGGCGTGATCGGGTCGATCGGTGTATCGATCAATGCCGCGATTATCATTATGACGGCGTTGCAACGGGTGCCTTTGGCCATGCAGGGCGATACGGACGCCATTCGAGACACCGTTATTGCGCAAAGCCGCCATATCGTTTCCACAGCGATGACCACATTCGGCGGATTCTTGCCGCTCATCTTGGCCGGGGGTGGGTTTTGGCCGCCATTCGCCATGGCTATTGCCGGAGGGGTCCTGTTATCAACCTTGGTGTCGTTCTATTTCGTCCCGCCGATGTTCAAGCTCGTCGCGAGAGGACATCGTGAGCAAGACGCGGAAACAACCATTAACGACCATCCCCGGATCACCGATCAGCGGGGACATATTGCAACGCCGATACCAAGTGATGTGCCATCCGGCACACCGGCATGAGGCCCCCTCGCGTCATCGAGTGGTAGCTACGAACCAATTGGTTACCGCACTGCACAAGAAATCGGATTGAGATTTTTTGAAATGCGAGGCATGCTTAGAGGATATTTTATGGATAGAGGTGCCGATGTCTGTTGGCGCACCCGGAAAACGAGTTCTCATCTATTCGCACGATAGTTTCGGCCTCGGGCATCTTCGCCGTTGTCGGCGGATCGCCAATTACCTCGTGGGGCAATGGCTCGACCTTTCTGTCCTGATAATCTCCGGATCGCCGATTATCGGGAGTTACGAGTATCGTAGCCGAGTGGACTTTGTGCGGGTGCCGGGTGTAACGAAACTGCGGACCGGCGAGTATGCGGCGCTGAATCTCCATTTGGATATCGACCAGACGCTGGACCTTCGCGAGGCGATTATGCGTCGAACGGCCGAGGTCTTCGAACCGGACCTGTTTATCGTCGATAAGGAGCCATTGGGACTCCGGGGCGAGGTGCGCGGCACCCTCGAATACCTCAAATCACGGGGTACGCCATGTGTACTGGGTTTGCGCGATATCATGGACGACCCGGCCGTTTTGGCACGCGAATGGGCCCGAAAGGAGTCTGTGCCGGCCCTCGAGAACCTCTACGACCAGATCTGGATCTATGGACTGCGCGAGATTTTTGATCCGCTCGAGCATGTTGGCGTTCCCGAGAGCGTTCGCGATAAATCGGTGTTTACCGGATATCTCCCGGCAACTCTCGAAGAGAGCCAAGGCACGTCGATTGCCTTACCTTACAGTGGTATTCCGTATTTGTTGGTGACGCCGGGCGGTGGCGGCGATGGCGACACGATGGTCGATTGGATTATCTCCGCCTATGAAACCGGGGTCGAGATTCCTTACCCTGCTTTGATCGTGTTTGGGCCGTTCATGTCACCGGACGTCAAAGCGCGGTTCCAGCAGCGCATCGACCGACTACCACTGGTCTCGGCAATCGATTTTCACAACCGTATGTCTGAACTGATGCGCGAGGCGTCCGCCATCGTGGCCATGGGTGGGTACAATACGTTTTGCGAGGTTCTCTCCCATGACAAGCCGGCGCTGATCGTGCCGCGCACAGAGCCCCGCATGGAGCAATTCTTGCGCGCTACGGCGGCGCAAACCCTTGGTTTGGCGCAAATGGTCGATGCCAGAGAGAACACCGACCCGCTCGCGATGGCGCGGATGCTTTGCAGCGTCGATGCCTGGGGGCGGCCGTCGCGGTCGAACATTCCCGGCCTGCTGGACGGGCTGCACAAGATCGGCGAACTGACGGCCCAAGTCTTCGAACGATCAACAGAACAGACGAAACCCAATATTACCGTCGCAAAATTGGCCTGATTTTCGTGCGCATCGGCGTCGTTCTCAAAGGATATCCGCGTCTATCGGAGACGTTCATCGCCCAAGAGATCCACGGGCTTGAGCAGCATGGAATTCCGTTGTTCCTGGTCTCTTTACGCCACCCGACCGATAAGGCAACTCACCCCATCCACGATGAAATCGCGGCGGAGGTGCTGTATCTGCCCGAGTACTTGTTGCATGAGCCGTGGCGTGTGCTCCGTGCATGGTGGGCGGTGCGCCGCCGCCCTGCGTATCGTGAAGCTTTCAATATTTGGCTTCGGGATCTTCGCCGAGACATCACGCCGAACCGGGTGCGGCGGTTTGGCCAAGCATGTGTGCTCGCGCACGAACTCCCCGAGGATTGCGGATGGCTGTATGCACATTTTCTGCATACGCCGACTTCTGTAACCCGGTATGCAGCGATAATGTCCGGTATTCCCTTCAGTGTCTCAGCCCATGCCAAGGACATTTGGACCAGCCCTGCATGGGAGATCGGCGAAAAGTTGGACGCCGCTGCGTGGACGGCGACGTGTACGGCCGCGAACGCGGAGTATCTCAAAGGTTTGGCGAATGGACCGGAAAAGGTAGATCTGATTTACCACGGGCTTGATACGGATCGGTTCCAGGACCCGGGTGCGAAAACGTCCGAGGATGAAAATCGTGTCCGGCTGGTTTCCGTTGGGCGCGCCGTCGCCAAGAAGGGATATGATGACCTATTGCACGCGCTCGCATCCTTGCCGGATAGCGTTGATTGGACATTCGTTCATATCGGTGGCGGGCCCTTGCTGCAGAAACTGAAAGACCAAGCGGAACGCCTGGGGATCGCCGCCCGGATCACGTGGTCCGGCGCGCGGCCGCAGCGTGATGTGTTGGACGCCTACCGACAGGCGGACCTCTTCGTCTTGGCGCCTAAGATAACGGAAGACGGTGACAGAGACGGTCTCCCTAACGTGATGATGGAAGCACAGAGTCAGCGATTGCCGGTCGTTTCCACGAACGTTTCCGCGGTCTCGGAACTGATCGAAGACGGTGTGAACGGGCGGCTCGTCCCACCCGGCGATATGGAGGCGATGACCGAGGCGATCTTGGCGCTGGCGACTAACCAAGAGACACGCCGTCAAATGGGGGACCGTGGGCGAGAGATCATCGTTCGCCGTTTTCGTCATCACGATGGCATTGATCGGCTTGCCCAGAAATTTCGAGCGGTAATGTGATGCGGGTCGCCTTTTATGCGCCGATGAAGCCGCCCGACCACCCGCGTCCATCCGGTGATCGGTTGATGGCGCGAAATCTGATCGATGCGATATCGGATGCCGGCCATAGTGTCTTCATCGCGAGCCGGTTCCGGTCCCGAGACGGTCACGGCGATCCGGCGCGGCAGTCTCGGTTGCAGCGGATCGGCCGATGGCATGCCGAGCGATTGATACGGGAATTGGCCCCTAATCCGCCGAACGTCTGGTTGACATATCATCTGTATTACAAGGCCGCGGACTGGATCGGCCCCATGATCGCGTCCGCGCTGGGCATCCCCTATGTTGTCGCTGAAGCCTCCCATGCACCGAAACGGGCCCATGGGAGTTGGGCGCTGTCGCATGACGCGGTCGCGCGTGCATTACGTCAGGCGGCATTGGTCATTTGCCCCAACCCCGTTGATCGGGCGTGCGTGGCGCCCTTGTTGCGACAAGATGCGGACATGATGTCGTTGCCGCCCTTCATCGCAAGACCGAAAGAGCTGCCCGCGGCAGACAGGCTGAGCCTGGCGCGGCGATATGGCCTGGACCCCGAGCGGCCATGGATTCTGACGGTCGCGATGATGCGGCCGGGCGACAAGATGTCGTCTTACGAAATCGCCGCATCAGCGCTGTCTCGGTTGGACCCTGGTCGGTTTCAGCACATCGTCTTGGGTGACGGAGCAGCCAGAGAGTCCGTCGAGGGGATTTTGTCCGGTGCCGGCTCCATTCTTGTCGGTCAATGCGAGGGCGCCGAGCGTGACGCATTTTATGCCGCTGCCGACATGTTTTTTTGGCCCGGTGTGAATGAGGCTTGGGGTATGGTCTTTTTGGAAGCACAGTCGTTTGGCTTACCCGTCGTCGGAGGGCGATCCGGTGGCGTCGAACATGTGATCGTCGAGGGTGAAACCGGCTTCCTATGCGCATTGACCGAGCCCGCTGAGATGGCGGCGGCGCTCGACCGTCTGATTGAGGATGCAGGGCTGCTGAAACGCATGGGGATGGCCGCCAAGGGCTATGTCCAACGCGAACACAGTTTCTTGGCGGCGTCGGAGAGTCTTGGGAAGGCGTTGGAGCGGGTTGCGGCATGACGAAGATCGCGTTTATCCGCCATGCGCCAACGGCCTGGAACAGGGGCGGCAGACTTCAAGGCCGAACGGATGTTCCGCTTGATGAGGAAAGCCATGCGGAAATCGCAGAATGGTCGCTTCCCACCGGCATGATGCAGTGGCGATGGGTTTCCAGTCCGCTCCTTCGCGCGCGCGACACGGCGCAAGGCTTGAGCCGCCGTGAACCGGAGATCGATGCTCGCCTCACTGAAACGGATTGGGGCGATTGGGAAGGCTCGCCGCTTGCCGATATCCGGCGCGACTACGGCGACGGCGTGGCGCGCGACGGAAAAGCCGGGCTGGACTTTGCGGCACCGAATGGCGAGAGCCCGCGGCAGGTTCAGCAAAGACTAAAGGGTTTCCTGCTCGAAACCGGACGCGAACAACAAGACACTGTGGTCGTCAGCCACAAGGGGGTCATTCGCGCCGTCTACGCCTTGGCAACGGGATGGGACATGATGCAAAAACCGGAAACAAAGTTGCGAAACCTCCTGCATATTTTTTCGGTGTCGAAGACCGGCGACGTCAGCGTCGATCGGTTGAACGTTCCGCTGGATGGCGCGTATGACGGCTAAGGTTCTGTTATGGGTCCAGCATCTGATGGGGATCGGCCACGTGATGCGGGCGGGCGCTATCGCATCGGCGCTTTGTGACCGGGGTGCCGACGTATGCGTCTTAGTCGGCGGCGCTGTCGTCGCCTCGGAGGATTTCGGCACGTCGGACGTTGTTCGGCTCCCACCGGCCAAGGCAGCGGACATGCCGCAAACCGGGATCGTCGATCTTGACGGACATCCGCTGAACGACACGTGGTATGCGGCGCGCCGCGATCGGCTGATGAAAACGGCGCAGGATTTCATGCCTGATGTGATCGTGACCGAGCAATATCCCTTCGGCAGGCGCGCATTCGAGTTCGAATTGCGACCGCTTATGGCTTGGGCCAAGTCCAACGGGATTCCACTCGTCGGCTCGGTGCGCGACATCTTGGTGAAAAAGAAAAAGCCGGAACGCAATCGACAGATGGCGGATACCGTCCTGGAATTCTACGATACGGTGATGGTGCACGGGGATTCCGACGTCATTCCCTTCGATACGACGTTTCCCGAAACAGCACGCATTCGCGACCGCATTGTCTACACGGGATACGTTGCACGGCCTCAAGAAGCCGCAACGCATTTGGGACAGGACGAGGTTATTGTCTCGGCGGGCGGGGGGCGATATGGCGAACGCCTCTACAAGACCGCCTTGGCGGCCCGTGCGTTATCGCCGCTCAAAGATCATACGTGGCGCATATTGGTTGGGGGGCATGCGGGGCCTGAGATGTTGCAGACACTCAAGGCCACTGCCGCCGACGGTGTTATCGTCGAGCCTGCCCGCGCCGATTTTCCGGGGTTGTTGCGCAATGCGGCGTTGTCGATTTCCCAATGCGGCTACAACACCGCGCTTGATGTGCTGGCGACTGAGGTCCCGAGCGTGATGGTGCCGTATACGGGGGACGAAGAGACGGAACAAACGTTGCGCGCCCGATCGTTTGAGGCGCGTGGCCTGTGCGTCGCAATTGATGAGAACGACCTTTCGCCGGAGGTCCTGAGCGACGCGATTGCCAAGGCACTTTCTCAGCGATCCGCGGGCGATGCGCCTCCGTCAATCAACGGCGCCGAAGCCAGCGCAGATGTCATATTGCGGAGGTTGCGTTCACATACGCACTAGCGCATTGTTTTTGCTGCATGCTGTGAATGGGGGCGACGCATGGTATGAGTGACCTTTGGCGCCAGTTGATCGCGGAATTGGATGCGTGGCGGGAGAACGGCCGCAGTGCAGCATTCTGGTGGCGCGACGATGACGCCATTGAGGACACCGATGCTTTACAACGGCTTTTGTCCTTGTCGACCAAGCGTGGCATTCCGATTGTCCTCGCCGTTATTCCGGATCGTGCGGCCCCTTGTTTGGTTGATGCGACGGCGCCCAATCCTTCCATTACGATCGCTCAACATGGGTGTGCGCACCGCAACCACGCGGCGCCCGGTGAAAAGGCCGCCGAGTTGGGCGGCGCACTTTCCGATGCGGAAGTCTTGCAAAACCTTGAGGCATCGCGCGGTCGGATCGGCACGCTTTTCGGCGATCGTCTCTCGGGCTTGTTGGTCCCGCCCTGGAACCGGATGCGGGCGTCGATCATCCCCGGTTTGCCGGCTATTGGCGTCAACGCGGTATCAGGATTTGATTCCAAAGACTGGCAAGAAGTCGACGGCCTTCGCATCATCGACACGCATGTGGATATCATCAATTGGCGGGGAACGCGCGGCTTCGCCGGCGAAGACAAGGTGCTGTCGCAGATCATTCGGATTTTAGGCGAAGGGCGGCAGGCCATGGCACCCGAACAGCTGGGAATGCTGACCCATCATCTCGATCACGACGATGGCTGCTGGCAGTTTATGGATCGGCTATCGATCCTGATCAACGACCATCCGGGTGCTGCTTGGCGGGCGGTAGCGTAAATTATGCGACGCAGCTTTCGATATGGCGCAAGAGCGGGGCTGGGCAATGTGGTGCGCGGTGCCATGGCGGCGTTGTTATGCGCCGTGTTGCTATTCGCAACCGAACCGCATCAGTTCGTCGAATGGCTACTTGCGGCGTTCGCCATGATCTTCACCGTTTTTGCCGTCCGCGCTTTGAT
Source organism: Rhodospirillales bacterium (assembly GCA_965601835.1). GTDB lineage: Bacteria > Pseudomonadota > Alphaproteobacteria > Rhodospirillales > Casp-alpha2 > UBA4479. The sequence goes on from OZ271842.1 coordinate 3,822,488, forward strand.
AAAGCTGAAAGCGCAGTTTGAATTGGATGCTGAGGCCTTCTGCAAAGTGGGCGACGCAGCCAACGGCGTCCGCTGGGCAGAACTGTCGGAAGTCCGCTTGGACTTTTACACAACGCGACGCGACCGCGACAGTGGTTGGATGACCTTGCAAATCCGCGACGAAAAAGGGCGTGCGGTCAAGGTAGACTCCGATTTAGAGGGGTTTGAGGAAGTTGTGAGATTTGCAGAACAGGCTGCAAACGATACCGGCATTGAGTTGTCGATGGCGACCCGGGTGAATATGGACGCGGTTGCGAGGCGGCGAGTATGAGTTTGCTGCTTGATGCCCGAAACCTGAACATCCGGTTTTCACTGCATGAAGGCGAAATTGTTGCCGTGGATGACGTGTCGTTCGGGGTCGCCAGAGGCGAGACGGTGGCACTTGTCGGAGAGTCGGGTTCGGGCAAGTCGACAGTGGCGCAAGCACTCTTGGGCATTCTGCCAAAGAACGGTCGGGTTGCGAGCGGCAACCTCTTGTTTTCCGGGATGAAGGGAGCGGCGGAGACCGACCCACCGGTGGATTTAGCGAGCTTGACGACCGATGGCGCGGATATTCGTCGTATCCGTGGCGGGGCCATCTCGATGATCTTTCAGGATCCTATGACATCGCTTTCGCCATTGCATACGGTTGGCAACCAAGTTTCCGAAGCGTATCGACTGCATGGTCCCAAGGACACCGAAGCCGACGTCAAGAAAGCCGTCTTGGATATGCTCGATCGGGTTGGGTTTCCCGACGCCAATCGGGCCTATGATCTTTATCCGTTCGAAATGTCGGGCGGCATGCGCCAGCGGGCCATGATTGCCATGGCGTTGGTATCGCGCCCCGCGTTATTGATCGCGGATGAGCCGACGACCGCCTTGGATGTGACCGTGCAAGCACAGATCCTATCGTTGATCCGGGATTTGCAGCGCGAGATTGGCATGGCGGTTCTGTTGATCACGCACGATCTTGGGATCGTGTCGCATATGGCCGATGTGACGGTCGTGATGTACCGCGGCAACGTTGTCGAAAGCGGGCCAACGGAAACGCTGTTCCAGTCGCCGAAGCACGATTACCTAAAAGCACTGTTCAAGGCCCTTCCACGCATGAGCGGCCATGCCGGTGATCGCTTGGAACCGCTTCGGTCTGTCACCGTCGATGCATCGACGTTGATCGAACGCTCGGGCGAGGACCGTCCCGAAGACGGCCCGATTCTACGGGTGACCGGGTTGGAAAAGACGTTTACCTCCAAGAAGGGTGGATGGTTTTCCGCCGAGAAGACAAGGATAACGGCGGTCCGAGATGTGAGTTTTGAGATCGATCGGGGCGAGAGCCTTGGTCTGGTTGGCGAGTCCGGTTGCGGTAAGACGACCGTCAGTAAAATGATCATGTGCGCGCTGCGACCAAATGCCGGAAACATCTCTTATGTTTCTGGGGGGAATGAGATCGACTTGCATACGTTGGATGCACGTGCGTTGTTTCAAATGCGCCGCCGCATACAGTACGTTTTTCAAGACCCGGCATCGTCGCTGAACCCACGGATGACGATCTCCAATCTTGTTGAAGAGCCATTGGCCATTCATGGCATTGGCAACCCGGCCGAGAGGTTGGCGCGGGTTGTGACCCTTTTGAAACTCGTTGGTTTGGACGAGAGCGCACTGAACCGCTATCCGCATAGCTTCTCCGGTGGACAGAAACAGCGGATCGGGATTGCACGGGCGCTGGCTTTGCAGCCGGAGATTCTGCTCTGCGATGAACCTGTGTCAGCGTTAGACGTGTCTATTCAGGCGCAAGTTCTCAACCTGCTCAAAGATCTGCAGGAGCAGCTGGGCCTCACGTATTTGTTCGTCTCTCATAACCTCGCCGTGGTTCGCTATCTCTGCACCCGGATTTTGGTCATGTGCAAAGGCCGTGTTGTCGAGGAAGGTCCGACGGCGCGTATTTTCTCTTCGCCGGAGCATCCATATACCCAGGCGCTATTGCGGGCGGTGCCGGACCCCGATGGCACCGATGCGTGGCTCTCCGGGGCGGGTATGGGTGTAGCCGAAGGCGCATCCATACCGTCGGATTGGCCAGCGCCGTTCCGTTTAAGCCAAAGCCAGCCGGGCAGAATGGTCGATGTTGCGCCGGGTCATCGTGTCTTGATGACGCAGGATGGAGCGGTGGCATGAGATTTCTCGTGATCGCGGCCGCAATTCTTGCCTTTTCGCAACCGGCAAACGCGGTCGATCTTGTCGAGCCGCCAATGCTTGCGGATGATGTCCGTTCAGGCGCTTTGCCGCCAATCGACCGTCGAATACCTTTGAACCCGCAAATCGTCCAAATGCCGCCGTCCAAATCGGTCGGGACCTATGGCGGCGACCTTCGAATTCTCATGGGGCGCCCAAAGGACACGCGGCTGATGTATGTCTACGGGTATTCGCGTCTCGTCGCCTACGACGAGAGCTTCAACCTAAAGCCGGACATTCTCTCGGAAATCGACATCGAAGACGGGCGTATCTTCACCTTACGACTGCGTCCGGGGCACCGTTGGTCGGATGGTCATCCGTTTACATCAGCTGATTTCAAGTACTGGTGGGAGGCGATTGCAAACGACCCTGATCTTTATCCGGCCGGCGTCCCGCGGGCATTGCTGGTGAATGGCCAGCCGCCGTTCGTCGAGTTTCCGGACAACAACACGGTTCGCTACACTTGGCCATCTCCGAACCCCCGTTTTCTGACCCTGCTTGCAGCGCCACGCCCGCAATTTCTCTACGCGCCCGCGCATTACTTGAGACGGTTTCACAAGCGCTTCGCCGACCCCGATGCACTGGCGAACGAAGTCGAGACGAACAAGAAGCGCGATTGGATTGATCTGCACTTCGACAAGGCGCGTTTGTACCGCATGCAAAATCCGGAGTTGCCGACACTGCAGCCGTGGCGGTTAACAACGCAACCGCCGGCCAACCGCCTGATTTTCGAGCGAAACGCATTCTACCACCGTGTCGACGCAGCGGGGCAGCAGTTGCCGTACATCGATCGTGTCGTCATGAGCATGTCGGACAGCAAACTCATTCCGGCCAAGGTAGGGGCCGGAGAGGTGGACTTGCAGGCGCGCTATATCTCGTTCGGCAACTACACGTTCTTGAAACAGGCGGCAAAGCGCAACGACTATGATGTTAGGCTGTGGCGGCGCGCATACGGCTCGCAGGTCTCGTTGTATCCGAACCTGAACGCCAAGGACCCGGTTTGGCGATCGCTGTTTCGAGAGCGTCAGTTCCGGCGTGCGTTGTCGTTGGCGATCAATCGGCATGAGATCAACCAAGTCATCTTTTACGGATTGGCGTTGCCGGTATGTGATATCGCGCTGCCCCAGAGCCCACTCTTCAGCGAGGATTGCAGAAATCCCTGGGTCGCGTTCGATTTGGATCAGGCGAACCGAATGCTGGATGAGATGGGTCTTACGCAACGTAACGACCGGGGCATTCGTCTGTTGCCTGATGGGCGCCCCATGGAAATCGTCATCGAATCTGCGGGTGAGAGCACTGAACAGACCGATGTCTTGGCCTTGATCTCGGACAGCTGGCGTGAAATCGGCATCCGTCTCTTCACAAAATCGCTGCAGCGCGACTTGCTGCGCACCCGGGTTTTTTCCGGTGCGACGTTGATGAGCGTTTGGACGGGCATGGACAATGCTCTGATCACGCCGGACACGGACCCGAGAGAGATGGCGCCGGTCGAGCAATCGAAACTGTGCTGGCCGAAATGGGGACAGTATTACGAGACCAAAGGGAAATCAGGGGAGCCGGTCGACGATCTCGCGGCGAAGCGGCTGCTGACACTCTACGAAACGTGGAGCCAGACCTATGACGCGGAAACGCGCGAGGGGATTTGGCGTGAAATGTTGGACATCCACAAGAACGAGGTTTTTTCGATCAACACGGTGTACGGCGTCTTTCAGCCTGTCGCGGTGTCGAACCGATTGCGAAACGTGCCGAAAGAGGGGTTCTTCGGATGGAACCCGGGGGCGCATTTCGGCGTGTATCGGCCAGATACTTTTTGGTTCGATGAGACGGCTGGAAGTGCGGGATCCGGATAGATGCTGACATTTCTCGTTCGCCGATCCATCAGCATGTTTTTCACCGTGATGGTTATCAGTGCCCTGGTGTTCTTCATCATCCAGTTGCCGCCGGGGGATTTTGTCAGCGCGCATATCGCCGAATTGGAGTCGCAGGGCGAGGCGGTCTCACCGGAGCGAATCGCATTCCTTCGCGCGCAATACGGCCTCGACCAAGGACCTATAGAGCAGTACTTCGACTGGATATTCGGGATCGTCCAAGGGGACTTCGGATATTCATTTGAACACGGACTTCCAGTGACCGAAGTCGTCGGCGATCGCGTGTTTCTGTCGATTGTCTTGAACGCCGCCACCATCATTTTCATCTATGTGGTCGCCTTTCCGATAGGTGTGTATTCCGCGACGCATCAGTATTCTTGGACCGATTACGGATTGTCCTTTCTCGGCTTCTTAGGCCTTGCGACGCCGAACTTTCTCTTGGCGCTGGTGCTCCTTTATCTGGCGAACGTGTGGTTCGGGACCTCGATCGGTGGCTTGATGGATCCTCGGTTCGAAGGAGAGCCGTGGACCGCCGCCAAGATGCTCAGTGTGCTCGAGCATCTTTGGGTGCCCGTCGTCGTGATCGGGACCTCCGGAACCGCCGCAATGATCCGCCGGTTGCGGGCCAACCTTCTGGATGAGCTCCGCAAGCAGTACGTGGTCACGGCGCGCGCGAAAGGCGTGCCGCCGGGTAAGCTGCTGATCAAGTACCCGCTGCGCGTTGCACTCAATCCGTTTGTTGCGGATCTCGGCAATTTGCTGCCGCAGGTCGTATCGGGGGCGGTCATCGTTTCGACCGTCATGTCGTTGCCGACCACCGGACCGATCCTTCTCTCGGCACTGCAATCCCAAGACGTGTATCTTGCGGGATCGTTCCTGCTTCTGCTCGGAATCTTGACGGTCTTCGGCATGTTTGTCTCGGACATCTTGCTGGCGTTCCTTGATCCGCGCATCCGCTTGACCGGGGAGGCGCGATGATGCGGCGAGACGTACCCCACTTTGTCTCCGAGACACCGTTTGAGCCGCACCGGGACCAAACGCTGACGCCGGAACAGGAAAAATTGTATTTCGCATCGCAGTGGCGATTGATGTGGTGGCGGTTGCGAAAACACAAACTGGCGGTGGGCTCCGCGATCGTCCTCGCGGTGTTGTATTTCTCTATCCTGATTACCGAGGCCATTGCGCCTTATAACCCAAACACGCGGAATACCGATTTCATCTATGCGCCGCCGCAAGAGATCCATCTTTTTCACAATGGCGAGTTTCAGGGGCCGTTCGTCTATGGCTTCAGCTATCACCTGAACATGGAGAACCTGCGCCGCGAGTACACGCCCAATCCCAATAAGGTTCAGCACTTGCGGTTTTTTTGTTTGGGCGACGACTACCGGTTCTGGGGGCTGATCGAAGGGCGGTTCCACTTTGTCTGTCCATCGGACGACGGCACGTTCTTCCTCCTTGGCACGGACCGATTAGGACGCGACGTGTTCTCTAGGCTGCTGCACGGCGCGCGTATTTCGCTGACGGTTGGCTTGGTTGGGATTACCGTGAGCTTCGTCTTGGGCGTGTCCTTGGGAGGGCTTGCGGGGTACCTGGGTGGCTGGGTGGATGCAGTTATTCAGCGCGTCATCGAGATCCTTAGGTCTTTACCGGAATTGCCCCTTTGGATGGCCTTGTCCGCCGCGGTGCCTGTCACTTGGAGCCCGGTATGGGTCTATTTCGGCATCACGATCATTCTCGGACTGCTTGATTGGCCTGGGCTTGCCAGGGCTGTGCGTTCGAAGTTGTTATCGCTACGTGAAGAGGACTATGTCGCCGCCGCCGAAATGATGGGTGCCAGCCCGACGCGGGTCGTCGGACGGCATCTATTGCCGAACTTCATGAGCCACTTGATCGCGTCGCTCACTCTTGCCGTACCTTCCATGATCTTGGGGGAAACGGCGCTGAGTTTCTTGGGGCTAGGGCTGCGGGCGCCGATCACCAGTTGGGGGGTCATGCTGACGGAGGCGCAGAATATTGAAGCCGTCGTACTTTACCCGTGGTTGATGTTGCCGGTCGTCCCCGTTGTGGTTACCGTACTCGCGTTTAATTTTCTGGGAGACGGGTTGCGCGATGCGGCAGACCCGTATCACTAGGCAAGTCATGCGAGAGGTCGGAGACGCCGGATGCGGTTAACTTTTCTGGGAACGGGCGCTGCGTTCACGGAGGCTCCGGACAATTTCCAAAGCAATATGTTCATCGAGTCGGATGACGCCGAAAGCGGTGGCATGCTGATAGATGCCGGGACGGACATCCGTTGGTCGATGAAGGCGGCAGGTAAGGCCTATCGCGACATTGAAACCGTCTACATAAGCCATCTCCATGCGGACCATATCGGCGGCCTGGAATGGGTTGGCTTTCGAACTTACTTTGACCGAGAGTGCCCGAAACCGAAAATGATCAGCACCCCAGGCGTGTTGGGACGCTTGTGGGACCAGTGCTTGAAGGGGGGGATGGAAGGCCTGGATTTCGGTCGCGCCGATCTCTCGACCTATTTCGATATCACGGCGGTGGAAGAAGGAACGACTTTCCAATGGCGGGACGCGGCGTTCGAGCCCGTTCGCTTGCCGCATTTTCACAGCGACGGCAAAGAGTGGTCCTCATTCGGTTTAATGATTAGGACGGGGTCGTCGGCGACCTTCCTGACGACGGATTCGCTGCTCGATTATGAGCGGATGCGCCCGTATTACGAAGAAGCTGCGGTGATCCTGCAGGATACCGAGACGTCGCCGTCAAAAAGTGGTGCGCACGCGCACTATGACGATCTGCGTCAGTTGCCTTCGGACATCAAAGCGAAGATGTGGCTGTATCACTTCAATGACGAACCCCTGCCCGACGCTGTCGCCGACGGCTTCCTGGGTTTCGCGCCGCGCGGCCACGTGGTGGACCTAGGGTAGCGCCGGCAAGTTCCGGATCGTCGAGAAGCGCGTAGCGGATTGCCGTCCACGGACGGTCACTTCGCCCATCTCTTCCAGATCATACTCGTTGCTGCATTGGCGTATCGCGGCGTCAGACACCAGGACGTAGGTTCCGTAGTCTTTGTTCATTTGCTCGAGGCGCGCTGCGATATTCACTTCATCGCCGTGAACGGTGAAAAGCAGCCGGTCGCTTGATCCGAACGCGCCGACCACCACCTCGCCGGTGTTGATCCCGCATCGCGTACGGAGTGTCAGGCCATCGCCGAAGGTCGTCGTCTCCATCAGTTGTTGAATATCGAGTGCCGTCCGGATGGCGCAATCCGAATGATCGTCAAGCGGCCGTGACGCATTGAACGAAACGAGCAAAGCGTCGCCCTGATATTGCTCGATCACGCCGCCGTGGCGATTGATGATCTCCGACATGGCGGCGAAGTAATCGTTCAACGTCTGCATCAGGCCCTGTGGGTCCAATTTCTCCGATATCGTGGAAAACCCCTCGATGTCGGTGAACAGAATGCTGGCGGTTCGGAGTTCGCTCGTGCCGGGTTTGATCTCCGTCTCGCCGGTCGCGATGCGGTCGACTAATTCCGGGGCTACGAAACGCGAGAGATCTTTCGCCGTCGTGCCCGATGAGACCGCACTTTCCAAGAGGCGCCGGGCGCGAATGAGTGTCAGCGCGAGAATTGCCGTTACCGTGAGGACGACCAGGATCTTGTCCATCTCCGCACCGATTAAGACCCGGTGTGCTGTCGTGTATTCGACGAAGTCGCGCGTGAGGACATCCATCCCCATGGGGCCAGTGTGGATCGCGTAGACGACAAGTCCGATCCAACCGACGGCCGCCGTGACGCCGCCGACGATGACAAAAACAGGATCAAACCGGAGCGCCCGCAGCGCAATAAAGATGAAGACGTATAGAAGCGTGGGTACTTTCAGGTAGAAGGGAGCTGGCTGCATATATTGAATGTGAAAAATCCACACCAGCATCAGCAGCAACAGAATATCGGCGACAACGCCGACGAGCGGCAACGTGCGCGGAAACACACGCTTGTGGGTGAGGATCAAGCGGACCACGCAGAACCCAAAAAACCCGGCCAGCGCATACGGCACCGGGGCGAATTCGGTATTCTGAAATCCCCGCGGGGATATCAGGTACAGGAACCCAAAGAACGAGATAATGATCAGCTGCACCCAGGCGATCAGTTCTTCGCTGTTTTGCTGTTGTTTGTCGATGGCAGCGCGAACGCGCCCGGGCAAATGGGATTCGGACGCTTCGCCCAATACGAACTTCGTAACTCTTTCCAACATGTCGGATGCGAGTATGTAGACGTAACCGCCAGATTCCCATACAAATATTAGTGATTTGGGCGTGACCGCCGTTACGCTGAGGGGGAGCACGGACGCGCGTGGACGCAAGTATTTTCAAGTTTATTCTGCGTTTCAGCATGCGCCAGCAGATGATCCTGCTGGCGGTGACAGCCGTGTCGATGCCCGTTCTCTATTTATCGCTCGAACTTCCGAAAATCATCGTCAACGAAGCCTTGTCTGGTGTTGTGACGGAGTTCGAGGTCTTTGGTCGCGATGTCGAACGATTGGATTATCTGTTTCTTTTGTCGGGCCTCTTTCTGGTTCTGGTTTTCGTCAACGGCGGCATCAAGTACTTCATCAACGTCTATCGCGGCGTGATGGCGGAGCGAATGTTGCGGCGTCTCCGCTACATGTTGATCAACCGCGTTTTTCGGTTTCCATCATCCAGGTTCAGAACCACTTCGTCGGGTGAGGTGGTCGCGATGGTGGTGCAGGAAACGGAACCGGTCGGCGGCTTTTTTGGCGAGGCGCTGTCCTTGCCGGCGTTTCAAGGTGGCACGCTGCTGACGATCTTGACGTTCATGTTCATCCAAGACCCGATCTTGGGTGCAGCTGCCATCTCGTTGTACCCGCTTCAGGCGTACCTCATTCCCAAGCTGCAGCGCCGCGTCAATGCGTTGGCAAAGCAGCGGGTCGCGGCGGCGCGGAAGTTATCGGAGCGTATCGGCGAGACTGTCGAGGGTGTTCGGGATGTGCACCTTCATGGAACCGCGCAATACGAGTTGTCGGATTTTGGCGACCGTCTGGGACGGCTGTTCGATATCCGAAAACGGATCTACATCCTCAAGTTCTTCATCAAGTTCCTGAACAATTTCCTGAACCAATTGACGCCGTTCTTCTTCTATTCGATCGGCGGATATTTGGTTATCACGGGCGACCTAACGATCGGCGCACTTGTTGCCATTCTTGCGGCCTACAAGGACATCTCAGCACCCTGGAAGGAGCTGCTGGCGTACTACCAACGCATGGAAGACACGCGGATCAAGTACGAGCAGGTCATCCAGCAGTTCGAACCGTCCGACATTCATTCCGAAGACACGATCGAATTTCCGGCGAAAACAGGTGCGACCATCGGCGGGGCTCTGCGCGCCAATAATCTATCGGTTTTGGACGAGGACGGACGTGCGGTCCTGAGCGGTATCTCTGTCGACGTGCCGATGGGGACGCACGCAGCGTTGTTAGGAACAGCAGGAAGTGGTCGAAGCGAATTCTTGCAGGTGCTTGCCCGACTGATCCCTGCGTCACGTGGCACCTTGCATATTGGCGATACGAGTATCGCCGGTTTATCCGATTTGGTGTTAGGGCGGAGCGTTACGTATCTGGACCATGAAGCGTTTATTCGGGCCGGCACCATCGGCGACAATCTCTTCTATGGCATGATGCAAGGGCCGCCGTCCGAAAACCACTCCGACCCAGTCCTGTTCGCCGAAAGCGAATACTCGGGCAACAGCCCCTACAGTTCCGAGTCCAATTGGTTGGATCCGCTCGAATTGGATCAGGGGGCGTTGTTCGAAAAAGCCCTTATCTCCCTTCGCAACGCCGGTCTCGAAGAGGATATCTTTTCACTTGGCTTGAGAAGCGTATTGGACGAGGACGACGCGGGCAGCCTCGCTGAACGGGTGTTGCAAGCCCGCCGCGAAGTTAACCGTGCGATTGCCGAATCCGATGTCGCCGATGCGTTTGAGGTCTTTCATCGTGACGCCTACAACCACAATGCATCGGTGGGCGAGAACATTCTATTTGGTGCGCCGCTGGATGAGCGCTTGTCCCAGGACAGTATTGCCGAATACCCGATTATAAAAGATGTGCTTGCGCGCACCGGCTTGGACAACGTGTTTATCCGCAAAGGTGCCGAAGTCGCGGCATTGCTTGCCGATATCTTCAATGATCTGCCAAGCGGACACGAGTTTTTCGAACGGTTCAGTTTCTTCGACCCAGAGGACCTTGCTGAATACAAGCGATTGTCATCACTGGTAACGGATAAGGGGCCGGACGGCCTCAAGGATGAAGAACAGCAGATACTGGTGTCCTTGGTCTTTAAGCTGATCCCGGCAAAACACCGGCTCGGCGTCATCGACGAAAGGACGCAAGTAAAGCTGCTTGAGGCACGCCGATTGTTCGCGGAGTTGGCAACTGAATCCGAGGACGACACCGTCGTGTTCTTTGATATTCAAGAATACAACCCAGCGGGTACCGTCGGCGATAATCTCTTGTTTGGACGACTTTCGGAGGCGCACGGCGATGCGGAAGAGAAAGTCCTCGAAATCGTCACGGATGTTGCGGAGAACACAGGCCTGTACAACGACATAGTACGGGTAGGTCTGAAGTACGATGTCGGCATCTCAGGTAAGCGCCTCACACCGGGGCAGCGGCAGAAACTGGCGCTGGCGCGGGCGATGGTGAAGGAACCGTCGATCATGTTGATCAACGATGCGTTCTCCGTATTCGATCCGGAAACCAAGAGAAAGCTAGAGCAAGACGTTCGTACCGCAATGCAGGGCCGTTCGGTCCTATATGGGACAGCCGAGATTGAAGACAGCGCGGCATACGACCAGGTGCACCGCTTTGCGCAAGGACGGTTGGTCACAGACGGCGGCGAGCAGTTGGCGCCTCAGCCGGCGGAACCGGAGAAGACGACGGAAAAAGAGGGCGTTGGCAGCGAGCTACGCGACGAAGCCGAAGTCCTACGACAGATTCCTTTCTTCGAAAGTATGTCGCAGTCCGATCTGATGCTGCTGGCATTCTCATCGGAGCGGGTGAAGTTCGAGGAGGGTGACATTGTCGTACGGCAGGGCGAATTGGGTGCGAAGGCCTTTGTGATCATCGAGGGCGAGGCCGATGTCCTGCTCGATGCGACGGGGGAGGAAGAGTTTCTGACAGTGCGTCGACGCGGCGATTTGGTTGGCGAACTCGCATTGCTGACGGAAGCGCCTCGAACGGCGACGTTGCGGGCCCGCACGCCGCTTGAACTTTTGGAGATCGATCGGGATGTCTTCATGAAATTGCTTGAGGACTCGCCGGCCGTCAGCATTAGCGTGCTGAGAACGATTTCGCGCCGGTTCGAGGCAACGCTGCGAGGAATGAGCGGTGGCGAACAACTGTTCGATGCGGATACGCGCCTTCCCAATGCCGCGAACATACGCCAACAGCTTGGCCGACTGGGCGGGAACCCGGTCATCCTTATTAGCTTCGACGCGCCGGAAAAAGTGATCGATGAGATCGGTGCTGCGACAGAAAATCGTTTCTTCAAGAAGGTCGTTCGTCGCATCCGCAATGCTCTTGGTGAGGCCGATATCCTAGGGCGCACGGCCTATGGCGATTTTGCCGCAATGATTGCGGACGAGCAAAAAGATGCCGATCAGGAGGCCGTGAGAGCGGCAATCTCCGCATCTTTGTTGGAGCCGATGTATTTCGGTGCGCGGACCTTGGAGTTACGTGACCATCCTTTTGATGTTCGGATCACGACGGCCGACGTGGCCTTGGCTGAACTTGGCGCTCAGCAATCCTGAAGCGCGGTGCGGCTGTCGCGAAATGCACAAGTATTGCGATGACGCCTAAGGCGGTCCATATCTCTCGTCCAATTGCAAATAGACTATTTTTTTCTTTCTTGGTGCAAAACCAATGAGCGTGACGCCGAGCCCACAAATGAACGTCGACGGATTTAGCCGCCGTGACGACTACGCGATCTCCGTGGAACCTCTCCGAGGCAGGGTGCGCGCGATGCACGACGGCGTCCTTGTCGCTGAATCCGCGGACGCGGTGATCTTGAATGAACCTAGGCATTATCCCGCGGTGTATTTTCCGCGAACGGACGTGAAATTGGGGCTATTCGAGCCACTGCCGCACTGGACGAATTGCCCGTACAAAGGCGATGCCAAGTACTGGCGATTTCGGGATGATGACGGTTTCGATCGAAATGCGGCTTGGTCTTACGAAGATCCGCCGGCGCCGCTTGTTGCCATTCGAGAACGCATCGCGTTTTACAGCGACAAAATCTCGTTGTGGTTCGATGGCGACGGCGAAGGAGATGGTCCGCGGGACGACGTGTTCATTCCGGGCTATGGCGAGCAAAGGTCGATCCACGACAATGCGTTGATCGGTTGGGCGGTTCGCGAGGCATGGAGTGCCGCGACCACCCGTGAACTGGTGTTGCGCATGGTCAGAGAGATCGAAGGTGGAGGTTTGCCGCTGGTACGGGCCAATGTGGTGATCAGGACGCTGCATCCGCTACTGATCGCATCGGGTTATCGATGGTGGAATCATTCGCCGGACGAGGTCAGCCGGTTCGATGCGACACATGAAATCCTCGAAAACGAAGATTTCCTCAATAGCCCTATCCGTCATGTCCTGGAAGGCCATGGGGCGATCCGCCGAAAGATAACGGAGACACCGATCGAAGGCGAGTTCGCGATCCTCAACGACCTGCGGGGCGCCGATGCCAAGGATTACGTCGCGCTTCCGATGACGTTCTCCGACGGCCAACTCGGCGTGCTCAGCTTGGCGACAAGCAGCCCTGACGGCTTCTCGCATCACTTTCTTACCGACTTGCTGCAAATCCTTCCCATTCTCAGCCGTTGCTTCGAGGTTCACGCCAAGCGCCGGACGGCAGCGACATTGCTGGAAACGTTCATCGGCAAGAATACGGGAGAGCGTGTGTTGAACGGGCAAGTCCGCCGGGGAGACGGCGAGGACATCCATGCCGTTATCTGGTTTTCAGACTTGCGCGGTTCGACGCCGATCGCGAACAGCATGCCCCGGGATGCGTTCTTGAGATACCTGAACATCTTCTTCGACGCCATGGCTGGTGCAGTGGTCGATAACGGCGGCGAAGTGCTGCGCTTCATCGGCGATGCGGTGCTTGCCATTTTTCCCCTTACGGACAATGGGGGTGAAGCGGCCGCTTGCAAGCGGGCGGTAGCAGCGGCGCGGGAAACGGCGGAGCGTATTCGAACGGCAAATTCCGAAAAGCTGGAGCCAGGCATGCCCCCCATCAATTACGGGATCGGGCTCCACCTTGGGGATGTGACCTATGGTAATATCGGCATTCCGGAGCGTTTGGAATTCACGGTGATCGGCGCCGCTGCCAACGAGGCGGCCCGAATCGAGTCCATGACCAAGGAACTCGGTCGGCATGTCATCATGTCGGAAGAGTTTGCGGGCGCCTGTGGTGGCAAGAGTGTGCCGCTTGGTACCTTCGAGTTGCGCGGCGTCGAACATCCGCGCGCGTTATTCGGCCTGTCAGAGGACGAATAGTCAGGTATCGCCAGGAACGCCGTAGCTGGGCGCGGCGGCGGGATTGATTGCCCGCGTCACGTAGTCGTTCATTTGCGGCTTGTAGCGGTCCCAAAGCGAGGACAGCGCGTTTATCGGACATGCATCGCTCCAATCGATCCGCAGATCCACGATGGGCCATGGAACGTCATGGACGATCAGTAATCCTGCCGAATGAACCGGACCCGCTTCGCCCCCGGCTGCCAAGCCGGCGGTGAGTGCGCCGAGCAAGCGGTCGCCCAAGTGGTTCGGTCGCGTTGCCGTATCTTCAAACGCCGTCAGCATCGCGGCGGGCACAGTCTCATTGGCAAGCAGGTTCCCGGCGGCAGCGGCGTTTTGTGTCGTCGCTTCGGACCAAGTTCCTAAGATGTGCCCCCCGGAAGTCGCCGCCGCATTCCCGTCACGGTCGACGCAGAGTAGCTGCCGATAAGCGATGTTGATGTCTTCGGTCCTGACACTTGTCATCGCTTGCTCGGCTGAATGTCCCGATGTCAGGTGTTGCAGTAACGAAGTGCCGAGGGCTGGGTTCGTGATGTTCTGGGACGTAGCCGCACCGACGCCAGCCTCTGCGAACGCGCAGCGCGCCGCCACCGCCGGGCTGGAGGATGATATCGCGACGCCGAACATGCCAGTATCAGCGCAGCGGGCGACGATCGAGAATGTCATGGCGCGAACTTGGCTCCATACGTTTGCCTAACAAAGATTGATGAAAAGGACGGGTGCCGCAAAGGTTTTTCCGAATGAGTTTGTACAACCGGCCCGCCACGGGTAGAACACGCGCCTCGCACTTTCGCATATCACTCACCCGCTGCGGACCAGATCATGGAAGCGCTCATCGCGAACCCAATCGAAGCGTCGCTTTTTGCTGCCGCATTATTGGCGACTGGCGTCGTTGCCGGCCTGTTGGCTGGGCTGCTTGGTGTCGGCGGCGGGATTGTTATCGTCCCCATATTGTTCAACCTGCTTCCGTTCTTGGGCGTGCCGGAGCACATCTTGATGCATGTTGCCATCGGTACATCGCTGGCGACGATCATCCCGACGTCGATCGTATCCGCCATGTCGCATCATCGGCGCGGATCTCTGGATCTGGGGTTGGTCAAATCCTGGTGGATTGCCATTGGCGTCGGCTCTGTGATCGGAGCGTATCTGGGAAGCGGCGCGGACGATGGCGTGTTGATGATCTTCTTCGGCGTGGTCGCGGTCCTTGTGAGTGCGAACATGCTGTTCCAACGGGAAGGGGCCTATCTTCGAGACGGTCTGCCGGGTGGTGCTGCGAAACAAGGCATCGGATTTGTCATCGGTGGTGTATCTGTGACCATGGGCATCGGCGGCGGGACACTGGGTGTGCCGATCTTGAGTGCCTTTAATTTTCCGATACGCCGTGCGGTCGGCACAGCGTCGCTTCTGGGTTTGATCATCGCCTTGCCCGGCGCGGTCGCATTCATCCTCGCTGGGATTGGGCGCACCGACTTGCCGCCGTTCAGCATTGGGTATGCAAATCTCATTGGCTTTGCGATGATCGTCCCTGCGACCATGTTGTGTGCCCCGGTCGGTGCACGGATTGCGAATACGATTAATCCACGCATGCTGCGGATGGCGTTCGCGTTTTTTCTCGCGGTGACGGCAGTGCGAATGCTGCACGCGGGGCTCACCAACGGCTAGGCCGCGGAGGGGAATGATATGTTGAACACACTGATGTCAACGGGCGGAATGGTCACCGCACCACATCACTTGGCGGCGCAGGCGGGGGCGCGGGCCCTGCGCGACGGCGGATCGGCGGTAGATGCGATGGTCGCTGCCGCTGCGGCGATTGCGGTTGTCTATCCGCATATGAACGCCATCGGCGGCGACGGATTTTGGTTGATCGCAGAACCGGGGCAGGCGCCGTTCGGCATCGATGCTGCGGGGCAGAGCGCGGCACTCGCGGACCACACCTATTTCGCAACGAACCATGATGGCGCGGTCCCTTCGCGCGGGCCCGGCGCGGCGTTAACCGTTGCCGGCACTATCGGTGGCTGGGCCGCGGCGCTGGAGAGTTCAGAGAGCAGATTGCCGATTGCGCGTCTATTGGAGGACGCAATTCATTATGCCGAGAACGGCATGCCGATCACGCAGGGGCAGGTCGATCTCATGCACGAGAAACTCGGTGAGCTTGCCAATGTGCCTGGATACGCCGAAACGTATCTGAGCGACGGCGGCGTGCCGTCCGCCGGTGCAATTTTGAAGCAACCCGCGTTGGCGGCCACCATGCGCCGGTTGGCCGTGGCCGGGTTGGACGATTTCTACCGCGGTGAATTGGCGGCGGCCAACGGGGCGCATCTTGAAGCCGTCGGCAGTCCGTTGCGGACCAGCGACCTTGCGGCGTACCGCGCCCGTCGGGTGGAGGCGTTCTCGACGAGGACTAGCTCTGGCACCGTTTACAACATGCCGCCGCCGACACAGGGCGTCAGTTCCCTGATGATCCTTGCGCTATTCGATCGTTTAGGCGTCCGCGACGCTGAGGGGTTTGCGCACATTCACGGCCTGGTCGAAGCAACGAAACAAGCCTTTATTCTTCGCAATGCAGAACTGACGGATCCGGCGTTCATGCGGGTCGATGCCGAGACGTGGCTGCAGGAGGACGCCCTGGACGGCTTGGCCGGAAACATTGATGCGGAACGCGCACTGCCGTGGCCGCATATCGCAAAGCCCGGCGACACCATCTGGATGGGGGCAGTGGACGCGGAGGGGCGTGCCGTTTCATTTATTCAAAGCATCTTCTGGGAGTTCGGGTCCGGGATCGTCGTGCCTGAGACGGGCGTGCTCTGGCAAAACCGCGGGCATGGATTCTCCATGGATACAACGCACCCAAACGTTGTGGCGCCGGCAAAACGTCCGTTCCACACCCTCAACCCGGCGATGGCGTCGCTCGCCGATGGCTCGGTCCTGACGTACGGCAACATGGGGGGCGAGGGACAGCCGCAGACCCAATCGGCCGTCTTCAGCCGCTACGCCATGTTCGGGCAGACGTTGCAGCACGCGGTGACAGCGCCGAGATGGCTCCTTGGGCGTACATGGGGCGAAGATAGTACAACGTTGAAGCTTGAGAGCCGGTTCGATCCGGCCTTGATCGAGTCGCTGCGCGCTGCGGGCCACAATGTAGATGTCGTCGAGCCATTTACCTCGATCATGGGGCATGCCGGGGCGATCGCGCGCCGCGCCAATGGCGTTTTGGAAGGCGCCACCGACCCGCGAAGCGACGGAGCGGTCGCCGCCTTTTAATCTGCGACGGGCAGGGCGGCCCGGAGTGCGCGACCTACGGCGATCAATTGCGGGATGGTGTAAAGGAATGCATCCATCGTTGCGATCAGGGCTTCCGTGTCGTCGACTGGTGGCGCCTCGGAAACCCGTTGGGACGCACGATAGCCGACTCCGTCCACAATCGGCTCCATAACGTCGGTGATTTGTTGCATTGATCGCTCGATTTCGCCGCTCTCCATCACTGCCAAGAGCGGCCCGCCGACATCAAGAAGCAAGTCCGGCCAGATCGCGAAATGCCGATAAAGTGTTGGGATGACGCGGCCGGAATCGCTTGGAATCGCATCGCTCAGGGACAGGATCATCTCGCGCGTATCGGGCGCGACGTCGTGCAACCCCAAAGGCGGCGGGAGAGCAGCCGCGCTGTGTTGCAGCGTGACCTTTGGTATCTTGTCCAGTGCCTTCGTGGAGGAGAACGTCCTGCCCGCCAGCAACCCGCGGATCGCAGAAATGAAGCAGAGATTGACGGGGTTCATCCGATTGTAGGTTGCGAGGATCGCGTCGACGGTGCGGTGCGCCGCCGCATCAACACCGAGGTCTTGGAGCTTAGATTTTGAGACACTAGGTAAGTCCACCGGTGGAAGCTGCTCTATCGCAGCAAGCGTGGACGCCAGGACGGCGCCCCCTTCGAGATCATCGCCAATAGCGGCCCAGACCCAAGGTAGGAGCCCCGGTGTCGCGGCGAAATGCCGGTAGATCAACGCCGGTGATCCAACGCCCGTTGCGGTCATGATGGCGTCGTAGATGGCAAGTGTTTGGGGGGGCGCGTCGGCGACCGGCACTTCGGGCAGGATCGTAGTCATGAGATGTCCCCCAGAAACAGTTCTTGATGCGATTTACAAAGGTCTGTGAGCCACGTGATCACCGTCCTGACCGCTGGTCGGCGGCGTGTATCGTCCAAGACCATTAGCCAGGACTCGCGGTAGATCGCGGGCTTGCCCGGTGACACGCGAACCACTTGGTCGCTGCGATCGCCGATCATGCAGCCCAGTAGACCGGCACCGATCCCATTGATGACGGCATTGGCATAGGAATTCGCCGCTGACAACGTCATGACAACGCTTCTTGGCGCGACATTGGCATCGATCCATTGTTGTTCCGGCAGATAGTCCAACGGGCGGGAGAAGCCAACCCAAGGTACACTGGGCGCCAGTTGACCACTTTCATCCAAAAATTTCGGTGCGGCGTATATCGCAGTACCTAAATCGGCGAGCTTGCGCGTAATCGCAGTCCCTGCTGTCGGTCGGGCATGTCGGATCGCGATATCGGCCTCGCCGCGCTCCAAAACGGCGTTGCGTTCCTCGCCCACAAAATCGAGTCTGACGTCAGGATTCTCGGACAGGAAGGCATCCGCGTGCTGTGTGAGGAAGCCTGTAATAAATGTGGATACCGCCGATATGCGCACGGATTGTCGGTCGTCCGATTTGTCGGCCTCGATATCTCGGTCCAGGTCTACGGTCAGCTCCTCGATCCGTTCCGCGCGTCGTGCGATCGCGCGGCCAGCGGCGGTCATGACGATCCCGGATTCTCCCAATGTAAAGAGCTTGCCGCCGATGGCGATCTCCAATCCATGAATGCGTCGGCTGACAGTACTTTGGTGAACGCCCAAGGTGCGGGCGGCTTCCGCCATCGTCGGATGTCTCGACAAGGCGAGTACAAAGCGCAGGTCATCCCATGCCACATCAGATGATTTCATGGACGTAGTTTTGCTCTACTAATGCAAAAATGCAATGCAATTTCGCAAAATTCCAGATTGCAACGATCTCGGTTCGGGCGCATCTAAACCCCAAGCATTATTGCAACCCCACAAGGCTGAAGGAGAAATCCCATGACCAATGCAGCCGTTTCGTTGGACGCCAACAATCTCGATGTTGTCGGCGAACTTCTTTTTGCGAGGGACCAGGGCGAAGCACCGTCCGTCTTTATCCCCAAGAACGATGAAGGCACCGTACGCCGCGGCGGCCTCGATTTCCGATCCGTGCATATCCAGGATGGCGCTGGACAGGCCTATGCCTTTGGGTTGGATAAAGAAGGGTTCGCCTTCGTCCATCAACCAAGCGCCGTCACGGATTTCGAAAACAATCTCGAAGTTGAGCGACAATATTATTCGGAGATCAAGAAACTGGTAGCCGAAGCCGTCGGTGCCAGCGAAGTTGAAATCTTCGATCACACAATCCGCGTCACCGATGAACAGACGTCGTATCGCCGCCCGGCATCTCATGCGCACAACGACTATACGGCGTCGTCGGGACCGTCCCGGCTGGCGGATATGATCGGCGAAGATCGTGCGGCCGAGTGGATGAATGACCGGGTCGTTCAGGTGAACGTCTGGCGTCCGATTGCCGAGCCGGTTGAGCAGATGCCGCTGGCGCTGTTGGATGCGTCCAGTATGGGTCAAGGCGACCTGATCGAAACAAAAATCACCAATGAGCGGCAAAACGGACGGGTAGGGCAGATCTACAGCGTTCGGTTCAACCCAAAGCACCAGTGGTACTATTTCCCGTACATCACAAAGTCCGACGCAATTCTAATCAAGGGGTACGATAGCGCCGACGATGGTCGCGCCCGGTTCACGCCGCACTCCGCCTTCGTCGACCCGAATACGCCTGAAAACCCGGCGCCCCGCCGTTCGATCGAAGTGCGCACCTTCGCAAGAGTGCCGGCGACGGATTAACTTTACTTCACTTGGTCCGGCCACGATATTCTGTAAGAAACGTGGCTGGATCGATGATGCTCAAAAAACTCGTCACGACCAAGGTTGCCGTCATCGGCATGGCAGTGATGTTGCTGTCCGCGAAGCCCGCGGACGCACACCCGCATGCCTGGATCGACGTCTCCGTTAACTTGGTCTTCGATGCCGCGGGCCGGGTCACGGAACTACATCAAACGTGGCTTTTCGACGACTTCTATTCGATGTTCGTGATGGAAGGCGCCGTTGCCATTGGCGGCGGCGAGCCCAGCCAAGAGGCTCTCGACGACCTGATGCGCCAGAACATGATCAATCTCGCGGAATATAGTTATTTCACTGAGGCGAAGAGCGGTGAAGTGCTCCTGTCGTTCGGGACGCCGTTCAACCTTGCAACCGGTTTGTCGGGGTCGCGCTTGGAAATGAGTTTTGCTCTGCCGATCGTCGATCCGCCAATCGCCGCCGGTATGCCGTTTTCCTATTCGATTTACGATCCCACTTACTATATCGAGATGCTACACACGAAAGCCGAGGATAAGATCACGCTGCAAAATGGCCCTGCAGGTTGTGCCGCCGTTCTCGAGCAGCCGGAGCCAGATCCAGAACAAGTAATGTTCGCGGCCGCTCTCGGGCCGACGGAAGACGGGCCGGTTGGCTTGGGGCAGATTTTTGCGGAAACGGTTCGCGTCTCGTGCCAATGAGCCGAGTGACGTGGGCTCATTTGTCCCTTGTCGGGGCAAGCGCGGCCATCGCTTTGCTTGGCGCCGTATCTGCAGCTGCGGCCGCAGATGGTAGCGGTTCGACCCTCAGCCTGTTCGATCGCATTACGCTTTGGATTTATACAGAACAGCGCGCGTTCCATCGTGAGCTGACGGGACATCTACGAGCGCTTGCCGACGGTGCCGATTGGCGGGTTGCTGGTGCACTCATTGGTGCAAGCTTCCTCTACGGCGTGTTCCATGCCGCTGGGCCGGGGCACGGCAAGGCTGTCGTTACGGGCTACCTCATGACACACCGCGAAACCGTGAAACGCGGCATATTTTTGGCGACAGCGTCTGCCTTTTGCCAGGGCTTGGTCGCGATCGTGATTGTCTACGGCCTGATAACGCTTGCCGGATGGCTGCCGCGCGATGCGCAGTCGGCGGTGACCTGGAGCGAGAGGGCGAGTTTCTTCCTCGTGGCTTTGATCGGTGCATTTCTCGCGTTTCGAGGGGTGCGAGGGATCATCCGCCGGTATCGTGCGCCGTCGACGTGCGCCGATCCGGCGCATCACCACGATCATGATCACCACTGCGGGCATGCGCATGTACCGACCCCAGCCGATGTTGAGAAAGCACGAGATATAAGAACCATGCTGGGGGTGGTCCTGTCGGTTGGCATCAGGCCGTGCACGGGTGCCGTCATCGTCTTGGTGTTTGCCAAGGCGACGGCGCTCGCCTGGATTGGCATTGCTGCTGTCTTGGCCATGTCCGCGGGCACAGCCCTTGCGGTTGCGTGTCTTGCGACCTTCGCCGTCGCGATCCGCAATGCCGCCAGCCGGATCACCGTTGCGCCGCCGCAATACGCCGGCTACGCCGCGGAGACAGTCGCGGTCGCCGGCGGCCTGTTCATCATGCTCATCGGCCTGTCATTGCTTTCGACGGCGTTTGGGCCCGCCCATCCGATTATGGGGCGATAAATGTCATAATCCCATTTTCTGGGATGTATAATCTCAAAAAATTTGCATATTTTCGGCGCGGTGATATAGTGTCGCCACGTCAAATCCAATCCATTTCGACAAATAATGACGCCAAGAGGAACACCATGAGCACTGACCCTGTGAAAACGGTCGATGAAGCCCCGGCCGAGAGAGAGATCATCCAAGGCCTTATTAAAAAGGGACGGGCCGCCATGGCGCAGTTCGCCAATGCAGACCAGGCACGGGTGGACGAAGCGGTCACCGCGCTGGCTTGGTCCATATATGAACCAGCCCGGGCGCGGGAACTGGCTGAGCTCGCCGTTGAGGATACGGGCCTCGGCAATGTCGATAGCAAGATCATGAAAAACCAACGAAAGACCTTCGGCTGTCTGCGCGATCTCATGCGGGTGAAATCGGTCGGCGTCATCGAAGAGTTGCCGGAAAAAGGAATGGTGAAGTACGCCAAGCCGGTCGGCGTCGTTGGGGCGGTAACGCCATCTACCAATCCCGCCGCAACTCCGGTGAACAAGGCGATGTTCGCCATCAAGGGTCGGAATGCCGTGATCATCGCGCCGTCGCCTGCCGGTCTCGGCACCACAACCAAGACCGTGAATTATATGCGCGCCGAGTTGGAAAAGATCGGACTTCCTGCCGATTTGGTTCAAGTGCTGCCGGCTCCGGTCAACAAACAACTTACGCAGGAACTGATGAACCAGTGTGATCTGGTGGTCGTTACGGGGTCGCAAAACAATGTCCGCCGGGCGTATTCCTCTGGCACGCCAGCCATTGGTGTCGGCGCCGGGAACGTGCCGGTCATCATCGATGAGACCGCGGACTTCGATGATGCCGCCGAGAAAATCTGTAAATCGAAGATTTTCGATAACTCGACGTCTTGTTCCTCCGAGAATTCCATCATCATTTTGGACTCTGTCTACGACCAAGCCATCGACGCTTTGAAACGCGCCGGCGGATATCTCTGCTCGGCGGAGCAAAAAGAAAAGGTCCGCGAGAATCTGTGGGTCGACGGTCATCTGAACCGCCACGTCATCGCCAAGGATGCCGATGTGCTGGTCGATGTGTTTGGCCTTGGTGAGGACGCCAAAGGGAACAAGTTTTTCATGGTCGAAGAAGGCGTCGCCGATCCGGACAGCAAGTTCATCGACGAGAAACTGTCTTTGGTCCTAACGGTTTACCGGGCGAGTGACATGGACGATGTCGTTCGGCAGTTAAACACGATTTTGAACGTTTGCGGGCTCGGGCACTCCGTCGGCATTCATACTAAGACGCCGCAGCATGCAACGCGGCTCGCCGAAGAGATTGACGTCGTTCGGGTTCTGGTCAACCAAGCCCACACCTTCGGAAATGGCGGCGGATTCGATAATGGCCTGAATTTTACGCTTTCCATGGGCGGTGGCACATGGGCCGGCAATTCGATTACCGACAATCTGAATTACACGCATTTCATCAACATTACGCATTTGGTCAAAACGATCCCCGAGGATAAGCCCGGAGAGGATGCGTTGTTCGGTGCGTATTGGCAGAAGTACGGCAAGTAACGCCCTTCGCGCGGCAACCCAATCTTGGATGATATATCATGAACTTCGAAGAATATGCGTCGAAGCCGCTGTTGGCAGCGGCCGGCATACCGGTCCCGGTGAGCGAGCTAGCCTTTGATCCCGATGCGGCGGCCTCGGCGGCGAAAAATATCGGCGCTTGCGTCGTCAAAGCGCAGGTGCCGACGGGCAAGCGCGGTAAAGCGGGCGGAATTAAGCTGGCGGCATCGCCGGAGGAAGCCAAAGCCCACGCCACGGATATCCTTGGGATGTCGATCGGTGGGCACACAGTTGAGAAGGTTCTCATCGAGGCCCAGTCGGCGATTAAGACCGAATACTATGCCGCCGTCTTGAATGACTCCGCGAGCAAGGGCCCGATGGTGATGTTCTCTACCGAGGGCGGCATGGACATTGAAGAGATCGCCGAGGAGACGCCGGAAAAGCTGCGTCAAATGGCGGTCGATATACGACATGGTTTCGGCGAAACCGAAGCGACCGAGTTGCTGAGCGGCCTCGATCTCGGCGACGTCCATGACAAGGTGCGCGACACCTTGGTCCGCTTGTACGCATGTTATGTTTCCAACGACGCCGAATTGCTGGAGATCAACCCGCTCATTGTCACTGAGGGCGAGGACGTGGTGGCGCTGGATTGCAAATTCACCCTCGAAGACAGCGCCATCAAACGCCAGGAGACGATTGCCGAGAACGGCGTTCCGGAGAAGCTGACGCCGCTCGAAGCGCGCGGCGCGGAACACGAGATCAAGTACATTGAGTTGGAGGGCAACGTGGGCGTGCTGGCCAACGGAGCCGGGCTTACCATGACGACGATGGATGTCGTTCGGCATCACGGTGGGGCGCCGGCGAATTTCTGCGAGATCGGTGGTCAGGCGTATACGAAGGCGAAAACCGCGTTGGAGATCGTCCTCGACAAACCGGGCATCCAAAGCCTTGTCGTTAACTTCTGCGGCGCGTTCGCGCGTTGCGACGTGATGATGGAAGGGCTGTTGAATGCGTGGGAAGAGCTAAAACCCGACGTACCGGTCTTCTTTTCAATCGCCGGGACCGGCGACGACGAAGCCATTGCTATGCTGAAAGATCGGCTCGGCATGGATCCGTTGCCGGATATGAGTGCGGCCTGCAAAGCGGCTGTCGACGCCGCAAAGGGAGGTGCATGACATGATCATTCCCCGCAAAGATACGCGCATCCTGATTCAAGGCATCACCGGCAAGCAGGGCACGTTCTGGACCGAACGGATGCAGGAGTACGGTGCGACGGTGGTTGCCGGCGTAAACCCGAAGAAAGCAGGGACCACGCACTGTGACGTTCCGGTCTATGCCTCCGCCGTAGAAGCGCAGAGTGGAACCGGTTTCGACGCATCGCTGCTATTCATTCCGCCGCTCGGAGTCAAAGCTGCGGCGCTCGACGCGATCTCGGCCGGTGCCAAGATGGTGCTCGTATTGACCGAGCATGTGCCGGTCCAGGACGTAATGCATGTCATGGCAGCGGCGAAAGAGGCCGGCACGACGATTGTCGGCCCAAACACGGCGGGTGGCGTTACGGTCGACGAGACCTTCATGGGCTTTATGCCGGCTTTCAATCAGCGAATATTCAAGAAAGGCTGTGTCGGTGTGCTGTCCCGGTCCGGCTCTCTCGGGACGTTGCTGTGCCAGAACGTTGTCACGGCCGGCTATGGGCAGACGGCCTTCATTGGGATCGGAGGTGATCCGATCATTGGGGCGACGACGCGCGACGCGCTTGAAGCTTTGGATCAGTTTCCGGGAACCGAGGCCGTAGTGATGGTCGGGGAAATCGGCGGCACCATGGAAGAGGAAGCCGCCGAGTACGCGAAGACCATGAGCAAACCTATCATTGCGTTCATTGCCGGTGGCGCGGCCCCGGCTGGCAAGAAGATGGGGCACGCAGGTGCGATCGTGATGGGCAACAAGGGTACGTACGACTCAAAGAGAAACGCATTGGAGGCGGCGGGCGTCAATGTCCTGTCGACACCGGTTCATGCCATTGATGCCCTTCGCGAAGTTCTCGGCGAGCGTTCATAAAGACGTGTGATATCCGGCACAGACGGCGAGAGCCGTTGCTGTAGTCTGTGGTCTGGTGGTGTCGTCAGTAGCCCATAGGGAGACGGCACATGTTGGATAATGCGTTGGACCACGAGCCAAACGAAGCGGTCGACACTCTCGATCCGGAGAGGGAGTTCGCGCGTCGTGAAGCCTTGGATCATCCGCCGGTCTTGCCGATCGGCGACGCTGTTCGGGTTGCCGCCGATGAAACAGGGTCGGGCACGGCGTGGTTGTCGAAGTTCTGGCGTTGCGTCGGTGGTCCCGGAAAACTGACCGCGTCCGAGTTCTTCTATTACGGCTTGTACCGGGACGAATTCCGCCTGGACGACCTTCATCGTTTCATCGGTAAGAACGTGCAAACCAAGATGCACCGAGCGTGCTGCGATCCCAGTTGGTTTGCCGTCGCGCGAGACAAGTTGCTTTTCCTCTCCGTCATGCGGGGTGCCGGCGTCCCGGTACCGGAAACGCTGGCGGTGTATGAACCGACGATGATACGCGGTCATCCCCGCTCCATTTCGTCGAGCCGAGGACTTTGCGCGTTTTTGGATCAGCAGGACGTCTATCCGCTGTTCGCCAAGCCCATCGACGGCATGTACAGCATTGGTGTCCTTGCCTTGACTGATGGGGGCGATGGCCGGGCGCATGCCAAAGGGCATGGTGTCGTTACGTCGGAGGAATTGGCGTCATACATGACCGAGATGAGTCAAGAGGGATACCTGCTTCAACGTATGATCCTGCCACACCCAACAATAGCTGAGCAGTTCGGCGGGGCCCTCGCGACGGCACGGCTTTTGGTCACTCTCGGTGACGATGGGCCGGAAATTGCAAGCGCCGTTATCAAGATCCCGCGTGTCGAGCATGTAGCGGATAACTTCTGGCGTCAGGGAAACATGCTGGGTGCTCTGGACACCCAAAGCGGCGTCATCCAGCGTGCGATCACCGGCACGGCGGCAGCCCTGCGGGAGGTCACGGTGCATCCGGATACAGGACGATCCCTGGTTGGCTTCGAACTTCCGGATTGGCATGCCGCCACCAGCATTTGCTTGCGCGGGGCGGGCGCCTTGCCCGGACTACGGACCCAGTCCTGGGATATCGCGTTCAGCAACAAAGGGCCGGTTGGCATCGAGGTTAATTGGGGCGGCGATCTAAACCTGCATCAACTCGCACATGGCAAAGGTGTCTTGTCCGATGGGCTCATTCGTCATCTCAAGAAAAACGGATATCGCGGAAAGCTGCCCGGCGCATAAAACTTTGCCGATCCTTCCATATTGAGCCGATGAAAGGCTCTTGAGGAAGGAGGTCATATGTCTGTTTACGAGCGACGTGAGTCCGCAGTCAGAAGCTACTGCCGCAGTTTCCCTGCGGTCTTCGCGCGGGCGGAAGGCGCGCGCGTATTCGACCAGTCCGGTCGCGGATACATCGATTTTCTATCCGGTGCTGGTAGTTTGAATTACGGTCATAATCCCGCACCGTTGCGTGAGGCCTTGGTTCGTTATATCCAAAGTGACGGCATAACGCTGAGCTTGGATTTGCATACCGAAGCGAAGTCTCGTTTTCTGGAATTGTTCGAGCGCTTAATCCTGCAGCCGCGCGATCTTGACTATGTCGTGCAGTTTCCCGGCCCCACCGGTACCAATGCGGTGGAAGCGGCGCTCAAGCTCGCACGAAAGAAAACTGGCCGTTCAAACATTGTCGCATTCACAAACGGGTTTCACGGAATGACCCTCGGCGCGCTGGCGGCAACCGGAAACAGCGGCAATCGGGCGGCCGCGGGGATGCTCCTGACAGGCGTGAGCAGGTTCCCCTATGACGGTTATCTCGGCGGCAATGCTGGCAGTTTAGAGTTCCTGGAAAGAGCGTTGGACGATCCGTCGAGCGGTATCGACCTTCCGGCCGCCGTCATTGTTGAATGTGTCCAAGGCGAAGGTGGGCTGAACGCCGCATCTATGGATTGGTTGCGGCGCCTTGACCAACTATGCCGACGGCACAGCGTTCTGTTGATTGTCGATGATATTCAGGCGGGATGCGGACGAACCGGGACGTTCTTCAGCTTTGAGCCGGCGGGTATCCGACCGGATATCGTGACGCTATCGAAGTCGTTATCGGGCTTCGGCTTGCCGCTTTCCGCAGTCTTGATCGATCGGAGGCTGGATGTCTGGCAACCGGGTGAGCACAACGGAACGTTTCGCGGCAACAACCACGCTTTCGTCACGGCGGCATCGGCGTTGGAGATGTTCTGGTCCGATGACCGTTTGATGGATGCGGTGGGCGATAACGCAGCCGTCGTCACCAGCTTTCTCGACAGCATGATCAATAGGCACGGCGGACTGTGTGTCGCCAAACGGGGGCGTGGCATGATGCAAGGGTTGGAAATGCGCGATGGGGATATGGCATCGGCGATCATCGCGGCGTGCTTTGAACGCGGTCTGATCATTGAGGCGTCGGGGGCACGGGGCGAAGTCCTAAAGTGCCTGGCGCCGCTTACGATTGAGCTTTCATCCTTAGCGGAAGGACTGGATATGCTGGCCAACGCCATTGGGCAGGTTTTGAAATCTGGTGCCGATGGTTGACCGGATCGTCGCCGTGTCCTAAAGGCGGGAATCTCAAACGATTTATGAGAGGTCACCATGCCAAGCAGACTCCCTGCGATCTCGCCCGACGAGATGACCACTGCGCAGAGGGCGCTATTTGAGGCGATCACCGGCGGCGCGCGTGGTCAGAAGTCCGACCCGTCGGAGTTTTTGAATGAAGAAGGGGCTTTGCGCGGGCCGTTTAACGCACTTCTCCGTACGCCGGATCTCGGTCAAGCGGTGCAGCGGGTCGGTGAACAGGTTCGTTTTGCGACGACGATACCCGACGATTTGCGGGAGATCGCTATCCTCACATGTGCTCGGCATTGGCGATCAAACTACGAATGGTTCGCGCATGCGCGCATCGCGCGCGCCGAAGGGGTGCCCGAGACGGAAATTGATCGGATTTTGAACGGCGATGCGCCCGAAGCCCCGGATGCGGCCCTCATTTTTACGTTCGTCCGGGAGTTAAACGAACACGCTCGGGTCGACGACGCGCGTTACGAGGAAGTTCAGCAGCTACTCGGGGATCAAGGCGTGACCGAACTAACGATCTTGTCCGGATACTACGCTTTGATTGCGCAGTTGTTGAACGTGTTTCAAGTTCCGGTCCCTTCCGGTGAAACGGCGCCGTTCCCCGATTGAGGCGCTCTTAGGAATCGTATCCCGGGTTCTCGCGATCAAGCTTCCGCAAGAGCGCCGGCCATTCGCGAACACCAATGGGGCGGTATCCGTCTTTTGAGTTTGCCTGCCTGTTGCGTTCGAACGTCACGTCTTGGATGTCCTGCGGTATTTCGATGGGCGTGGCCCCCGCCTGTTGGAAGGCGAGTTGAAACCGGCAGGCCCGTTCGGCCCGGTACATCCACATAAACGCCTCGGCAACGGAATTGCCGACGGTGAGAATACCGTGATTGCGCAGGAACAAGACCTTATTGTCGCCGAGATCCCGCGCCAATCGCTCCCGCTCGTCCATGTCGAAGGCGATCCCCTCGTAATCGTGATACCCGGTCTCCGCAAGAACGGCGAGCGCCTGTTGGGTCAGCGGCAGCAGACCGTCTTTCTGGGTCGCAACGCCGACACCGGCTGCCGTATGCGTATGCATCACGCAGATAACTTCCGGCAACGCCATATGTACGGCCGAGTGAATGACGAACCCGGCCGGGTTGATGCCATATTCGGATTCCGATAGCTCATTGCCATCTTCATCAACTTTGACAAGAGCGGACGCGGTCATCTCATCGAACATGAGGCCGAACGGATTGATCAGGAATTGATCGTCGGCATCAGGAACACGCGCAGATAGGTGCGTACCCAGTAAGTCGGACCACCCATACAGGTCGACAAGCCGATAACAGGCGGCGAGATCGACACGCATTTGCCATTCGGCCTCGGACATGTTGGGCGTCAGATGCGTCACGTTACTCATCGGATGAGACCTCTTCATTTATTGCTCAGCGGCGTTGACCTTATGCTACCGGCGGCTAAAGTCGAAGTCACGGGGGACAAGTTGAAAAAGCTGTTTTGGAGGAGTGCGTGACTGCGTCTGCGTTCTCGACTTCGTACGATGTGCTGGTTATCGGTGCTGGGAATGCGGCCATGGCGGCTGCGTTGACGGCGAGACGCTCCGGTGTCTCCGTCCTGATGCTGGAAAGCGCAAACAAGGACCTGAGAGGCGGAAACAGCCGTCATGTCCGCAATATTCGCTACGCGCACAATGCGGCGACCGACTACGTGACGGGCGCTTTCGATGCCGCTGAATTCCTGAGCGACATCATGCGGGTGACCGAGGGGAACACGAATCCGGAACTCGCGGAGTTTATGACCAAGGCATCTGAAAGCGCCGTCGATTGGATGATTTCGCAGGGCGTCAAGTTTCAGCCGCCGCTGAGCGGCACCCTGGGCTTGGCACGAACCAATGCGTTTTTCCTGGGTGGCGGCAAGGCGATGATGAACAGCTACTACAAGACCGCCGAGGAGCTCGGGATCGAGATCGTTTATGAAGCCGAGGTCGAGGATTTGGTGGTCGACAACGGCCGCTTCGAAGCGGCCATGGTGCGTCATGGCGATGACCTGCACCGTGTCGAGGCACGGACGGTCGTGCTATCGTCCGGCGGATTTGAGGCAAACCTCGAATGGCTAAAGGAAGGTTGGGGTGATGCCGCGGATAATTTCCTGGTGCGCGGGACGCCCATGAACACCGGCAAAGTGTTGCGAAGCATGCTGAACAACGGTGCGAAACAGATCGGGTCCGTCGATCAGTGTCATGCCGTCGCTATCGACGGCCGTGCGCCGAAGTACGACGGCGGGATCGCGACGCGGGTGGATTGCGTGGTGTTCTCGGTTGTCGTGAACAAGAACGGGGAGCGCTTTTACGACGAAGGTGAGGACATTTGGCCGCGCCGCTACGCGATTTGGGGGCGCCTCGTCGCGAAGCAACCGGACCAGGTGGCATTCGCGATCATCGACAGTAAATCCATGGGCTTGTTCATGCCGCCGGTGTTTCCTCCGATTGAAGCCGATACCATCGAGGAGCTGGCGGAGAAGCTGGGTGCCGATCCTGACAAGACCAAGGCCACCGTTGACGAATTCAATGCAGCATGCCGACCGGGAGACTTTACCCCGACCGAACCAGACGGCCTTTCGACCGAGGGGTTGGAGCCGAAAAAATCGAACTGGGCGCGGGCGATCGACACGCCGCCGTTCTATGGATTTCCATTCAAGATGGGCGTGACATTCACTTACCTCGGCGTCGAAGTGAACAAGAAGGCACAGGTGATTATGCAGGATGACAAACCGGCGTCGAACATCTGGGCGGCCGGCGAAATCATGGCCGGGAATATTCTCGGTCAGGGGTATCCCGCCGGAACAGGAATGGCGATAGGCACCGTTTTTGGCCGAATTGCAGGAGAGGAGGCAGCGCGTCATGCCCGAAACTGAGACGCTCGAAGAAGCCAAGCGCCTCATGCGCATATGCAACGCCTGCCGGTATTGCGAGGGGTATTGCGCGGTGTTTCCTGCGATGACGAAGCGGTTGGACTTTAGCGATGGGGACGTGACCTATCTCGCCAATCTCTGCCACGGATGTCAGGGCTGTTATTACGCATGCCAATATGCGCCGCCACATGAATTTGCGGTCAACGTCCCGAAGACGTTCGCGGAACTGCGCGCCGAAACCTACCGGGATTACGCATGGCCGGGCATGTTCAGGGGGCTGTTCGAAGGCAATGCGAAATGGGTCGCGGTCATTACGGCGGTGCTGACGTTGGTAACGGTGGTGCTGACCTATTGGATTCAAGGTGCAGATGTGGTGGGCGGCGTCCACGTCGGCCCTGGGGCTTTCTATGAAGTCATCCCACACGATGTGATCGTCTATATCGCCTCGGTGCCATTCTTCCTCGCAATCATCGCGTTCATCATCGGCATCGTGAACTTTTGGCGCGATATCGGTGCGCGAACTGCGGACTTGCTGGATGTCCCGTCGTTGCTCCAGGCATCCAAGGATGCGGGCAAGATGACCTATATGTCGGGGGCTGGTCATGGATGCACCTATCCGGATGACAATTATTCCCAAGCGCGCCGCTATGCGCATCAAATGACGATGTGGGGTTTCTTGCTGTGTTTCGCGGCGACATCGGTGGCGACCATCTATCACTACGTATTCGGATGGGAAGCGCCATACGACTATTTCTCGATCCCTGTGATTCTGGGAACGGTCGGCGGCATCGGTATCGTCGTTGGGCCGATCGGGCTTTTGATGATTAAGAAGAAAGCCGACCCCGCGCCTCAGGACACAAAACGGCACGGCATGGATATCGCTTTCCTATGGATGTTGATCCTTACGGGGATCACCGGGCTCGCGCTCCTAGCGCTTCGCGAAACGTCTGCGATGGGCGTCTTGTTGGCGATCCACTTTGGAATCGTACTCGGTCTGTTTGTGACCTTCCCATACGGGAAAATGGCGCATGCCGTATATCGTTTCGCCGCGCTCGTCCGTTTTGCCGGCGAGCGAAAACCTCAGGCACAACCGGCAGAGTAACCAAAACGAAAAGATTGCGGCTCCCATCGGCAATCCGCCATGATTGCCGGCATGGAGGGGCTGGTTTTCTTTTTGGATCTGCTGGGTGTCGCCGTGTTCGCGGCCACCGGCGCGCTGGTTGCGAGCCGGCGTGAGATGGACATCATTGGTTTCGCATTGATGGCCAGTGTCACTGGGGTCGGCGGCGGAACGCTCCGCGATGTCATATTGGACAGACCGGTATTTTGGATTGCCGACCCACTTCCCATCGGAATATGTCTGGCGGTCGCCGTTCTGTTGTATTTTGCCGCGCCGATTTTTCAAAGGCGATACACCGTGCTGCTTTGGGCGGACGCCTTTGGCATCGCGCTTTATGGGACGATTGGTGCGGAGATCGCCCTGCGCGCAGCGGGCGCACCACTCGTGGCAATCGTTATGGGTTTGATGACCGCTACATTTGGCGGCCTCATCCGAGACGTCATTTGCAACGAGACGCCGCTCATCTTGAATAAGGAAGTGTACGCAACAGCTGCTGTGCTGGCCGCGTGCCTGCACATTGGCCTGAGTAGCATGGGCGTGCCGTTCGACATGTCGGCAGGAGTGGCGGTCGCTTCCGGATTTCTCTTGCGCGCCGGCGGGATCAAATTTGGATGGTCGTTACCGACCTACAAAGCCCGACCGGGGCGCGAGTACTAAATCACTTCTTTGCTGCGGTCGTCAGTCTCGCCATACCGCTGCAGGGCGGGGGCTTTGGTCCCTTCATACAGCTTATCAAAGCCCTGCTTCACTTTCTCGTTTTCGCGCTCGAAAAGTGAGTTCCCCTGAAGGTCGCTGTCGGCGATAAACGGCCCAAAATTCTCAACCTTGACCATCCAAAGCGCTTGCGCGATGCCAAGCTCGTCGAACCATTTCACATCGTGGATGCCTTTGATGCCCCGACCCAACAACGCGCCGGTGCCGTATCCCACGGTCGTCAGGTAAATCGCGTCATTGGGCACGAAGTACTTCTTGTAATCCTCTGACGACATGCCGCCCTTGCCGATGATGATCCGCGCACCGGACGCATCAAACCAGCGATCCAACCACTTGGAGAACCGAAAAGACGCCGTTCCGGTCATGGCACCGATATTGTAGGTGCCATCCTCGTTTCGGCTGGCTGCCGGGGAGCAGTGAAAGTTCGCGTTGGAGGTCTCGGCGAAGTTATCCGGCAGGGCCGCGCCGTCCTGAAGGACCTTTTTGTATACGCCTTCCCGTGCCGTGTAGACGATCCCGTTCAGGTACACCACGTTGCCGATCTCAACGTCGGCGAGTGCCTCGACGGTGACCGGCAGGTTTAGACTGATTTTCTTAAGGTTTCCGCTTCCGGTTCCCATCCGACCGTCTCCCGTCTCATGTAAGGGGTGAACCATTGTGGGTCGGTCCGGTATTCCACCCGGCCGTCCTTGTAGAGGCGCGCCACCGCGCGCCGCGATGACAAGCAAAAAGCATGGACACTCATCGGCATGCCACCCGTATGGCAGTATCCGCATTCGATGTGGCAATCGATGACCATGGATTTGCCAACGAAACCCATCGCGCCCATGCCAATCGAGTTGCCCAGTTCCTTCAGTTCCATCTCGAGTTCCGCGACCTTGGGGTCGGGGTTGCGGTCGCCGACGATCCGCAGGCATGCCGCCTGTTTGCCGAGGACCATGGTCGTGTCTTTGGACCCGCCCAGACCGACACCGATGATGGCCGGTTGGCAGGCCAATCCGCGTTTCCCGAACGCGATTAGGCAATCGAGATAAAAGCGCTTGATACCCTCAATGCCGTCGCCCGGAAACAGCATCCGGTAGTCCGTGCCGAACAATCCACCTTTGTGCACGGTAGTGATATCCATCCAATCGGCATCCGGTTCGAACGAGTATTCGATCTCCGGCGCGTTGAGACCGACGTTGTTGTTGTGATCGGTACGCCATAACGGGTGCACGCGGTTGGGGCGCAAGGGGACGCCATTTGTGGCCTCTGCCGTTGCGCCGCGCAGTGCCTCTTCAAGCGCGATCGCACCGCCTTCGACTTGGGCGTCGTTTCCGAATTTGACGTACCAACGGGGAACCCCCGTGTCGGCACACATAGCGCGCCGATCTTGTTTCGCGGCTTCATAGTTCTCGAGCATCGCGTGCAGCACGAAGGACGACAAATCGCCGTCTTCGGCATCGGCGGCCTTGCGAAGGCCGCTATGATAGTCGTCTGGGATCTCAATCGCCGCCTTGTCCATCAGCGTCAGGGCAGTTTCTTTGACGACGGAAATCGGAATCATGTGCGTCATCTCCCAATGTGCAGCGTGAGCCGCGCTTCAGTTCTTTTTTTGCTCCTTTTGACATATAGAGGGTGCATCGGCATGTGCCAACGAAAACATGTGAAAAATTAATGTTTTTGTATTTTAGAATGAGTTTTATTTGATATTAATGCGACGCACTCATCGACAGAAAGACACCTCTTTTTTTCATGTGCACTATAGTGGGTGATCGGCTTGGGGGTGGAAACCTATGTTCTTAAGTGTCTTTGATCTCTTCAAGATCGGAATCGGTCCGTCCAGTTCCCATACGGTGGGCCCGATGGTAGCGGCGCGCCGCTTCACTGACAGACTTCGGGACAATGAAGTCCTGTTGCAGACGCAAAAGGTAACCGTCCGGCTACATGGATCACTGGCATTTACCGGCCGAGGCCATGCAACGGACCGAGCGGTCATCCTCGGACTATTGGATGAAAGACCGGATTCGATTGACCCGGCGAGTGTCGATGGGCTCGTGGAAAATGTGGTGGAGCAACAGAGAATTCGGCTCGCCGGCAATCACGTCATCGATTTCGAGGCGGGGACGGACATCGTATTCGATTACGGGGACCCTCTTGAGGAGCATACGAACGGTCTCGTATTTGAGGCGAGAGACTCCGCTGGCCACCTCCTCTTCACCGAGACTTATTTCTCTATCGGCGGTGGTTTCGTGGCGACGCGGGAGGAACTCAATTTCATTGCCGAAGAAACCTCTCCGAGCAGGGCGGTGCCGTTTCCGTTCAAACACGCGCGCGACATGCTTGAGATGGGGCAGGCATCGGGAAAGACGATCGCCGAAATGAAATTCGCCAATGAGGTCTCGCTATCGGATGAGGTCACCGTTCGCGACGGCTTGTCCCGCATTTGGCATGTAATGCGCGATTGCATGGATCGCGGATTTTCGACGGAGGGGGATCTGCCTGGCGGCTTGAAGGTACGGCGTCGTGCTCCGGAGATTGCGCGTTCCCTGAACGCCGACAAAACGAGAAACGTCAAATACGACCATGCGGTGATGGATTGGATCAGTTTGTATGCGATGGCGGTCAACGAGGAAAACGCTGCCGGTGGGAAAGTCGTCACTGCGCCGACCAATGGGGCGGCTGGCGTGATCCCGGCGACAATTCGCTATTACCTGGATTTCTGCCCGGGCGGTTGCGAGGAGGCCGTCGAGGAGTTCCTGCTCACCGCCGCTGCCATCGGCGGGATTATCAAATCAAACGCCTCGATTTCCGGGGCGGAAGTCGGATGCCAAGGCGAGGTCGGTTCGGCGGCGGCGATGGCCGCGGCCGGTCTATGTGCTGTGTTGGGTGGCACAAACGAACAGATCGAAAACGCGGCGGAGATCGCGATCGAGCACCACCTCGGTATGACCTGCGACCCTGTTGGCGGGCTTGTTCAGGTGCCTTGTATTGAGCGAAATGCGATGGGTGCGGTCAAAGCGGTGAATGCGGCATCGCTGGCATTGCGGGGCGACGGCACCCATTTCGTTCCGCTCGACGACGCCATCGAAACCATGCGGCAGACGGGCCTGGATATGCTGTCCAAGTACAAGGAAACGTCCCAAGGCGGCTTGGCGGTTAATATCACGGAATGCTGAACCGTGTTCTTAGCTACCTAAACGACTTTGCGCACCTCGTGAAGGAACCGCTCGATCTCGGACGACAGCATTTCCGACTGCTGTGACAACTCGTCCGCAGCAACGGATACGTCGCGGGCGGCCGCACCGGTCTCGCTCGCGCCTTGCATCACTTGCTGAATGTTTGTCGAGACTTCAGTGGTACCAATCGCCGCCTGGTCCACATTGTGCGCGATCTCTTGCGTCGCAGCGGCTTGCTCCTCCACTGAATGGGCAATGTCGCCGGCGACTCCATCGATGTCGTTGATGGTTTGCGTAACCGTCTCCATCGCGCCTATCGCGCTCTTACTTGCGGATTGAATGCCGGCGACCTGAATGCCGATATCCTCCGTCGCCTTGGCTGTTTGGTTTGCGAGGCTTTTAACCTCGGATGCTACAACGGCAAAGCCTTTGCCCGCCTCGCCGGCGCGCGCGGCTTCGATGGTCGCATTCAAGGCCAACAGATTGGTTTGACTTGCGATCTCGTTGATCAGCTTGACGACGGCGCCGATCCTCTCGGCGGCATCGGCTAACTCCTCGATAGTCTTATTTGTATTATTGACTTCGCTTACACCGGTTTGCGCGACGGTTGATGCATGTTCAACCCGTCTTTTGATCTCGTTAATGGAACTGGTCAGTTCCTCACCGGCCGACGCCACCGTTTGTACGTTTGTCGAGGCCTCTTCCGACGCCGCGGCGACATTGGTTGCGCGGTCACTTGTATCTGACGCGGTCATTTCCATCGTGCCGGCCGACGCTCGAAGCTCGGTCGCCGCGGCGGACACTGTCTCCACCACACCGGTTGCGGCATGATCGAATGAGTCGACGACTTTCCTAAAGTTCTCAGCCCGCTCTTGAATAGAATGGGTTGCATTGTTGATTACCCGTGCAGCGTGACCATAAGCACCGAGCATTCCCTTTTCGTGGATGCGCCGGAAATACTTGTTACGGCTGACATACTCCAAGCTCGCAATGGACTCTCGGACATAGGCATCGTTGACGTCGATCAGATGATTGATCGCGTTAAACAATCCGGCGAATTCCGGATAACGATTGATATGCGTGATACGTGCTTCCAAATCGCCGCGCGCGACACGTTCGCAAACATCCCGCGCCATATCGATGGGATTGTCGATCTCGGACACAGTATCGGTTTCAGAGAGGGTCTTTGTATCGTCGAGCATAGTGGCAGAACTCCAATGAGGCTTAGAGCGAAGCGACGAACTCGTCGTAGGCGACGCCGTGTTCGTTCAGAAGAGCCGTCACCATGGACATGGCAGACTCCATACCTTGTTTCCGGTTTGCGTGCCGGTTCTCTTCCTCAAGGAGGTTTCCGTAAAGTGGAACGATTGTATCGGTCACCACTTTTCGATCGGGAACGCGGCGATTGGAATGATATCCAATGATCTGGCTGTTGGCGTCGAAACTCGGCGTGACATGCGCCAAAACCCAATAGTGGTCGCCATTCTTGGCGCGATTGACGACGTACGCGAATATCTCGCCGCCGCTCGCAATTGTGTCCCACAGTAACTTGAACACACACCGCGGCATATCCGGATGTCGGATCATCGAATGTGGTTGGCCAAGGACTTCTTCTTCCGTATACCCCGCGACCCGCAAGAAGACCTCATTCGCATAAGTGATGCGGCCCTTTAGGTCGGTCTTCGAGACGATGATCTCATCGTCGCCGAAAAAGACCTCATTGCCGGTAACAAGAACATTGTCCTCAGACATAATTTTTCGATCTCCGCCTGATGGCGCCCGAGAGGGGCGCATATCTTCAAATTTCACAGCGGAGAATGGTCGATTTACCGGCGTTCAGGCATTGACCCAAATCAATGGAAATCCGGGTGCATATTCGTCGGGGCGTTGCAAATTATGTTTCTGCGCCGCCGTTCACCTGAACCAACTGGCCGTTCATGAAGCCGGCGGTTTCGGATGCCAGAAAGACAACGGTGTTGGCGATCTCTTCGGAGCGGCCGAGACGTTCCGCCGGAACGCGGTCGACCATTTCTTCGATATGCGCGCGTAACTCCGGTTCCATTTCTTCAGGTTGGATCGGTCCCGGCGAGATGATGTTCGCAGTCACGCCGTGCCGTGCAAACTCTTTCGCGAGCGATTTGGTAAGACCCCATGCCGCATGCTTCGAAACGCTGACGGGTGCCCGGCCATCATACCCGTGAATCGCATTCATGCCGGCAAAGTTGATGATGCGTCCCCATTTTCGATCGATCATATGTGGAAGGCATAACTTGATAAGCCGGCGCGCGGAATGAAAATCAATGTTCAAAATCCGCTCCCAAGTCTCTTCGTCGGTCTCCAGGAACGGCGTCTTGGGCCGCACAGCCGCGTTGTTCACGAGGACATCGATGGGGCCAAGGTGCTTAACGACCTCCTCATGCATGGCGGCGATTTCATCGGGTTGCCCGACGTCGCCCATCGCAACATGAACATTGACGTCTAGTGCTCTGATTTCCTCGGCAACGCGGTCGCATGCCTCCCGATTACGGCTGCCGTTGACGGCGACATTGAAGCCAGCTTGTGCCAGCGCCAAAGCACAGGCGCGGCCGATATTCCTGCCGGAGCCGGTGACGAGTGCGGTTTTCGATTTCGGTGTCATGGCCTATCCCAGGTTGATATCGCGTGATGTCAAATGCGGTCGTGCGATCGCCAAGAGTGTTTTATTCAAGATGTGATTGCAATGACCGTGGCGTGAGGCAACGCTAGGTCCACATCAACGCACTGTTTTCAGGTCTCGGATCGAATATGAACGCGCTCATACTGCACCACTATCCCCAGTCACCCGTATCCGAAAAGGTGCGCATTGCGCTCGGGATCAAGGGGCTTTCGTGGCGGTCCGTGATCATTCCGCGGATTCCGCCGAAGCCAAAACTCATGCCGTTGACCGGTGGATTTCGCCTTACACCCGTGTTGCAGATCGGCGCGGATATCTACTGCGACAGTCAGCGCATTCTGCTGGAGTTAGAGCAGCGTTTTCCCGACCCAACGTTCTTTCCGGATGGCAGTAAGGTGGAAGGCCTTGTCTTCGCCAGGTGGACGGATGGTGCATTCTTTCAAAAGATTATCGCGACGGTGTTTGCAGAGGAACTCAGCCGAATGCCGGAGGAGTTCGCGACGGACAGGATCGCGCTCTACTTCGGCGGAGATGCGACGGTCGCATCGTTCCAAGAGGCGTTGCCCAACAACATCGCTGTTTTGAAAGCGCAGTTTGAATGGATTTCGGATGTGCTCTTCGATCAGCCGTATCTCCACGGCGCTCGGCCCGGCTACAAAGATGCACATGCATACTATCTACTGTGGTTCTTGCGCGGAAGATATCCAGGCGGGGATGAGTTTCTACGGGAATTCCCATCGCTGACGAGCTGGGCGTCCCGATTGGAGGGCATTGGCCACGGAACGGTCGAGGAAGAAACCGAGGACAATGCGCTTGAAATCGCACGGGGTGCAGCTCCTTTGGCGTCATCTCTTGAGAGCGCTCCGGTTACAGCACCGTTTGAAACCGGCCAACGTGTAGCCGTGCGTCCGGACAATGATGAGAATGAGACCGTCGGGACACTTCTTTCCATGGATTTCCGAAACGTGTCGGTCTTACGCCATGATGAGGACATCGGTGAGGTCGCCGTGCACTTTCCTCGGGTTGGCTACGCAGTCCGGTCCGTGGACTAGGCGGCGACGTTAAAGCTCCCGTACAGCCCTCTCAGAGGCACGGAAAAGCGGCTCAATCAAGTAGTCCAAAATGGTGCGGGACGCATTAATCAAGAAAACTTCGGCTTGCATGCCAGGCTTGAGATCGGACATGGCGGCGGCGGTGTCGCCGGTCATCGGAATCACGCGGCCGGTGAAATAAGAGGCGCCGGTGTCCGGATCCACCAAACGGTCCGCGGAAATGTTGATGACCTCACCCATGAGAAGGGGCGTGGTTCGGGCATTAAGTGCAGACAGACGAACTCGTGCCGTCTGGCCGAGATAAACGCTGTTAATATCGTTCGGGTCGATGCGGAGTTCCACAACATGGCGGTCATGGTCGGGCACGATGTCCAAGACCGGCTCGCCCGCCTGGACCACGCCACCGACGGTGTGATGCCGTAGGGCAAGAATTCGGCCATCCTCCGGTGAACGAAGTACAGAGCGTTCCAAGACGTCAGCGGCGGCACGAATGCGCTCGTCCGTCTCAGCCAATCGTTCCACGACGCCAGCGAGTTCGGTGCTGACCTCAGACTGATGCCGGTCGAGAACGAGTTTGCGCTCCATCTCGATCTCTGCGATCTCATCGCGCGTTCGTGCGATGTCGGCTGCCAATGAGGCTTGCTCACCTTGTGTTTCGGCAAGTCGGCGTTCGACCGATAGTAGCCGATTCCGCGCGATCAAACCGTCTTTCAGCAAGTCCGCCATCATTTGCCGTTCTTCACTCAGCAGAGCGACCTGTCGCGCCGTCGCGTCTCGCCTGGCGGTAAAGCCGCGGATCGCCGCGGCTTTGTTCGAGATACGCTCGAGCAGGACTCTATCTTCTTGTGCGAGGTCTCGGCGTGTTGTTTCCAGGACATCAAGCTCTGCCTGCATGAGGTCGAGGACAAGAGGCGACGCCGCACGGTCGAGAAGCGTATCGGGAAATGAAATCGTCTCGGTGCCGTTTCGGCTAGACGTTAGACGAGCTTTCTTTGCGAGCAGGGCGTCACGCCGATTGGAGAGTAGGTCCAAAGAGGCCCGCGCCCGCGTTTCGTTCAATCGCATAAGCGGTTGTCCCTTGGACACCCTGTCACCTTCGCGCACCAAAATGCCACTGATGACCCCGCCTTCCAGGTGAGAAATCGATTTCCGGTTGCTTTCGACGCCGACCGTGCCGTGTGCGATCGTTGCGCTGTCGACGTGGCTATTGGCAGCGGCAAGTAACCCTCCCACGACAAAAACGCCGATCACGCCCCAGCCGAATAGAACGTGCCGGCGCATGGAGGGATGCTCTGAGCCAACGCCCTCTCGATAGGGTTCGGTACTTCTGCGACTTTCGGTCTGGGGCTCCGATGCCGCACGCCAAGGTGTCGTGGCTTGGACACGTTTCCGAAAATCGGCGATTTTATCGCTTAGGGTGCTGATATCATTCATGCTCTTGCCCCCGAGTTGACCCGAACGCGCTGCGCTTGCGCAGCATCTGGCGCATCACCTTGAAGAAGTCGCAGCGGTGCGTTTCCGGTTCGGTTGACGGCCTCTACGCGCCCGCCAGATACGACGAGCACTTGGTCACAGCGCGCCAGAAAGCTCGGGCGCTGCGAGATTAAGACGATCGTTATTTTCCGCTCTCGCAGCGCTTCCAGCGTACGATAAAGAGCTTCGACGCCCTGGTTGTCCAAATTGGTTTGTGGCTCATCCAGAAGAACAAGCTGTGGGCTCCCCACAAGAGTACGCGCGAGTGCCAATAGCTGCCGATGGCCGGCTGGTAATCGGCGGGCGATGGTTAAGGCGTCTGTCTCATATCCTTCGGGCAGCGTCTCAATGATGGAATGCAGTCCAAGAGATTTCGCCACATTTTCGATCTCGGCTTGATTTACGGATCGATCGCCGGCGATGTTTTCGGCAATCGTCCCAGGAATCAGTTTTGGGCTTTGGGACAAGTAGCCAATTACGCCGCTGAATGCCGGGCGGGTGAGGTCTCCGAGTTCTACGTCACCGAACGTTGCCTCGCCCTTCGCGATGGGCGAAATCCCGCATAACGCGCGCATCAAGTAACTCTTGCCGTCCCCGCTCGGTCCGGTCACGCCGATCATGTCTCCGCGACCCGCTTCAATTGACACGTCGTGGAGTACCCGTCGGTGCACATCGTCATCTTTAAGCGTCACATTGGTGACGACGAGGCCATGCTCGGAAAGGTTACGCGCGCCGGATGCGTTCCTTTGGTTGCCCTTTGCATTCAGCCGCATCAACCGTGCGAATGCGGCGCGCGCCTCGATCAATCCGCGCCAAGCCTCTTGGCCACGTTCCAACGGTGACAACGCCCGAGCTGCGATAACGCTAGCCGCAATCATGGCGCCCGCCGTCATCGCACCCGAGACAACCAGGGTTGCCGCGACTGAAATCAGGAGCACTTGCAATGCGAAACGGATAAAGCGTCCAATTATGATTGCGTTGCAGGATTGATCCATACCGACAAGCCAGGATTGTAAGGCTGTGACCCGTCCGGCCTGCCATCGCATTCGAGCGCGAGGCATGGCATTTGTTATATGCGCATCAAGCCGCGCTCTGTCCAAGTCGACTGAGGCCAAATGCGAACCGCTCTCCAGTTCCGCTGTACGCATGCGCCGTGCGCGGGTCAGGAACTCGACCGTGATCGCGAGCGCGACGAGAAGTGCAGCACCGCCCATCGTTATCCATCCGAGAACAGGGGCGATCATGAATATGAGAACCAAGAAAAGCGGCGCCCACATCGCGTCGAGCAGAGCGCACAGCGCAGGGCTCGCCAGAAAACGCCGCAGAATGCTTATATCGCGAAGGCTTTCCGGGTGCCGGTAGAAAGGGAGGGCGCCGGACAAATTGCATTCAGCGCCAAACCCGATCCGAGCGAGGAGTCTACTCCGAACGATCTCAAGTACAGACATCACGGCAAGCGCCATAACCGCCCCGGCAGCGACGATTGTCAGCGTTTCCATGCTTTGACTGGTCAGCACGCGGTCGAACACTTGGATCATGAAGACCGGAAGGGCGAGGACCAATAAGTTTATCGCGGCACTGAACGCCAACAGATGGATCAGGTGTTTTCGCAGTGGCGACAAGGCGGTCAATGCAGGCGGTTTTGTGTCGTCATCTAAGGCTGTCTCCGCGCGGTTCGTGTCCATCTTCATGTCGCGTTCCAATTTGCCGTTCGAGTGATCAGAAATCGAAGTCATTGGCTGAGAGCGCACTGGCGGATACGCCGTTCAGCGTCAGGCTGTCGCCTGATCCAAAGTCGAGGACGGTATCGCTGCCGGTTTGCGATATCACGAGATCGTCGAAGCTCATCAATCCAAAGTCGCTAAGGTCGATCCTGTCGGCGAAAAACGCGCCGGCCGAGAACACCGTGTAATCCGAGATCACATCGTGCCCATCGCCACGCGCGAACACGAAGACATCGCGCCCACTTCCGCCTTCGAGATGATCGTCGCCGCGCCCACCCGCTAACCTATCGTTCCCGAAATAGCCGTGGATGAAGTCATTTCCGTCGTCGCCGTTGAGGACATCGTGGCCGATCCCGCCGCGAACTTCATCGTTGCCGTCGCCTCCGCTCAGCGTGTCGTTGCCAATGTCACCAAAGAGGTAATCATCGCCACTGCCGCCATCGCCGTTGTCGTTCCCGGCCTCGCCAAGCAGGCGGTCATCTCCATCCCCGCCGACGAGGCTATCGTTGCCGTTTCCGCCAAAGAGCGTGTCGTTTCCAATGCCGCCGTCCAGATGGTCGTCGCCAACCGAGTCCCAGGCGCCACCGCCTCTGAGGACGTCATCTCCCTCGCCGCCATCGAGTGTGTCCCGTCCGTCGCCACCGTCCAGTTCATCCATGCCGCTTGCACCGGACAACGTATCGTCACCGAGACCGCCGGAAAGTCGGTCATTGCCGATACCGCCAGTTAGGATGTCGTTGGACGAAGTTCCGTTCAGAACGAGGTCACTGGTGCCGTTAATGAAATCTGCGAAACTTATTGACGCCGTTGCATCCGCGTTTGTCGCGTACTGCGTGCCGGCATATTCGAACGCTTCGATATTGCCGGCGCCATAAAAGTCGACGAGGGTGATTGAGCCGCCGGCGTTGGTCGTGAGAACAAGATCGTTACCAATTTGCTCAACGGCTGACACGTTTTCAAACGGATTGAAATCGCCGAAAGATAAGGTATCGATCCCGCCGGTATCGGAGATGGTGTCGACGTCTGTAGCGGTCGCGCCTTGAAGCGAATACGTGTCGTTTCCGTCGCCGCCCTCCAGAAAATCGTTCCCGGCACCCCCTTCGATATAGTCGTCGCCGCTCCACCCGTTGATGTAGTCGTCGCCCCCGTCACCGTACAAGCGATCGTTCTCGGTGCCGCCGCGGATTTCATCATTTCCATCGCCACCGAAAATGTCGTCGGCGCCGGCGGCACCGAACGCATAGTCGTTCCCAGCCAAGCCGCGAAGCTCATCGTTCCCAGCATTGCCAAGAAGGCGGTCGTCATTGTCCCCTCCGGTGAGCGTATCGTCTCGCCACGTTCCGACCAGCTCCATCGACGGGTCCGACGGATGGTCGTTCGCAGGCGGGGGCGGGGGTGCGACGGGGTGTGCCACCGGTATCGATGGGATGACAGGTGGGGTGTTGGATTGGGTGCTGACGTTCGTCGTCGTCGTGGTTACGGGCTCGGCTATCGGATCTTCAAGGCGAGACCGATCCAGAACGGGATTGTCGTCGGCGGTTGATGGCTGATCCGTCAACGCAGGGTCCACGGACGGTAGGTCGAAGCCATATTCCACCGGCAGCCCGTCGCCATCTTGCTCGGTTAAAGGTCGAAGGACTGCATTCGGCGACCCTTCGTTCGCACGGTCCTCGTGAGCCGGCAACTCGGCGCTGGGCTCTTGATCCAGTTGGTATTGCTGCGGCGTCGAGTGATCGTTTTTGTGATTTTCGTTCCTTGGATGATCGACATTGTCTGCCGTTTGGTTAGCTGGTTCGGCGTCGCGCATGGGGTCGAAAAGCGCCTCATCAAAAAGAAGCCAATCAGCGCCGGTTTCCGAAAGCGGATTTTCCATGGTTGGCAGTCCTTATCCATGTCGTAACCCAATCAAGTCCGGCCAGAGTCGATTAATAAAGGATAATATTCAAATAATAATTTTCCAATGTGATTGTATGGATAATATATAAAATTTTATACAAATAATAATAAACAAATATATCGAATATAAATATTGATGTTTATTTGATATTTGCCGTTATAAGCGGATGGCAAAGTCACTTTTTCGATGCGGCTCCATGTGCCGGAGTGTCGCGACATGGCTTAGAGCGCAATCTCGACGTTTCGTTAAGGAGAACTCGGGCGCGGCGATCGTGTTGTTTGCTCTGGCAGCAGTGCCAATGGTCGGGTTCATCGGGATAGCGACGGATACGGCGCGCGCCTACCTGGTAAAATCCAGGCTTTCTTCAGCACTAGACGCTTCGGGCCTCGCTGGTGGGCGGCGATTTTTTGCCGCCACCCGCGACCAAGAAATCAGCATGTTTTTCCAGGCGAATTTTCCAACGAATTACATGAACGCATCCGTTAGCGGGCCGCATATCACCGTCGACGAACTGGCTGAAAAGCTCACGTTGACGGCGACTGCGACAATACCCACAACCTTTATGAAAATCTTGGGGTTCAACGACGTCGACGTTTCGGCG
Organism: Rhodospirillales bacterium; assembly: GCA_965601835.1. GTDB lineage: Bacteria > Pseudomonadota > Alphaproteobacteria > Rhodospirillales > Casp-alpha2 > UBA4479. Next base: position 3,867,385 of record OZ271842.1, read on the forward strand.
CGCACAGAAATTACCCGTGAGATGCAGGCATTGGATGTCGTCATCGCGATGGATATGTCAGGCTCGATGGGGAGTGGCAGCGGCTCGACGACCCGCATTGCCGCTGCCCGACAGGCCGCGACGGACCTCGTGGACATTTTGTTTGGAGACAATGGCAGCAAGGATCTGCTGCAGATTGGATTGGTGCCCTGGAACGGCAAAGTAAACGTGATGCGCGAGGGGTCGAGTTATGACTCTGCGTTAACGACGACGACGGCCATTGCGAGCTTCTCCCATCCGGTCACAGGAGCAGCGCAATCGGACGTTTATTTTGCAAACAACTCGGTTGTGCCCTTGCTGTCGGCTCCGCCAAGTAACTGGCGCGGTTGCGTTTTTAACCGATACATCGACAATGCCGCGACGGATGATGACGCCGATGTTCTGATGGGGCTTCAGACGTTACCGGGCGCGGATTGGCCCGCATGGGAAGTGATCGGCCCCGAGGGCGAGCCCGTGAGTGGTGGAACGTGCTTGATGTCCGGGGGCGGGGGTGAATGCACGCCGTGTCTGTCTCATGGAATTACACCGTTGCAGAACCAAAAGCAGCCGATCATTGATGCGATCGACGACTTACGAAACACGCGCGGCACGACGAACATTCCGCAGGGTCTTGGCTGGGCCTGGCGCGTTCTCATGCCGGATCCACCATTTACCGAAGCTGTGGCCGATCCTGATTACGACCTGCAACGCGCCATCGTCTTGCTCACGGACGGTGAAAATTGGGGTGGCGTCGGCGATGGTTACAAAACTGTTTTCGGTCAAGGTGGCGGCGCCGGCGGAAACGGCATGAATGATCGCCTGACGACCTTGGCGACCAACATCAAGTCGGCAGGGATCGTGTTGTACGTGATTCAATTTGCAAACAATGGAACAGCGCTGCAGACGCTCCTGCAAAACGTGGCCAGTGGCCCGGCATCGCCGTTTTATCACTATGCGCCGGATAACGAGGCGCTGCGCGCGGTGTTCCGCGAAATCGCCAACGATCTGTCTGAGCTCAGACTGTCAAAGTAAAGCTGCTACGCTCCGATCCGCACTTTGACCGTATATCGTGGCCGGAAGATGGCATACGTATACACGGTGTTTGTTCCGATCAATGAACCGAGAATTGGGTTGCCCGGAAACATCGGAGAAAAGTTGTAGTAAATCTCCGCCATGATGACGCTATCGCCGGCGGCAACATTAAAACCGGCCGGGAGACTGGCCGTCGCCCCTTGATTCCCGAGACTGCTGTTCTGCGGATTTTGCCCGTAGGAACGCTGCCACTCGATGATGGCGCCGTTGTTTTGTCCGACCACGGAGGAAACGATCATGGCACCGTCCGCATTGAAATCGAAGGGTTCCGTGATGAAGGCGCCGGCGCGAAAAATGTTCGTGATGTCGTCCAGGGTCAGGACTTCTCCTTGCGACACCAAATCGGCGACCGTCATCGACGCCCGCTCGCTCTTTTGATGCAAAAGGATGTATCGCGTGAGCTCAATGCCGTTGAATGTCAGACTCAATGCGATCGGCACCGCGATAGCCACCTCGATCGCGGACAGCCCTCGTTGATCTGATCTAAAACGTCGGAGCTTGTTCAAGAGTTTTTTCACGATCATGGGCCGTTATCCAATCCGTCCCACGGTTCGTTTCGAACGACAATGCTCGCGTTAAGGGGGAGGGCGCCATCCGTGCCGATGAATTTGGATGCCAATGGCGTCATGACCGGCCAATCGTAACTCAATCGATAGACAACGATGTCGCCGGAGGCGCCGCTCCCTGCCACGCCGACATCTGCGTCCCAGACGCCGTTGCCATTCTCGTCTGTAAACGTTTCACCCACGTCATAGTTTCCGTTGGCATTACCATCGACATAATCCTCGCCGCGGCCAATGTCCGAGAAGCTGGGATAGATAAGGACCTGAACGTTGGCTTGGGTCATGTCGACCAAGCCTAATGTGCGTTCAGAAATAATGTCGATGATACGCTCGAGCCGACTTTGACCGGCCGGTTGCTCACCCGTGATCCCAAAACGGGCTGCCTCACGGAGACTGCTTTCCATCAATGTGCTGGTCATCATGACGGCCCCGAATTCCATGGCGGCAATGATCACGGTTGCGATAACAGGTGCGGCAAACGCGAATTCCAGCGCAGTGCTGCCGTCTTCGGAGCGTGAGTGATCTGTGTGCTCAAGCATGCCGCACATTTTAATCCAGTGGTGAGTGCTGGCCGAATGAAACAACTTCCATAACATTAAAAATAAAGTACATAAAATTTTATCTATCTTATTATTATTTACTAATCAAAATACGAAAGTAATAATAGTTTTTATTTATTTTGAAATATTACATCGATCTATTTTATGTTCCTCTCGTCACTTCAGTGTGATTGCATTTTTTACTGCGCCGTCGGTTGACGGTGCGTGGGTTTCTGAAGACCAGGAGGCACTCATGAAGGCCAACTTTGAGAAATTTTCGAAAGACGAGAGTGGTGCGACCGCTATTGAATACGGTTTGATCGCCGCGCTTGTTTCCGTTGCGGCGATTGCCGCTTTGGAGGCGATGGGCGGCTCGTTGGAAACCATGTTCCAGAGCGTATCCGCGATCTTGACCAATGCCGTCGGTGGCGGTGGTGGCGGCGGTGGCGGTGGCGGCTGACCCCGTTTGATGGCGGCCGGTCCCCCAACCGGCCGCTTTCCGGGTGTTCCGGTGTGTCGGACACGGGGCGGTCAGCCTCCGTTCTGGACGACACCACCTCGGTCGATCTCCCGTGCGATGGCGCCGGGGCACCTGGAAAGCGACAAGCCAATCCAAATTTGGCGCGATAAGAGGTGAAGGGCAGGGTCCTCAAGAATGAAAGAGGCGTGAGGGCAATGGCCGACGGATTATCGATGTATCACTGGGTTTTGGCGTTGGCGGCAATCCCAATCGTCTTTGCAGCGATTTCGGATATATGTTCGTTCACAATCCCAAACGGCTGCTCCCTCGCGTTGATTGCCCTCTATCCCTTCTATGTAATCGTGTCCCCCGTTGAGATTGCGGTGACATGGAGCGTATTGACCGCGGCATTCGCTTTCGCCGTTTGTTTTGGGCTCTATCTTCTCGGCAAACTCGGCGGAGGAGACGTCAAGCTGATCTCGGTTCTGGCACTTTGGGCTGGGCCGATGTTGATCGCCGAGTATCTTGTTGCGACAGCGCTGGCGGGCGGTCTAATGGCGGTCTTGATGTTGTCGCCGGCGAAGCCTGGACTTGCTTTACTTCTGGAGAGATCGGGTTACGCATCCAGCGCGCTTAATGTGATGTCCGACAAGTTGCCTTATGGCCTTGCCATCGCCAGCGGTGGCCTTGTCGTGTTGGTCCAAAATCTAGTGCGGTGGGGGTGATATGATTTCCCTCCGATCCGCTGCGCTATTGGTCGCCGCAATCGCCGTCGCCGGCGGGACTGCTGTTTACGTCAAGGGCTGGTTGGAAGCTGAGAAATCTGCACTCAGTGCACGTCAGCCTGAAACGCGGCTGGTCGAAACGCCGGCTGCAGAAGTCCTCGTTGCGGCGCGCGACATGCGCGCGGGGACGTTCTTGAAAGAAGAGCTCGTTTCCTGGCAGGCGTGGCCAGAAGACGGTGTGCATGACAATCATATTGTTCATGATGACTCCGAAACCGAAGACGATCATTTCGCGAGTTTGGAAGGGGCGGTCCTTCGAGTTGGGCTGAAAGCGGGTGAGCCAATCTCGACCGTTCGTCTCGTTCATCCCGGTGAGCGCGGGTTCCTGGCGGCGGTCTTGGAGCCTGGATTCAGGGCGGTGTCCGTCCCGATCGATGCAACAAGCGGCATCGCCGGGTTCATCTTCCCAGGGGATTGGGTCGACGTCATGTTGACCATGCAGATGCGCGATGAACGCGAAGGGGCGCGTCAGCAACGGTTCTTCGCGCAAACCGTCTTAGAGCGTGTGCGTGTCCTCGCCGTCGATCAAGCCGTGGAGCTAGAGGACGGCGAGCCAGAGGTCGGTAAAACCGCAACCCTGGAGGTCACGCCGAAAGAGGCCGAACGGATTGCTGTTTCGCTTGAGATGGGGCGCTTGTCGTTGAGCTTGAACAGTCTGTCTTCGAGCGAGGGCGATGCAGCGCAGCAGGCACGCTTACTCGATCAAGACGGAAACCCCGCATCGGCCGACCCAACGGACATTCGAAATACACAGCGAAGCTACACCTTGGATTCCGATGTCTATCACATGCTCGGGGACTCTCGGTTGTTCCCGCAAAACACTGCGCGGCGTAACGTTACGGTGGTGCGAGGAAGCGAGGCCGATGTCCACACGTTCTAGTATCATTCGATCTCTCGTCCCGCGTTTCGCGGCCGCGTTGGTTTCGGGGCTCGTGCTTGTCCCCACACATGCTTCGAAAACAGATGCGCAACCAATCGAAGTGGGCCGTGCGGCTACGGAGCACCTTGACCTTGAGGTTCATCGTGGGCGTCTATTGAAGCTTCGCGGCGCCGCGAAGACGGTTTTTGTTGCAGATCCTGAAATCGCAGATGTGCAGGTCAAGAGCCCCTCGTTGGTCTACGTCATCGGCAAGGGCGCAGGGCAAACGACCCTCTATGCCGTGAACGCTCGTGAAAATGTTCTCGCGAGCGTCGAGCTAAGTGTCACGCATAACGTTACCCGCTTGGCTGCGGAGATTTCTGAGCTTCATCCGGAAGCCGATATCGCGGTCCGGAGTATCGGCGATACCGTCGTCGTGGATGGCAGCGTCAAGAGTGTCAGTGCCGCCGAGAACATTCGCCAACTCGCAGCCGCAACGGTCGGCGACCCGACCAAAGTCATGCTGCGGGTCGGCGTCGACGCGCCGACGCAGATAAACCTACGTGTTCGCGTTGCCGAGGTGTCACGGGATATCGACAAGCAACTCGGTTTCAACTGGAACATTGCCGGTCAGGCCGCAGGCATTGCGTTTGGTATTGCCACGACGAACCCGTTCAATGCATCGGTCACGCAGCACACTTTATCCGCGACGGGCATCGGCCTGGGAGCGTTCGACTTGAACGCTGTGATTGATGCACTCGAGGAAGAGGGGCTTATCTCCGTTCTTGCGGAGCCGAACCTAACGGCGCTGACCGGCGAGACTGCGAGTTTCCTGGCGGGTGGTGAGTTCCCGATCCTTGTGCCGGATTCCGATGGGCGGGTTGTGATCGAGTTTAAGAAATTCGGTGTTTCTTTGAGCTTTACGCCAACGTTGATCGGCCAGGACCGGGTCAATCTCCATGTTCGGCCCGAGGTCAGTCAACTTTCGTCGACAAATGCCGTGATCTTGAACAATTTCCAAGTCCCGTCGCTGACCACCCGGCGCGCAGACACCACTGTCGAATTGGGATCGGGTCAGTCTTTCGCCATCGCGGGACTGATCCAGAACAATGTCACTCACGACATCTCCAAATTCCCTGGATTGGGTGATGTTCCAGTGTTGGGCTCATTATTCAAGAGCGATCGTTTCCAACGTGAAGAGAGCGAATTGGTCATCATCGTGACGCCATATGTGGTCCGACCTGTATCGCGTCCGAGACTTGCATCCCCGACGGATGGCCTCGAGTCGCCGCATGATTGGGAGCGCTTCATCATTGGTGGCACCCATCGGCAAAAGAGCCGTGCGGGCTCGCCGCAAACGATCGATCGTCAAGGTGAGCGTTTGATCGGCCCCGTTGGTTTTCTTTTGGATCAGTAAGGCGGTGGCGGTATGACCAAGCATTCCACGCAATTCAAAGTATTCCGTCTGGTATGTGCGCTCGGCTTATGTGCCCTCGTCGCCGGATGCCAGACATATGACGATCGCCCGTTCTTCGACCCGCTGAACCTGCAAATGGAAATGACGCCGCGTGAGGAGAAGGCCGTGATTACGGTGCCGACGGAGCATTCGTTCGTTTTGCGTTTTCCACAGCAATCCGCAGATCCATCCGAGGATGATCGGCGTGCAGCTATCGCGTTCCTAAGCCGGCGCGCGGCAGAGCCGTCGGATGAAGTCTACTTGGACTTTGGCCTTCTGAACGAGACGACCGAGATTGCCGACGAGCGCAGAATGAGTTTGGCCGCGATCATCGCCTCGGCAGGGCTGGAGCCCGGGCATGTGCGGGTCCGCAACAATGTACGTGGCATCGCCGAGAATGAAGTGAACTTGACGGTGAAGCGTTACCTCGTAACCCTCCCAGGATGCCCAGATTATACATCTAGGGCGGGGCGAACGTTTGACAACAGACCGCATTCCAACTGGGGGTGCGCGACCGCCACTAATCTTGGACAAATGATTGCCGAGCCACGTGATCTCGTCGTCGGCCGTGGTGCAACACCAGGCGACGCTGAGGCGCTCACCTTCAGCACACAACGGTACCGTGCCGGTGAGACGAAGCCTTTGGACGTCGACAACTCCAATACTGCTGAAGCGTTCGGCGCTTCTGGAGGTGGTGGACAATGACTGCGCTCAAACTCGTGGATATGACCGACGACGACGCCGTTCCTTTGGCGGCCATGGCCTTGGCCGCAGATCAATCCATGGCAAATGCGTTGAGAGAGGCTATCGCGGGCATAGACGACACGCTGTCACCTGTTCTCGTCGGCGATTTGCAACTTCTGATCGACGAACTCCAAGTCATTCCTACGCCGGCGCTTCTGGTCGTCGATTTGGGCGAAGCGCAGGACGTGATGTCCGCGGCATCGCGGTTGGCCGAGGTCTGCGACCCTGGCGTTCGGGTGATTGTCTTAGGGGCTGTAAATGATCTTCGGATACGGGAGGAACTCATTGCAGCGGGCGCCAGCGACTACCTCCTCAGAACCTCTGGGACAGATACCATTCGAGACGTTATCGGTCGGCAGGCGTCATCTGACGAGACGAGCGTTCAGACACCGGTGAATGAACCATCCGGTGAAGATGCAACGGTGATCGGCGTAATGGGCGTTTGCGGGGGCGCCGGTGCGAGCACGATTGCCGCCAACCTTGCCTACCACGACGCAGCGGTGAACGGCGCGGAGTGCGTTCTGATTGACATGGATCTCGTTTTTGGGACCCAAGCTGTGAATTTCGACGTGGATCCGGGTTCGGGGCTCGTTGACGCTATGACTGCGCCGGAAAGGCTAGATGATCTTTTTACCAAGCGCGTCATGGTCCGCATCACTGATAACTTTCGTGTCATTGCGGCGGAAGCCGAGTTGGATGGTCGGCATGCCGCCAACCCGGCCGCGTTCTCGCAGCTGATCGATCATGTCGCGCCTCTTGCAGCGCGGGCCTATATCGATTTCCCGAAATCACTCGTGGTCGAAGAGCCAGAATATTTGGACAAGCTCGACAAAGTTGTCTTGGTGGCGCCGCCGACACTCGTTGCCTTGCGTGACAGTCGCCGCTTGGCGCGATGGTTCGGTGCGCTGAAGCCGGAGCTGGAGATTCAGTTGATCCTCAACAGGCGTGATAAATCTTCGAAACAGGATCTGGACAAAAAACTGTTCTCGGAGAACTTGCCGCATCCGGTCTTGGCCGAGATTCCCGCCGATCCGAAAGTGGTAACTCAAGCCGAGGCGGAAGGGAAATGCGCGGTGCAATCGGCAAAGAAGTCTAAGCTCGCGATTGCTATCGCCTCTGCCGCATCGCAGCTCTTGCCCGGGCCGGAAAAAGACGGCGCAAGATCCGGTATTTCCGCACTTCTTGAGGGCTGGAAACTGAAGCCTAAGCCGAAAGGCGGATAACTATGTTCGGAAAGCGGACGCATCCCGTTGTTGTGCCCCTTCGCGAGACATCGTCTCGGGGCCCCTCAAGAGCGCAATCGGCCGACCGTCAGAATGATGTTGCGACGGCGGCCGACAGTATCCTGAACAGCATATCCGAACGAATGACGGACGAGGATCTTCGATCCATGAAGCGGCGCGATGTCGCGGCGCAAGCGCAAGCCGTTCTTGACGAAGCGACGGAGTTCGCTGGCCTCAGCCCTATTGATCGACGTGATGTCGTAACCGCCGTGGTCAACCGAGTCATGGCGCGAAGCGTCACTGATCAAGGTGATGCGCCAGAGAACATCTCCTTGGTTGAGAAGATCAAGCTCGAGATTCAATCCTCGGTCATGGATCGTTTGGACGCCACCGAACTGGGTGGGATGCCACGGGCTGACGTTGCGGCGATTGTCGGCGAGGTCGTGTCGGAAATCCTGCAAGAACAATCGATCCAACTTAACCTGATGGAGCAGCGTGATCTCGTTACGTTGCTCCTGAACGACATGCTTGGCTTCGGACCGTTGGAGGTGCTGCTTCAAGACGAGGCGGTGACGGACATTATGGTCAACGGTGCGAAGCAAGTCTTCGTCGAGAAAAGCGGGAAACTAGCTCTTTCGGGTGTTGTGTTCCGAGACAACGCACATGTGATGCAGATCGCCTCTCGGATTGTCACAGGTGTCGGCCGCCGCGTCGACGAGTCTTCTCCGCTTTGCGATGCACGTTTGCCTGATGGGTCGCGCGTGAACATCATTATTCCGCCGCTTGCCATTGACGGCCCTTCGATTTCAATTCGGAAATTCTCAAAACAAAAAATCACGCTCGATATCATGGAGAAGCAGGGAAACATCTCGCCGGCCATGGCGACGGTGTTGAAAATCGCATCTCGATCTCGTCTCAATATTCTCATTTCCGGCGGTACGGGGTCGGGTAAGACCACACTGCTCAACGCTCTGTCGCGAATGATTGATTCCGGCGAGCGAATTGTGACCATCGAAGATGCGGCCGAGTTGCAGTTGCAACAACCGCATGTCGTTCGTTTGGAGACCCGGCCGCCCAATTTGGAGGGCGAGGGCGAGATCACCCAGCGGGAGCTGGTAAAGAACGCGCTTCGAATGCGGCCTGATCGGATCATTCTCGGTGAGATCCGCGCCGGAGAGGCGTTGGACATGCTGCAGGCAATGAATACCGGGCACGACGGATCACTGGGAACCATTCACGCCAATCGACCGCGCGAGGCGCTGACACGTCTTGAAAACATGGTCGCCATGGCTGGTGTGAAACTCCCGAATGAGGCCGTTCGAGCGCAAATCGCCGGCGCCGTTGATATGGTCGTGCAAGTATCGCGGATGCGGGACGGAAAGAGACGGATCACGCATGTTACCGAAGTTGTCGGGATGGAAGGCGAGGTCATAACGACCCAGGATCTTTTCACGTTTGCGTTCGAGGGTGAGGACAAGGCCGGAAACCTGATCGGTCAGTTCAAGTGTTCGGGCCTGCGGCCAAGTTTCTCGGACCGCGCGCAGTATTTCGGTCTCGACAAAGCCTTGATGGAAGCCATGTCATGACGACCTTGGCTGTTGTCTTTGGCGGGGTGCTCATTTCTTTCGCCATCATGTATGCGGTGTTCGCGTCTGAGACATCGGGACGGCGACGTCTTAACATGCGAGCGCGCCGTTTGACGGAAAACGGTGCACCTGCCCATCAACCCAGTCGATCGAACAATCTTGGCCGGACCGCCAGCCAAGATCGCGCCGGGTTGCTTGAGCGCGCGGCGCGGCGACTCATCCCAAGGCCGTCGCAGTTGCGGCAGCGATTGGACAAGACAGGTAGAGCGATATCTCTCGGCAAATACATGGTGTTCTGCATTGCAGCGGCTGTGGGTGCTGGTGTGGTGTTCCTTGCCTTCACCCCTTTTCCCGCATACTTCGCCATCTTGATCGGGATTACGATGGGCGTCGGACTTCCGCATTTTGCTATCTCTTTGATGATCCATCGAAACCGATCGAAGTTCATATCGGTGTTCCCCGATGCGATCGATTTAATGGTGCGCGGGCTGCGTTCAGGGCTTCCTGTGACGGAGACGATCGCAGCATGCGGTCGGGAGATGACGTCTCCGGTTGGCCCGGAGTTTCGGCGTATCGCAGACCTTGTTCGGCTTGGGCAAACTCTTGAGCAGGCCTTGTGGGATACCGCCGGTAGACTCGATATCCAGGAGTTCAAGTTTTTCGTTATAAGTCTGTCGGTTCAGAAAGAAACAGGCGGCAACCTCGCGGAGACGCTTGCCAATCTGTCGGAAATTCTCCGAAGCCGTCGACAAATGCGGTTAAAGATCAAGGCAATGTCATCGGAAGCACGGGCGAGCGCCCTTATCTTGGGCGCGCTGCCGTTCGTCATGCTAGCCATTATTTTCCTGATGAGCCCCGACTATATTTCGTTGCTGTTTACCGACCAAAGAGGTCACTTCATGTTGGGCGGTGGCTTTGGGCTCATGGCACTCGGTGGCTTCGTCATGCATCGAATGGTGCGGTTCGAGATATGAGCTTCTTTCGGGATATGTTGAATGGGGTTGGCGCTGAAGCGTTGCTTGGCGGTGTCGCTGGCTGCGTAACGCTATTTGTCCTCTATGCATTTTGGTCGGCATTGTTGGTGCCGAACCCGATGGCAACCCGGGCCAAAGACCTTCTAAGGCGTCGGGTTGAGATGAAGCAATCGCTCTCGCGGCCGAAACGCAATCACGCACGGGCGTTGCTCACTCCAGGTGGTGCCGTCAGGCGAATTGTAGAAAGGCTGAATCTACTCCGCAGTAAGCATGCGGAAAAGATACAGCTCGCATTATCGCGGGCAGGTTGGCGGTCGCGAGAGAACATGGTCCTCTATTTGTTTGCGAAACTTGCGCTGCCGGTGGTCGGTGGACTTATTTCCGTATTCGGACTTCTGGTATGGCCTGTGATCGACCTGCCGCAGGGCACGCGAGCGCTGGTCGCCGTTGGTTTGACCGGGATCGCGGCCTATATCCCCGACCTCATCGTTCGAAACGCTTACACAAAACGCCGCGCGGCCTTGCAGAAAGGGCTGCCCGATGCACTCGATCTACTTGTGATCTGCGCTGAGGCTGGATTGTCACTGGATGCTGCCTTGAAACGTGTTTCCGACGAAATGGCCCGTGCCGCGCCTGAGATCGCAGACGAGTTCATGCTGACGGCGCTCGAACTCAGCTATCTGCCAGATCGCCGGGCCGCATTGGACAATCTGACACTTCGATGTGACCTCGCGTCTATTCGTGGAGTGGTCAACACCCTGACGCAAACAGAAAAGTACGGAACGCCTCTAGCACAATCGCTTCGCGTCCTCGCAGCGGAATTCCGGAACGAACGAATGATGCGTGCGGAAGAGAAGGCAGCAAGATTGCCAGCGACGCTGACGGTGCCGCTGATACTATTCATTTTACCGTCGCTTTTTATTGTGCTCTTGGGGCCCGCGGTCATATCTACGATAGATAACCTGCTGAGCTTATAAGCTATCGTCTAACGGATTGCCGAAAACACTTGCGCTGCACGATCAGCGGCAGGCATTTCTCGCAGTCTCCTGTAGAACGTAATGTTGTTGGCGACATCTCTGGGTCCGAGATCCAGACCGGCGATCTCGGCAGCCCGATCCTCGTCCCCGGCGAGGCCATATACGAGTGCCAAATTCTGTCGTGTTTGCGCCGAGTTGCCCGGGCTGGTTACCAGCTCTTCGAGAATCTCAATCGCTGCGTCGTAATCGCCGACGAGGGCGAGCGACAGTCCGAGATTACTTCTCAACGGCAAGTTGTCGGGCGCAAGTTCGATGCCGTTGATATATCTTTCCTGTGCGACGTCATGTTGCCCCATTAGGTCGAGTGCGACGCCGGCACCGTTATGCCCTCGATTGTCGGTCGGTGCGATGCGCGCCGCCTCTTCGAAGTTATTGAGCGCATCATCGTAACGTCGCGTTGCGACCATGACGTTTCCTAGACCGAGATAAGCGTCCAGGGACTGGCCGTCCAACGCAATAAGGCGTTTGAATGCATCTTCCGCATCACGGTACAGACCAATGATAGATGCCGTTTCGCCAATGCGGAACCACGGGGTCGGCCACTCCGGTTTCATGTTTGCGGCCCTTCGGTATAGCTGCAATGCACTCGCCGTATCGCCGCCGGCGCGAGTGGTATCGCCGACCCGGACCAACTGCTCTGCCTGACTGGTCAGATTCTCTTGTTTGATTTCGGCTTGGGTTGGGACTTCGCCGGCGCAACCAGCCAAAACGACGGCGCATAAGATAAGGAGCGCCGCTCGGGCCGTTCCGAGGGTGTGACGAAGGCTATAGCGTGCACGGGCAAATTCATTCATATACTTCGCACCCAATATGGTCGTGCCGAAGGCCACGTTGCTGACACGGTACAAGCTTAAGAGACTGCAAGAAAGGTGGCATGTGTCGAAGGAATACATAGAACTTACGTTGTTGATCGAGCGCCTTCATCGGAGATTTCTCGACGTCTTGAGAACAGAACTTAAACGTATGGGCGTGCGCGACATAAATGGTGTGCAGGCGCTTATTTTAACAAATATTGGGGAAGAGGAGATCGTCATCCGTGACCTGATCGAGCGCGGCTACTACCAAGGCTCGAACGTTTCCTACAATATTAAGAAGCTAACCGACTATGGGTACTTGGACCAAGAGCGCGCGCTTCACGATAAACGTGCCGTCACGGTGAAGCTGACCGACAAAGGCCGTGCGGTTGTGCAAGGCGTGCACGAACTCGAAGCGAAGAACGGGCTTAAACTCCGGGACGCTCTTGGTGACAAGGATAGCCTCGGTGGCGTTTCTCAAGTGCTACGTGCGTTGGAGCGTACTTGGGACGATTACATTCGGTATGGAGAGTAAGCCAAAGGTCTTGCAACTCTCTTACGAGCCGGTGAATTTTGGATCACGTTTTTCATTGAACGCCGACACGCCTTCACGCCGGTCAGAGGTATCGACGACACGTTGATAGGCGGCGATCTCGAAGTCGTAGCCCGTCTTTAAATCGCTGCTCTCCGATATGTCGACCGACTTACGTGCCTGCTGAACGGCTATGGGCGCATTGGCGCTGATGGCCGATGCGATGTCCAGCGCCGCTGGCAATAAGTCTTCGTTCGCGAACAGTCGGTTCACCAACCCCCATTGCTCCGCTTCCGTCGCAGTGAAGGGGCGGGCGGAGAGTATAACCTCTTTAGCTCGGCGCACACCGATCGCTCGGGGGAGATGCTGTGTCCCTGAAGCACCGGGCATGATGCCGATCCGCACCTCCGTGAACGCAAATTTTGCGGTTGGCACTGCATAGAGGAAATCCGCATTCAGCGCGACCTCCAAGCCGCCAGCGTAGGCAGCCCCATTGATCGCGCCGACGATAGGAACTGGGCAGTCGATCATCGCGCGGATCATTTGCTCGAACACAGCATGTTGTTGACGCCACGCCTCGTCGCTCATGCCGTTTCGCTCTTTGAGGTCAGCGCCCGCGCAAAACGCGCGATCGCCCGCGCCAGTCAATACCACCGCGCGGTTGGCTGTTGGATCGCGATAGAGATGAGTCCAGAGATCGAGTAGCTCTGCACCCATCTCCGTATTGAAGGCGTTCGCGACCTCGGGCCGGTTCAATGTCACAAGCAGCACGTGCTCCGAAGGAGACGTGAGAGACAACGTACGCCAAGCCTTATCGATGATGGACGTCAAAATGCCTCACCGCTGCAAAAAGAGGGTCATTTGTTCACGCGGGACCTACGACCGGGAAGATCTACGCCGCGCGTTTGAGGTTCAAAGTCGACCAAACCGAGAGCAGCGCGTTCACCAATTCATCCATCAACTCGTCGCTATGCAGCGGCGTCGGTGTAATGCGTAACCGCTCAGTGCCCCGCGGGACGGTCGGATAATTGATCGGCTGGATGTACACGCCGTGGTCCTCAAGCAGAACATCGGTCGCCTGCTTGCACAAAACAGGATCGCCGACGAATACGGGGACGATGTGCGTATCCGATGGCATGACCGGTATCCCGGCTGCCGTGAGTTTCGCCTTCAGGGTTGCCGCGCGTTCTTGATGGCGTTCACGAAGCTCATTGTGCTGACGGACGTAACGGACGTTCTCCAAGGCCGCCGCGACGACTGGCGGTGCAATCGTAGAGGTAAAAATGAACCCACTCGCCATCGAGCGAACCGCATCGACGAGCGCACTCGAACCGGTGATGTACCCACCCATGGTTCCAAATGCCTTGGCCAAAGTACCTTCGATAATGGTCACGCGCTCAGCAGCGCTATCCCGCTCGGAAATACCGCCACCCGTCTCACCGTACAATCCGACGGCATGAACTTCGTCCAGATACGTGATGGCATTGTACTTGTCGGCCAAATCGCAAATATCGTGGATCGGTGCGACATCTCCGTCCATGGAATAGACGCTTTCGAAAACGATCATTTTCGGCGTTTCAATCGGACAGGAGCGGAGGAGATCCTCAAGATGTTTCAGGTCATTGTGGCGAAAAATGTTCTTCTGCGAGCCGCTTTGGCGAACGCCCTCGATCATTGATGCGTGGTTCATCTGATCCGAGAAAATCACACAACCGGGAAGCATCTTCGCTACCGTCGAGATCGTAGCCTCATTCGAGACGAACCCCGACGTGAACAGCAATGCCGCTTCTTTGCTATGGAGCGCGGCCAACTCTTGCTCCAGAAGAACATGCAAATGCGTTGTGCCAGAAATGTTCCGCGTACCGCCGGATCCGACGCCATAAGTCTCTGCGGCGACTTTGGCCGCATCGATCGCGACTTGGTTTTGTCCCATCCCTAGGTAGTCGTTCGAGCACCAAATGACGACCGGATGTTCCTCGCCGTCCCGGCGATTTACGGCATGTGGAAAGTTGCCGACTTGTCGGGCCAAATCGGCGAAGACCCGATACCGGCCTTCGTTTTGGATGCCGTCGACGACAGCCTGAAACCGCCCCTCATAGTCCATTATTCAACTCCCGATGAATGTTCTACTCCCCGAAAAAAGTCTACATATGACAGCAAGTTACGGCAAGTGGCCACGCGCCATTGAGTTTCCGGCGCATCGTAGTAATTTCGCTGCTCGGAGGGCGCACCATGGATTTTTCACTTACCGAAGAACAACGAATGTTCCAAGACGCGGTGGAAGGCTTCGCAGAGCGCCATTTGGCCGACGGAGCCCTGCAGCGGGCACACCAGCAAGGATTTCCCAAGGAAGTTGCGCAGACGTTGGCCGAACAAGCCTTGCTCGGGATAACCATCGGCGAGGATGACGGAGGCCTTGGCGGTACCGTTATGGATGCGGTCATCGCGATACAGGCTGTCGCGAAGTATTGTCCGCGTAGTGCAGATGTGGTGCAGGCCGGGAACTTCGGGGCTATCCGAGTGCTAGCCGAGTACGGAACGGAAGACCAAAAAGCGCGGTACTTGGCGCCGATGCTTCGTGGTGAGAAAGTGATCTCTGTCGCGATGTCCGAGCCTGAAGCCGGTTCCGCGTTGACGGATCTAACAACCAATATCACCGAAAAAGACGGCGCCATGGTGTTGAATGGCAGTAAAGTCTTTTCGACCCATAGCCCCGAGGCGGACCTTTTTCTTGTTTATTGCCGCTACGGTCCCGGCATCGACGGCATTGGGTCAGTTCTTGTGGAACCGGATTTCGAAGGCGTGTCGAAAGGACAGCCCGTCATGTACTTGGGGGGTGAAGAATGGTGCCAACTGTACTTTGAAGATGCATCAATCCCGGAGGAGAACGTGCTGCTCCGCGAGGGTGGTTTCAAAAGACAGATAACAGGTTTCAACGTTGAGCGGCTGGGTAACTCGGCGCGGGCCGTTGCTCTTGGACGATTTGCATTTGACCTTGCGCGCAACCATGCGATGGAGCGCAAACAATTTGGGCGCCCTTTATGCGATTTTCAGGGCCTGCAATGGAAGTTCGCGCAGATGAAGCTCAAACTGGAGTCTGCTCAGTTGCTTCTGTACAAAGCGGCGACCCAGGCCGACAACGGATTTCCATCAGCTGAGGACACGGCGCTTGCGAAACTTGCGTGCAATCACGCGGGCCACGAAGTCTCCAGCGAGGCCATGCAGATTCTTGGAGCGGCCGGATATTCGCAAGATAGCCTGGTTGAATACTGTTTTCGCCGCACGCGCGGTTGGATGATTGCCGGCGGCTCCTCGGAAATGATGATGAACCGGATTGCCGAGAGCATATTCGAACGTCGTTTCTCGCAGCGCCCACCGAAAGCCCAATGACCGAATTGCGGCAGGCGCTGCTCTCGCCACGGGGGGTGGCCTTGATTGGCGCTTCTGCCGATCCCGACAAAAATACGGGCCGGCCGCAAAGATATTTGGCGTCGCACGGCTATGAAGGTCAGGTATACCCTGTGAACCCGAGACGCGATACCGTGCAAGGCCTGCGAGCCTATTCATCCGTTGCCGACATCGATGGTCCGTGCGACCAAGCCTTCATCATGGTACCTGCTGCGGCTGTTCAGGGCGCAATCGCTGAATGCGCGGCCAAAGGGATAACCGTCGCCACCATCTATTCCGACAGGTTCGCCGAGACGGGGTCAGACGGCCAAAAACGACAGGATGAGTTGATCGCCTATGCAATGCAGCATGGGGTGCGAATTCTGGGTCCAAACAGTATGGGTGTTATTGCCCCGAACAATGGACTGACGCTTTCGGTAAATGCCGTTCTGGAGTCCACCGATCTGCCGAAAGGTAATCTCGGGCTCGTTTCCCAGAGCGGCACAATCCTCGGGACGATGCTGTCACGTGGCGCGGCGCGAGGGATCGGCTTCTCGCGTCTCTTGTCGGTGGGGAACGAAGCAGATATCGGCGTCGGTGAATTGGTCGACCTGCTGGTCGATGATGACGAGACTGATGCGATCCTGTTGTTTCTCGAAGCGCTGCGCGATGCGCCGGTCATAGCGAAGGCGGCGCGCCGTGCTTTCGACGCGGGCAAACCGGTCATTGCCTACAAGCTGGGTCGCTCCGAGGTAGGGCAGGCGGTTGCGCTATCGCACTCCGGCGCGCTTGCTGGCCAGGACGACGCTGTCGAAGCGTTTTTCCGCGCAAATGGGGTCGTGCGGGTTGAAACGCTGGAGGCATTGTTCGAAATGCCGCCTTTACTGATCGGCCAGCGCCCGCCCAAAGGGCGCCGTGTGGCTGTTATGACAACAACGGGCGGCGGTGCGTCGACGGTGGTGGACCGTCTTGGAACCCTTGGCCTAGATCTCATCCGTGCGCCTGATCGCGTTCACGAGACGCTGTCTACTTTCGATCTGGAAGTTGGACATGGACCGTTGATCGATCTGACCATGGCCGGAACCCGACCGGGGGTGTATGGCGCCGCGCTCAGTTCTTTGCTTGCGGGCGACGACTGTGATGCCGTTGTTTGTGTCGTTGGATCTTCCGCGCAGTTTCATCCTGACTTGGCAGTCGCACCTATTGTCGAGCATGGCGCGTCGGCGAAGAAGCCTGTCGCTGGTTTTATGGTTCCGCAAGCCGACGCCTCGCTACGCTTATTGGCCGATGCGGGGGTCGCCGCATTTAGGACACCGGAAGCGTGTGCGGATGCGATGCGCGCGCTTTTCGACTGGCGTGAGCCGACGCCTAAAGCCGTGCTGGAAAATACCAAGGAACGAGACACGAGGATCGAGCGGGTTGTCTTGGACGAAGCAGCTTCCCTTGAGGCTCTTAAGCAGCAAGGAGTTCCGGTAGCGCCTTTTGACATTGTGCAGCGGGATGCGGTTCCGACCGATATGAACTATCCGGTCGCCGTGAAAGCGCTCTCCGCGGATTTGCCGCACAAGACCGAAGCCGGTGCGGTTTGTCTGGGCATCGACAACAGCGAGGCTATTCGGGATGCGATGTCCGGCATCGTCGATCGCGTTGCGGCGTACAATCCCGACGTCACTCTGGACCGGTTCCTGGTTTCGGAAATGGTCAAGGGCGTGGGCGAAGTCTTGATAGGTTTTCGAGACGACCCCCAGGTCGGACCGGTCGTGGTCTTGGCGCCGGGCGGGGTACTTGCCGAAGTATACGGTGATAGCGCAATCAGAATGGCGCCTATTACCAAACCGCAGGCCTTGGAAATGATTGAAGACGTTCGTGGCTTACTTCCGCTTCGCGGATACCGAAACTTGCCGAGAGGCGATATGGACGCCTTGGCCGACGCTTTGGTCAGTTTATCAGACTTCGCAAGTTCACCAGAGCCGCCTCTCGAAGCAGAGGTGAATCCGCTGATTGTGAGAGCGGAGGGCCATGGCGTCGCGGCAGTCGATGGCCTTGTCATCGTCAAAGGTTAGATTGCCGTCTAGACGCAGGGGGAAGAATTGAAACGGGTCGTAATCGTAATTTGTGATGGTCTGCGACGGGACATGGTCTCTCCTGACCTCACGCCCAATCTCGTTCGGATTGCCAAGGAGGGGGCATGGTGTTCGAAACACACCGGTGTTTTTCCGTCAACGACACGTACGACGGCGGCATCCATCGCGACCGGGTGTTTGCCGCGAACGCATGGTCTTGAAGGCAACGCGATCGCTCTGGACACGGGGGATGGGTTGCGCGTGCACAGTGTCGGCCCCCCGGGGTTTCGCGACACGTTGCTCAAGGCCACGGGCCGAACCTTGAGAGTGCCAACAATGGCGGAGCGCACGGCCGAGATTGGCGGCACCATCAATTTCGCCAACGCCTCTCCGGGCGCAGGCATATTCTTGGATCCGGACAAGCGTGGTCACCTCTTTCATCGCAACATCGCATGGCAACCGGGTGGCGAGCCGCTGCCGCCGCCGGACATAAGTCATGACGCGGCGGGCGATGCGGCGATGACGCAGTTGTTCTTGGATACCGCGGTGTTGGGTCGACCACCGGCAGTTGCCGTCCTGTGGCAATGCGAGCCCGATAACACGCAGCACGGCGTCCCGCTCGGCTCTCCCGCGCACCTTGATGTTATCCGCGCGGCGGACGCCCAGGCAGGCCGCGTTTACGACAATGTTCGCACCGCGGTCGGTAATGGCGAGTTACTCTTCATCTGCGCATCCGACCACGGCCATGAGACGGTGTCATCGATTGTGGATATTGAAGAGTATTTGGTAGACCAGGGGGTGAAAGCGGGTTCCGGTTCCTCGGATGTCGTTGTCGCACCGCAAGGCCTCAGCGTCACCATATATCTGTCCGATGATGCGCGCGGCAGGCTGAACCGGGTCGTGGAAGCACTGAACAGCCATCCCGAAGTCGGTCAAGTGTATGCTGGCGACAGCTTGGAAAAGGTCGATCTGAATCCCGACGGTGCGATTGCAATTGTCGCTACGGGTCGAACGGATGACGAATTGAGCGACGCAGGCGTCCCTGGCCGGTCGGTCGCGTTCCAAGGGGACTTAAAAATCTCGAATAATATCGGTTGTGGTCAGCACGGTGGTGTCGGTCCAAATGAGCAAAGCCCATTCATGATTTGTGCCGGATCCGGATTTGACGCTGGTCTCGATATTGCCATTTCCTCGTCTGCGATCGATATCGCGCCGACTGCCATGCGCCATCTCGGCGTGAGCGCCACTGGAATGGACGGCCGGGCGCTTCAAAGTTGACGGAAAACTCCACCGGCCCAAACCCATGGGTGGTCATGTTACCGCCTTTGGTGCTGGCGCATGTCGTCGGTACGATGAACATCGTTTCTGTCATGGCGATGGCTCCGGTCATTTCCGCCGACTTATCGCTCACTGCTACTCAATTTGGAACATTCGTCTCTGCCTATTACGCGGCGCAGGCTTTGGGGTCTATGCCAGCAGGGGGCATGACCGACCGTTACGGCGTGGCGCGGGCATTGATTGCCGCGCACGTCCTAATGATGGTCGCGGGCGTTAGCCTGGCCATGGCGAATACATACACGCAGTGTCTTGTTGCGATGTTCATCATGGGGATTGGATACTCACTTACGAACCCTTCGACGGCACGGGGCGTGCTGGATTGGTTCCCGCGCGATAAGCGTGGAACGGCGATGGGGCTCAAGCAAGTTGGTGTTCCGCTCGGTGGTATTGTCGCAGCGGGAAATGGTGCGTTGGCGGCTCATGTCGACTGGCAGTCGATCATGTGGGTCGTTGCAGTTTGTATCGCCCTAAACGGCATATTCTGTTTTGGTCTTCTCAGATACCACAGACCAATACCGGCCCACGAGAGGAGATCGGTGTTCGCCAATATGGCGGAAGTGTTGCGAGACTGGAACTTCAACGTCTACGCCATCCTCAATGGCCTGATAAACGTGGGCCAAACGAACTTCTTTGGATTCCTCACGCTGTTTTTGACGTCGGCGGCAAAAGCAAGCCAAGAACTTGCGGGTATTGCTATCGGCTTAGCGCAAACGACGAGTGCAATCGCAAGGATCGGCTGGGGATGGGTATCGGACCGTTACTATCTTGGCCGGCGGAGCAGATTGGTCGGATGGATTTGCCTAGCTGCCGCGGTGTTCTTGGCAATGATGGCCTTGGTCGGGCCGGGATACGGTCTTGTGTTGGGTTTCTTCCTTACAATGGTGCTCGGTATTACCATCGCGTCGTTCGCGCCGACCATGCAGGCGGTTGTGGTCGAGGCTGTCGAGCCACGCCTGGCCGGATCAGCAATGGGTGTAAACATGGTTGGTGTGCATATCGGCGGAATGTTGGGGCCGGTCATGTTTGGCTACATGGTGGATCATGGCGGCGGGTTTGCGTCGGCGTGGTTGGTGACGGCTGGCACCGTGTTGGCCGGAACGCTTCTGCTTTTCTTCGTCTTCAAAGAGAGAAGCAAGGGATGAAGAAGCACGAAGCGCCCGAAGTCAATTTGCCAGCGGGTATAAATCCCTGGCGCGTTCGCATCCTGATGCTTTCACTCGCACATACTGTTGGGACGGCTTGCTACCTATCCATCATGGCCATGGGTCCCGTTATTCGGGGGGATTTGAGTATCAGTTCAGCTGACTTCGGCTTCTTTATGTCGGCGGTGTTCGGCGCGCAGTTGCTCTCCTCCATTCCCAGCGGTGCCATAACCGACCGTTTCGGTGTCGGGTGGACGCTGGTCGGTGCGCTCTTGCTGATTGTCTTCGGCACGCTCGTTTTCAGCGCTTCGTCCAATTTCTCATGGGCGATGTTTGGCGCATTCACGATCGGTCTTGGCTATTCCTTTGTGAACCCGGCAACAGCGAAAGGGGTAGTCTATTGGTTTCCGGCTGAGTGGCGGGGAACGGCGATGGGTGTCAAACAACTGGGTGTTCCATTGGGCGGCGTATTGGGTGCTGGCGGTGGCGCCCTCGCTGCCTACATGGATTGGCGCATCGTGCTGTGGATCGCTGCAGGGGTGACGTTCTCGGTTGCACTGGCGTGGTTGGCATGTGTTCGAAAACCCAAGCAAGACGCCGACGCCGTTTCGACGGCGCTACGGAACCTCCGGACCGTCATGACAAACACCAACATGAATGTGATATGCGCGTCTTGCGTCCTTTACAATTCGGCGCAATCAAGTCTGTTCGCCTACATGGCGCTGTTTCTGAGAGACGCGGCGTCCGCGAACCAGCCGATTGCCGCTGCGGGTGTCGCCACGGCGCAAGCAGCCAGCGCCGTTGGGCGCGTTGGGTACTCGTACCTCTCGGATACTGTCTTTGGCGGTCGGCGAAAGGCTATGGTGCTCGCCATCGTCCTGGCGGGCGGTGCGTCGTGCGTAGCTGCTTATTTTGTATCGCCCGATTGGCCGCATTGGTCGCTCATGGCGCTGGCCCTATTCATGGGTGGGACGATTGCCGCCTACGCCGCACTTGTACTCGCCATGACCGCGGACACCGTCCCGTCGTCGTTGGTCGGGACGGCGATCGGCTATAACTCATTGTCATGGTCCCTTGGCGGAATGGCGGGGCCGCCGCTCTTCGGTTTGATACTGGACAAGACCGGTGGAAACTACGGAACGGCCTGGATCATTCTAGGCGCTATCATGCTGATGGGCGCCTTGTTTATGGCAGGCGCTTACAAGGAAACGGCAGGCCGAAGATAAGTCACTGCAGCACGTCCAGTTTTGTGATTGCCTTTTCTACGATCATATTTTCAATCGCACTGTTGTAGGATTTGTAATGCACGGTTTCACGGTGTGCATCCAAGCTATTCGCGCCAGAATAGACTTCGTAAAAATGGAAAGTTTGATCGTCATCTTGGTTTCGCATCACGCGGAACATGTGGCAGTGCGGTTCGTCGCGAATTGTCGCCGTGGCATTCGCGTAGGCATGGGCCAGGAAATCCTCGGCCATTCCATCTTTCACTTTAACAGTAACGAAAATCGCAAATTTGCTCATTCGAAGTCCTCATAGAAAATGATGTTCCCTGGCAATTACAATATATGGAGCGTAGACCGTCGACCCAAGAGCCCCTAAAGTCGCGCACCAAAATTCGTTGGTTTGGGAGAGAAGAGAATGGCTGATCGAATAATCCGGTGTGCGGATGTCTGTGACGATATGCCCGAGGCACAAGTCTGCGAGTTGATGTTTCATGACTTCGCGAAGCGGAAATGCTTCCACGGCGAGGCCGTTACCTTTTCTACTTACGAAGATAACAAAGGGATATTGGACATTCTGCGCCGCGGCGGCGCAGGGAAAGTGCTGGTGGTCGACGGACGCGGTTCGCAACGGCGGGCATTGTGCGGAGGTAACATCGCCGAGGAGGCCTTTAGCCAGGGCTGGTCAGGGTTGGTCTTTAACGGCGCGATCCGGGACGTGCATGAATTTGCCGATCTGGATTTCGGTGTGAAGGCCGTCAAATCCACCCCAATGCGACCGCGGACCGACGGGATTGGTAAAGCCGATGTCGTCCTGCGATTCGGAGGGATTGTGGTTCATCCCGGTGATTATGTTTACGCCGATTTGGACGGCGTGATCGTCACAGAACGCCCCGTGCACGAGGGAACCTGACGACATGACAAAGCCTGACGTGCCTAATGACATCGAGAGTCAGTTTCAGTGCCTACAGCAGTTTGTCCCAGCAGCGCGCAGCAATTTGGATGAAGGTGCTTGGGACTATCTGATCGGCGGGGCTGAAACCGAGACGACACAGAAACGCAATAGATTGGCCTTGGACCGGCTTGCGTTTCGCCCGCGTGTCATGCGCGATGTCAGTAATCTCAATGCGGGAACGGACTTTCTTAGTCGGAGAATGCGGCTTCCGATCATTCTTGCGCCGATTGGGTCCTTGCAGCAGTTCTATGCTGAAGGTGGAGCCGGTGTCGCGAAAGCCGCAGGGGAGTTTGGCGCCTGCCATATGCTGAGTTCGGTTTGCAAACCTGGCTTAGAAGCCGTTGCGGAAGCGGCGCCTGACGCCGCACGGATATTCCAACTGTATGTGCGAGGCGATGCAGATTGGATCGACGATCATGTGCAACGCGCGATTGACGCGGATTACATGGCGTTCTGCTTCACCATCGATCTCGACTACTACGGGCGCCGAGAGCGGGACAAGGCGAAGGGCTTTATCTCGGTCGCCCGGCAGACACAATCGCAGGGCGAAGAGTTCCAGCGATCTTTCAGTTGGCAGGATTTTCGTCGAATACGTCGGAAGTTCGATATGCCGCTTATCCTGAAAGGGATTGCGACTGAAGAAGATGCTCGGATCGCCGTCGAAGAGGGGTGCGATGTCATTTATGTGTCCAATCACGGTGGTCGGCAGCTCGATCACGGTAGAGGAGGCATCGATGTGCTGCCCGAGATCGTTGAGGCGATCGGCGGCCGCGCAAAAGTCGTTTTGGACGGTGGGATCATGCGCGGTACGGATGTCGTCAAGGCGATGATCTATGGGGCGGACATGATCGGGATCGGCCGGCTGCAGGGGCTCGCCTACGCAGCCGGTGGCGTGGCCGGCGTGGTCCGCATGCTCGAGCTTCTGGAGAACGAGGTCGAGACTTGCCTCGCGCTTTTGGGTGTCACCAGTTACGAGGAACTGCAACCCGAACACATGTGCCGTGAAGTAGATGCGGTATCCGCTCCCGATCTGCTGTCCGCATTCCCGCTGTTAAGCGAGGGATATTGACGCCGATTACTCTCGTTCGCGGATGTACTCGTAGATCCTCGTAAAGTCGCTGTCTGGCAGTGCGGCATCGGCCCCGTTCCAGATTGCGGCCAGCGTCGATGCGATGGTGATTGGCGTTCCCGCCGCTTTGGCGTTCCGAAGAAAAAGATTCACGTCTTTCGTCAACAATTTCGTCTTGAAACCAGCGTCATAAGTCTCCGTCAAAATTCGTTTTGGAAACTTGTCGGCTGTCGCCGTGTTTTGACCAGTCGATACATTGACCACATCGAGTATCGTCTGCATATCGACGCCCTGAGATAGTCCGTAAAGGACGGCCTCGCTGGACGCCGCCATCGCGGTTCCTGACAGGAAGTTGTTCAAGATTTTGACGGCCTGTCCTTGCCCGGGGCTGTCTCCGCAGTGAAACGCATTCTTAGAAAACGTCGCAAGAAGAGGGCGGTGCGAATCCAAGACATCTCCCAAGCCACCCCACATTATGGTGATGGTACCTGCCTCAGCGCCGGCTTGCCCGCCGGACACTGGCGCATCAATATATGTAATGTTGGCACTGCGTAAGATGGCATCTGCTTCGCGGGCCGCCTCGGGGCCGATCGTCGATAAATCGACGATGACCTTGGCGCGGCATCCATCTGTTTCGGCGATTTCTTTTGCGAGGCTCAGAGAGACCGGTCCGTCTGGTACCGATAAGAACACTGTGTCGGCGGCAGCCAGAACGTCCGCCAGGGAATTGGCTGAGCGGGTGCCGGCGGGCGCGCGTTCAGCGGTGCCCGCCTTGTCATAGACAATCATGTCCGCGCCGCTCGCAGCGATGTTGGCGGCCATTGGCCCACCCATTTGACCCAGGCCGACAAAACCGACGGTTTGCGGTGCCGTCATGTTTCAGCCCTCCGAGTCCATGTTGGCAACATCGATGCCTTCGGCTTCATAGACCTCCCGCGCCAGTCGGAATGCTTCGATCCCAGCGGGAATGCCGCAATAGACGGCGATCTGAATGAGAATTTCCCGAAGATCCTCACGCGACAGGCCGTTCGTGATTGCGCCGCGAAAGTGCAGCTTGAACTCGTGCGATTTTCCGAGGGCGGCGAGCATGCCAAGGTTGAGAATAGACCGGTCGCGTTTCGACAAGACGCCGCGTCCCCAGGTGCCGCCCCAACAATACTCGGTGACCATTTGTTGGAAGTCCCGGTTGAAGTCGTCCGCCTTGTTCAATGACGCTTCGACATATGCGTCGCCAAGCACTTCCTTGCGGCACTGAAGCCCGCGTTCAAATTGATCTGATGCCATTTCATTTTCCTCCATTGTAATTGATCGCCGGATCGGATCGTCCGGAGCTTGCGGGGTGGGCCAGGACTATGGGGATGCGACCGCCGCAGAGCAAGTCAGGTCAATTTCATTCTCGATGTTGCGGCAACGTTAGAGCCGGCTTCAGCGATTTTGTACAATCCAATAATTTCGGATGCACGATACCGGAAAACGAGGCGAGAAGAGGGCGTGATATCAATTGACACCCCGTTCGTGCCTCACTACGTTTTCCGCTAATACAAAAAAACAAACAAACAATTATTGGGAGGCATCGTGGCCCTTTTAGAATTAAAAGAGCTTCAGACTCAATTTTTCACGTCCGCCGGGATCGTTAAGGCCGTCGATGGTGTTTCGTATACCGTCGAAGAGGGTGAGACAGTCGCCGTTGTGGGCGAGTCGGGGTCGGGCAAGTCCGTTACCGCCATGAGCATCATGCGGCTGATCCCTTGGCCGCCGGGTAAAATCGTCAGCGGCGAGATCAATTTCGACGGCCGCAATCTTCTTGATTTGAGCGAAGACCAGATGCGCGATTTACGTGGTCGCGACATCGGAATGATTTTCCAAGAACCGATGACGTCACTTAACCCGGTTTTGACGATCGGGCTGCAGTTGACGGAGCCGATGATCGCACACCTCAAAATGACTGAGGACGAGGCGATGGCTAAGGCCGAGAAGCTGCTCGGTCTCGTAGGGATTTCCGAGCCGAAGCGCCGCCTTGCGCAGTATCCGCACCATTTGTCGGGCGGTATGCGGCAGCGTGTCATGATCGCCATGGCGTTGGCGTGTGATCCGAAACTTATCATTGCGGACGAGCCAACGACGGCTCTGGACGTGACGATCCAAGCGCAGATCCTGGAGTTGATGAAAAATCTCACGCGGGAACTGGGCGTGGCGATGATCATCATTACCCATAACTTGGGTGTCGTCGCACGTTATGCCGATAGAGTGAACGTGATGTACGCAGGGCGGATCATCGAGTCGAGCACGGCGACGGAAATCTATCACAATCCGAAGCATCCATACACCTTGGCGCTGCTCAAATCCGTACCTCGGATGGATCGCCAACGGTCTGAGAAACTCGATCCCGTTGACGGTCAGCCACCTGACCTCACCAAGTTGGATGAGGGGTGTTCCTTCCGTCCGCGTTGTCGATTTGTGACGGACGAGTGTGCAAAGAGCTTCCCGCCGCTGGAGGAGTTTCAACCGGGCCATACATCCGCGTGCTTCAACAAAGATAAACTAGATGCCGAAGTGAAGGAGGTCGTGGGATGAACGACGTCGCGACCGAAAAAACCAGCAAGCGCACAGGTAGCTCGGCCGGCTTCGACGAGGTCCTCGTCGATGTTAAGAATCTGAAGATGCACTTTCCTGTGACGGAAGGCGCATTGGTCCCTCGTGTCGTCGCGCACGTCAAAGCTGTTGACGACGTCAGCTTTCAGATTTTCAAAGGCGAAACGCTTGGCGTTGTCGGCGAGTCTGGGTGTGGCAAAACCACGACAGGGCGTTGCATCCTGCAACTGGAGAAGCCGACCGCCGGTGAAATCATGTTCTACGGCGACGACATCACCAAGTTCGACGCCAAGCAGATGATTGATGTGCGGAAGAAGATTCAAGTCATCTTCCAGGACCCATACAGTTCCCTCAATCCGCGAATGAAAGTCGGCGACATTATTTCCGAGCCGATGAAGGTTCATGGCATCATCACGGATGAAGCGGAGCGTCAAAAGCGGGTCCGCTATTTGTTGAATGTTTGTGGGCTTGCCTCCGCGTTCGCCGATCGGTATCCCCACGAGATGTCGGGTGGTCAGCGCCAGCGTGTTGGTATTGCACGCGCTTTGGCGATGAGCCCGGAATTCATCATCTGTGACGAGGCGGTCTCCGCGCTTGATGTGTCGATTCAGGCGCAAGTCATCAACTTGCTTGAAGACCTGCGAGACGAATTCGATCTCACTTACATGTTCATCTCGCACGACCTCAGTGTCGTTCGCCACATCTGTCACCGCGTGGCCGTCATGTACTTGGGTCATTTGGTCGAATTGGCGGATGGCGATGAACTCTTCGAGAACCCTCAGCACCCGTATACGAAACTGCTGTTGAATGCAGTCCCGATCCCGGATCCGGAGATCGAGCAACAAAGGGCGCATGAGATCATCAAAGGCGAGATTCCGAGCCCGATCAATCCGCCGCCCGGATGCGTTTTTCATCCGCGCTGCCCGATCGCGGTCGACGGATGCAAGAAAGAATTCCCGCAGTTGCGGGAGGTTAAACCAGGCCATTGGGTGGCCTGTTCAGAGGTGTGAGCGCGCTGCGGGCACGGCGCGCCGCATGATGGGATTTGAACCCGTCGTTTCTCACTTCAGGGAAGGAGACTTCAAATGCTCAAACAAACTGGGAGACTGACTCTCGCTGCAGCGGTGGGCCTCGGCCTTGTCGCTGGTGCGGGAGCTGTTGATGCCGCCAGCCATGGTAAGCCTAAGGCCGGTGGTATCTTGAACTTCGTCGTCGGTTCAAAGATTTCGTCTTATGACGGTCACCGTGAGACGACTTTCGGCATGATCCACCCGATCCGGCCGTTCTACAGCACGCTTATTCGCGTCAACCCGAGCAACCCCTCGGATCCGACCGACTTTGAGTGTGACGTCTGCGTTGGGGACATCCCCGAGCCGACTGAAAACGGCACGAAGTACACGTTCAAGCTTCGTAACGACATCAAGTTCCACGACGGTACGCCGATGACTTCGGCCGACGTTCTGGCGACGCACAACAAGATCATCTTCCCGCCGGAAGGTGTTCCGTCGTCGCGTAAAGCGTTCTTCCGTGCCGTGGAATCGATCACCACGCCGGACGACTACACGATCGAGTTCAAGTTGAAGTTCCCGACGGCTGCGTTCATCCCCGCGTTGGCGACGCCGTTCAACTTCATCTATGCCAAGAAGGACTTGGACGCTCACGGTATGGAGTGGCACACCTCGAACATCAACGGCACCGGCCCGTTCAAGTTCGTGCAGCACCAACCGGGCGCATTCGTTGAAGGCGTTCGCAATGCGGACTATCACTTCGAAGGCCGTCCGTACCTCGACGGTTTCAAAGCGATCTCGGCTCCGAAAATGGCGGTTCGCTTGCAGGCGATCCGTGGTGATCGTGCCGCGATCGAGTTCCGCGGTTTCCCGCCGAAAGCGCGTGACGACCTTGTCAAAGCTCTGGGCGACAAGATCAAAGTCCAAGAGAGCGACTGGAACTGCGTCCTTCTCGCGACGCCGAACCAAGAGCGCAAGCCGTTCGACGACGTTCGTGTCCGTCAAGCACTGACCCTCGGCATTGACCGCTGGGGCGGCTCGGAATACCTGCAGCGCATCGCGATCGTGAAGACGGTCGGCGGCGTTGTGTTCCCGAACCACCCGCTGGCGGCTACCGAAGCCGAACTGACCCAGCTCAAAGGCTATGGCAAGGACATCGAAGCGTCCCGCGCCGAAGCCAAGAAGCTGCTCGCAGAAGCCGGTGCGGAAGGTCTGTCGATCGACTTCTCGAACCGTGGTGTCGACCAACCGTACAAGGTTGTCGGTACGTGGCTCGTCGATCAGTGGCGGAAAATCGGATTGGACACGAAACAGCGCGTTCAGCCTTCGGGTCCGTTCTACGACACGCTTCGTAAGAAGAAAGACTTCGACGTGTCGATCGACTTTAACTGCCAGTCGGTCATTAACCCGGTCGCCGATATCACCAAGTTCCTTGGTTCGGCCGGCAACAACTACGGTAACTTCGAAGATAAAGAACTCGAAGATATCTATGCCAAAATCGAGAAAGAGGGGAACGCGGACACGCTGCGTCAACTCGTTCGCGATTACGAAACCCGGGCGCTCAGCGATACCGCGAGCGGCATGGTTACCCTGTGGTGGTACAAAATTAACCCGCACCGTTCCTACGTGAAGGGTTGGGAAATTGCACCGTCGCACTACTTGGCTCAGCACCTCGATCACGTGTGGCTGGACAAGTAAGTCAAAAAGACTAACTGCTGGTCCCCACCCGCCTTGGTTGGCGGGTGGGGGTCAGTCAATAACAAGAACGAACAGAGCCAGGGATACGGTTAGACAGCTATGTCCAAGTACATTTTGAAACGGGTGCTCTTGATGATACCGACTTTGATCGGTGCGGGCGTCCTTGTGTTCTTCCTCATGCGGCTGATCCCGGGGGATGTCTGTGAGCTGCGACTTGGCGGCACGGGCCTCTACGTCGATCAGGAGCAGATTGATATTTGCAGAGCGTCGCTCGGATTGGACGAGCCAATCATTCTGCAGTTTTTTGATTTCATGATCGGGTTCTTCACCTTCAATATGGGTGAGTCCATGTGGACCGGGAAACCGATTATTGACGAAATTGGCTTGCGCTTTGAGCTTTCGCTGCAAGTTGCCATCATGGCGACGGTGGTGGCGGTCATCATCTCAATCCCGCTGGGCGCGATTTCCGCAATCAAGCAGGACACCTGGCTGGATTACTTCGTCAGGGCGTTCTCGATCGCCGGGATTGCGATCCCGTCTTTCTGGCTCGGGATCATCATCATCCTAGGATTGTTGATAACAACCCAGGCGATGACGGGTGTGCCATGGATGCCACCCATTGAATACAAGCCAATATGGGAAGACCCGGTTCACAACATATCGCAGTTGATATGGCCGGCTGTGGCGACGGGATACCGTTACTCCGCCGTTGCGACCAGGATGACGCGGTCCGCTTTGCTGGAAGTCATGCGCGAGGATTATATCCGCACCGCACGCGCCAAAGGCATGGTCGAGAAGATCGTTATCAATCGGCACGCGCTGAAGAACTCCTTGCTTCCGGTCGTGACCATTATCGGTATCGAGTTCGCGTTTCTCATGGGCGGGCTCGTCGTGACGGAACAGGTGTTCAACCTTAATGGCCTCGGCAAGTTGTTCGTCGAGAGCGTCACCAACCACGACTATGCGTTGACGCAGGCGTTGGTCATGTTGGTTGTGCTGATCTTCGTCATTACCAACTTCGTGATCGACCTCTGCTATGCGTGGCTCGACCCGCGCATCCGCTACAGTTAAGGGACAAGACAAATGGCAACTCCTAGTGAAACTGTTGTTGAAGCCCAGGTAGAGGACCTCGATACCAAGACCACCTGGGGCCAGGCGGCCGCCAAAATGGCACGCAAGCAACCGGTGGGTGTCGCGGGTTTGGCGGTGGTGATCCTGATGATCATTGCCGGCGCGTTCGCGCCGTGGTTGACGCCTTACCACCCCGAATACAATGACTTCGCGGCCATGCTGACCCCGCCGAACTTCGAACACTGGCTTGGCACCGACCAATTTGGTCGCGACATCCTGACCCGTATCTTGTACGGCGCGCAAACCGCCTTGTTCGTTGGATTTACCGCCGCAGCCATCGGCGCGGTGGGCGGGTTGGTCCTCGGGGTCGCGTCAGCATATTTCGGCGGCATGTTCGATCTGATCCTGCAACGGATCATGGACGTTTTCATGGCGTTTCCGCTGATCATTCTGGCCTTGGCTGTTGTCGCGACGCTGGGGACAGGGACGCAAAATGTGATCATCGCGATCACGATCCCGTTCATTCCTCAATGTGCGCGGGTCGTCCGGTCGAACGCCTTGGCGATTCGCGAAATTCCGTACGTCGATGCCGCGCGTGCGCTCGGCTTCGGTCACGCTCGTATCATCTTGCGGCACATGGCGCCGAACGTCATGGCGCCGTTCTTGATCCTGTTCACGGCCTTTGTTGGTCAGGCGATCTTGCTTGAGGCATCGCTGTCGTACCTCGGCATGGGCGTGCAAGAGCCTACACCCGCATGGGGGCTGATGCTCCAGGGTGGTGCGGAAGAATATGCGGAAAGTGCCCCATGGGTCGCCGTTTGGCCGGGTGTCGCCATTTCCTTGGCGGTGTTCGGTTTCAACCTCTTCGGCGATGCCGTTCGCGACACGCTGGACCCGCGCCTGCGGTCCAGATAATTCGGCAACGCCAATCGTAGTTAAATAGGGGCCGCCTTGCTTGCAGGGCGGCCTCTTCTATTCGGGAGCTAGACGCAGTATGTCCAAACGGGTTGCGGTCATGGGTTTTTTGCTGGAGAGCAACAACTTCTCCCCCGTGACGACGGAGAACGATTATAGAAAGCGCTGTTACCTCATGGGCGACGAGATCTCCCAACAGCTTCAATCTGAAGGTGGGAAACTGCCGCTGGAGATCCGGTCCTTCTACCAAGCAATGAGCGAAGCGAACAGCGATTGGGAGATGGTTCCCATCGTTGTCGCAGATGCCGAACCGGGCGGTGCCATCGATCAAGATTTCTTCGAGCGAACACTTCAGGAAATTCGAGGTCGGCTCTCGGACGCCGGACCATTGGACGGTGTTTATATTGCCAGCCACGGGGCCATGCGCGCGACAGGCGACTGGGATCCGGACGGGACTCTTTACGAATTGGTTCGCGAGAAAGTGGGGCCGGACGTTCCTATCATCGCCACACTTGATCTGCACACCAATGTGTCGGACCGGATGGTGGGGGCGGCGGACGTCCTGGTGTCTTATTTGACCAACCCTCACGTCGATCAGCGCGAGAGAGCCGCCGAGGCGGCGGCGATCATGCGCGAGATTTGGGCCGGTATGTCGCCGCAAATGTATCACATCAAAGTTCCGATTGCTGCGCCGACGGTGACGTTGCTGACGGCAGCCGGGCCATATGCGGACTTGATCAATTACGGGCAGTCGCAGCTGGATGATGTGATCGCCAACGTATCGGTAACGGCCGGCTTCATTTACTCGGACAGCCCCAAGTGCGGCATGTCCGTTATCGTAACTTCGCGGCAGGATATGGAGGCGGCCGTATCCTTGGCGAACGACATCGCCGCGCGGGCGTGGAAGGATCGCGAGCGGTTTAAGAAGCAGCTAACGCCGCTTTCGACGGCGGCGGAGAAGGCACTCATGGCTGGAACGAACACTTCAACGCCAGCGCTCATTATGGCGGATGTGGCCGACAATCCCGGCGGCGGGGGATCTGGGAATACGACCAGTGTACTTCGGGCGTTTGACGGCCTGGGCGTTCGGGGGGCCTTTATCGGCTTGATGATCGACGCGGACGTAGCCAAAAAAGCGCATGAAATCGGCGAGGGCGGGTCGTTCACGGCGACGTTTAATGCGGTGCCCGCGACCCAATTCGACGAGCCACTCGAGATCGATGTTACCGTCGAACGCCTGACAGACGGCTCATTCATTGGGCGCCGCGGGTTGCTCAACGGGCGGGCGATCGAACTTGGTCTCTGTGCGCTACTTCGTGCTCGTGGCATCTTGATCGGTGTGGCGACCAATCGAAAACAGTGCGCCGATCCAATGATGATCGAGCAATTCGGCCTCGATATCGCAAAACTCCGTACAGTCGTCGTGAAATCCCGCGGGCACTTTCGTGCCGGGTTCGATGAGTTTTTTCCGCCCGAACGAGTGCTGGAGATCGATTGTCCTGGTTTAACCTCACCCGTGCTCAGTAACTTCGAGTGGGTGGGATTGAAGCGCCCAATCTATCCCTTGGACGAAGAGACGTCCTGGTACGGCAATTGAGGGTCAACTACCTCCCAGGTACATGCCGCCGTTGACGTGCATGATTTGGCCCGTTGTGTATCCGGCGTCCGGACCGCAGAGATGCGCGACCATTGACGCGACTTCGTCGACGGTCCCCAGGCGTGCGATGGGGGCATCTACTTTGTGATCCGGGCGGGCGCCTGCTGACGCAGGCCGAACCGTCTCTATCAATCCAGGCGACACGCAGTTGACCGTGATGCCGTCCGCGGCGAATTCGACCGCGAGACCCCGCGTAAAGCCGGCCAATCCCGACTTCGAAACAAGATTATGCACCCGCGTGTTGATTCCGATATGCCAGGAGATACCCCCAATGGTGACGATTCGGCCCCACCCGTTTTTCTTCATCATCGGGATACACCCTTGCGCGCAGTGAAACGCACCGTCGAGCGTCACGTCGATCACATGCCGCCACTGTTCGTGCGTCATCTCAAGGAAAGGAATCTGGCCCCGTGATGATGCGTTTAAGACAAGGATGTCGATGTCACCTAGTTCCGATTGCCCTCGTTCGATCATCCGCTGCACGGCGTCGGGGTCCTTTACGTCGGCCATACAGGCGATCGCTTTGGATCCAAGGTCCGAGATTTCCTTAACAACAGTGTTCGCCGCATCCAGATCGCTGACTGCATTCACTACGATATTGGCGCCTTGCGCTGCCAATTGATGAGCAATTGCGCGGCCGATATTTCGTGCCGAGCCAGTGACTAGGGCCGTCTTCCCGGCAAGTGGCTTATCCGTCATCGTTTTCTCCTGGAACGCCTCTAAAACTCGGTTTTCGTTTCTCGACGAAGGCGTCGACACCTTCCCGAAAATCCGGACTCATCGCGCAAGACACAAACGCCGCCGTTTCGCGGTGGAGTTGATCGTGTAGTGAATGCATGCCGCTCCCAAGGAGCAGGTGCTTCGCATGCGCATGTGCATGGGTCGGTCCATTTGCAAGTCGGGTTGCAAGGCTCGCGACGTGGTCGTCCAGGTCCGACCGCGGCACGACAGAATTAATCAGTCCCCATTTTTGCGCCTGTTCGGGGCTAAACCTGTCACCTAGAAGTGCAATTTCCATCGCTGCTTTCATTCCTACGGTTCTGGGAAGATGCCACGTCGCGCCGCCATCGGGGCTGGTTCCCAAGTGGCAATAGGCCAATGTGAATACGGTTTCCTCCGACGCGATCACCAGATCACATCCGAGCATTAAGCTAAATCCGGCTCCGGCGACGGCTCCCTTAACCGCACCGACGATGGGCATGCGGCAATGGTTCATGTCTTCGACCACACCGTGAATGCGTCCGAGAATTGACTCGAACCATTCTCGGGTATCTGCGACGGACTCCGCCGCATCAAACTTCGACTTGAAGCGTTTTACGTCTCCCCCAGCAATGAAATAGTCACCGCTTCCCGTGAGAACGACGCAACGGATATCGCGGTTGTATCGAAGAGCGGAAAAGACTTCGATCAATGCTGACACCACGTCATCATTGAGGGCGTTCAGGCTATCCGGTCTGTTGATGCGGACAGTGCAAATCGCATTTTCGACATTCACCAGCACCGTGTCATTGGGAGACGCAATCATAAGATCGGACCTGTTCATCGTGGAGAGATGGGAGCTAAAGCTCTCATGCCATCATAACCACCACTGCAGGAGGGCTCTAGTGCGATTGATGGCCAAAAACACAAAACCCCGGCAGTGAGACTGCCGGGGTTTGAGAAACAAGACTTTGAGGTGATTAGCTGCCGGGCTGGCTCTGCCAATACTCGATATTGAGGTTCCGGATCAGGTCATCGTGCTGATACTCAAGGCATCGCTTCAGCCCGCCGACCGAGTATGCGGTGTTGCCGCCGATACAATCGTCAAACGCTTCGCGCGCGCCGGACAAGGCTGGTCCCGAAGATGGCAATGGAAGCTCGTCTCCGATTGATTGCATCCACATCGTGTCGAATGAGTTTGAGGTCACGGGGCCTGCAGCGGGCAGGGCTGCGTTCAACTTCGCCAGCATTTGAGCCGTCGCGGCCTTCGGCGTTTCATCGACGATCCGTTGGCCATGGTCGCGCAACGAGTCCGTCACGAAGGCAATTTCGTCTTCTGTGAGAGGATTCGGATCGTTCGGTTCAGCGACCGGAATAAGGGAAGCGCCTTCCCAGACCACGAGTTTGGCGTCAGTCGCCCCAAGTGCCCGCAAACGGCCCATCTCAATTGATGCGGCGACCGCCATGAATCCCCTGTGTTCTACGAATGTCATGTGTTGGCTCGCAGGTACACGCACTTCTTTCCCAGAGTCGGCCGTCAGTACTAGGGTGAATTGTTCATCTGACGCCGGGACATATGCTGTTCCCATGGAAGGTGCAGGCCGTTCGCGTTGAAGGCAGTACGTCGATAGTTCGGCGGCACATACGCCCTCAGCGCATGTCAATTTGATGCCCGACTGCACCGGCAGCGCCGCAAGAATTTGCGGGGCCGCAGAAGCGGTATAAGGCGCTGCAAAAATGACTGCGGCTGCAACGGCTGATTTCCATGGGATAATTGTCATGCTGCTGTATCTCCTACTGCCAAGGTGGGTAGAGCCAGCACGCTATGACGCATCGTCAAATCAATGACTTGGCTGGCTGTTCCAATAATCCGTATTCAGGCGCATGATGGTGTCGTCATGTTTGAACTCAAGACAACTCTTCACACCGCTCATCGAGTGGTATGACATGCGTGACTGGCACCAATCATAGATGTCGCGGGCACGGCGGATTGCATCTTCGCCGACCGGCTTCGCAGGACCCATGCCGTCGATGGCATTCCACCAAAGTCGATCCAGGTTTTCGTCTGTCGCGTCTTCCCGCGGCACGATAGTTGCCGCGATGCGGTTGATGATTGTTGCGGCCTGCGCTTCCGGGGTTGCGTCCACCAGTTCTTCGCCGTGTTGCCGGAGCGAACGTGTCGCGTATGCGATCTCCGCCTCAGTAATCGGGTTGGGGTCGCCAGCTACCGGTTCCGGCAATAATGACGCGCCGGGGAAAGCTGAAATCTCTGCCTCTACGATCTCGTGCCGACGTACAACTTCTTCGTCGATGATGGCGCGCACCATCGTAAAGCCGCGAAGGCTGCGAAACTCGACATGCTCACCGGTCTTAAGCTCCAGCGTTTCACCCGACGCTGTCGTGACCGTCAGCGAAAACTGATCCGGATGAGCCGGCATGTAAACTTGCCCAGTGGTCGGAACATCGCGTTCCTGTTGCAGGCAGTACGTTGTCAGCGTCGTGACGCATGCGCTTTGACCGCATTGCATGGGTTGCGGCCCCAAAGAGGACATGACGGCGAGTATTTGCGGAGCTGCGTTAACAGGGGCTGAATACCCCGCTATCACTACACAAACGGCACCAATAAAACCACTAAATGCTTTCATGCATAAATTGTGACCCAAAATATATTTGCGATGCAAGTATCATTTACAAAAATATCCGAAGGTCATTGACTCGATACCAGTGCAAGGCAACGATTTGGTCTCTCTTTTCTTGGGATTCGATCATCATGCAAGCCGCAAATCCAACCGCACTCTCTGCAAGCGAGGTGCGAGACCTAATCCTCGCGAGAGACTCTGAAGAGGTCGCGATCGTCGACGTTCGTCCAGGTGGGACATTTGGTGACGGGCATTTACTCTGGGCCAACTCCTTACCTTTATCGACGTTGGAGCTAGAGGTTCTTGATCGCATACCACGGCTGGACACCTCAATCGTGTTGTGTGGGGGAGGACCTGCGGACGACGATTTGGTGCGGCGTGCGGCTGCTTTGCTCGTTTCACTGGGATACACGCGAATCGGACAGCTGACGGGGGGCGTAGAGAATTGGGCCGACGCCGGCTACGAAGTGTTCACAGGCGTAAACGTGCCT
Source organism: Rhodospirillales bacterium (assembly GCA_965601835.1). Taxonomy (GTDB): domain Bacteria; phylum Pseudomonadota; class Alphaproteobacteria; order Rhodospirillales; family Casp-alpha2; genus UBA4479. Next base: position 3,903,990 of record OZ271842.1, read on the forward strand.
TCAAAGGCCTTCGGTGAGTTTGTCGAACATACTTACGACACCCCGAGAATTCCGGCCGGTCAACTCAAAACCATGATGGACGCCAAAGAGGATCTTGTCGTTTTGGACTCGCGGCCGATGGCGGAATACCACGCGATGAGTATTCCCCTGGGTGTAAATGTGCCGGGCGCTGAACTGGCGTTACGGGTCCACGATCTTGCGCCAGATCCAGCGACAACGATTGTGGTGAATTGCGCCGGTCGGACTCGTTCCATCATCGGTTGCCAATCGCTCAAGAACGCGGGCGTCCCAAATAAAGTCGTTGCACTGGAAAATGGAACGATGGGGTGGCATCTCGCGGGCTACGACTTGGACTACGGCAAGACCCGGAAATATGCTGCGTCAAGCAAGACAGCGATCGAGATCGCACAGTCGAGAGCGGCCGAGGTCGCGTCGCGGTTTCAAGTCCCAGCCATTGATGCCGCGACCTTGGACGCATGGCAGGCAGAGGCGTCGCGCTCAACGTATGTTTTTGACGTTCGAGACCCGGACGAGTTCAAGGTTGCGCACATCCCTGGTTCCAGGCCTGCACCGGGTGGGCAGTTGGTCCAAGCCACCGACAGGTACGTCGGCACCTTGGGCGCGCGGATTGTCTGTGTCGACGATAATGGCGTGCGCGCAACGATGACGGCTTCGTGGCTCCGCCAGATCGGTTGGGATGCCTGCATATTGCGCCCAGGATCGATAGACATGACGGAAACCGGCGTACACGTTCCGCCGCATCCTAGCGTTCCCGACGTGCCGTCTCTTGAGCCGAATGCACTCGCTGCACGAATGATCCAGACCCATGTGGTTGACGTGGGTGACAGTCTCTCGCATAGAAAACAGCATATTCCCGGTAGTCGGTTCGCGATCCGCGCAAATTTGCCGGCACATCTCGATCAGCTCTCCAAGGATCGACCCATCGTTTTGACATCGGAGGACGGTACTTTGGCGGCTTTTGCTGCAGAAGACTTGATCAAATCGGGCATTGAGCGTGACGTTAGAATCTTGGCAGGTGGTACGGCGGCGTGGCGCGATTCAGGTCTTCCCCTGATAGATGGGTTTAAGGACAACCTGGATGATGCGGTCGACGTTTGGTACCGGCCATACGATATGGACGATGCTCAGGAAGGCGCCATGAAGCAGTACCTCAGCTGGGAAGTGAATTTGGTACAGCAGATTGAGCGTGATGGGACCACCGCGTTCAAAGCATTCGCTTAGGCGACGATCCGTTTGTTGGGAGATATTAAATGAAGGTCAATGTACTGCCCGGCGATGGCATTGGTCCGGAAATCATGGATTCAACATTGACCGCGCTGCGCGCGGTTGATGATGTCTATGGTCTCGGCCTGCAGTTCGAAGAGCATCAGATCGGCTTGCCCGCAATCGCCGCCAAAGGCTCGTCATTGCCCGATGATGTGATTGAGTCATGCCGCACGGCGGATGCAACCATATTGGGCCCCGTCGATACCTATGCGTATCCCGCGGCCGCCGAGGGCGGGATCAATCCGTCCGGCGTCATGCGCAAGACCTTCGATTTGTATGCCAATGTTCGACCGAGCAGGACATATCCGAACGTGCCGTCTGTCGCGCGCGACATGGATATGGTCGTGGTGCGAGAGAATACAGAGGGCTTCTATGCGGACCGGAACATGTTCTTGGGGAGCGGTGAGTTCATGCCGACCGAGGATATGGCGCTCTCGGTTCGGAAAGTCACCCGACACGGTTCGCGGCGCATCGCACAATACGCTTTTGAATTGGCGGCACGTCGGCGGAAAAAAGTGACAGTCGTGCACAAGGCCAATGTACTGAAAATGAGCGATGGACTGTTTCTTGAAGAAACCATGGCAGTTTCGAAGGATTTTCCCGATGTTGAATTGGAGGAACTCATCATAGATGCGGCAACGGCGCATTTGATCCGCCGTCCTGCCGATTTCGATGTGCTGGTCACAACGAACATGTACGGCGATATCTTATCGGACGAGGCAGCGGAGTTGTCGGGCGGTATCGGTTTGGGGGGCTCGATTAATGCCAGCGATACGTTCGCTGTGGCACAAGCCGCTCACGGTGCGGCGCCAGACATTGCCGGCGAAGGTAAGGCCAATCCGACTGCACTCATGATTTCGGTCGCCATGCTCTTGGATTGGCTGGGGGGGCGCAGCAACAGCAACAATCTGATCGAGGCCGCCGGCAGAATGCACAATGCGGTCGCCGACGCGCTATCGGATGATAAATGCAGAACTTGGGATCTTGGCGGGTCGGGAACAACGGCGAGCTATGGTGAGGCCGTTGCCGAGAGAATCCGGGGATGACTACTCGGCGGCGGCTTTGAGCGGCGGGTAAAGCGCCGAGACCGTTTCGAGTTCGTCAATGCGCCATATCGCTTCGGCGAGGCTTCCGGCCCGGTCACTGCCCAATACCTGGGATGCGAGTTCATCGTACTTATGCTGTAGCTCGCTATCTGATAGCGGTGCGTCCGGGTCGCCCTTCCTTGTCCGCGCGTGATGGGCCAATGAACGGCCATCACCCATCGTCAGCGTGACCTTCGCCGATCTTTGACTCGGAAACGCTTGGTGGCATTCGTCATCCTTGGTGACAAAAACACGTTTCGCGAGGCTCCTTAACTTCGGGTCTCTTAGGTTCTCATTGGAAAATGCGGATGTTCTGCAGCTTCCAAGATAATGCGCAGCCGCGAGGCAGTATGGGAGGCTGAATTTCGCTTCGAAAGGGGTCGAGTAATCCTGTCCGCCAACGATCTCAACTGCCGGGCCATACGTCCCGACATCGATGCGATCGATATCATTAGGCAATAGTCCATGCTCAGCGATCAGGTGCTGCAAGGCATCAATGGCAGCGTGGGCATGGCCGCAAGCGGCATGGTTCTTAATCGTCGTATTGATGATGGTAAACTCGTCACCAAGCCCTTGGTCGGCATTGGTCCAATCCACACCGTCGCACATTGCATGACCGAAGCCGCGTGGCCCTTCGAGCATATCGGTGACGCCCGTGACGCCGGCGCCGGCCGACATGGCGCACATCAGGCCCGTGTCCGCCGCATGCCCGCCATGCATTGGCTTGGACATAGCATCGCCGCGAAAGGCCTGCTGCAATCCAGCGGCCAAAGTTGCTGCATTGGCTAGGGCATGCAGGGATTGCTCGTCCGAAAGACGAAGAATGGTCGCCACCGCCGCAGCCGCGCCGAACGTGCCGATCGTGCCTGTCGTATGCCAAAATGAATAGTGAGCCGGATTGACATGACGCGCGATGCGATTTGATACCTCATATCCCGACACAATGCCGCGAAGGAGGGCCTCTCCAGTGACGTCACGTGCCTCGGCGATCGCCAGCGCAGCTGATATCACCGGGACCCCCGGGTGATACAGTCCGTCACGGAATATATCGTCGAACTCGATTGTGTGGCTTGCAGCACCGTTGATGAGGGCTGCCGTGCGCGCGTCTGCAGACCTGCCTGATGGATAGAGACGCGCCTTGCCGTGGCCAAGCGACTCTTCGAACGCATTGATCAGAAGTGTTGCCGGAGGCAGTGCGCCCCCCGGTAACGTCGCCGCCATATAATCGAGTAGGCAACGCTTTGCCGCATGCCAAACAGGGGCGGGGAACGCGCGCGTCGATGCGTCCGATGCGAAGGCCGCAAATGGAGTTAGAACAGGTTCTGGCAAGCTTACCGTCCTTTGAATTCCGGCTTACGTTTCTCCATGAACGCGCGACGACCCTCAATGTAGTCTTCGCTATTAAAGCAATCGTCGACGACTTGACCGCACAGGTCGTAGTCACGTTCCGCCTCGTCCTTGATGCTCTCTTTCACCACGACTTTGGCTGCCTTAACTGTCAAAGGTGCGTTGCCGGCAATCTTCTTGACGTAGCCGTCCACGAATTCGTCAAATTCGTCCCGCGGCACCACCCGATTGGCGTAGCCCATGAACTTCGCGTCCTCGGCCGTAAATTTACCGGCGGTGAAAAAGAACTCCATCGCAAAACTGGGACCGACGATATCTACGAGTGGCTTCAAACCATCGACACGATATCCAAGGCCGAGCTTCGCCGCGGGAATCGCGAAGATTGCGTCATCAGTGCAAATCCGAATATCGCAAGAGGTCGCGATTCCGACGCCGCCGCCAACACAGAACCCTTCGATGCAGGCAATGGTTGGTTTCACAACCTCTTTGAGGAGAAGTGAAGAATGCTCCACCGTCTCATTGTAGTGTTTCACGGCGTCTTCCGAAGACCGGTTTTTCTCGAACTCCGAGATATCGGCACCGGCGCAAAAGGACGTGCCACCTTCGCCTGAGATCACGATCACGCGGACATCATCATCGGCGGCAAAGTCTTCGATGGCCGTTCCTAAGTCTGCCCACATTTGGAGGGTCATCGCATTGCGCCGTGACTGGTTGTCCATTTTGATTCGGCCAACGCCATCGATTTTCTCGACGATGAGCCTTTTCACGGGTGCATCGGTATTTGCATCAGGCATGTGAATTCCTCCAACCCCTCTAAATTCGTGTCCGATCCATATTTTCAACTGCGAAGACATGCGACGCAAGGTAGGGGTATCGCTGCGCGATCGTCATTGTCTTTACCGTTGCCATCAAGATAATCACTGAACTTACGAACTTTAAGGGGGATAACATGCTGGCGGCCTTCGAGAAATTCTCTGGCCTCGGAATACGGGAGCAGGCGCCGGCATGGGTCGTGGCGATCGGTCACGGTGCGACGCACTGGGTCGCCGCCACATTCTATCTGCTGCTCCCGTTTCTTACGACGGAATTGGGTCTGAGCTACACAGAAGCCGGCCTTCTCGTTTCCACGTTCCATATTTGCTCATTCGCCGCGAACTTTGGGAGCGGCATGGTCGTCGACGTGATGGGCCGGCGTGTATTGGTGCAATGCGTGGCTCTCGTTGTTGGAGCATTGGCACTGATGGCGGTCGGTTTCGCCAGTACTCTTACCGTCTTGATCGTCTTCGTCGGGGTCATCGGTGCGACAAACAATCTTTGGCACCCCGCCGCGATCTCGTTCTTGTCGGGCGCTTACCCTAAGAACCGAGGATACGCTCTCTCCATCCATACGCTCGGTGCCTCGCTTGGCGACAGTCTAGCGCCAATCTGCATCGGGGCATTGTTGGTTGCGCTCAGTTGGCAGGATACGGCCGTATGGGGCGCGGTTCCCGTCTTGGTAATTGCAGCGCTTATCCTTTTGGTTCTCTCACGTTTGGATCATGGCGGGGGGGCGTCGGCGAAAGGCCAAGTGACCTTGAAAGGCTATTTCAAGGGCGTTGGCGATCTGTTGACGGACAGGTCTGCGATGGGCTTGTGCTTGATGGCAGGTTTCCGTTCCATGGCGCAGAACGGCCTATTGATGTTTATACCCATCTATCTCGCGAACGTCTTGAAGGTCGGGCCGTTTATGACCGGTGTCGGCGTGTTTGCGCTTCAGGTCGGTGGCTTCATTGCGGGCCCGATCGCTGGCGCCTGGTCCGACCGCATTGGGCGTCGGCCGATCGTTCTTGCGGCCGCCAGCGGAACCACGGCCGTCATCGTATTTCTGGCTGTCGCCCACAATCAGTTCCTGTTCATCGCCGGCGTATCCGTGTTGGGCTTCGTGCTTTTCGCCATTCGCCCAGTAATTCACAGTTGGATGATGGATCTGACCCCTGCCGAAATGCACGGGAGTGCGACAAGCGCACTTTTCGGCGTTCAGAGTGGGTTGTCCTTCTTGATCCCGATCATCGGCGGGGCTGTCGCGGATCAGTGGGGCGTCGGGGCCGTGTTCTATTTGCTCGCTGGAATCATGTTGATCGCAAACATTCTGGTGACGATGCTCCCAGAGGCGGAGAAGATCGCCGATACGAAATAGCTAGCGGGTCGAGTTTAGTCCGGCTTGCTGCATGCGCCACAGCAGGAGGTCTATGCGGTCTTGGCCATAAAAGGTCTCACCGTCAAACACGAACGCTGGAACGCCCCAATGATCGCATGCATCGTGGGCAGCCTGATTGTCGGCAATAATCCTCTCATAGACGTCAGGTGATCCTCTAACGCTTTCGATCAGAGCGGCGCCATCAAGGCCTGCCGCCTCGATAGCAGATGCCAGATGATCCCCTTGGTGCCAATTGTCCACCGTACCGTCCCACAACAGGCGCATCGACTTGTCTACGAAATCGAGACCCTTTGCTGCGTTTTGAGCGGCGGCGCCGAGCCTGGTCAGTTCACGAATAAATGGTTGGTCATTGGCGATCTCGCTGGTGTCCAAGTCTTGCACAATCGGGTCGGGCACAGGGCGTCTGAACGGAATGCCAAGCCGCTCAGCTATGCGAAGACAATCCAGAGTATGGTACTTGCGGTATTTCGGGTTCACGTCTTGGAAGAAATTCGGATTTCGGACCGCCATGGGGTAGACCGGGCGAACGTTCACGATGACATCTAGCTCAGATCTCATCCGAAGCAGCCGATCAATCGAGAAGTAGCAATACGGGCTCCTGAACGACCAAAAAACGTCAACTTCGAACTTCCGAACGCCCATTTCTGCTCAGTCCAAATGGCCGTTCACGAGTAGCCGCGCTTTATCGTTCAACGTCCCGCCTTGAATGGCGAAATCGCCAAGGATGCTGAAGTGGTTGAGGCCAGGGGTAACAATGGTCTCGGTCAAGATACCGTCCTTCGACCATGGCTGAACAAGCATGTTGTTGTGGCGTACGAATTCCGACGACTCGTCGCCACCGACCGCACAAACAAGAGGCGCGTGAACAGTAGGACGAAGCGTTGCCGGACTGAAATGCCTTACCGTATCTGTATCAAACTGTAGGATCTCGTTCATGTTCGTCAGTCGGACTGGCTCGAGATCATAAAGCCCCGATAGCGCTATGCCGCCTGCGATGGCCGTGGCCGGCACGCCAAACGTTGACCACTCAGTGGCGAACATCATCGCGGTGAGATGGCCGCCCGCAGAGTGTCCGGTCACGAATAGTCGGTTGGGGTCGCCACCGTATGCCTCAACATGCGTGTGAACCCAAGCGACAGACGACTGACACTGCCGTACGAGCTCGGCCATATCGACACTTGGGATAAGAGCGTAATTGACGACGACGACTGTGATGCCGGCTCCTGTAAAGCCAGCGGCGATGAAGCGGAAATCGTCTTTATGCCGAGAATACCAGTATCCGCCGTGGAAATAGATCAACACTGGCGAAGGTTGTTCGACATTTTGCGCCGGATAAATGTCCAAAAGTTCTTCGTCGGCTTGGCCGAATGCGATGTCGAGATGCGCATCATGCGCGGAGACATACTCTTCGCCGATCTCAGCGTATGCTTCGAGTAAGTCGCCATGGTCTGGTACGCGATCGCGATTATTGTAGGCCCAGTCCAGTTGCGACTGAGTAAACTCTCTGTAAACGATGTCTCCGCTTGGCATGTCCTGTCTCCTTAAAGCGTATGCAGGTTTGGTCAGGTCAGCGGCAACATGACGTGCTCTTTATAAGAAGACCGCGCCGCCAACTCCTCGTACCAGCGGCGCACGTTCGGTAAGTCTGGTCGCTCAAGGTCCATGTTGTGCCAGCGATAGGCGGAACATCCTAACGGTATGTCGCCTATCGTCGGCGCATTTCCGGTCAGAAAAGCGTTTTCAGAAAGATGACGGTCTACGATTGTCCAAGCTTTCGCGGCCAAATCTGTGCTCTTCGCCAGAGCCGTTAAGTCCCGCGCGGGCTCCGGCGTGCGGATCAAGGTCCAAAATACGACGGTCATGTGTGGGTGCATAACGGAGAGGTAAAAATCCATCCACTGCGATGCATGCGCACGGTCTTCCGTTTTTGCCGGCCACCAGGGCGAAGCGCCAGATTTCTCTCCGAGGTACCTGACGATGGCATGGGACTCCCAAAGAATGACTCCGTCGTCATCCATGGTTGGCACGAGGCCGTTGGGGTTCATTGCCAAATACTCCGGTGAGTCGTTGCCTCCGAACGCACCGCCCACGTCTCGTCGATCGATGTCGAAGCCCAACTCCGCCGCTATCCACATCACCTTTTGTACATTTATGGAATTCGCGCGGCCGTAAATGATCATGAAAACCCCTCCCGTGTTGGGCACCTGTCTGTCGACGGCGCCACTCGATTTGTGCCGCGCAATCTAGCAATCCATATTTGATCTGGCGAGGGCAGACCGAATGCCGCTAGGTTTGACGTGATAACGATTGCCGAAACTGAAACCTGATTGTCCATGAACGCGCTGGATTTCCCGCCTCGATCCCACGACGAAAACGTGAGACGTGCTTACACCTTGTACTCAGAGGGAGATCCCGTTGCGGCTGCGGATTTCGCCGAAAAGCATGTGGACACTTGCGAGGTACCAGCCGATATGCGGTTGGTTCTTGCCCTAGCCTACAAATCCACTGCGCGACAGAGAGATGCGATCGACATACTCTTGGAATTGCTAGAGGAGGACCCACAACGAGCGGATTTGATGACCTTGACCGCCATGTGCCATCGGGACCTCGCGGAACGCGAACGAGCCTTGTCCTATCTTCGGCGTGCAGTCGAGACTGATCCCGCGTTTGAGAAAGCGCAATATCAGTTAGCGGTGGTTCTGCAGGAGCTTGGTCGCAATGAGGACGCAGCTGAACAATTCTCAGGGTATACGAAGACGGAAATCGGCCAGACTCACGCGCTAGCTTGGAGTCTTTTCGGTGTCGCTTTACGGAACGTGGGGAAATTCGAAGAGTCTGCATCAGCGATTGAAAAGGCGATTACCCTCGTCCCAGAGGATATTCCGACCCGCAATGCACTGGTCATCACACACTTCAAAGCAGAGAACAATAGCGCTGCCGTAGAAGCAGGTCGCAGAGCGCTCGAACTAAAAGACCGCGTCGCGACGAATACCTTTAATGCGCTCGATTTCAACAAGAATATGCATTGGAGAACCGCCCCTTTTGATGCGTCAGACCGGTCTCGAAACATCATCTCGTTTAGCCTTTGGGGCGACAATCCCGTCTATACACATGGTGCGATCGTGAACGCGCAATTGGCACCGCACGTTTACCCGGGTTGGCGATGCCGTTTCTACTGCGATGAGAGCGTTCCTGATCATGTTCGGCGCGAGCTAAGACGGCTCGGCGCGCAGATTGAGATGATTACCGACCCGAAGCTATTTCAACTCAAACCGCTGTGGCGCTTCTTCGCGTCGGACGACCCCGGTATTGATCGATTTGTGTGCCGGGATGCGGACTCTCGTCTTAACTCGCACGAGGCCGTGGCCGTCGATGATTGGATCAAGAGCGGACTGCCTTTTCATATTATGCGAGATCATATCTATCACATGGAGGTGATCCTGGCCGGTATGTGGGGTGGTGTTTCCGGCGTGCTCCCGAACGTCCATGATCTCGCGGACGTTGCCCTCGGGTATCGGCGCAATAAATGGAACGACCAAGAGTTCTTAAGGGACATTGTTTGGCCGCTTGTCCGCGACCATTCGAGGGTTCACGACAGTATCTTCGGATTCAGGGGCGCAGGCGATTTCCCCGATGTCTGCAGGCTTCCGGGCAAGGTTCACGTCGGTGGCGCCATCAAGTCGATGCCAGATTGGCCGCATGAGAGTTGGAAAAAGCCTTAGCATTGTTTTTCGCCAATTTAGGCCTGCTTTTCTAAGTGCATCTTGCTGACCTTATACCGGTTTCGTGGCGCTTTTTGCTGACGTCCTTCGGTTTTTTGAATACCCCATAATCTCAGGGTTCCCTTCGGAACAAGAATACACATCGAGAATTGGGTAAATCGTCATGGCTGAAGAAGACGTCAATCAGAACGAGGACGAGTTCGAGGACGAGGAAGATAACGAGCAATCTGCTGAGGAAGAGCAGAAGATTCTCGATGATCTGTCCCAGTTTGGGGACGGAGATTCCCCGCTCGATGAGCCGGAAGACCAAACGGATCGTGGTTTTGTCGACGACGAAGACAACCAGGAACCGGGTATGTCGCTCTCGATGTCAACAGTGCACACCGGTGGCTCGACGCTGACGCAGGACCAGATCAACGCCGGATTGGCGCCCGAGGGCGAGGTCGTCATTGAGCGCGGCGAAATGAACGCACTGCAAGAGGATCCGGACGCGGAGCCGGATGTCATCGACGCGGATGGCGACGGTGGTCAGGACGTTGAACGTCCCCAGGAAGAGCGCACCGGTGGCGGTGGGTTTTCTGACGAAGGCCGTGGGAACGAAGGGCCGCAAGTCGAAGAGGCGGTATCCGAAGAGGAAGAGGAAGTCGTTCGTGAGCCGGGCGAGGATGCTGGCGGGGGTGAAGAGATCGGTCTCGCCCCAGCTGCGGCCCCAACCGTTGCAGCGGCTCCAACCGCCCCGACAGAGCCGACCGTCGCTGCGGAAACGACGGAAGCGAGCGAGCCGACGGTTGCGACGGAAGCGAGTGAGCCGACGGTCGCGACGGAAGCGTCAGCGCCTACCGACCCAACGCAGGCGACCCAGGCGACGGAGCCGACACAAGCGACTCAGGCGACGGACCCGACCCAGGCGACGGACCCGACCCAGGCGACGGACCCGACCCAGGCGACGGACCCGACCCAGGCGACAGACCCGACGCAAGCGACGGACCCGACCCAGGCGACGGACCCGACGCAAGCGACAGACCCGACCCAAGCGACAGATCCGACCCAAGCGACAGATCCGACCCAAGCGACCGATCCGACCCAGGCGACGGACCCGACGCAAGCGACAGATCCGACCCAAGCAACCGATCCGACCCAGGCGACGGACCCGACTCAGGCGACTGACCCGACCCAAGCAACCGAACCGACGCAGCCTACGGACCAAGCCGACGATCCAAATCTGCAAACCGGAAGCGTCACGGGCGCCGAGGACAGTGCAATTGGTTTGGATATCTCGGCGTCTCTAACCGACTTGGATGGGTCGGAAACGCTGTCCCTGACCATTTCGAATGTTCCCGACGGCGCGCAACTCAATTTCGGGACCGACAATGGCGACGGTACCTGGACGATTTCCGCTGATGAGTTCGCAACGAACACGGATTTGTTGGACAATCTGACCATTACGCCGCCGCAGGATTACTATGGTGACTTCAACCTCGAAGTCACAGCAACCTCGACCGAGACCGATGGCGGTGATACCGCAGAAGTAACCTCGACGTTTGGGGTGACCGTGTCCCCCGTTCTCGACAATCCGGAATTGCTGACGGAAAACGTTACCGGCAACGAGGATAGCGAGATCGAGCTGCAAATTGCGGCCCAGATGGATGCGTCCACGAGCGAAACGGTCGATACGCTGATCATCTCTGGTATTCCCGACCAGTCTTTGGTCCGGTTGGGCGAAGAGGCGCTTACGGCGAACCCGGACGGCACCTACACCCTGAATGCCGATCAGGCAGCGTCGCTCAACGACGGTACAGCCGGTCTTTACTTGACGCCGCCACAGGACTTCGAGGGGGGCATCGGTGTTCAAGTGACTGCCGTTTCGACGGATGGTGGTATCGATGTCAGTTCTTTCGACGTGACGGTCGAAGGTGTCTTGGATCTCGAGAACGCCGCCGGGACCGAAGACACGGCCATTACGCTCAACATCGACCCGGGCGATGCGACCACGATCATTATTGATGGCGTGCCCGTCGATGCGACCCTGACAGGCGCGACTGAGAATCCCGACGGCACCTATACCGTCACCGATCTTAACAATCTGACCATCACGCCGGGTGCAGATTCGGACGCTGATTTCAATCTGACCGTGCGGGCGACTGACGACGACGGAAATGTCGAGGAAGGTCAGCTATTGGTGCAAGTCGACGCTGATGCGGATGCACCGACGTTGGATTTGGGCACGGGTGCGGCGTCTGGTGACGAGGATACGGCGATTGCGCTGGATATCTCGTCTGCGCTGACGGACACGGACGGTTCTGAGAGCTTGTCTGTGACGATTGGTGATATTCCGGACGGAGCGGTATTGACGCTTGCGAACGGGGACCCTGTGACGGTGACGAACGGGTCTGCGGACTTGGCGCCTGAGCAGTTGACGGGTCTGACGATCACGCCGCCGGACGATTATTCGGGGACGTTTGATCTTTCGGTCGTTGCGACGTCGACGGAAGCGAACGGCGGGGATACGGCGGAGACGTCTGGCACCATCAGTGTCACGGTGGACGCGGTTGCGGACGCGGCGGACCTCACGGTCTCGGCGGCGTCCGGGACGGAAGACAATGCGATCCCGCTGACGATCACGGCGGCGTCGACGGATGCGGACGGCTCGGAGTCTGTTTCGGTGACGATCTCCGATATTCCGGATGGGGCCAGCTTGACGTACGTGGATGCGCAAGGGGTCACGCAGAGCCTCGATGTAACGGGTGGGTCTGTGGATCTCACGCCGGAGCAGTTGAATGGGTTGAGCATCACGCCGCCGGCGGATTCCGACGGCGACTTCACGTTGGATGTGTCGGCGACGACGACGGACGGCACGGACACCGAGACGGTGTCGGGACAGTTGGCGGTGTCGGTGGCGGCTGATGCGGATGCACCGACGTTGGATTTGGGCACGGGTGCGGCGTCTGGTGACGAGGATACGGCGATTGCGCTGGATATCTCGTCTGCGCTGACGGACACGGACGGTTCTGAGAGCTTGTCTGTGACGATTGGTGATATTCCGGACGGAGCGGTATTGACGCTTGCGAACGGGGACCCTGTGACGGTGACGAACGGGTCTGCGGACTTGGCGCCTGAGCAGTTGACGGGTCTGACGATCACGCCGCCGGACGATTATTCGGGGACGTTTGATCTTTCGGTCGTTGCGACGTCGACGGAAGCGAACGGCGGGGATACGGCGGAGACGTCTGGCACCATCAGTGTCACGGTGGACGCGGTTGCGGACGCGGCGGACCTCACGGTCTCGGCGGCGTCCGGGACGGAAGACAATGCGATCCCGCTGACGATCACGGCGGCGTCGACGGATGCGGACGGCTCGGAGTCTGTTTCGGTGACGATCTCCGATATTCCGGATGGGGCCAGCTTGACGTACGTGGATGCGCAAGGGGTCACGCAGAGCCTCGATGTAACGGGTGGGTCTGTGGATCTCACGCCGGAGCAGTTGAATGGGTTGAGCATCACGCCGCCGGCGGATTCCGACGGCGACTTCACGTTGGATGTGTCGGCGACGACGACGGACGGCACGGACACCGAGACGGTGTCGGGACAGTTGGCGGTGTCGGTGGCGGCTGATGCGGATGCACCGACGTTGGATTTGGGCACGGGTGCGGCGTCTGGTGACGAGGATACGGCGATTGCGCTGGATATCTCGTCTGCGCTGACGGACACGGACGGTTCTGAGAGCTTGTCTGTGACGATTGGTGATATTCCGGACGGAGCGGTATTGACGCTTGCGAACGGGGACTTCGTGACGGTGACGAACGGGTCTGCGGACTTGGCGCCTGAGCAGTTGACGGGTCTGACGATTACGCCGCCGGACGATTATTCGGGGACGTTTGATCTTTCGGTCGTTGCGACGTCGACGGAGGCGAACGGCGGGGATACGGCTGAAACGTCTGGCACCATCAGTGTCACGGTGGATGCGGTTGCGGACGCGGCGGACCTCACGGTCTCGGCGGCGTCCGGGACGGAAGACAATGCGATTCCGCTGACGATCACGGCGGCATCGACGGATGCGGACGGCTCGGAGTCCGTTTCGGTGACGATCTCCGATATTCCGGACGGGGCCAGCTTGACGTACGTGGATGGCCAAGGGGTCACGCAGAGCCTCGATGTAACGGGTGGGTCTGTGGATCTCACGCCGGAGCAGTTGAATGGGTTGAGCATCACGCCGCCGGCGGATTCCGACGGCGACTTCACGTTGGATGTGTCGGCGACGACGACGGACGGCACGGACACCGAGACGGTGTCGGGACAGTTG